>JAPLYG010000012.1 GCA_026395685.1 Candidatus Parcubacteria bacterium
TATTGAGCGCCGTGTCAATGCTTTTGGCGTGGCTGAACCGCTGGTACAAACAAATAAACAGGGTGATAATTTCCGAGTTGTTGCCGAATTAGCCGGCGTAAGCGATGTCCAGCAGGCAATTAAAATGATCGGCGAAACACCTTTATTGGAATTTAAGGAAGAATCTACCGCTCCTAAAGAATTAAGCGCAGCACAGCAAAAGGAAATGGATACCTATAATGCTGATGCTAAAAGTAAAGCTAAGGAAATTTTAAAGCAGGTTTTGGACGATCCGGCTAAATTTGCCGATATTGCCAAAGAAAAATCAGCAGATGAAAATTCCAAAGCTAATGGCGGTGACATCGGCTATCTTGAAGATGGCGGTACTTTTAGTGAATTTTTAAAGCCTATTAAGAAAATAAGCCAGGGAGAAGTTTATTGGGAAGTGGTTGAAAATAGCGAAGGCTACAATATTTTAAAGGCTGGAGAAACAAAAAATGCCACAAAAGTCAAAGCCAGCCATTTATTAATATGCTATAAGGGCGCTGACCGTTGCGAACAGGAAACTTCCAAAGAAGACGCCCGCAAAAAAATTGAGGACTTGAAAAAACAGGCTACAGCTGAAAATTTCAGCGATTTGGTCAAAGCAAATTCTACTGAGCCGGGAGCTGCTGAAAGCGCGGGAGATCTGGGTTATTTTGGCCGCGGACAGATGGTCAAGGAATTTGAAGAACCGGCTTTTAATCTTAAGGTCGGAGAAATTTCCGATATAATAGAAACTCAATTCGGCTTTCATTTAATATATAAATCAGATGAAAAAGAAGTACCTACTTATCAGACTTTCAGAATTTTGATAACCAAGAAAGTTGAATCAGATTATGTTTCCCAGGATCAATATGTCTATACCGGCTTAACAGGCAAACATTTAAAAAAAGCCAGTGTCAAATTTAATTCTAATACCAATGAGCCTGAAATCAGCCTGGAATTTAATGATGAAGGGACTAAGCTTTTTGAAGAAATAACCGCACGCAACGTCGGTAAAGGTTTGGGAATTTTTTTAGACGGTAAATCAATCATTGATGTTAATGGCGACGGGGAAATTTCTGATGGTGAAGTCTATGCCCCGCGCGTAAATGAAAAAATAACCGGCGGTCAAGCAGTAATCTCCGGTAAAATTTCGGTGGAAGAAGCAAAAACTATTGTTATGCGCTTAAATGCCGGTGCTTTGCCTGTACCGATTGAACTTGTTTCTCAGCAAACAGTCGGCGCCAGCCTGGGTCAGACTTTTATTGCCAAAAGCTTATATGCCGCAATTTTAGCTTTTATTCTGATTACTATCTTTATGATTGCTTATTATCGTCTGCCAGGTCTGATCGCAATCCTTGCTTTGATAATCTATACAATTATTAATATCGTAATTTTTAAATCAATACCCGTGACCCTGACACTGTCAGGCATTGCCGGTTTTGTTTTGTCAGTCGGTATGGCTGTTGATGCCAATGTCCTGATTTTCGAGCGTATGAAAGAAGAATTAGGCATGGGCAAGCCTTTAGGCTCTGCGTCTGAGGAAGGTTTTAGACGTGCCTGGCCGTCAATTCGCGATGGCAATTATACCACGTTGTTATCCTGCTTTTTCTTGTTTTGGTTCGGTAGCAGCATGATCAAGGGTTTTGCCTTGACTTTGTTTATCGGTGTAATTATCTCCATGCTGTCTGCTATGATTATTACCAGATTATTTATCAATACTGTAATCGGCTGGAAATTTGTCAGTGAATCTAAGTATGTAAATATATTATTTCCTAAGAAAAATTTTAAAGGCTAAGTGCATAAATTTTTAATTTTTCCGCCAGAAGCGGATCCGCGTTTGGCGGATAATTTAAAAACTCAAGTATGAATATAATTAAATTGCGCAAAGTATTTCTGACATTCTCCGGCATACTGACAATAATTTCTATCATCCTTCTGTTTGTGTGGAAGTTAAATCTGGGCATTGATTTTACCGGCGGAAGTTTGCTGGAAATTGAATATACTCAGGATAAACCTACGGTAGCTGAATTATCCGGTCAATTGTCAGATATAAATTTAAAAAGCTTGAAGATTCAGGAACTGGGTGATAAGGGCTATGTTTTACGTTTTCAGGAAACAGGAGAGGAAATCCATCAGCAGATTATGTCTAAATTAAGGGGTAATGTTGCTGCCCTTGCTGAAACAGCAAAAAAGACAGATGCTGATATTAAAGTCGAATCAGTCGACGGCAATGCTGATGTTGCTATTGAGGGTGTCAGTGTTGAGCCAATTACCACAAGTACTGATAAGGTTATTGAAAAGCGTTTTGATTCTATTGGCCCTTCAATCGGCGCGGAATTAAGAACCAAAGCTTTTTGGGCAATCATTTTAGTGGCGATTTCTATTATTATTTATATCGCTATTGCTTTTCGTAAAGTTTCTTACCCGGTCAGTTCCTGGAAATACGGCGTGGCAGCAGTTTTGGCTCTGGTTCATGACATTTTTGTGACTGTCGGTATTTTCGTGATTTTGGGCAAGTTTTTCGGCTTTGAAATCAACACTCCATTTGTGGCAGCCTTGCTTACGATTTTAGGTTATTCAGTAAATGATACCATCGTGGTATTTGATCGTGTTCGAGAGAATTTACACAAATATGAGGGTGAATTTGAAGAAATTGTGGAAAAAAGTATTTGGGAGACCATGGCGCGTTCAATTAACACGATTCTTACAGTAGAATTAGCCTTAATTGCTTTGTTAATTTTTGGCGGCGGGGTAATTAATGACTTTGTGTTACCTTTAATAATCGGTATCTTCTTTGGTGCTTATTCTTCAATTTGTATTGCTTCTCCCTTGCTGGTTACCTGGCAAAAATTGGACTGGGCAATGAAAAAAGACAAGCAATAGTATTAGGATCATTGTTATTAATACATTATAATTTTATATAAAATTAGCAAAAAAACAGCCTTGGTTTAATTCAAAGCTGTTTTTTGTTTTATATTAGGCAATAGACTTGCCTTTATGTAAAAAAGGGGATATAATGTCAATAGCCTAAAAAGTCTTGACATATTTTTTCTGTTGTGGTATACTATAGAATAATTTAAAATACTTATAAATTGTGCTTAATTTAGCAAATAATTTATTATAACTATAAGAATAATATGACTCCAAGAATCAAAATAACTAGTTATGCAAACTTAGTCAATGATTTATTGGTAAATTTGCCAGAACGCGAACGCCAGGTTTTGCAACGCAGAAATGCCTTAGGTGAAATTAACCAAGAGCATACTTTGGAGCAGATTGGCCGTGATTATAATATTACCAGAGAACGTGTCAGACAAATTGAACGCGAAGGCTTAAGAAAGCTGAAGGTTTTGGATTTACAGCGAGTCAAGGCAGCTTTAGCTGATTTAGAATCACAAATTAATGAGAATTTACAATATCATGGCGGGTTAATGTCTGAATCTCATTTAGTGGAGAAATTACTTCAGGAATTGGATAAAAAGGAGCGGGAATTAAATGCTTTGAATTTTTTATTGATCAATTTATTGGATGAAAGATTTGAACGCATTGATAACCTGCCGGAATATGACGCTATTTGGAAATTAGCGCATGTAAATATGGATGAACTTTTGGCTGTTTCCCAATCTTTAAAAGAGATTATTGCAGACCATGGACAGCCGATCCATTTGGAAGATTTAATGAAAAAATTTAACAGCAATGAATTATATTCTAAAGTTGAACAGCTTAAAGCTGGAAATGATGCTATTATCGAAGCATTATTGCGCGCCAGAAAAGATGTTAAGACGAATATTTTAAAACAATGGGGTTTGGCGATTTGGAATACTATCAGACCAAAAAGAATGACTGATAAGGCCTACTTAATTATGCTTAGAGAAAAAAGGCCGCTGCACTTCGTGGAAGTCGCTGACCTGATCAACCAGGCAAATTTTGACGGCAAGAAAGCTTGTCCGGCTACTGTCCATAATGAACTTATCCTTGATAATAAATATGTTTTAGTCGGCCGCGGCACTTATGCCTTAAAAGAATGGGGATATCAACCCGGCACTGTCTCTGAGATTATTGTTGATATCTTGAAGCAAGAAGGCAGCCAGGCAAAGCAGGAATTAATAGATAAAGTATTAAAACAAAGATTTGTCCAAAAAACCACTATTATTTTAGCTTTAATGGATAAGAATAGGTTCCAAAAGCAGGCTGACGGACGCTATAATTTAGCAGCATAACATAAATTTATACCGCGAAGCAACATCCCGCTATTGCGGGACATATAATAAAGAGAAACCTCCAAGCTCGGCAGGTTTCTTTTTGTTTTATTAACAGTTTGGTAGTTATTTTATTGAAAATTTGGTATAATAATCACAGGATATATTTAGTCTATTTTATGATTAATCTTGGGGATAATAGGATTTTTTTACAGCCTATTATCTGGTTTGGTTAGTTATAAAAATTTATCCCGATAATAAAAATATATGATTGAATTAGATTTAGGTTTTATCAACTCAATTTTAGATTTTGTCTTAGGCTTCTTGAATCAGATCGAACAGGACATTTTTACTGCGCCAGACACATTGTCAACGATTAATATAGTATTATTTAAATACTATGGTTTTTTGTTATATTTATGGATTTTTATCAGGTATTTGGCATACCCGGAATACATGTTTTACATCAATAACCGTTGGTTTGCAAAGACTGTTACGCCCATACTTTTAGCCATAGATGTGCCTAAAAGGAATGAACAGAGTATTCAGGCAATGGAAAATTTATTCGACCATTTATTAGGTGCGCACGCCAGTATTACCTGGTGGGGAAAATATATTGACGGTGAATTTCAGCTTGGCTTTTCCTGCGAAATAGTCAGCATCGAAGGTCATATTCAGTTTTTAATAAGGACTCCAAAACATTTGCGTAATTTAGTAGAGGCTGCTGTTTACGGCCAATTCCCCGATGCGGAAATAACTGAAGTTCAGGATTATGTGAAAAGCGTGCCACGCTATTATCCCAATAACACGCATGATTTGTATGGAGTGGAAATGACCTTAAGCAATAAAAACGTATTTTTGCCCATTAAAACCTGGTTAAAGTTTGAACATAAATTTGCTGAGGTATTTGTCGATCCAATAGCTGCACTTTTAGAAACAATGAGCCAGATAGGCCCGGGCGAACAGATTTGGATACAGTTTTTAATCAAGCCATTACCGGTTGATTGGGCTGCCAAAGATGGTCAAAAAGAACTTAATAAAATTACAGGCAAAGCAGAGGCGCCTAGAAAGACCATTATCAGCTCTGTTTTTGATTCTTCTTTAGAAATTTTAAGTGAGGTTGGCCAGCAAGCTGTCGGTACTGGAGTTTATGGCCCCGGAGAAGAAAAGAAAAAAGAAGATCAGCCTTTTAAAATCTTGAATTTAACTCCTGGACAGCGCGAGCAGCTTGAGAATATGGAGCATAAAATGTCCAAATTGGCCTTTAATTCAAAGATTAGGTATCTCTATACTGTGGAAAAGGGCAAGATGAATAAGTCAATAGGCGTAAACGGCATTATTGGCGCCTTTAAACAATGGACTGATATGAATGGCAATGGCTTAAAGCCCGATATGAAAGCTACCGGTACTAATTCACCCCAGTATATTATGATTGAAAAAAGGCGTAATACCAGAAGGAATTATATCATGGGCGCCTATCGTACCCGCGATACTGTGATGGGTTGCACTGCCAAGCCTTTAACAAGTGAAGAATTAGCTTCTCTTTGGCATTTCCCCGGCATGAGCGTTAAAGCGCCGTTCTTAAAGTCAACTGATTTTAAAAAAGCCGCTGCGCCATCTGGGTTGCCTTATCAGGCTAAGGCAATTGAATTTGAACAAGTGGCTCAAGTTGAAGAGCCTAAACCGGAAAAAAATAGAGTTACTCCTAATTTTGATTATGATAATGATGAATTTGAAAAGCAATTTGCCAAAGACAAGGATGCCTATGAAAAAAGCCATGCAATTAAAAAGCAGAATGTGGAGCAGGAACCCGCGGAGGAATCTGATGAACTTTCAAACTTTGATACTTTGATGGCAAAAAAGAACAAACCAAGGAAAAATATGCTTGGCGCAAATTTAATGGCTGAAACGCAAGCAGAGTCCCAGGAGCAGCCAAAACAGGATAGTCAGTCAGATGATTCAGGCAATATTCCCGGCAATTTGCCATTCTTGGATTAATTTCTAATTAAGCTTAGTTATTAAATTTTCGGAATCGTTTTTCTTTACGTTTTACGTAAAAGGTTTAACGTAACTAATATCGATAACGAATAGCGATAAATGAAAAATTATGCCCGATGATATTCAAAAAAAGGTAATTGATACAGGTATTGCTCCGTTTGCAGTTACCACTTATCATAATAGCGAAAAAATATTTGGCATCAAAACAGATGACCGTCGTCGTCATGTTTATCTTCTGGGAAAAACTGGTATGGGTAAAACAACGATGATTGAGAACATGGTTTATTCTGATATTATGTCCGGACGAGGTGTCTGCTATATTGATCCTCACGGCGACACTGCAGAAAAGATTTTGGAGTGGATTCCATCCTGGCGGATTAATGATGTGGTTTATTTTAATCCTGCTGATTTGGAATTTCCGATTTCTTTTAATGTTCTGGAAAAAGTCGAGCCCAAATATCGCCATTTAGTATCTTCAGGACTTGTGGGTGTATTTAAGAAATTATGGGCAGAGTCCTGGGGCCCTCGTTTGGAATATATTTTAAGAAATGCCATCTTGGCGCTTTTGGAATATCCGGACAGTACTTTGCTGGGCATTAACCGATTATTGGTAGATAAGAATTACCGTAAAAAAGTGGTAGAAAAAATACAGGATCCGGTGGTGCGCGCTTTCTGGGTTGATGAATTTCCTAAATGGAACGAGCGTGTTTTGCAGGAAGTAGTATCTCCAATTCAAAATAAAGTCGGTCAGTTTTTATCAACTGCCTTGATTAGAAATGTTGTCGGTCAGGTGAAATCAAGTGTTAATTTGCGCGAATTAATGGATAATAAGAAAATTTTGATTTTAAATTTATCCAAAGGCAGAATCGGTGAAGATGCTTCAGCTTTGATGGGAGCTATGATGGTAACCAAAATTCAATTGGCTGCCATGAGCCGTGTCGATATTCCGGAAGAAGAAAGAAATGATTTTTATCTCTATGTCGACGAATTTCAGAATTTTATTACTGATTCTTTTGCCAATATTTTATCTGAGGCCAGAAAATACCGTTTAAATTTAACAATTGCTCACCAGTACATTGAACAGCTTGGTGAAGTAGTTTGTCCTGCCGTTTTCGGTAATGTAGGCACTATAATTGTTTTTCGCATTGGTGCGGCCGATGCGGAGTTTTTGGAACAGGAATTTGCACCTAATATTACTATGGAGGATTTAGTAAATCTTCCCAAATGGCATGTTTATATGAAGCTGATGATTGATGGTATAACCAGTGATCCTTTTTCTGCCCGTGGTTTGCCGCCTGTTTTCAGTAAATCAATGGGTAATGA
The DNA here is from genome assembly GCA_026395685.1 of Candidatus Parcubacteria bacterium. Classification (GTDB taxonomy): domain Bacteria; phylum Patescibacteriota; class Patescibacteriia; order CAIXNZ01; family CAIXNZ01; genus JAPLYC01. The sequence goes on from JAPLYG010000012.1 coordinate 7,527, forward strand.
GGAAAAAGTAATCCGCGCCTCCCGCGAACGCTATACCAAACCGAGAGAAGTGGTGGAAGATAAAATATACCGTTGGAGCTTGGGAGATAAGGCCGAAGCAGGCCATGGTAAAAATGTGCAGGCACCGATAGTTGTCGATACTTTTGCCAAAAGGCAGGAAAGCCGCGGTGATGACCGCAGAGATAATCGTCGCGATGATCGTCGTGATAATCGTAGAGATGACAGACGTTCAGATTCTCGTCCGACCCAAAATAGACCAAGTAATCAGGCGCCAGCCAGGCCTGCAACTTCAAACCAGACAGTAACGACTCAGCCTGCAGTTAAGCAAGATCGAAATGCCACCGCAAACCCAGCCAAGCAAATGTATCAGACAAATTGTGATAATTGTGGCATTGATATTGAAATTCCATTTATTCCGGATAAATCACGGCCGGTTTATTGTAAAGAGTGCCTGAAAAAATCAAGACGCGGAGAAATCAGCATCAAAGCGCCTAAGGCAATGGAAGTCTCAGAAGAGAAAGAAGCTGTACCAACCGTTTCATTAGATCAGTTAAATAAGCAGACCGTTGATTTTAAGGGCCGACCTCTGGCAAAGACTAGCCAACGTGAAGAAAAACCAAAACAGCCTGCGCTCAAAGAAGATCGCCCTCGTATTGAGCCGCCGCCAATCAGGACTGCGCCAAAACCAGAATCCCAGTCTGAAGATTTGAAAGCTGAATCAAAAGAAAAAGCTCCAAGGCAAAAACAGCCAAGAGTAGAAATTCCACCAATCAGGACCGCTCCCAAATCTGAGCCTAAGATAGAAACTAAAACGGAAAGTAATGAAGGTGTATCAGCTCCTCAGCCATTGAAAAAGACTCAAGGTTCAGTTAATTTAATTGAACAGTTGGGGCAGGAGGATAGTGGCGAAGTTAAAGAGGGGGAGGAAGTGGAACTTTAAAATAATCAATAACCAATAATCAATCATCAAACAATACCAAATATTAAAATTCTAATCTCCGAATTGTTTTGTTATTAGTTATTAGACATTAGAATTTGTTTGAATATTGATTATTGATGCTTGGTGATTAAAAAATTATGTTATATCTCGGTGCGGATCATGCCGGCTTTAAATTGAAAGAGCAGCTTAAAAAGTATTTATTAACCCAAAAGATTAAATTTGCTGATTTGGGTAATTTAAAATTGGATAAAAATGATGATTATCCTGATTTTGGCTTTAAGGTCGCCAAGGCCGTATCTAAAGATGATGGTTCTAAGGGGATTTTAATATGCGGATCTTCTTTTGGCGTTTGCATTGTGGCCAATAAAGTTAAAGGGATTCGCGCAGTTTCTATAAGTAATATTAAAGACGCTAAATTGTCCCGCGAACATAATGATGCCAATGTTTTATGCCTTTCCGGCTGGGATTTGAAGTTGCCCTTGGCGCAGAAGATAATTAAAATTTGGTTGGATACTAAGTTTAATGGCGCGCCAAGACATAAAAGACGTTTAAATAAAATTAGCCGATATGAAAGCTAAGATTGTACCTACTATATTGACTCAAAGTTTTGCTGATTTTAAAAAGCGGCTGAAAGCTCTTGAGCCTTTTTTTAAATTAGTGCAGATTGATTGCGCGGACGGGAAATTTGTGAAGAACAAAACCTTCTATGATAAATTTGGAATCTGTAATCTGAAATCTGAAATCTATTATGAACTGCATTTGATGGTAAGGGAACCGCTTAGGGAAATTAAAAAGTGGGTTGGGTTTAAGAAAATTAAAAGCGTGATTTTTCATTATGAAGCTGTAAAAGAAAAAGAAATTTTAGAAATTATAACTTTTTTACATAAAAAGGGGATTAAAGCGGGATTGGCGATTAATTTGGAAACTAAAGTTGAGAAGATAGCAAGAATTTTGCCTAAACTTGATGTTATACTGGTTATGGGGGTTAAGCCGGGATGGGGAGGACAAAAAATAAGTCTGAAAGTTGTAAAGTCAAAAGTTTCTAAAGTCAGAAAGATGTTTCCGAATTTGGATGTTGAAGTTGATGGGGGGGTTAATTTAAAAAATGCAAAGGAATTAATTCAATCGGGCGCTAATATTCTGGCAATAGGTAAGTCACTGAATTCCGAAGCGATAATTAAAAGATTTAAAGGTGTAAGATAAAGAACTAAAGAAAAAAGTTTATGAGAGTAGCTTTGAATATTACGAGAGAATACTTAGGCGGGATAACAACGGGAAATTACAGTTTATTGAATTTTTTAGAAAAAGCAGGTAAATCAACTATTGGGATAGAAGTAAACCCCAAAATGCATATCAGAGGGGCAACGGCTTTTTGGCATCTGAATCCGGATCTTTTTGAACAGCATATTTTTAATATTCATGACCTGCCGATTGGTAATATTATAAAAAAGGCTAAAACTTTAGGTGAGGTTGAGAAATTTTATCGTCCGATAATCAATAAAATCAAAATTGTCTTAAAACGAGAGGTGCCGGATGTGATTTTGCTTAATGGCACATATTATATACCCTGGATGATTTCGATTGCCGCGTATGAGCTTGATATACCGATAGTCTTGCGTTACGCCGGCGTATTGTCAAAGGAAGTACAGTGGATGAGCCCGAAGGCCAGAAAGATTTTTTTGGCCATGGAAAGATCTTTTAAAAAACGGGTATATTCATATATGTTTCCTTCACAGATTACCAGGGATATAGTGGAAAAAGAAGTTTATAAAAGCTCAATAAAAAGAGCGTATATTATTCCTAATCCCGTGAATATTCCGGATTTGCTTGAATTGCGCCCTCCTGTTGATAGGCGTGTGGCAATTGTGGGCAGATATACCAAGATTAAGAATTTTGATACATTTTTCAAGATTGATCGGATTTTAAGAAATCAAAAGTGGAACCATGAATCCACCTTTGTGACAAAAGTTAACGGGTTAAAAAAATTTCCCAAGACAATAAATATAATGGCGCCGATGAGGCCGGAAGGCTTGTATGAATTCTATATGTCGCAGGGATTAATTGTTTCACCTTCATACTTTGAAACTTTTGGAAACGTACCTATGGAAGCAGCTTGCTTAGGTGTGCCGGTTTTGGTCAGTGATCAAATGGGTTGTGCTGAGATTCTAAAGTTAGCTGGTTTATCAAATATGGTTATGCCTTTTGATAATTTGCATGCGGTAGCGGAAAGAATAAAAAAATTATGCGGACAGCAGATCTTGCCGCATCAGTTGAATAATTTGCGCAAAAGATTAAGCCCAAAATTAATTAATGAACAGATCCTCGCCGTTTTAAAAGTAACGGCCAAGAGCGTTTAGTATTATTGAATAAATATTTTGAAAAATATAAAGTTTGATTAATTATTGATATATATTTACGAATAAGCTACAGATCTACAGATAGCGCGGCTGATTAGTAGATTCGTAGTCAATTCGTAGATTAGTAACCATATGACCATTCATCGCTGTAAAATTTGCGGTTATATCTACAAAGACGGTGAAGCGCCGGCAGAGTGTCCGATTTGCCAGAATCAGAATTGCTTTGAAGAGATTCCTGAAGCTAAGGTCGATTATGAATTTTTTAAAGATTGCTGGACTCGACAGGTTAAATGGATGAATGCCACCAAATATCAGAATGAGATTATGTTAAATCCGGATGAAAATGTTTTAAAACAGCTGGCTGAAACCGAGAAAAAATTCCTGCTTGAAGGCAAACAGGCTTATTGTCCCTGCCGTATTTTAACAGGCAATGAACTGGCTGATCGCAAGATTATTTGTCCGTGTTATTTTTACATGGGGGAAGTGGAACTGCAGGGGAGATGCCATTGCAGTCTGTATGTGACACCGAAATGGGTGGAAAAGAAGTAAACCGAGCAGCTGTCATTCAGAGCGAAGCCTCGAAAGGGCGCAGCGTGGAATCCTGTTTTCCGCATTCCCATTTCCGCTCAATGCTTGGCCTTGTTGCTCGGGATCCAATCCCCTCCTATCATTCTGGATTTGTAGAATACGGAATGTCGCTAGGGAATTGGATTCCTAAGCCCTATTCGCAATCTGAAAGGATTCTTCGCTACACTAACGGATTCCCTGTTTAAAGGGGAATATAAATTTCTAGCTTCGCTCTGAATGACGGCTGGCGTTTTCGCCCAAATTAACGATTTACAACTATGGAAAATAATGACAGAAAAAAGAAACAAGTTTTAAAATTTGCTAAAATATACTCTGTTGTTTTAGTAATTGCTGGCATAGTATATTCTTATGCAGTTTATGCTGCTTTAGAAATTTTAAGCCGCGGTACTGAATTTTTAGCAACTAGAAATTTATCTCAGTCAGAAATCAAATTTAATATTATATTTTTTATTCTAGTAGCAATGTATTGCTTAATTGGTGGTTTCGGATTATATAAATCGAAAAAGTGGGCATTTTATTTTGTTGTCGGAATTGGAATCTTTATATTTTTTGTATCTGTTTTCCGATTTTTAACTTCGCTTGATTTTAATGTTCTTGGAATAACTGATATTGTTTTAGGCGTAACATCAATTTATTTTATTAGAAATAGACGCTATTTTGAAAAATAACATGAAAAATAACATCAAACAACTTGAAAAAATGGCCAATACTTTGCGCCAGGATGTAATTCGCATGCTGGTTGAAGCAGGTAGTGGCCATACTGCCGGTCCTTTGGGATTAGCAGATATTTTTGCTGCCTTGTATTTTAATGTTTTAAAACATAATCCGAAAAATCCCAAATGGGAACAGCGCGATCGTTTATGTTTATCCTGTGGTCATGTCGTGCCGATTCGCTACGCGGCTATGGCGAGAGCTGGTTATTTTCCGTTGTCTTGGTTAAAGACTTTGAGAAAATTAGGCTCCAAATTGCAGGGCCATCCTTCATATCAGGATATGCCTGCTTTGGAACATTCCAGCGGGCCTTTGGGGCAGGGAGTTTCAGTAGCAGTTGGCATGGCTTTGGCGGCCAAAATGAAAAAGCAAAAGCATTTTGTTTATTGCGTTACTAGCGACGGCGAACAGGACGAGGGTGAAACCTGGGAAGCAATTTTATGCGCCGCCAAGTATAAGCTGGATAATTTGATTTTTATTCTGGATCGCAACATGATTCAGATTGACGGCTTTACTGAAAAAATAATGCCTCTGACGCATTTGCATGAAAAATATCAGGCGTTTAGATGGCATGTTCAGAAAATTGATGGTAATAATATGAAACAAATTTTAGCTGCGTTGAATAACGCTAAAAGAATTAAAGGTAAGCCAAAAGTTATTGTCGCTCATACAATTCCGGGTAAGGGGGTGAGTTTTATGGAGAATAAGTGGGAATGGCACGGGAAAGCGCCGACAGTTGAGGAGGCGAACAGGGCATTAATTGAACTTAAAAATTAATTATAAAAACATGCGTACAATTATTATTTTATTTGTGGTGATTACCATTCTGACTTTAGTGGTTATAGGAGGAGTGGTTTATTATTCACAACTTAACAATATTAACAATTTGACCACCCAGCATCAGGCTGATTTGGATAAGCTCAATCAGCAGATTCATGATTTACAGAAACAATTGGCGGATAATCAGCAATTTGATAATTCACAACCGGCAGTCAGGATTTTCGCCGAAGGTCAGCCTTATGAATTTCAATTAACGATTCCATCTGACTGGAAAGACGTCATTGTTGCTGAGGAACATCCGAGTGCTAAGGATGATCAGCGCGAGGTTGGTTATAGATTTTCATTAACCGCCCCAAGCACACAAAAAGAAGCATTTATGTTTGTAATTAATGTTTATAAAAATGATATCTGGAAAAATGTTGAGGGTACTTTGCCCAATAATGAAGTGATTTATAAAAATACTGAGTATACGTATACTATGGGGCAGAGATTAGATTGGGGAGGTGAGGGGTTTTCAGACACTTTAACCCCAGCTTCAAGTATAATAAAAACTTTTAAGGCTAATGTTGTATCAATAGCCGATCCTTATGAAGGCTGGCTGACATATACAAACAGTAAATATGGTTATACAATAGCATATCCTAAGGGTGCCCAGATTAAAGAAATTTCAAAAGATGAAATTTCAAAGTCTGACATAGTCGGAGTGGCAATTAATTATAAATATGGGCATGTCACAGTTATACTTAAGGAAGCATTTCCTGGCTGGGGTATCGGTTGCGATATTACTCCATTGAAAGAAAAAGTGACTATTGAAGGTAAGCTTTACAATTCAAGCGGTTATGATGTGCGTTGTCCCGGGACTGATAATTTACAAAATCATTCTCAAGTTCTAAAAACAGAAATTAACAGTAATCTGATGATTGAATATGGTTCATACGCCTTAGAAAATCCTACAGCATTATTTAATTCATATTTAGAACAAAAGCCGGAAATAATTAAAATAGTTGAATCGTTTAATCGAACATTAGGGCAATGATTATAAATAATAAAAAACTAGAAATGAAATCCTGCCGCGACGGATTTGGCAAGGCGCTTTTGGAGTTGGGGAAGAAAGATAAGAAAGTGGTAGTTGTGTCCGCCGATTTGGCTGAATCAACTCGCTGTTTGGATTTTAGTAAAGAATATCCTAGCCGTTTTTTTGAAGTGGGAGTGGCAGAACAGAATATGGCGGGTGTGGGAGCTGGATTAGCTTTGGAAGGTTTGACACCGTTTATTTGTTCTTTTGCAGTCTTTAGTCCCGGTCGAAACTGGGAACAGATCAGGGTTTCAATTTGTTACAATAAAGCCAATGTCAAAATCGTCAGTTCACACGCCGGTTTAAATGTCGGTGAGGACGGCGCCACTCATCAGGCGCTTGAAGATATTGCTTTGATGCGGGTTTTGCCAAATATGACTGTAATTGCGCCTTGCGACTTTGAAGAAACCCAAAAAGCGGTTATGGCGGCTGCTAAAATTGAAGGTCCTGTTTATATCCGTTTTGGACGCGAAAAGACGCCCATAATTTCAGGCAATTCAAAATTCCAAATCGGCAAAGCCAATATTTTAAGGCAGGGAAAAAATGTGACCATAATTGCCTGCGGACCCATGGTTTATGAAGCTTTGGCAGCAGCTGATGAATTAGCTAAACAAAAAATTTCAGCTGAAGTGATTAATTGCCACACCATTAAGCCGATTGATAAGGCGACGATTATTAAATCTGCGAAAAAGACTAAAAAGGTAATCACTATTGAAGAACATCAGGTTAATGGGGGATTAGGCAGCGCCGTGGCAGAAGTTTTGAGCCAAAAATGTCCTGTGCCAATGAAAATTATCGGCATGCTTGATAAATTCGGTGAGTCGGGGACGGCGAAACAGCTTTTGGATAAATATGAATTGAATGCAAGTAAAATAATTAAAGTGATAAAAATGAATGCTCGGAACCACTGATTTTAATCACTGATAACACTAATATTATCTGTGCGATCAGTGAATAATAATCTGTGGTTAAGAAGATTCAATAAAAGTGTATGAATAATCCTAAACAACTTTACATTCTCCCATTTGACCACCGCGCTTCCTTTTTTCGCGATCTTTTTGGCTGGAAAGAGCCTTTGACTAAAGCGCAATATAACAAAGTTAAAGAAGCCAAACAGATTATCTGGTATGCGTTTGTGCGATCTTGGGCCAAGTGCAAGAAAACTTGCAAAGGAAATATGGGGATTTTGGTTGATGAAGAGTTTGGAACTGATATCCTGAAAGCAGCTAAGAAGCTGGGTGCGGTCAGGATTTTGACCACTGAAAAAAGCGGACAGAAAGTTTTTGATTTTGAATTCGGCTCCAAGTTTGGCCAGCATCTTTTGAAATTCAAGCCTGAATATTCCAAAGTATTAGTCCGTTATAATCCCGTGAATAAGAAGGATAATTTAGAGCAGCTTAAACGTCTGAAAAAGATGAGTGATTTTTGTCTTAAGAATAAGATCGGATTCCTGTTTGAACTTTTAGTGCCGGCCACCGATGAGCAGCTGAAAAAATATGGTAAGAATTATGACTTGAAAGCTCGTCCGTTTTTGTCAGTTCAGGCCATGAAGGAAATAAATAAATTCGGCATTAAGGTTGATATTTGGAAGCTGGAAGCCATGCCCCGTAACTATTGGCCCAAGATCATTAAAGTCGCCGGGAAAGCCCAAATTGTGGTTCTGGGAAGGGCTGGCACTAAGGCTCTAGTCAGTCAATGGCTGAAATGTGCAGCTCAATTCAAGGAAATAATTGGTTTTGCAGTTGGACGCACTATCTTTTTTCAGCCTTTGGAACAATGGCGGGATGGGAAGATTAGTAAGGATAAGGCGATTGGTTTGATTGCGAAAAACTTTGAGTATTTTGTTTATTTATGGGAAAAGGCTAAGAAAAATTAGCTTCTGGGCGAAAACGGCTGTGTTTTGAGGACGGTAGAGACGCGGTATACCGCGTCTCTACCAGAGAACGTCTTCGACGACAGCCGTTTTCGCCCGTAACCATTTCATAATTTAGATTTAATAATTCATAATTTAATTATATGTACGATATCGTCTCCATCGGCGCGGCAACAAAAGACGTTTACTTAATCAGCAAGGACTTCAAATTAATCAAATCCAATAAATTTCCCACTGGCGTGGGGGAATGTTTTTCATATGGAGCCAAGCTGGAATTAGGCGATGTCTTTTTTGACATTGGCGGCGGAGCGACCAATTCAGCCGCAACCTTTTCCAACTTGGGATTAAAAGTAGGTATCTGCAGTCGCGTGGGCAAGGATATTTTTGGTCTGGAAATTTTGCAGCTTTTGGCTGACAAGGGGATTAGTTCCCTGGTTGTTTCTGATCACAAGCATAAGACAGCATATTCAACAATTTTAGTTATGTTCAATGGCGACCGTACAATTTTAGTTTATCGCGGCGCCAGCGCCAATTTTTCCGATAAAGATATTCACTGGGACAAATTAAAGACCAAGTGGATTTATTTATCATCTGTTGCTGGTAGCACCAGTCTGCTCAACCGTTTGTTTGGTTATGCCAAAGCTAATAAAGTAAAAATATCATGGAATCCCGGAGGAGAAGAATTGAAGCTTGGCAAGCAGAATTTAGCGCGCTATATGAAAGACGCTTATATCTTTAATGTTAATAAAGAAGAAGCGGAAAGATTGACAGGTAAAAGGGAAATCAAGGATATTTTTAAAGAATTAAACCGTTTAAGCCCGGGATATAATTTAGTCACTGATGGCGCTAAAGGCGCGTATTTAAGCGACGGCATTTTGACTTATCATGCCCCGGCCTTAGTAACTGCAGTTAAAAATACCACGGGCGCAGGCGATGCTTTTGGCTCAGGATTTACGACCGGTATGTTATTAAAAAATGACTGGGATTATGCTTTACGTCTGGGAATTTTAAATTCTCATGGCGTTTTGCAGGAAATGGGAGCCAAAAACGGCTTACTGAAGAGACTCCCGTCTCAAAAAGACCTTGAGCGGGTTAAAATTACTATTATTCGTTAGAATAATAAATTTTGAGTTTTGACTTTTAAGCTTTGAGTTTTTTTAGTTATGCACAAGGGACTTGCATAATTTTTTCATTTGTTTTATTATGATTTAGAAATTAGTTGGCGGAAGGAAAAATGGGGGGATTTTTTATTTTAAAATATATTTTCAGCGTTAATTATTCTTAATTAATATTAACGTATATATAATGCCTATGTATAATGAACCATGTCCTGTCTGTGAAAACGATCCTTGTACCTGTGAAAGCGATTATATCTATCATGCTCCGACTACGGGTGATACAGATGACGATTATGACTCTTAAAAGGAAGCCTCGCTGAAAAGCGGGGTTTTTTGATTGTTACTAATATACTAATTAGCTACTAATCTACTAATTTATAATTTGTAGATTTGTAGTTTATCTGTAGATATGAAACATATTTAATGAAGTTGATTTTTGGATGGGTTTTTGCTAAAATTAAGGTATTAAATGGATACTAATCTACTAATTCGCTACGAATCTAATTATATGAAATTATATATAGTGGGTACTCCGATAGGAAATTTAGAGGATATTAGTTTAAGAGCCTTGAGAATACTCAAAGAGGTTGATTTTGTGTTATGCGAGGATACGAGGGTGACGCGGGTGCTTCTGGACAAGTATGAAATCAAGACACCGACTATTTCCTATTTTCAGCATTCCGGGTTAACTAAGGTTAACCAGATTATTGACTTACTGAAGAACGGAAAAAATTTAGCTTTGGTTTCCGATGCTGGTACTCCTGGGATTTCTGATCCGGGCAATAAATTGATTGAATTAGTTTTAAAGGAATTGCCTGAAGTCAGGATTGAACCGATTCCCGGCGCCTGCGCAGCTATTTGCGCTTTATCCATTTCCGGTCTTCCGACTGATAAATTTATTTTTTACGGATTTTTACCTCATAAGAAAGGCAAGGAAACGATTTTGAAAGAAATTATCAGCAATAAGTTCACTTCGGTTTTTTACGAATCAACTCATCGCATTTTAAAGACTTTAGGGAAACTGAAAGATTTGGGTCTTATGGACAAGCAGGTTGTGGTTTGCCGGGAAGTGACTAAGAAGTTTGAAACAACGTATCGCGGGAAAATTGAGGAAGTGTTGGAGAATTTGGAAAAGGATGTGACCAAGGGTGAATTTGTCGTTATTATAAGTTAAGCTCGGGTATCACCGAATTCATTCGGTGATGCACCCATACAACGCCGAATGAATTCGGCGTTACCCCGGAAACGATGGGCGAAAACGCCCTTTGTCCTATTATTGTCATTCAGAGCGAAGCGAAGAATCTCTATGTTCAATTAGATCCCTCGTTACCTCGGGATGACAAAGGGCGTTTTCGTCCGTGACAAATAAGCTATTAAACCAATTAACCATAATATGGAAATAAAACAACTTTTACAAAAATCCCGGGAGATTTGGGGTGAAGAAAAATTAACTTTATCACAAATTATTGCGCGTTTGGGCAAGGTTTTTGGTGATATTTGCCGTTATGAACGCAATGCGCCTAAAGATAAGGAAGTACACAATGATGAGGAATTAAAGAAGGAAATGGGTAATGTTATTTTTTCTACCATCCGCTGGTGCGAAGATTTGGGTTATGACCCTGAGGAATGTATTGACAAGGCAATCCAATGCCAGCAGGAATTTAAGAAATAATTATTACTTTGCAATTATATGACGAAAAATAGGAAAAATGGGGTTATACTTTTAGTGGTTGGTACGATTCTTATTATTACGGCTGTGAATATGTATTTTTATTCTGATTTTTTAGTAAATCTGCTTAATCCGGCCAATCCGATAGAGCAGTTTGGACGAACAATCATAAAATACATGGCCATGGGGGATATGTTTATCAGCTTTGTCCTCTTTGGATTTGGTGTCTATTATATTAAAAAAGACGATGGTATTAATTAAAAAAATATGTCGCAAATTTTAATTTTTGGCGATAGCATAACTTACGGTGCCAGTGATTTGGAAGGGGGCTGGGTCAGCCGTTTGCGTAAATATGTTGATCAAAAGGGTCTGACTGATCCTGATTATTATAATTTGGTATATAACCTGGGAATTTCCGGTAATAATACGACTGATCTTTTAAAACGTTTTGAATTTGAAGTACAGCAAAGAATTAAGGAGGAAGGGGAGACTGTTATTATTTTTTTGATTGGGACTAATGACTCTCAACTTTTTAAAGGCAAATTCAGGACTGAGCCCGTGCAATTTGAAAATAATTTACAGCAATTGTATGTTTTAGCTCAGAAATACAGCCAGAAAGTTATTTTCGTGGGTTTATTTCCCATAGATGAAAGTAAAACTTCGCCAGTTGCCTGGCATAAAGAAAAATTCTATAAAATTGAGAATATTAAAAACAATAATGATACTATTCGGAAATTTTGTGAGAAGAATGGGCTTTTATTTATTGAGATATTTGAGAATTTTATAAATCAAGATTATAAAAGTTTGCTAGATGATGGAATACACCCAACAACTTTGGGCCATGAGAAAATGTTTGAAATAATTAAAAATGATTTAATAAAGAATAAAATCATATAATTTATGCCCAAAGCTAAAACAGTAAAAACTAAGACAACTAAAACAAAAGAGTCAAAGACTTTTTATATTACCACAACTTTGCCGTATGTGAATGCTGATCCCCATATCGGTTTTGCGGCGGAAATTGTTCGGGCTGATATTATTGCCCGTTATCAACGCACTCTGGGCAAGGATGTCTTTTTTAATACCGGTACGGATGAACATGGTCAGAAAATTTATAATAAGGCTCTGGAAAACGGTAAGGATCCGCAGGCTTATGTTGATGAGTATGCCGCTAAATTTGAGCTTTTGGATGATACTTTAGATTTGAGCTTTAATAGCTTTACTAGAACAACAAATCCCGAGCATGTGAATGCAGCTCAGGAATTTTGGAAACTGTGTGATAAAAAAGGTGATATCTATAAGAAAAATTATAAAATTAAATATTGCGTGGGGTGTGAATTGGAAAAAAGTGATTCAGAGCTGGTCGACGGCTGTTGTCCGCTTCATCCCAAACAAAAACTGGAAATTATTGACGAAGAAAATTATTTTTTTGCCTGGTCAAAATATCAGCAAAAACTTTTGAACCTGTATGAGGAAAATTCGGATTTTATCGTGCCCCAGCACCGTTTGAATGAAATCAAGAATTTTGTGGCATCCGGACTTCAGGATTTTTCAATTTCCCGTTTAAAAAGTAAAATGCCCTGGGGAGTGCCGGTTCCGGGTGATGACGATCATGTGATGTATGTGTGGTTTGATGCTCTTGTTAATTATATTTCCTGCCTGGGCTGGCCTAAAGATAAAAAACAATTTAAAAAATTCTGGCCGGGAGTTCAGGTGGCGGGTAAGGATAATTTGCGACAACAAACCGCAATGTGGCAAGCAATGCTTATGTCCGCGGGTTTGCCAAATTCCAAACAGGTTTTAATTTTCGGTTTTATTAATTCCAACGGCCAGAAAATGAGTAAAAGTCTAGGAAATGTGATTAACCCGTTAGAGCTAGTGCAAAAATACGGCACAGACGCTGTCCGCTATTTTCTGGTTGCCGGCTTAACCGCGTATGAAGATAGCGATTTTACTTTTGAAAGATTTGAAGATAAATATAATTCAGCCCTGGCTAATGAATTCGGCAACCTAGTTTCCCGCGTCCTGGCTATGACAGAAAAATATTATGGCGGCCAGGTGCCAAAATATAATGTCGACTCAGATAAATTTTTTGCCTTTGATCTTAAGACCGACTGGGAAAAATACGATTTTTTCATGAAGAATTATAAGCTTGAAGATGCCCTCAATGTTGCCTGGGAAGATATCAGGCGCTGTAACATATATATTGATAGAAATAAACCCTGGGAGCTGGCTGCCAATAATGATGATGAAACTTTGCCGGATGTAATTTTTAACCTGCTGGAAACAATCCGCCAGATTAGTTGGATGATTTTGCCGTTTATGCCGCAAACAAGCGACAAGATTTTGGGGCAATTAGGATTTGATCAGGAGAAGGAAAAGGAAAAGGGGATTGAGGCTTTGCGCAAATGGGGCGGCATGAAATTGGGGCAGAAAGTTAATAAGGGTGAGAATTTATTTCCGAGGCTGGGTTAATAACGCCCTTTGTCATTCTGAGCGAAGCGAAGAATCTACGACTTCGTAGATCCTTCACTCCGTTCAGGATGACAGTTTGAGGACAAAGGGCGTTTTAGTTTAATCTTTTATGCAAGTTAAGCAACTGAAATTCAATAATCATACTTTTAAGGTAAATCTCCGCGATCAGGCTGATGCCAGCGTCTTTGCGGAGATTTTTGAATTGCGAGAATATCGCAGTGCGGAAAGCATTATAAAATCAGCGCACTTTCCCATTATTGACGCGGGAGCACACGCCGGTTTTTTTGTTTTGTATTGCCGGGCGTTAAATGCTAAAATTAAGATATATGCACTTGAACCAGAGACGGAAAATGCTCAATTTTTAGCTAAACATTTGAAGTCTAATCGTATTCACGATGTTAAGATTTTTCAGCAGGCATTGGCTGGCAAAAGTGTGATCCGTGAATTTTTTGTTTCCGAGGATACGCACAATCATTCCTTGATTAAACCCGTGAAATATAAAGAAAAAATTTCAGTCAACTCTGAAAGCTTGTCAGAATTCTTAACTAATCATAAATTGGATCGAGTTAGCCTCCTGAAATTGGATATTGAAGGCGCAGAATACGAGGTTTTGGAAAATTTGGCTCAGAAAGATTGGCCAAAATTGGGAAATATATTATTAGAATACCATGATTTACCAGAAAAGAATCATCAGCAATTGGCTGAACTAATCCGTAGAAATGGCTTTAGTTTGGAGATTTTTCCGTCTCATTATGATAATAAACTCGGCTATATGCTGGCGAGGAATAAAATCGTTTAGCGTTTATCGGTATCGATAATCGTTACGTAAAATGTTTAACGTTAAACGTAACGGAAAACGCCTGCCTGCCGAAGCTTTAGCAGCGGCGAGAAACCGGATATCGAATAACTATTAGATAATTATTCATTCAATAAAAATTAGTAATTTATAATTAAAAATTATTTCGTATGACTATCTTTGATGTGATTTTATTAATCTGCCTGGGAGGGTTTGTACTTTTTGGTTTGTGGTTTGGCTTTATCCATACCCTGGGGTCTTTGGTCGGCACATTTGGCGGCGCTTTTCTTGCCGGCCAGTTTTATGGATTTCTGGCAAATTGGCTAGCTGCAGTTTTTGGCAATCCAAATCTGATGAAAATTTTTTCGTTTATTCTGATTTTCATAATTATTAACCGGCTGATCGGATTTGGCTTTTATGCCCTGGATAAAATGTTCAATTTTATGACCATTGTACCCTTTTTAAAGACAATTAACCGCTTGCTGGGCGGGTTCTTAGGCTTTTTTGAAGGCCTTTTGGTTGTGGGGCTCTCTTTATTCATAATTTCCAGATTCCCAGTCTCCGAGTGGTTTACCGGAGTTCTGCAGGCTTCTACCTTGGCAGGTTGGTTTATCGCGGTATCCGTAATATTGCAGATGATGTTGCCGGAGCTGTTAAGGCAACTTAAATCAGTGATATAGCTGAACCACTGAAATTAATTCACAGAAAACACTGAAATATAATAAACCACTGAAATTTTCTCACTAAAAACACAGAAATATATTGAACCACTGAAACTAATTCACAGAAAACACAGAATTATTTAATATTTGAATAATATGGGGGAGTATTTATATGAAGAATTGACATATAAAATAATTGGATCTTCTTTTGATGTCATTAAGCAGATTGGTTATGGTTATCGTGAAAAGATATATCAGCGCGCTTTATCTGAAGAATTTGGCTCGAAAGGATTGAAATATAAAAGGGAATGTCCCATTAAAATCTATTATCGGGATAAAGTTATTGGTAAATACTATCTTGATTTTGTGGTGGATGATAAAATCGTAGTTGAATTAAAAGTCGCCAACAATTTTTATGTAAAAGACATTAAACAGGTTTTGAGTTATATGAAGGCGAATGATTATAAATTAGGTCTGCTGATAATTATTACTAAAGATGGTGTTCGTGTAAAAAGACTTATTAATTAAGTGAGTCTGCAATTCTGTGGATTCAGTGAATAAAATTCTGTGTTTAAACTTATACTATGTTGATAGATAGCCACGCCCACCTCACCTTCAAAGACTTTGATCCCGACCTGGAGGAAGTTATTAGACGTTCTCTTGATTGTGGTACCCAAATTATCAATGCCAGTGCGGATTATGAGACCAGCGTTCAAGCTGTTGACTTGGCTCAAAATCGCGATGGCATGTGGGCTTTTATCGGCTGCCATCCTGATGAATTGGCTAATGAAGAATTCAATATTGATAAATATAGGAAGCTGGCGTTATCAAGTAAAAAGGTGGTTGGAATAGGGGAAGTGGGCTTGGATTATTATCGCCTTGATAACAACGCAGCTGAAATTAAATCAGAACAAAAGGAAATTTTTTTACAATTTATTAATTTGGCGCAGGAACTTGATTTGCCTCTGGTCTTACATGGACGTGGAAAGAAAGATGATCCCTATGGCGTATATGATGAGATGCTGGAAATTCTGAAGGCCGAAGTCTCCGCCTACGCTAAAGCTTCGGCGGACAGGCGAAGTATGAAGTCTGAAGTTAAAGGAGTTATTCATTGCTATGGCGGAAATTTGGAACAGGTAAAAAAGTTTATTGATTTGGGCTTTTACATCGGTATTACCGGAATTGTGACATTTAAAAATGCCAAAGAATTGCAGGCAATAGTTAAGGAGATTTCTTTAGATAAAATGTTAATTGAAACTGACGCGCCGTTTTTAGCGCCAGATCCATATCGAGGGCAAAGGAATGAACCGAGTTATGTAAAATATGTTTGTCAGAAAATAGCGGAGCTGAAAGAATTGAGTTTTGACGAAGTGGCGAAGGCGACGCATGAGAATACTTGCAGACTATTTAATTTGAAATAATAATATACTAATAAATTTAATTTATAATTTTATGGGAGAAAAAATTACTACGTCGAAAATAGAAGAGCCTAGGAGTAGCGAAACCCAGGAAAAACTGGAAAAGAATTTTGAAATAAAAAAACAGTATCAAGAGCAATTTAATGCCCTTAAAGATACTGGGGTGATTGAACTTTTACCTAAATCGGGTAAGTATGGTGTTTATGATATTAGTGGCAATGAATGTCCGATACCAAGTTATGAGGAAATTCTGCAAAGAATGGAAGTAAAAGATGCGCTCCTAGAAAAGAAACGAGAACAGGTATTTACACAATTACTGCTAGTGCCGATCGGCACGCCACTATCTTTTTTGATTGACCGCGCCAGGGATTTGATCATCAAAAAGTATAATCAGGGTAAATTGCTGGATTTGGATGGTAATAAACTTTGGGTGGCGGAAAAGGAAGATCCAATATACGTTGACGGCATTTACGAAAACGCTGATTTGAGCGGGGATCTGGTGTATTATCCTCAAAAGTTTGATAAGCAGAACCATGGCGGTAAGACTAAGGGGGAATTAATTGCTGAATCAGGCAGTTGGCAAGTTATATTGATTAAAGACTTACCTAATTTGAAGGCTAAATCAAAGAAACATTTTGAAGCTGACAAAAGTCCATCAGAATATCTGGAGGAGATACAGACGGATAAGCAACATAAAGGTGAAGAATTTACTACGCCCGAAGCCTGGCTTACATATTTTATACAGTATTTACAAATGCATAACCTAGTTATAGATGAGTACCGCCTTTTTGGTACAAGATGTTTTAATGTCGGAGCATATTTGAAAATCTCAAACAGTGTTCCGCTTACCTCTTGGAATACGTTTCATGGTGGTTTGGAACTGACTAGCAATATTTCTTATTTTCGCAATCCTGCAAATGGAACGCGTTCTGTTGTAAGGATTTAATATTTTAGGAAATTAGATTTTAATAATTTTAGGGCTTTACTTTTTTTATTTTGAAATTTAGTAATTTTTTGTTAGTAAATTAGTATAAAATATGCCAACTTTTAAAAAAGAAAAAGAATTATGGGCTAGAGGTTACGATTTGGTCGCCGGTATTGATGAGGTCGGTCGGGGAGCCTGGGCAGGTCCGATTGTGGCAGCCGGAGTTATTTTTGCCAAAAGTTTAAAAATAAAGGGTTTAAACGATTCCAAGAACGTTTTAGCCGCTAAAAGGGAAGAGTTGGCAGAGATTATTAAATCAAAGGCTATGGCCTGGACAATTCAAATTGTGGAGCATGATGTGATTGATGAAATCGGCGTGGGCAAGGCAAATGCCTTGGTCATTGATAAAGTCATTAATGCCTTAGATCCCAAACCTCATTATTTACTGATCGATAAAGCCAGTTTGATTAAGTATAAAATCAGAATTCCCTGGGAAACGATTATTAAAGGGGATAGTAAGATCTTTTCTATTGCTGCAGCATCAATTATTGCTAAAGTAGCCAGAGATGAAATGATGCTAAAATTAGCTAAAATATACCCAAAATACGGGTTTGATAAGCATAAGGGTTATGGCACCAAATTGCATCAAAATATGCTTAAATTGCATGATATTTGTCCAATTCACCGCAAATCTTACCGTCCAATCAGCCAACCCAGTTTGTTAAATTTTGAAGATGCTTGATTATTTTAATATTTTTAGATAAAATTAACAGTGAAACATAAAAATGGTTGTGGATAACTTTTGCCATTGCCAAAGAGAACTCATATGAGTCTTTTTTATTTTTCAAACAAGAAATAAAGATTAAGAATATGGATGATAATAAACATGATAAAATTAATAAGCCCTGGTGGCAGGATTCAATAATGCTATTTACTCAGCTTTCAGGCTGGATCGGCATTCCGGTTATTTTGGGGGTTTTTCTGGGCAGATGGCTGGATCAAAAATATAATACTGAACCGTGGCTATTTTTAATTACAGTTGGCGTGGCCTTTGCTATTTCCATGATTGGTATAGTTAAAGAAGCTACTAGTGCGATGAGAAAAATTGAACAAGATACCAAAAATCAAAAAAATGATATCAGTAAATGAAAACAATATATTAGTAGTAAATTTACCTGCAGAGCATGCTGAAAATTTGGTTGAAACTGAACAGGTTGAACACGAGCATACTTTATATGCGGAAACTATCTGGCAGGGAAAATATTTAACCATTACCAATTCCATGATTAATGCCTGGATTGTTGTTTTGATAGTTATTGTTTTGTCCTTGATAATAAAATTGAAAATTAAAAAAATACCCAGCGGAATTCAAAATGGAGCTGAAATGGTGATAGACGGCGCTCTCAATTTGGCTGATTCAGTTACCGGAAACAGAGATAAAACATTGAAATTTTTCCCCATTTGTTTTGCATTGTTCATTTTCGTGCTGATAAATAACTGGTTGGGAATTTTACCCGGCGTCGGTTCGATCGGATTTAATATGGTTGAAGAAGGCCATAAAGTTTTTGTGCCCTTATTCCGCGGAGGTACTGCTGATTTGAATACTACTTTGGCTCTGGCTCTATTAGCGGTAATCGGCTCTAATCTTGCCGGCGCGATATTTACCGGTTCCTGGAATTATTTTAATAAATTTATTAATATTAAGGCCTTTTTAGCGATACCGAAAAAGATTTTAAAGGATCCTACTGTGATTTTAGTTAATCCGATCAAAGCTTTTGTCGGTATTGTCGAAATTATCGGTGAAATTGCCAAAGTCGCTTCACTGTCGTTTCGTCTATTCGGTAATATTTTTGCCGGCGAAGTGCTTTTGGCATCAATGGCTGCGTTGGTTGCGTTTGTGGTGCCGATACCGTTTATGTTTTTGGAAATAATTGTCGGTATTATCCAGGCTTTGATTTTTAGTGTTTTGACCTTGGTTTACTTGACTATAGCTACCACTAAGGAAGAGCATTAGGTTGTAATGGTAAATAGGTAACAGATAATAGGTAATAAGGTAAAGTAAATTTCAATGCAGTTATCCTTATTACATATTACTAATTACTTATTTCTAAGCTGCAGCGAACGACTTTAAAAAATTAAACAGTCAGTCGAGTCCAAGCAGCAATAAAGGAAATTTTTTATGGATTTAACAATGCTTGCCAAAGCTTTGGCTATTGGCATCGGTTCCATTGGACCGGGTTTAGCCATCGGCAAAATTGGCGCCAAAGCCATGGAATCAATCGGCCGAAATCCTGAAGCAGCCGGCAAAATTTTAGTGCCAATGCTTTTAGCGGCAGCTTTTGCTGAAGCTATTGCCATTTATGCATTAGTTATTGCTTTTTCAATCTCATAATTTTTGACGATAAGGGGATGCAAATTTCGTCCCCTTGGGCTAGGAATTATTGAAGTTTAAAATTCAAAGTTTAAAGTGCAAAGTTACAGTTAATAATTTAAAATTTAGGAAGATTATTTAAAATAAAATATTCCAAAATTTTTTACTTTACTATGTAATTTTGCATTTTGCATTTTTAATTTTTAATTATTTTTATATGGAGTCACTTATTTCAACATTTCATTTAGACGTAAAATTAATTATTGCCCAGCTATTCAATTTTGCCGTGGTTGCTTTGGTTTTATGGTTTTTTGCTTTAAAACCTCTGCTGAAAGTAATGAGTGAAAGAACAAAAACCATTGAAAAAAGCTTGGCTGACGCCAAGAAAATTGAGGACAGGCTGGTTAAAACCGAAGCTGAAAAAAAACAGATTATTGATGCTACCAAGAAAGAAGCAGCTAATATACTTGATGAAACCAATAAAAAAGCCGAAGCCAATAAAAAAGAAATGGTGGAAAAGGCAAAAGATGAAATAGAAAAATTAATCGCTAAGGGTAAATATCAGATTTCTTCGGATAAGGAAAAAATGCTGGTTGAGGTTAAGGCTGAATTGGCGGATTTGGTAGTTGACGCGACTAAAAAGGTGCTTGGTGAGTCATTGACAAAGGAAGTCGACAGAAAAGTGGTAGAAGAAGCAGTTAAAAAGATACGTTAACGGAACCACGAAAGGTGTTCACGAAAACCCACGAAAATTTTCGTGTATTTAGTGATAATAGTTTTGTGGTTAAGCTATCAATATAACTATGAGAAAAATTTCCAGTAAGAAATACGCCCAGGCGTTATACGAATTGACCAATGATTTGTCCAAGGAACAGATTAAGCTTGAAATTGGAAATTTTATAAAACTTATTGCCAGAAATAAAGATTTAAATAAAATTGATAAAATATTTAAAGCTTTTGATGAATATGCCAAGAAACAGGAATCAATTGTAGATGTTTCTGTGGTTTCTGCTGAAATTTTGAGCCCAAGCCAAAAAGAAGATTTAAAGCAACAGATTAAAAAGGAACAAAAGGTTAAGACAGTTAATTTGCAGGAGCAGGTTGATAAAAGTTTGCTGGGCGGTTTTATTTTAAAAATAGGAGATACAATATTTGACGCCAGCTTAAAATCCAGATTAGCTAGTTTGCGTGCTGATTTGAAGAAATAAGGTTCTTAGAGAGAAGGTTCTAGAATTTTACTGTTAAGTGAATTGGTTAAGATGCTTGTAGGTGAGTAGTGTTGAGGTTAAGTTTAAAACACTAAACACTATCCACTTTCTACTTACGAGCATCCTAACCTTAACCTAAACACAATTTTTATTATTAATTATTCATAATTTAAGAATATGTCAAATAAAGACCTAGTCATTGAGTCATTAAAACAGCAAATCAAAGACTTTAAAACAGGCTTAAAAGTTGAAAAAACCGGCACGGTAGTGGAAATCGGGGACGGCATTGCCAGAATTTCCGGATTGTCTGATTGCATGTCTTCAGAAATGTTGGAGTTCCAGACTAAGGGCGAGCCTGTTTATGGCGTGGCTTTGAATCTGGAAGAAGATTCTGTCGGCGCTATTATTCTGGGTGATTATCTAGAAATTAAAGAAGGCGATACTGTTAAAACAACCGGTCGTATTTTGGAGGTTCCCGTCGGTGAAATGATGGTCGGGAGAGTAATCAATCCCTTAGGACAAGCTTTGGACGGAAAAGGTGAAATTAAAACAAAGAAATTCTATCCGGTTGAAAAAATCGCTCCCCGCGTTATCACTCGTGAAGGAGTAAGACAACCATTACAGACTGGTATTAAGGCAATAGACGCTATGATTCCGATCGGACGCGGTCAGCGCGAATTGATTATTGGCGACCGCCAGACTGGTAAGACCGCGATTGCCATTGATACGATTATTAATCAAAAAGGGCAGGATGTTGTTTGTATATATGTTGCCATCGGTCAGAAGGAATCTAAGATCGCTAAGATTGTGGCAGAATTGGAAAAACGCGGAGCCATGGAGTATACAGTTGTAGTTTTAGCTGGTGCTTCTGACCCGGCTGCCTTATCATTTATTGCTCCTTATGCCGGCTGTGCCATTGGTGAATTCTTTATGGATCAGGGCAAGGATGCTTTGGTGGTTTATGATGATTTATCCAAACATGCTGTGGCATACCGTCAGATTTCTTTGCTTTTAAGAAGACCGCCAGGACGTGAAGCATATCCCGGTGATGTCTTTTATTTACATTCTCGCTTACTTGAACGTGCTGCTAAATTAAATAAAAATTACGGTGGTGGCTCATTAACTGCTTTACCGATTATTGAAACTCAGGCCGGTGACGTGTCTGCATATATTCCGACTAATGTTATTTCCATTACTGACGGTCAGATTTATCTGGAAAGCGATTTATTTTATCAGGGCATCCGTCCGGCTTTAAATACCGGTATTTCAGTTTCTCGTGTCGGCTCAGCAGCTCAGATTAAAGCTATGAAAAAAGTAGCGGGTCGTTTGAAGCTTGATATGGCGCAGTATCGTGAAATGGCTGCTTTTGCCCAATTCGGTTCTGATTTGGATGAAGCGACCCGAAAGCAGATTACCCGAGGTCAGCGCATGCAGGAAGTTTTAAAACAGGATCAGTATGTGCCAATGCCGGTTGCTAATGAGGTGGCGATTATTTACGCCGGCGTTAACGGCTATCTGGATGATGTCCCTGTGGAAAAAGTCCTGCAATTTTGCGATGGTTTTGATAAGTATTTGAATATTTCAGGCAAAGACTTGCTGAAGAAAATAACTGAAGAAAAAGATATTAGCGAAGAAACAGCGCTTAAGTTGAAGGAAATTATTAATGATTTTAAAAAGACTTTGGACTATTTAAGTAAATTGAATTATTAATTTTTAAGTTTTAATTTTTAAAAAATGATTTAATGTTTTAATTTCGAATTTAAACATTAAGTAATTAAAAATTGATTATAAATTAAAAATTATAAATTATTCATTTGAACGATTGTTATGCCCAATACCCGCGACATCAGAAGACGCATCAAGTCCATCTCAAATACGAAGAAGATTACCAAGGCCATGGAAATGGTGGCTTCTTCTAAAATGAGAAGGGCAGTAAATGGAGTGCTGGCTTCCAGGCCATACTCTGATTTGGCGTGGCAATTGATTCTAAATGTCGCTGGTAAGGCTTCTATTAAGCATCACCGTTTACTAGCTAAAAGAAAAGAAATTAAATCCATTGGTATCGTACTGATTACCTCAAATCGCGGTTTGTGTGGGTCATTTAACCAGCAGGTTATGAAATCAGCGGTTGAAATCATTAAAAACGAAAAAGCTCAGCATTTTGATTTGAAAGTTGATATTGTTTCAGTCGGTAAAAAAGGTGCGCGCTCTATGTTTAGGCAGGGATATAAAGTCGTGGCTGAATTTGAAAAGCCAGATGTGATCAATAGCATTTTAGACGTCAAACCAATGGCCAATATGATTATGTCAGACTTTTTACATAAAAAATACGATAAAGTTTATTTAATTTACACTGACTATATTTCTGCCTTAAAGCAGATTCCCAGAGTGAAGCAGATTTTACCGATTGAACCTACTCCTGATTTATTCCTGGGCACGGTCATTGAACAAAAAGAACAAGCAGTTAAACAATTTGAATATAAATTTGAACCGCCGGCTAAGGAAATATTAGGGGAGTTGCTACCGCGTTTGCTTTCCGTCCAGGTCTATCAAGCTTATCTGGAAAGTAATGCCTCAGAGCATTCTGCCCGCATGCTAGCCATGAGAAACGCTTCAGACGCTGCCGGTGACATGATTAATGAATTAACCTTAATTTTTAACCAGGCGCGTCAGTCTGCGATCACCAAGGAAATAGCGGAAATTGCCGGAGGCAAGGCCGCACTCGAATAAACTCGTCGGCCTTAACACTTTAGTGTTAAGGCGATGCACTCAAACACTAAAGTGTTTGAGCCGTAAATAAGGGTCAGGCAGCCATTACCGAGGAAATAGCTGAAATTGCCGGAGGTAAGGCCGCACTGGAATAATTTAAAATTCAAAATGCAAAGTGCAATGTTACAAAGCAAAATGAATAATTATTGAATCTTAAATCATATATCTTAAATCTTAAATCTATACTTATGAATAAAGGTAAAATCAAACAAGTAATCGGCGCTGTTGTGGATGTGGCATTTGAAGACAAATTGCCGGCAATTTATAATGCCCTGGAAGCTGAATTGCCGTCTAAGGAAAAATTAATCCTGGAAGTGCAGCAGCATCTTGGTTCCAATGTGGTCAGAACAGTAGCCATGGGCACCACTGACGGCTTAAAAAGAGAGCAGGAAGTCACTGATACTGGCGCAGCGATTTCTGTGTCAGTAGGTGAAGAAACCTTAGGCCGCATGGTTAATGTCTTGGGCGAACCATTGGATGAAGGTAAACCCATTAATTCCAAAAAATCATATCCGATTCATCGCGCTGCTCCTGAGTTCAAAGACCAGTCAAATAAGGCTGAAATTTTGGAAACCGGCATTAAGGTCATTGACTTGATCTGCCCGATTGTAAAAGGCGGTAAAGTCGGCATGTTTGGCGGTGCTGGTGTTGGTAAGACTGTGGTGATTATGGAATTAATCCGTAACATTGCCAAGGAACATGGCGGTTATTCTGTTTTTGCCGGTGTGGGTGAGCGTTCTCGTGAAGGTAATGATTTATATAAAGAAATGAAAGATTCTGGCGTTTTAGCCAAGACTTCTCTGGTCTTCGGTCAGATGAATGAGCCACCAGGATCTCGTTTGCGCGTAGCTTTGACCGGCTTATCTATTGCTGAATATTTTCGTGATGAAATGAATCAGGATGTGCTATTTTTCGTTGATAATATTTTTCGTTTTACCCAGGCAGGTTCTGAAGTCTCTGCATTACTGGGCCGTATTCCGTCAGCTGCAGGTTATCAGCCGACTTTGGCCACTGAAATGGGTGAATTGCAGGAAAGAATTACTTCTACCAATAAAGGTTCAATCACTTCAATTCAGGCCGTGTATGTACCTGCTGATGACTTGACTGATCCAGCGCCTGCCACCACATTCGGACATTTAGATTCCACAGTGGTGCTTTCCCGCGCTTTGACTGAACTTGGTATTTATCCTGCTGTAGATCCTTTGGATTCCAGCTCTACGATTTTGGATCCGAAAATTGTTGGGGAAGATCATTATGAAGTTGCCCGCAAAGTGCAGAAAGTTTTACAGCGCTATAAAGATTTACAGGATATCATTGCTATCTTGGGCATGGAAGAATTATCTGATGAAGATAAAATTACAGTTAGCCGCGCCCGCAAAATTCAGAGATTTTTATCTCAGCCTTTTTTCGTGGCTGAAACTTTCACCGGCACTCCCGGTAAATATGTTAAATTGGACGACACGATCAAAGGCTTTAAGGAAATTTTAGATGGCAAGCATGATGATGTTGCGGAGCAGAGCTTTTACATGAAGGGCGGGATTGAGGAGGTGAAATAAATTTTTAATTTATAATTTTTAAACAATTTTTAATTTATAAATTTTAAATATGAAGATCACGATTTGTAGTTCTATTGAATTTACTCCTCAAATTAAAGAGGTATTAGATCAATTGTCCTCTTTGGGTCATATTGTTGAAATTCCCAAATATTCTCAAAAAATATTGAATGGGGATTTGACGTTAGAAGAATTTATGACAAAGAAGAGGAAGGAAGGTGATCTTGAATTTAGGAATAAGGCTGAAGAGGATTTAATTAAGCGATATTATCGTATCATAGATGAAAGTGATGCAATTTTAGTCCTTAATTTGGAGAAAAATGGTATCCAAAATTATATAGGCGGTAATACCTTCTTAGAAATGGGTTTTGCCTTTGTCTTGAATAAACAAATTTTTCTTTGGAACGATATTCCAAAAATGCAGTATAGTGATGAACTTATAGCAATGAAACCAACTATAATTAATCATGATTTGGGTAAAATCAAATAAATATGAGCGACAAAAAAATACAATTTAAAATTACCACCCCTGAGCGGGAAGTTTATAATGACCAGGTTGACCAGGTGACTATTCCAACCAGGACTGGTGAGATTACGGTTTTGCCGGAGCATATTCCTTTGGTTGCTATTTTAGTTCCCGGCGAGTTGGTGATAAAAAAGGATAAGGAGGAGATAAGTCTGGCAGTTAGTTCAGGCTTTATTGAGGTTTTGCCTGACAAGGTTACGATTTTGGCTGATACGGCTGAATTAGCCGAGGAACTGGATGAAAAAGCGATTGAAGAAGCTCATCAGCGAGCTTTGGATATGCAAAAAGAAAAGCGTTTTGACGCTGAGGAATACACTGCTTTGGCCGCACAGATTGAAAGGGAATTGGCGCGTCTTAAAGTTGCCAGAAAGAAAAAATATCGCAATTTACCTAATTCCTAACTTTAGACTTTATACTTTAAACTTTTAACTTTTTTATTATGTCACACGGATGTAAGTATCTGATTCTTCACTGCATGGACTATCGTCTTCAGTCAGTCATTGAAGAATGGAAAAAACCCAAAGGTATTTCCGGGGATGTGGATGTTATGTCCATTGCCGGCTCCTGTAAAGATTTATCCAATTACGCAATTGGAACCTGCGAATCCAATTTTGTCATGGCCATGATTTCTTTGGCTTATGAGAAACACGGAGTCAGGAATATCATTTTGACTCAGCATGAAGACTGTGGCGCTTATGGTGGAAAAACTGCTTTTGCCAGTGATGAAGCTGAAAAAGCCAAAGTCGTCGGCGATATGATCAAAGCCAAAAAAGCTTTGTTGGATAAATTCGCTGATTTGCATGTGGAAATGTTTCGTATCAAGATGGTAGGCGAAGGCTGGGAGTTTGAGGCGGTGAATGACTAAATAAGTCTAAAGTACAAAGGCTAAAGTCTAATTTTAGGAAGAAATATTTGAAAGTCGCTCAAGTGGGCGGCTTTTTTGGTTATTACGATATTATTGACAATTTAGTTAAAATATGCTATTTTATAATAATAGCCTGAACTGTAAGTAAGGCTATTTCTCCACAGCTGATTTGGGCAACCCCCATTCGTCCGGTCCGCCGGAAATCAGCCAACATGTACCTCAGGGTACAAAGGAGGTTTATCATGTGTTCGTATCTTTGGGGTTCACCGATCTATTGTGACGGAGACTGGTTGGTGTGGTTATGTTCCTGGGCAGTGGCACTTGTAGTGCTAATTGCCATATTCGGAATATTGCTTCTTCGGGGGTACATAACCTTTCGTCGTAACGAGAAAATTATTAAAGAGGCTGGTTTCCTGGAAGCATTACTAAAAAAAGCAGCAAACGAGAATCTTGAAGATGCACGCAATACTCTTTCGCCTTTCTACACGTCTGATCAAAAGACGCTCTTTATCCCGCGATATTTTTGGGAAATCAATGATGTTGACATTTTGGCACGCACACTCAGGACATTATTAAAACTGTCGGAAGAAGAAATGCGTAAGAATTTGTTAACGTGCGTTGCCAAGAAGCTGCGGGAATTGGCAAAATCAAATCCACGCAGAGCCTTCGAAATCCTAGCTCATCTGGGGAGCATGGATAAGGAACTTGCGGTATCAATTCCCAGGTACGTAAAATAAAATAATCCACTACCCTAAGGGCGCTTTCATTCGTGAGAGCGCCCGTTTTTTTAAGTCCTAGATTACTTGACAGGATTTCGGTTTTAGTGTAAGGTAAAATGAAAGTTTAAAACAGTAATTGGAGGTAGAAATGCAAAGTCTTTTGGCTACTGGTGAAGCAGCTGATTCTTTTAAAGCCAAAACAACTCCGTGTGCTGAACCACAAACCGCCAGACAGTACTGGGTTTGTGAAGTGATTCATGATCCTTTTCGCATTGGTCATCATGTGTATCAGGGAAAAGTCTTGAAATTCATTGCCGTTGCTTATTGCACTGATAAAAAGTCGGCAGATTCAATTGCTTACCATACCGGAAGATTTGTCGTAATATCCGATGTATTTAATCATCGTCAGGAAGACCGCTTTCTACATAAAAAAAATTTCGAAATAATTTCGTTTTACTTTCCAGCCCCGCCCAAGCGTCTCCCCTGAGGCGCTTTTATTTTACGCAGCGGGGATTATAAGGTACAATAATTGAAGGTGTTCATCGTTAATCGGTATCGACAATCGTTACGATTATCGATTATCGTTTAACGTAACGGAAAACGTCTGCCGAAAAACGAATAACTATTATGAATATCACAAACTTAGAGACAATTTTAGAAAAAGAGCCTAAATTCCGAATCGAACAGGCGAAGGAGGCAATTTATAAGCAACTGATTACTGATTGGTCAGCTGCTTTGAATTTGCCCCTGGAATTGCGAAAAAAGTTAGATAACGAGTGTCCTTTAGGAATTAAGGCTCAGGTTTTGGAATCAAACGACAAAAAATCAGTCAAAGCCGCAATAACTTTAGCTGATGGTTTGAAAATAGAGACAGTTTTATTGCGCCATGGCGATAGAAATACAGTTTGTGTCTCTTCACAGGTGGGTTGTCCCTTGGGTTGCTTTTTTTGCGCCACTGGTCAGTCAGGATATAAGCGCAATCTGGGCGTGACTGAGATTTTAGAACAAGTTTTATTTTTTAATCGTTATTTGAAAATTCAAAATGAAAAAGTCGATAATCTGGTTTTTATGGGCATGGGCGAACCGTTTTTAAATTATAATAATGTAATGAACGCGATTAAACTTTTGAATTCTGCGGAAACTTTTAATATCGGCGCTCGTCACATTTCTATTTCTACTATCGGCATTATTTCCGGCATCCAAAAATTAGCAAATGAAAAATTGCAATTGAATTTGGCTATTTCTTTGCATGCCCCAAACGATGATTTGCGGGAAGAAATTATACCGGCTAATAGAACGTATGGTTTAAATAATTTACTGGATGCAGTCGGCGATTATCTGAAAAAGACCAAGCGTCAGATTATGTTTGAATATATTATGTTTGAACGCTTCAATGATTCAAAGGAACAGGCAATGGAATTGGTTGCTTTGCTTAAAAATTTACCCAAGCATCTTTATATTATCAATTTGATCCAATATAACCCGACTAAGGGTTTTTTGCCTTCTTCCCCTCTTGCGATTAAAACATTTCAGAAAATTTTAACCAGAAACGGAATTAAAACTACTATCCGTTTGCGCTTGGGCAGGGAAGTCAAAGGCGCCTGCGGACAATTGGCCGGTGATTTAGAGAAATGATATACTTGGTATAGTTAAAAATTTATAGTGCAAAGTTTAAAGTTGCAGTTAATAATTTAAAATTTAGGAAGATTTTATTTAATATTCTTCCTAAACTTTAAATTTTACACAGTAACTTTGCATTTTTAATTTTGAACTTTAAACTAGTTCTCTATGCCATATAAAGAAAAATTTAAACCGTTGAAATTTCCTCAAGATGAACAAAAACACGACCACATCATTGAATGGTGGTATTTTAACGGTAATCTAAAAACAAAAGACGGTCAGTCATTTTCCTACATGAACACTTTGTTTGCCACCAAGCCCAAACTGGTAAAAATTCCTTTTTTACAAAATATACCGGTCAAAACTTTATTTTTTTCTCATTATTTACTCAGTGATAATAATAATCATAAATTCTGGGAAAAGGTTAATCCTTTGTGCCTTTTAGATCATAATAGTTTTTCCAAGCCATTACTTTGGGCTTCATATGACAATTCGTGTCTGATTGAGGAGGAAAAACTATTTAATTTTCATATTGTTAATGATTTTGTCGATTTGAATTTAAAAACCGCGAAAAAACCGTTATTGATAGATGGTAAAGGATTTATTGATTTGGGAGTAAAGACTACTTATTATTATTCGCTTACGCATTTGCATACTAGCGGATTAATTAAAATTAAAAATAAATGGCTTTCAGTTACGGGCCTAAGCTGGATGGATCACCAATGGGCTCAGACTCCACTGACCAAAGACGATAAATGGACCTGGTTTTCTTTGCAGTTAAATAATGGCTGGGATATTATGGCTGTAGTTTATGGCGATGAAAAAAAGACCAGTCATGCCTCTATGATGGATAAAAATAATAGAGCTAGGACGACAAGCAATTTATTTTTTAAGGAGTTATCCCCGCAATATTCAAGTAAAGAAACAGGCGCTGTATATAAGCTGGGCTACGAGATATTTTTGCCTGATTGGAATCTGAAATTAACCGTAAAGCCCTATAATAAGGCGCAAGAAATGATTTTTGGCAATATAAATTATTGGGAAGGCTGTATGGATGTTCAGGGAGAGTTGAATAATAAAAAAATCAGCGGTCAGGGCTTTTTAGAATTAGTCGGAAGTCCTATGAAGAAAAGTTTGGCCAAGATTTATCTTAATAAGTTTCAAAAAAGCGGATTTAAAGATCTCAAAGCCGAAGTTTTGGAAAAGATAAAAATTTATCGTTAATTATTCATGTGATTGAAATAAAAAAAGGCCGCCCTCAGCTCGGGGCGGCTTATTTTTATTTTTCCGTGACAGTGACGGGAGTCCCACATCCGGAGCATTTGAATACTTCACCGATCTTGACGATCAAAACTCTATGGTTTTTTAGAACTTTTTTCTGATCATCAGTCAGGGTATCTTGGTCCAGTTTTACCAGAATCTTCGTAGCTGTGCCGCAACCTTGGCACATATAACTTTCAATTTCAAGATTTGCCATTTTTGCCCTCCTTTTTTGGCTCATCTCAAATCGGTAAATCTCAGCTCAGCTTTTTTGCCGGGTCTAGACCAACAATAAAATCTTGGTCTTTTACAATTAAAAAATTACTACTAATTTGTGATTTTGTCAAGTCTGGCGAAAAAAATATATTTAGGGTAAAATGAAAGCATAAATATGTCTGAAACAAAGTCTAAATTCAATACGCAGCAGCAAAAAGCCATTACTTTTGGTAAGGGGCCGCTTTTGATCGTGGCTGGCGCAGGCACGGGCAAGACAATGGTTATCACTCAAAGAATAGCTCATTTGATTTTGGATCAAGATGTTAAAACCGATGCCATTTTAGCCTTAACTTTTACGGAAAAAGCAGCCGGGGAAATGCAGGAGCGCGTAGGTAATCTTATGCCTATTGGCTATGTTGACCTGTGGATATCTACGTTTCATTCTTTTTGCCAGAAAATTTTGGAACATCATGCTTTGGATATTGGTATTCCCAATGATTTTAAATTGCTGGATCAGACCGCAGCCTGGCTTTTGGTTCGTCAGAATTTAGAAAAATTTAATTTGGATTATTATAAGCCTTTGGGCAATCCGACTAAATTCATTCATGCCATGCTGTCGCATTTTTCCCGCTGTAAGGATGAAGAAATTTATCCGGGTCAATATTTGGAGTATGCGGAAAAACAGGAACTTGATCTGGATAGCAAACAGGGCGACGAAGGCGTCATGGACGAAGTCAAAAGGCTGAAAGAGATTTCCAATGCTTATCATGTTTATCAACAGCTTCTTTTGGATAATAATGCTTTGGATTTTGGCGATCTGATTAATTACACTTTGAAATTATTCAAGGATCGCAAGAATATTTTGAAAAAATATCAGGAACAGTTTTCATATATTTTAGTTGATGAATTTCAGGATACCAATTTCGCCCAATACAACTTAGTTAAACTTTTGGCAGGGGAAAGGAAGAATTTGACTGTGGTGGCTGATGATGATCAGTCAATCTATAAATTTCGCGGAGCTTCGGTTTCTAATATTTTAAATTTTAAAAATGATTATCCTGAGGCGGCAAATATAGTGCTGACTGAAAATTATCGTTCCTGCCAGGAAATCTTGGATTTATCATATAATTTTATCCAGTTAAATAACCCTAATCGCCTAGAGGCTCAAAAGAGTTATAAAATAAAGAAAAAATTAAAAGCAAATAAGGATTGCCAGGCTAATATTGAACATCTGCATTTTAAAACCATTGATGATGAGGTCAGGGGAGTAATTCAAAAAATTTTAGACATAAAAAAACAGTCCCGCGCAGCAGGATCCGCCTCTGGCAAAGAATTGTCTTGGCAGGACTTTGCGATTTTAGTGCGCGCCAATGACAGCGCTACCAGCTTTATCAATTTTTTGCGTAAAACTGATGTGCCATACCAGTTTGTGGCTATGCGCGGACTCTATGGCAAGGCAATTATTATGGATATTTTGAATTATTTTAAACTGCTGGATAATTATCATGAAAGCCCAGCAATTTTTCGTTTGCTCCGCTCGCCGATTGTAAATATTACAGACGAAGAACTTACCATACTTTGCCATTTTTCCAATAAAAAGAATTTTTCTTTATATGAATCTTTGAAAATTGCCTCCACTATATTTGGGTTAAGTCCCGAGACTATTTCCCAGATAAATTTCTTTTTATCTTTAGTAGAAAAACATACGGCAATTACCCGGGAAAAAACCGTTGGTGAAGTAATGATTGCTTTTATGCAGGATTCCAAATATTTGGAAAAAATTATTCAGGCAGACGAAGAAATTGCCAAACAAAATGCGGATTATCTTAACCAGTTTTATAAGCGCATTAAAAAGTTTGAAGAAAGCGCAACAGACCCGTCTTTGCAGAATTTTATGGCTGAAATGGAGCTGGAGTTGGAATCAGGCGAAGAAGGCTCATTAAAATTTGACGTTGAGATGGGCCCGGATGTAATTAAAATCATGACAGTTCATGCCGCCAAAGGTTTGGAATTTGAATATGTTTTTATTCCCAATATGGTCGAACAGCGTTTCCCGACTAATAAAAGAGGAGAGCCGATTGAAATGCCTGAAGCTTTGGTTAAGGATATTTTGCCCGAAGGAGATTTTCATATTCAGGAAGAACGACGTTTATTTTACGTGGCAATGACGCGCGCCAAACAGGGACTATATTTTACTTCAGCTGATGATTACGGCGGTGCCAGAGCCAAAAAATTATCAAGGTTTTTAACAGAACTCGAGGAAACTAATAAAGGCTTTTCCACCTCCGCTACCACCTACGCTAAAGCTTCGGTGGATCAAGAAAAACACGTTGAGGCAAATATGGTTGAATTGAGAAAAACAAAGACTAGGTTTGATTTACCCACACAATTTTCTTTTTCCCAGATTGCAGCTTTTTCAAAATGTCCTTTCCAGTACAAGTTGTCGTTTATTTATAAAATTCCTGTCTTGGGCAAAGGAGTCTTTTCCTATGGCAAGAGTATGCACTCGGCTTTGCAGAGGTTTTTCGTTTTAGCCAATGAAAGAGCCAATGCCAGTCAGTCAGATTTATTTGGCGATAAAAAAGTAATTAATTCCAAGAAAATCGGTAATTTGGTCAGTCTGGAGGAATTTAAAAAGATTTTTGAAGAATCCTGGCTGGATGAATGGTACAACACCAAAGAAGATAAAGAAAAATACTACCAAAAGGGCAGGGGATTCATCAAATTATTTTACGATCAAAATAAAGACCAGGATATACAGACTATGGCTTTGGAAAAGGGTTTTAATATCAAACTGGCTCAGGAATATACGATTCGCGGTTTTATAGATCGCTTGGATTTACTGCCTGATCAGACTGTGGAATTGATTGATTATAAAACTGGCAATCCCAAGGAAAAATTAACTCCGGAAGAAAAGACTCAGTTGCTTTTATACCAGTTAGCCTGTCAGAACTTGCCGGAAATTACCGGTGGTCGCAAGGTTTCAAAATTAACTTTTTATTACATTGACAATAATTCTCAATTGTCATTTTTAGGTACGGACAAGGAATTGGCTAAGGTTGAAACTGAATTTAGCAATACGATTTCTGAGATCAAGATCAGTAAGTTTGAAGCTCAGCCTGAATTTAATAAGTGTAAATTTTGCGATTTTAAGGGTATTTGCGAGTTTAGTATCAAATAATTGCAAACTGCTAATTTTTCGATATCTAGTCGTCCACATGCTGGGCGATTTTTTAATTACAGCAACTATTTTTTATGGTATAATATAAACAATAGTAATAATTAA
Organism: Candidatus Parcubacteria bacterium; assembly: GCA_026395685.1. GTDB lineage: Bacteria > Patescibacteriota > Patescibacteriia > CAIXNZ01 > CAIXNZ01 > JAPLYC01. The sequence goes on from JAPLYG010000012.1 coordinate 41,307, forward strand.
ATATTTAAATCCAAGTCTGTGATTTTTACCAAAATCAGCAATAGTAAGATTTGGCATATTTTTGGGGTTGGTATAATACTGATTAGTTTTATTTTTGGTCAGTTTTTTTATGCTTTAAATCTTTACGCCGCTACCTTTGTAGAAATTTTTGAAGATACTGTTTACAAAGACGCTGCCAATACGACAGCTGACTGGGAATGGGATACTTCAAGCGCCCATTTAATAAACGGCGATTGGCGCAAGGCAGACAATACTGACGATGAGGGTTCGTATGAAATAATTCAAACTGCAGTGATCGGACATTATAATGTTATTTCCGGACCTGATAATAAAGCGATAGTAATATATACGTCAAATAATATCCTTTATTCAATTAAATGGAATGATGCGGGAGAGTCTGTCTGTGGGGAAGGGATCACTGCATGCTGGACAAATATTGAGGGCACGGATATCTATCCGGATACACTTGGCACAATATCAGCTCTTAAATTGTCAGTAATTAAAAAATCTGACGGTTACCCAGCAGTGGCCATAATTGCAAATGAAACACCGAAAAAATTATATTATGCTCAATATAGCCCGGGTGTCGGGTGGACAGCATCAGACGGTCAAACCCAAAGCTTTGAAATGATTTCAGATGCCGCAGCAATTACAGAATATAAATCTTTTTCCTTTAAAGCAGATCAGTATGGCGAGCCCAGTATTGTGTGGTATGAAAAAACAGGGACAAGTCCGATTATAACAACTATTAAATATACCCGGCTGGATAATGGCGTCTGGAAACATGCTGATCGGACAACTTCTGGTAAGGAAACCATAGTTGTACGCAGTGGGACTGGATATACTGATTTTAATCCGGATTTTGATTATGTCGGCAGTAATATTTATTTTGCTGCCCAGATTATGAATATATCGTATAGCTCTTATGCCTGGAAATGGGATGGCGCAAATTGGGAAAATTTAGACGGGACTCATTTTGCTTCAGTGCCGGGAGGATTAGCAGATATCACTCTCTTACAAGCTACTTGTGCTAGGCCTAGTATTGCAATAAATTCATCAAATATTCCGTATGTAGCATGTACGACAGGTACATCCTCAATTAAAATTGCCCAAAGGCTAGATGGCGCCTGGAAATATCCTGACGGAATTACTGGCGGAGTTTTGTCTCTGGCCAATTTTACCTATAATATATTAATTGATATAGGCATTGATCGTGATGATAATCTGATGCTATGGGAAGTTTCATATCCCACAACAACTACTGAAGCGGAAATATATTTTACCCAATGGAAAAGTGGCGCCTGGAAAAAATCCGACGGAGTTACAACCGGTTGGGAAGCGGCGAGTAATGTAACAAACGGCCAATTATTAAATGCCTATTATACAAATGATACTTCAACATTTGACCGGCCATATACGGTAGATGAAAATGGATATCCGATTTTTCTGTTTGTAAATAGCACCGGGACTCCCTCGCCTTATCCCGGATATGTTTCCCGTTATACAGGCAATGATATTAAGGGAGCTGATAAAACTTCAAATGATCAGGATACTGTTTTTCCTGATAGTAATTCGCAGATTTGGTATCCGGTAATATTTTTTGATTCTGAAACAAAAAATATTTTAGTACTGGGACAGAATATATCCCAAACCTTGCCTTTTTCAATGTTTAATAATAATGTTTACGATAATACTAATCAGGATTTAGTATCTTCAACAATTGCTACAGCTCATAATAATTCAACAATTACCTCGGCCAAATTAACTGTCAGCGAAACAGAGCCTAGCAATACTGCTATTACTTATTATTTGAGTGCCGATGCTGGCAGCCATTGGGAGGCAGTTACTCCCGGTGTCAGTCACGATTTTACCAATACTGGCACGGATTTACGCTGGAAAGCAAACTTGACTTCAAATAGCCAGGCAGCGACACCCTCTCTTGATTATTTGTATATTGATGTGGACGGTAAAACAGCGGAAACTTCAGGCGATATCACCATCTCAGCCACTGTTGATCCGGAAATGTCTTTTAACTTATCTGCCCAGACGTGTGATTTGGAATCTTTTTCCAGTACTGCCATAAAAACATGCAATTATTCCATAACAGTAAATACTAATGCAACCGGAGGTTATGTTGCTTATCTTCGGTCTGTTGATGGTTTCAAAAGCGGTTCGAATGAATTAACGCCAGTTAGTGACGGTTTTGTGACTGTTGGGTCACAGGAGTATGGAGTTGCCACCAGCGATGCTGATTATGCTTCTTTGCAGATAAATAAACAGGTAACTGATTGTACTGCTTTAGATGACACCACCAGTCCGGTCAATGCTACTAGCCTTACTGCCAGCGATCAGTCATTTGCTAAAGAAGTTTTAGCGGTAGCTGATGAAGAAATAACTGTCTGCCACATAGCTTCGATTTCCGGCTCAACCCCAGCTGGCGTTTATTCTCAGATAGTCGTTATTACTCTTGTCAGTAATTATTAGAAGATTAAGAAAAAAATATAGATAATTATATCTAAAACGAATACGAAAAATGAATAGGTGCCTTAAAAAAAATAAATTTTTTCTGAATATTTTAATCCTGATGGTTTTATTTTTATTGGGCAATTGTTATATTGTCAGAGCTGCTAGCTTGTTTAGTTTAAGCGATAGAGTCACCAGACATGCGCCCTTGACGCCTTCTGACCACGCGATTACTTTTACTACGCCAAGCGGTTTGGGCGAAGCAGGAGATTATATCAGAATCAGTTTTGACGGCGGTTTTGATTTAAGCTCAATAATTTTTTCCGATATTAGTTTGTCTCACGGCCCAATTTCAGGCTTGGAAATTACTGAAACAGTATCTGCTGCGCCTTTAGCCACTAACTGGGGATTGACCATTTCCGGCAACCATCTTGATTTAATCCATCCTACTAATTCAGCTAATGGTGATATTGCGCCCAATGATATTATATATATTAAAGTCGGCGGGACTCATAAGATAATTAATCCGGCAACTATCGGCTCTAAAGTTATTTCTTTAGTAATTTATAACAGTTCCAATATAATAATTGACAGCGGACGTCTGGCAATACCTGTTACCCAGGATCAGGTAGGTGTTGGCGGCGCACCATTTGGAACTTTACCCATACCCGTGACTTTGAATTTTCCTTATAGTGTCACCACAAATTCCCTGGATCTTGATTGGACTGAATATGTAGAATTATTGATTCCAAATCCGCAATTTGACCGATATGAATTATATATGGGTACCAGCCCCGGAGTCACAAATTTAAACGGGATATTACTGCCCCCAGATCCTCCAAGCGATGCCTATGACATTACCAAAACGATTTTTTCCATTGATGGCTTAGCGCCTAACCGCACTTATTATTTTGTAGTCTATGTTTATAATGACCTTGGCTATTATGCTGCTTCAAATGAAGTTTATGCTACTACGCAAAGTGGCGGTATAATTTGGCCGTCTTTGCCCGCAGCTCCTACTATAAATTCCAGAATTTGCCCTATTTTTTTGCCAAATACCGCAATTGACGGCACTAAACCGGCAGGGACTGCGATTTATGTAAACGGCAGTACTCAGAATATAAATTACCCCACTGATTTATTATGGAATAAGCTGGTAAATCTGGGCTTGGGTACAAATTTATTTTTGATATATGCACAGGACAATTATGGGCAAAACAGCAGTATGCTGACTGCGACTGTAAATCGCTGCGAAGTAGGTGATACAAATTGCAATTTATTGGTTGATGATTTTGATCTGGCAGGCTTGGCCGGACATTGGGAGACCAACTGGTGTTATGCTGATTTCAATGAAGACGGTATTGTTGATGATTTTGATCTGTCAGGTCTAGCTGCACATTGGGATTCGGTGTATTGAGAAAATAGGTAATAGGAAATAAGTAATAAGGTAAAGGAAAAATATTAAGTAATAATTCATTGGTAATCTGTAGTATGGATATGATTATTTAATAAATTTTTTCCAATCCGTATTTCTTGCTTCTTACTTCTTATTTCAAATTTAATAATATGAACAAGCTATCCAAAATTATTTTATTCTTATTATTGCTGGGGTTATTTTTGCCTTATTTGCCGGCTCAGGCAGCAGGAAATGCGATTTTTCGCCTGACCAGCGCCAAAACTGACTATTATGTCGGTGAAAATATTTATATTGATGTTATGGTTGAACCAAATGGCGAAAGCATTAATACCGTAAGATTAATTTCGGATTTTACAGGCGCCGATGTTTTAAATGTCTCTGATTTTAATTTGGGGACTGCATGGCCGACTCAAAGTCCCGGCAGGGAATTAAATAATACGACTGATCATATAAATGTCGGCGGATTTATTTTAGTTGAATCAATAAATGTAAATTCAAAATTTGGCACTTTAATTTTTAAGGCAAATCAGATTGGTACGTCCACAATTTCTGTGGCAACAGGTTCGCATTTGATTTCTCCGGATCAGATTGAAAGGTTAAATATCTTTGCTAGTCAAAATATCACCATCAATGTAATCGGTAATCCGCCTTTGCCGCCACCCCCACCACCGGCAAATCATGCTCCTGTTTTTTCTGCCATTGCTAATAAACAGATTAATTTGGGAGAAACTATTACTTTTCCAGTTTCAGCCACTGATTCAGACAACGATTTGATAAATTTAAGCTGGACTATACCTAGTAGCGCAAATTTTAATAATGTAATCAATGATTCTGCTGCAGTCAGCGGTAATTTTTCCTGGACGCCTGCTTCGCAGGGTATATATACGGTAACTTTTACAGCTACTGACAATAATGTTGATGCCAAAACTTCAGTTTTGACTGTAGGTATTGGCGTCAATGTGCCTGCTCCTGCTCAAAATCATGCCCCTGTTTTCGAGCCAATCTTGGAAAAAACAGTCAATGCCGGTGAAATTTTAACTTTTACTGTTTCAGCTACTGATCCTGATGGCGATAATGTGACTTTGAGTTTGGAGCCATTAGAAACTGCCTCTTTAACTCCCATAACCTCGGGTATAACTTCTTCTTCACGTTTTAGCTGGACGCCTAAAAATTTTGGAATATATTATTTAGTTTTTAAAGCCAAGGATGATAATGCCGCTAGCCAGGAAAGCACGCAAACAGTGCGTATTACAGTTTTTGGCGGTCAATGTCCTCCCTGTAGCAGCGGTGGCGGCGGTGGAGGCGCAACCTGTCCCATTCCCCAGTGTGAAAAACAGGATTTTAAAAAGCCTATAAATAAGACTTTACCGGTTATTACTTCACCAACGCATCCCAGCCAGGAAATTTGGTATAGTAAAAATACGCCGCAATTTGTCTGGGAAGTTGCCGAAGAAAACTTAGGTTATGTTTTTAATATAGATCAAAATCCGCTTTCTGATCCGGCTATCGGCTATTTCTTTTCTCAGGATAAGGTTTTTTCTTTCAGCCAGGTAGCTGACGGCTTTTGGTATTTTCATTTAAAAGTAAAATACTCAGACGGCTATGGTCCGACTGCTCATTATCAGGTAAAAATTGACACCACGGCTCCGGAATTTTTTCTGCCCAGTATAGAAGGCACTAAGCTATATTTTTCCGCTATAGATAAGCATTCTGGTCTAGCTTATTTTGAAATGAAGACTGATGACGGCAAATGGCAAAAAATTCAGAGTCCATACACATTTACCAGCGAGGACCAAAATGCCAAGGTTATGACTTTGCGGGCTGTGGATAACAGCGGCAATGCGATTGAAGCCAGAATTGATTTGCCTAAAATGGAATTAATCAAGGAAGAACCCAAAAAGTATATTTTAAATCAGCCGAAATTTATAATAGAGCCGCTTATAATTGATAAAATTGACTTTCCGGTGATTCGTGGCCGAGCCATGCCGAGCGCCAAAGTATTTTTATTCATTTCAACTGAGCCCCAAACAATAATTTATACCCTGGCTGATTATCAGGGTAATTGGGTCGCTTATGCGGATAAAGAATTAGCGCCGGCGAAATATAGCATTTACGGCATTGCTAACTTAAATTTTACTGACTCTCCTCCTTCGGAAAAAGTTTATTTCAGCATCACTAAAGAACAGCAAAAGTTTATTTTTCACTGGTCATCTACGTGGCCTTGGTGGATATTAATGCTTTTGGTGATAATTTCCGGCGCCGTTGCCATTTACTTGTTATTAAAAGTAAAAAAATATTATTTAACAAAAAGAATTTTTCGCAAGGCATATAAAATAGGCAAGCATGACGGTAAAATTATAGAAAAAATAAATGAAATCAAACAACAAAAAAATCAGCTCAAAAAAATTGCTGCCAAGAGTAAAAACAGGCGTTAAAATTTTGGTTTTAGCAATTGTATTAACATTGTCTAAGGAAACCATTGCCGGCATGGCCAGTGATAATTATCGGATTTGGGTGGATACTTTTGATGCTGCAGGCGGAGCAACCAATACTAGTGGTTTTAAGATCAATTCAAATTTATCTGATTTTAATGCTACGCAAAGTCAAAGCTCTAATTTTAGCCAAAAAATAGCTTTTTCTGGCATTTTGGATGAGCCTACAGTCGGCTTTAACGTACAATCCGTAACCTTGGATTTTGGTCTTCTGTCAACCAATTCAACAAAATATGCTGTCCATACTTTTTCTGCGTTTACCAATGCCCAAGAAGGCTATACAATTAAAATTTATGGCGATCCTTTGAAATCAAATGATTATATAATTCAGGAAATAGGCACTACAGCTTCGGCACCGACTTTAGGCACTGAGCAATTTGGTATTAATTTAATGTTAAACAGCACTCCTTCAGCAGGCGCAAATCCTACCGGCGGCATTGGCCAGGCAGCAGTCAATTACAACCAGGCTAATAAGTTTGCTTATCATGCCGGTGAAACTATTGCTTATGCTGAAAGCTATTCTTATCAAACCGATTATACCGTCACTGCAATTGTAAATATTGCCGATGACACGCCGGCGGGAGCTTATACTACAATCTTGACTTATGAATTTATTCCGGTCTTTTGAGCCTAATTATCAGGCAAATCAATTTTGAAAAGTTTTGAGATTTGTTCGGGGTAAAGTTATCCACAGTTTTTATGTGCTAAGATAAAGTAATTTTTTAAATTATGGTATAATATAAACAGATATAGAAAGATTGGGGACAACTAGAATTTTTTTAAATATAAATCAATAATATATATTGATAATTAAAATTAATCTTAATACAAATTATGAACAAATTCTTGAAAGTTGTAGGTATCTGGTCAATAGTTGCCATTGTATTTTCAATGAGCTTATTGGCTCCCATGCAAACTCAAGCTGCCGGCCAGCTGGGGTTGATTTCTGTTTTGCTAAAAGCAACAGACAGTGAAACAGGCAATAATGTATATGCAGTTAGCAGCCAGGTGCCATATACTTTTGTTAAATTTACGCCTATTGCCGATTTAGAGATTGATGACGGTATTAAAGTTACTTTTACAAGCTTTACTGATTCGGTAGAAACTGCTGATGTGACTGTAACTCAAAATGCTGAAAGTTTAACTAAGACTGTTGTTGCTTCAGGGGGAAGTGGTGTCATACAAATTGAAATGGACTCGGCGACTACTGGCTCAAAAGTTAGTCCTGTTACTGTAAAAATCACCGGCGATGCAACAGATTTAGTTACTCCGGGAAGTGCAAATACTTACACTGTTAACATTGAGGTTTATGATTTAGGAGCGGATGCTCATTTCGGTGGCGGTGATGATGTCTTACAGGATAGCGGTGCGGCCGGTGTTATTATAGGCACTGCTGCTGGTTATCAAATCGGTATTACAGGTACAGTTGATCCGACTTTATCTATGGCTTTGACTCAGATCGGCAATGATACTCCTACTTCAACCTGCGCTTTGGGAACTCTTACCAAAGATTTTGTAGAAACCTGCGGTTATGATGCTAAGATTTCTACCAATGCTACCGGCGGCTATACAGCGTATATCAGGGCAGGGGGCGGATTAATGAGCGGTGCTAATGAAATTGACAAAGTAGCTGAAGGAGATGATATTGATTTCGGAGTCGAAGAATATGGAATATCATCAAGTGATACAGGTACTGATATAATCAATAATAACTCGGGAACAAGTTGCACTCTTTTAGATCACACTACTACGCCAGCGATGCCCGCAGATCCATTGACTAATGGCGGTGGTTTATATGTAGATAGATCATTTGCTTCTTCTACAGGCACGGCTTCTAATGAAAGGACAACAGTCTGTCATGCAGCTGGTATTACAGCTGTTACTCCGGCAGGCAATTATACCCAGACTGTAACTATCACTATTGTCGGCAATTTTTAAAAATAAATAATTAATATAAAAATAATAATTAAAAGGGGTAATATGAAAACAAAAAAATTTTTATTGCTGGCTGTAGTAATGCTGATTTGCGGATTAGCAATTCCTTTTGCCAGTAATGCCGTTACTGTTTCACCTCCAATTTTGGAGATTGAAGCAGCTAAAGGCCAGGTAATAACACAGTCAATTAAAGTTCGCAATGAAAGTTCTGATTTGGTTACTTATTATTTGACATCTCAAAAATTTATTGCCGCCGGTGAAGGCGGAGCGCCGCAATTTGTGGAAGGAAAAGTGGAAGATGTTGACCTGGCATCCTGGATCAAGTTCCAGTATGACAGTATTAGTATCCCAGGCGGTCAGACAGTAGAAGTGCCTTTTACTATTGTTGTTCCTGAATTTGCCGGTCCGGGTGGTCATTATGCAGCTATATTTTTAAGCACTTTTCCGCCAGATGCAAAAGCTAATACTTCTCAAGTATCTATTGCCAGCAGAATCGGCACTTTGGTGCTCGTCAAAATTGCAGGCGAAGTGAAAGAATCAGCTGAATTATCAGAGTTTACAGCTGCTAAATCATATTCTTCCTTACCGGTAACTTTTGGAATCAGAGTAAAAAACATAGGTAATGTTCACGTGAAGCCAGTAGGATCAATCGTTATTAAGAATATGTTCGGTTCAGTCGCCGGCAATGTGATAGTCAATGAAGAAAGCGGAAACGTTTTGCCGGATTCAATCAGAAAGTATGAAGCAAGCTGGGTGAAAAATCCAAATGCAGTCGGGGCTACGACATTCTGGGGAAAATATCGGGAAGAAAAGGAAAATTATGCTTTTGGCAAATATACCGCTGATTTAATGCTTTCTTATGGCACTGCAGGTAAACCTTTGCAGGCATCTGTAAGTTTCTTGGTCATTCCTTGGCATGTAATCTTAGTCAATTTGGTACTGATCATCATCGTTGTTATTATAATTTACTTATTAGTCAAGAGATATAATGCCTGGTTGATTACTAAATACGGCAAAAAACAAGAAAAGAAAGCTAAGAAATAAAGTGCAATTTGAAATTTTATTGTAATTGAATAAGAACATTTACAAAGAGGGACTGTGTGGAATCATGGTCCCTCTTTAAGTAATAAGCTATTAGTTTCATTATAAAAGTAAAGCAATGAAAAAAATAATTAACATTATAATAGTGGCTGTTTTTTTGAATTTTTTTATGCTTTCTTTTGGCTATGGTCAGCAAAATGGGGTTGGTGTCGTGGGCATCGTGCCGGAAACTGATTTAAATAAAAATGTAAGACAGCTGGATGTGCAAACACCAGAAAATAGACCAATTTTTAAGGAAAATAAATATTTATATTTTTTTGAAAAAGCACTGGGTTTAAGCCAGGAGACTGTAACAGATTCAGGAATGAATATAGAAACAAGGCAGACTGCCTATGACCAAACAGCAAGCAAATTGCTGCTCTGGGGCTTGCTTTTGATTATGGCGGTTCTGATTTGGATTATATTGAGCATTATAGATAGATTTATTTTCAAACAGCAAAAGCATTATAAACATGCTCATGGATTGTAAAATTTAGCGAAGTTAATAAGCGGAATAAGACAGGCAAGATAAAATATGAAAAAAAAACATCAACATAATATAATCATTCTCGTATGTATTTTATTGTCAGCTTTTCTTTTCCATCAGGCAAATGCAGGTCTGGTCAGTAATTTTAGTGACCAGTTAAGCAGGCTGGCAATCTCCACTAGCTCAAATCATACGCTTAATTTTACCATTTCATCTGATTTTTCCGCGGGAAAAACTCTGGAGCTGTATTTTGAATCCGGTTTTGATTTGAGTGATATTGATTATACTGACATAGATTTTAAGGATGACGGTGAAAATAAGAATTTGGGTGAAACTCCCGGAAACGGCGTCGGCAGTAATATTGGTATTTCTGTTTCGGGCCAGACTATTATTTTTATTCAAAATGACACTGATTCTATTTCTGCGTCATCAGTCATAACCATTTTAATCGGCTTAAATGCCAATCATCAGTTGCTAGGCACCATGCAGATGATTAATCCTGATCTGGGGGGAATATATAAAATCAGTTTAGCTGGCAATTTCGGCGATATGGGGACAATCTCAGTACAGATTTTAAGTACTGACGGCGTCGGATTAAATGCTTCTATTGAGCCGGCAATGTCATTTAGCATCAGGAATTCTGAAGATTCGGAAAATTTTAGCGGTTGCAGTTTTAATAATCCATCAATCAGTTCTGTCAGTGAATGCAGCTTCAGGTTGGCAGCAGAAACTAATGTTTCTTCTGGTTTTCAGGTATGGTTACGTTCCGACGGAGATTTGCGCAATATTAACGGTACAATCGCCAAAGTTATTGAAGACCAGGAAATTACTGCCGGCAATGAGGCATTTGGACTGGCTTTACAATCCGGAACAGGTATAAATGAAGCAGGCGATTTTACTGACGATGAAACCCCAGTTTCATCCACAGATTCACTTTTAATTTATACAAATTCAGTGTATAATTATATACAGGGGGAGTTATCCACAACCTCTATAATTACACTTAAATTAGCGATTTCACATACTACCAAGGCAGGTCATTACAGTCAAGCGTTTATTTTTACATTATTGCCAAATTATTAAATAATTAATTCAGATATTTTATTCATTTTTTTTATTTTATGATAAAAAATAAACAAAAATTTTTGGCGCTGTTCGTAGTTTTAGTTTTGCTAAGTTCATTTTTGGGTTCTGTCCCAAAGCAGGCACAAGCTGCCAGTCTCATTTCTCACTGGGAGTTTAATGGCAGTACGGCAGATTCAGCAGGTACAAATAACGGGACATTGGAGGGCAGTGCTAGTGTAGCAAATAATTATTTAGATGTTGTTAGTTCAACTGCTGATTATGTTTCAGTCCCTGATGATGACAGCTTGAGTTTTGTATCCGGAGGAGTTGACCAGGCATTTTCAGTTTCCACTTGGGCAAAGCTGGATCCGGCAGGCAGCTTGTCTTTTCTCAAGAAAGGAAATATTGATGATTCAAATTTAGAATATCAATTTTCTTATAATTATTTGGGTAATGTGGAGCTTCTACTTTATGATGATAGTCATACTCCTGGTAATTATATAAGTATTCAATATGCTTTGGGGAATGATTACACAATGGACTACTTGAGTGAACACTGGATGCTTTTAACAGCTACTTATGACGGAGGAGGAGCAAGTGCCGTACTTAATTTATATGTCAATGGTTCTGTGGTAGATGCATTTAGCAGCGGAAGTAATTATGATAAAATGGCAAATGGAAATGGAATTCTGAAAATTGGTTCTGCGTCAGATGGAAATATTGATGATTTGAGAATTTATTCCGGAGAATTAACTGCTAATGAGGTGAGCACGCTTTTTTCCAGCCAGGCAAGTGACTTTCGCAGCACTTCAATTGCGACGCAGTTTTTGGATGCAGATGGCAACAATGTAGTAGCAGTTAGTACACCTGTAAACACTGCAAAAGTAATATTTTCTCCTCAAAATGAATTAAATAATAGTGATGGAGTTTTAATTAATTTCCAGTCAGATTTTGCTTTAGGCACTATTGATGACAGTTCAGTTGCGATAAGTCAGATGCATACAACAACTGATCTTACAGTTGAAACAGACGGTATAGACAAAAGCGGGCAAAATGTCAGGATAATTCTTGATGATACGGCCGGCGCTGGTGATCGCAAGTCAGAACAGGTTACAGTTACGATTACTGACGCCATAACTACGCCGAGTGCTGGTACGTACATCATTATAGCTGAAACTTATGATTTGGGCAGTGATAATGCCTGGGGTGGGGTAGGAGGAGCGGCTGATACTTTAGAAGGTACAGCTTCAGCAGCAGCTTTTTTTGGTGATTATATAGTCAATATTAGCGGTTCAGTTGATCCGACATTAACCCTGACTTTGGCCAATTGGACTGATGCTAATGGTGATGTTGCTACCGCAAATACCTGTAATTTAAGTCCAGCTGCAAGATCTTTAACAAGCGCTGCGATTAATTTGTGCGGATATACTGCTAGCATATCTACAAATGCAACTTCCGGTTATATTGCCTATATTCGTGATAGCGGAGATTTTTCTTCCGGCAGTGATGTTTTGGCAGATGCGACAGGAACAGCTTCAATGAGCGCAAATCCAGCGGATGCTATTTATGGTGTGGCAACTGATTTTGCAGGTGGCGGCGTAGCCATTCAGTTTATAAATGATGTAGACGGTGATACTTTTAGAAATACGGGTGATCTTTATGCTATTATAACGAATGGTAATCGCTCCGGAGTCAATGCTAGTGGTATTACCGAAACTGATCAAAGCTTTGCCAAAAGCACTGAACCTGCGGATGATACTATTGTTTTAGGCCATATGGCAGCCATTGCCGGTGATACTCCGGCTGGAACATATAGTACGACTACTGTGATTACAGCCGTGGGAAATTTTTAACTATATTGCTTACATAATGATAAAAAGACTCTGTTAAATGCAGGGTCTTTTAGGTTAGTAAAAAATAATAAAAGTTATTCACAATATAAGGCAAAATCAGGTCAAAATCGCTACAAAAATATTTAAAAAAGTGGTATAATAAAATTAGATGAAAAAGGCTAATTCTAAGACAATTATAGTAAAAGTTTCGTTTTGGCAGAAAATCAAGGGAGTATTAGTCCAGATGAAAAATCCTTGGGCTATTTTTGGTATTATTTTGGCTATTGGGGTGATTACTGCTGTTATAATTATATTTTGGTATTCTAATTATAAAGATTATATCATTGCAGGCGATGGTATTCGCGATACCATGACTTATCAGGGTAAATTAGTCAATGCTGATGGCGTTCCGCCTCCGGATGGTGATTATAGCCTGCAGTTTAAAATTTATGATTCATTAACCAACGGTAATTTACTTTGGACTGAAATTTGGGATGGGGATGTTCACGTTGAACAGCCAGGTGCTTTGAAGGTTTCTGTCAGCGATGGAGTTTTTACCGTGGAATTAAATTCATTATGCGAAAGCTGGGCAGGTGATTGCGCTGAAACAGTTGATTATGGCGGGGGTAAGGTAATTACAGGTGTGACTTTTGATCAGGACAGCTATTATTTACAGGTTGAACTTGATTATGCTGATGACGGTACTTTTGAGGAAATATTTTCACCGCGTAAAAGGTTTACTGCCACGCCTTATTCAATGAACGCTGATAAACTTGACGGTAAAGATTCTACTGATTTTGTGGCCAAATCAGGCGGCGCAAATGCGCTTATGACCGGCAGTTTAACCACCACCAATGTTATTGACAGCTCTTTGGTGACATATCAGCAGTTTGGTGAAACGGAGATTATTAGTGATACAGCCTATACCCATGATAGTGGCCCGAATAATTTGTCTGTAAAATTGGTGAGTTCATATATTAGCGATGGCTACTTAGGTTTTAGAGGCAATCCTGAATATGCCCAAATAGATGATAATGATTTGCTGAGTTTTGGCACTGGCAGTGCTGATACGCCCTTTACTATTTCCGCCTGGGTTTTGGGCGCGGATATGAAAGATTTCATTATTGCCAGCAAGGGCATATATAACACCAGCGGTGAATACAAATTTTTTATTGATGATAATTATAAATTGAGCGCACAGCTTTTTGACGAGAGTGTTGCCAATGCATATATCGGCCGAATGTATAATGCATCTTCCTTGGAAGGATTGGCAAATAGCTGGAACCATTTTGTCTTTACATATAATGGCAATGGCCAATCATCAGGCATAAAATTATATATTAACGGTGATCGTGTGGATGATGAAAATAAACAAAATGGATCATATGTAGCCATGGAAACTTTGTCAGCTAATTTGATTATAGGACGTTATGATACTACATATTCTTTGGGTAAGATAGATGATTATATGATTTATAGCCGGGAATTATCATTTGATGAAATTTTAAATTTATATAATGGGGTCCAGAATAAAGTTAATAAAAATAATTATAAGCTTAGTACCTATTATCTTTCTTTGGATGGTTTAGCCAATGGTGTTTTTGATTCTGCAAATTTATATTATGATCCCAATTTCCAGCAGATTGTTTTTGATAGAAAAATCTTTGTGCCGGATAATAAATCAGCAGCTGAAAATGAAAAAAATGACCGCGACTATACGCATTTTACAGATGCCAATAGAATATTAGCCTATGATTTTAGCATGCCAAATTCAGGCATATTGAATTTGGATGATATAACCGGCAATACTGACGGTAATAATGGGGGAGATACTACTTTTATCAATAATGGATTAGTGGGCTATGGCTATGCTTTGAATGCGGATGGAAGTTACATCAGCTTTAATGATCCCGGTATTAATACAACGACCGGTACTATAGAACTTTGGAGTAAATTAAATAATATCTCCACTTCGGAAACAAATTATTTTGTTTACATGAGTGATACCGGCGGTGTTCAGCTGGCTTTTTGGAAACAGGATGCCGTCAATTTATATGTTAAGGTCGGTGATGCCACTGCAGTAGATACAACTTATGATTTTGTCGATAATAATTGGCATCATTTGGCTTTAACTTGGTCAGCAGGCGCTTATAAAGTATTTGTTGATGGTACGGCTGTTTATAATGCGGCTTATTCGACTTTAACGACCCCAACATCGTTATTTTTGGGTTATGGGAATATAGCCAGTACGTCATTAAATGGCAGTATGGACAGCGTGGCCATTTATAATGATGTCTTGACTGATGATGAAATTTTAAATCATGCTAAAAATGGCTTTTCAGGATTATATATTGATAATACTTTAAACGACGGTGTAATCAGTACTAGTTTGGCAAACTTATTGGATAAATCATTCGGGGAAACTTTTGGCAATAAATTTGATCCATGTTATTTTCAATATACAGGACCCAAGAAATTATCTTTACCATTTTCTGAAGGTTATGGCTCTACAACTACCAGCGTTTCAAATAGTCAAGTAGCTACTCTTCATGGTTCTTCCTGGGTAAACAAAGGCTATAATGGCTCTGCTTTAAGTTTTGACGGGATAGATGATTATTTGGAAATGGAAGATAATTATGACTTAAATATTGATGTTTATGATTTTGCCATTGAATTTTGGTTTAAAGGCAACGGCGTTTCAAATGCCGGCAAAAAAATAATTTCTAAGCGTTCGGGTGACACAGGATATGAGGTCTCTTTTGGCCCCGCAAAAGATAGCATAATATTTTTTCTTGGCGATGGCACTAATACTGTTACAGCGGTAGCTAATGGACCAAATAACATGTCTAGTGGGTCTTGGAATCATGTCTTGATAAGTTTTGACCGCAGTGGCAATGCGGTAATGTATATCAATGCCTGGTCACAAGTAACAACTGATATTTCCTCATTAGACAGCTATAGCTTGAGCAATAGTGCTCCTTTATTCATCGGTAAAGATTCAACAGGAAATTATTTTAACGGAATATTGGATGGCGTAATTATTTATCATCTTTATGATGATGGACAATCAGAAGCGCTTCCACAATTTAATATTTATGATTCTTACGCCCGTGTTTTTAATGCACCTGATATTCTGCTCCTTTTGGGAAGAAACTTGTCTAATGCGACAGCACCGCTTGTCTCCATAAATCAATCCAAAATTGGGGATGCCGGAATTTTTGCCATGAATCATGAAGCTAATACAACTGGTTATCCGGTTGCTTTATGGAATGATAATTCCTATGATTCAGGTGGGAATAATATATACAATTTAATATATTTCGGCACTACCTCGATTAGTGGGGGCGGTAGTTCTTTAGAATATGGCAATATAAAGTGGGACAGTACTAACAGCAGATTAGTCTTTAGCGACGGTATTCATCAGGCAAGCAGCAGCGATACAAATATTTTTGAAGGCATGACCGCTATTGGTTCAACGACAACGCCCACCGAAATGCTGGAAGTAACTGGAAATATTACAGCCACAGGCACTATCCAAAGCGACCAGCCAAGCGTAATCAAAGTTAGCGGCGGCTCAACGCCCGGTTCTTCTTGCACGGTAGGGGATTTTACTTGGGATAATGATTATCTTTATATTTGTACAGCTACTGATACCTGGGAAACGGCAGCAATTGCGCCTTGATAAGACTAAAAATAAATTTTAACTATAACAATAACTTATGAAAATTTTTAAAAAACAAGAACAAAAAATAAGCTGGCTGCAGGTTATTACAGCCTTTACTTTAGGTATTTTAATTGCCGCTAATCTTTTTTTAATTTTTAATTTTTTTAACCTGCAAAGGGAAATAAACAAATTAAAGGCTGATGATATTGCGCTTGCTCAAGCAATTAACAGTCTGCTAGCCCAAGCAGAAGCAGTAAAAAATTCTAAATAAATATGGACCATATAAAAAATCTTTTGAGCAGGCGCATCAGACAATCTGCAATCGGCAGGCAGGTTGATCAGGCAATGATAATTGAATTTTTTGCGCAACTAATCAAAAAGAAACTCGGTGATAATATTAGCCGTAGATTGAAACCTGTTTACTTAAAAAATAAGGATATATATATTGCCTGCGTCAGCTCGGTTATTAAACAGGAGATTATTTTACGCAAAGCTGAATTATTGGCTGACGTAAACGAAAAATTTGGTCCGCAGACGATTATGGGTATAAAATTTATCTAAAGTTAGACAAGATTTGGTATTTGTCAGAAGATAATTGTTGTGCTAAGATTTAATTATTAAGATAATATCTATTTAAAATATGACATTACGTGCATATATTATTTTGATTTTAGTAGCTACTTTTTCCTGCTATTTAGCGCTTTTGGCGGTTATTTACTTTTTTAATCCCTCTGAGAGCGGATCAGTGGCCTTGGCACTTTTTTACATAAGCCTGGCGCTCGCTTTGACCGGGACTTTTTCTTTAGTAGGCTTATTAAGCAGGCTGATCTTTACCAGCGAAAAATTGATGTTTAAAAAGGTTATTACTTCATTTCGACAGGGGATTTGGTTTTCTTTGTTGATTTGTATTTTACTGTATTTGAATAAAATAAAGATGCTGGAATGGAAGTATGTTATTATTCCGATAATTGCTTTTGCTCTGCTGGAATTATTTTTCTTAAGTTATAAGGCTAAACCTAATTTAAAAATATGAAGCAATCATTTCTCTTTACTAAAACTCAAAAAAATATTGCGGCTGAAGAAAAAAGCATTAATGCCCAGCTTTTGATTAAAGGAGCTTACATTGATAAATTAATGGCCGGAGTTTATACTCTTTTGCCCTTAGGTATGAGGGTTATTAATAAAATTGAAAATATAATCCGCGAGGAAATGAATGCCATTGGCGGCCAGGAAATAGTCATGCCAGCCTTACAACCCAAAGAAAATTGGGAAACTACCGGTCGTTGGTCAAGTATGGATGATTTATATAAGATTACTGATAGCCAGGGCCATGAAATGGCATTAGGTCCTACTCATGAGGAAATTGTCGTGCCATTGGCAAAGAAATTTATTTCTTCCTACAAAGATTTACCGGTTTATATTTATCAGTTTCAGACAAAATTTCGGATGGAATTGCGTTCCAAGTCAGGCATTTTGCGCGGACGGGAATTTTTAATGAAAGATTTTTATTCTTTTCATGCGGATGAAAAAGATCTGGAAGAATATTATGAAAAGGCCAAGCAGGCGTATTTTAATATTTTTAAACGCTGCGGTTTAGGTGAAAAAACTCATTTGACTTTTGCTTCCGGCGGAAGCTTTTCCAAATATTCTCATGAATTTCAGACCATTACTTTGGCGGGCGAGGATATTATTTATGTTTGCGAAAAATGCGGTTTGGCTATTAATCGTGAAATCAAGGATGAAACTGAAATTTGCCCAGATTGCGGAGCTAAAGATTTTAAAGAAGAAAAGGCCATTGAAGTCGGTAATATTTTCAAGTTGCTAACTAAATATTCAGGACCTTTTAACTTAAAATATACAGACAAAGAAGGGGTAGAGAAGCCAGTAATCATGGGTACATATGGCATTGGTTTAGGCAGGTTAATGGGTACTGTGATTGAAGTTCATCATGATGATAAGGGCATAATCTGGCCTATGAGCGTGGCCCCGTTTCAGCTTCATTTAGTGACCTTGGGTGAAGCTCCAGAGCTTGCAAAACAGGCTGAAATTGTATATACTAGCCTAACTAAGGACGGATTCGAGGTTTTATTTGATGATCGTAAAGAATCAGCCGGGGTAAAGCTTAATGATAGTGATTTATTGGGTTTGCCAATCAGATTGGTTATCAGCGCAAAGACTCAGGAAAAAGATTCTGTGGAAGTAAAATTACGCAATTCAGACAAGGTTGAACTCGTTAAGATTAATAAATTAGAAGACTATATAAATAAGCTTATTAAACAATAAATTATAATTTGGGTAAGTAAGATGGCTAAAGAGGAAAAGCAGAGTAAAAAGGGGGTGAAAATTAGTAGCTTAGCAATATTATGATTTTTGACCGAATTTTAGGAAAATTTTCTAAAGATGTGGGGATTGATCTGGGTACTGCAAATACCTTGGTTTACGTTAAAGATAAGGGCATTATTATCAATGAGCCTTCGGTTGTGGCTATTAACCAAAAAAATGGGCAAATTTTAGCTGTCGGTGATGAAGCCAGAAAGATGGTGGGCAAAACTCCCAGCTATATTTCAGCCATTAGGCCTTTGGTTGACGGAGTAATTTCTGATTTTGAAGTAACTGAAAAAATGCTTAAATACTTTATTGATAAGATAACCCAGGGCAAATTTGGCTGGCTAGCCAGGCCAAGAGTAGTCATCGGTATTCCTCTGGACGTTACAGAGGTAGAAAAGAAAGCAGTTGAAGACGCAGCTTTATCAGCCGGAGCCCGAAAAGTATATTTAGTTGAAGAACCTATGGCAGCGGCAATTGGTTGCCGTTTACCTATTTCTGACCCGGTCGGTAATATGATTATTGATATCGGAGGAGGAACAACGGAAATCGCAGTAATTTCTTTGGGAGGAATAGTTACTTTTAGAGCTATTAAAATAGCCGGAGACGAGATGAACAAAAATATTGTTCAATATGCCAGAAATAAATTCAATTTGTTATTGGGTGAAAAAGTTGCTGAAGAAATTAAAATTAAAATCGGTTCAGCTGCTGAATTGAAACAGACTCTGGAAGCACAAATGCGCGGTCGTGATTTAATTACTGGTTTGCCCAAGGAAATTATTGTTAATGATGAACAAATACGTGAAGCTTTAAGCAAGTCAATTAAAATGATAATTGATAATATTAAGGCAACTTTGGAAATTACCCCTCCCGAATTAGTTGCTGATATTTATGAGCGAGGTATTATTTTAAGTGGGGGCGGCGCTTTATTAAAAGGTTTAGACCGGGCAATCTCTCAGGCATCACAGATTCCAGTTTATGTCGCTGATGACCCATTGACTGCCGTGGCTCGGGGTACTGGTTATTTGCTTGATAACGAGGACTTGCTTAAAAATGTCGCAGTTACTCTTACTTCTGAAGAATCAAGCTAAATTATATGCAAGTAGAAAGAAAAAATCGACTGGTAAAATTTTACTTGATAGCAGTTATTATACTGCTTATTTTTTTCCATTATCTGGGTGTTTTAAGATTTGCCGAAAATGTTTTTGTCAATACTTATAGCTCGGGACAAAATAAAGTATATACTTTTTTTACTAAATTAAAATATTCCTTTGTAAATTATCAGGAAGCCCAAAATTTAAAGATTGAAAATGATCAGTTGAAACATCAGCTTAACCAGTTGGTTTTTGAGAAAAGCCAGCTGGAGTCTTATAAGGTAGAAAATGAAAAGCTAAGAAGTTTCTTGAACTTTAAGGAAGATAAAAAGTTTGATCTGGTTTTAGCCAATGTGATCGGTAAAGATGCAACCAGGCAAAATATTTTAATAATAAATCGCGGCTTAGCAGACGGCATTAAAGAAGGCTTTGCTGCAGTTGTTGATAGCGGAATTATAATTGGTAAAGTAATAGAAGCAAAGGATAATATATCTTTAATTTTACTTTTAACTGATAAACAAAGCCAGCTGGCAGTCAGTACTGAAAATGTTAATAAAACCTGTGGCTTGGCACAAGGCGAATACGGATTAAGCTTAAGAGTCAGTCTCATTCCCCAAGATGTAGAAATTAAAGAGAATGATACTTTTATTACATCAGGCGCCGAAACAAATATTCCGCGCGGTTTGATTTGCGGCAAAATTAACCGTATAATCAGCCTGGAAAATGAGTTGTTTAAATCCGCAACCATCAGTTTGCCGCTCGATTATAATGAAATCACTCTTTTAAGCATTGTAATCCCTAAAGTTTATTAAAATGGTTAAATATCTATCATATTTATTATTTTCCTTAATATTAATATTTTTGCATCAAAGCTTTTTCGCCTCAATTGTGCCTGATGCTAATATTAATATTATTATTGTATTTTTGGTATTCGTAACTTTTGTCTGGGGGCTGGATGCGAGTTTCTATTTCGCCATTTTTATCGGTTATTTGCAGGGGTTTTATTCATATCTTCCTTTCGGGACTTTCATCCCAGTCTATCTGGCAATTATTGTTTTAGTGGATTATTTGCATCGTCAGATTTTTATTAATTTTACTTTTTCTACAAACTTATTGCTGATAATTATCAGCACCTTGTTTTATAACATTTTGTTGTTAATTCTGGCATTTTTTTTATACCTGGTAAGGATAACTCAGGTATCAATAAATCTTGATAAAATATATTTCTCCAATTTAATATGGCTGACTATTGATAATTTAATTCTAAGCAGCCTGATTTATGTTGTTGCCAGCGCCATCTTTAGGAAAATGAATTTAACTATTTTGATAAAAAGATGAACAGCCTTTTTGTTAAAAGACAATATCGGTCCATGATTGAAATAGATGATTTTTCGGTATATGATAATGATTGGCAGATAAATGGTTCGATAAATATTAAAGAATCTGATTTTATCGGAAAATTTTTAACAGATAAAAAAATCGGATTTTTTCTTATTTGCATAATTGCAGTAATGGTATTTCTGTCGCTTCGGTCTTTTCAGTTGCAGATATTAAAAGGCAGCTATTATGAGCAGATAGCCGAGGCTAATCGTACTCAGGAAAAGCCTCTAATCGCTACCCGCGGCTTAATTTTTGATGTTCAAAAAAAATTGTTAGTAAAAAATATTCCATATTTTGATGCTTTAATCGTGCCTAAAGATCTGAAAATAAATGATGCTGCCAGGCAAGAGCAGGTCAAAAAGATTGCCACTGCTTTAAATGTCAACGAGGCAGATATTACCACCGAGCTTGCCAAACATCCTAAAAATTTTAAATATCCCATTATTGCTAAAGAAAATATAGATTATGAGCAGGCAATGCTTTTAAAAATAAAGGCAGGGGATACGCCAGGATATTATGTTGATACGCATTATGAGCGGCAATATCTGTATCCCAATGAATTTTCCCATATTATCGGTTACGAAGGTAAAATAACAGAGAATGAATTGAAAGAAAACGAAAAGTCCGACTATTTGCTTAATGACTATCTTGGTAAAACTGGTTTGGAGGCATATTATGAAGAAATTTTAAGAGGCAAATACGGACAGGATTCAATAGAAGTTGATGTTTCCGGACAGGAGAAAAAAGTGATTGCACACCAGGAGCCGGAAAATGGTAAAAATTTAATTCTATCAATTGATGCTCAAGTGCAACAAAAAGTTAGGGAAATTCTTGTGGCAAATTTAAGAAAATTTAATAAAACCAAAGCCAGCGTAGTAATGATTAATCCACAAAATGGTGAAATTTTATCATTGATTAGTTATCCTGATTTTGACAATAATTTATTTTCTTCAGGCATTTCTCGTGAGGATTATGCGAACCTGATAAATGATTCCAATCAGCCGTTATTCGATAGGGCCATTAAAGGAGAATATCCTTCCGGGTCAAGTATTAAACCAGCCGTAGCCCTGGGAGCTTTACAAGAAAAGATTATAACTGATAAAACAACTTTTATGAGCTCTGGAGGCCTTTGGCTCTATGATCGTTGGTTTTTTCCCGATTGGGCAGCGGGCGGACATGGTGTGACCAATGTCTACAAGGCAATTGCCTGGTCAGTCAATACTTTCTTTTATATTATCGGCGGAGGATATAACGATTTTAAAGGTTTAGGGCCGGAAGGCTTGGAAAAGTATTTTGTCTTATTTGGGTTTGGACAAAAAACTAATATCGATTTGCCAGGTGAAGCATCTGGTTTGGTACCAAATCCACTCTGGAAAATGCAAACAAAAAAAGAACAATGGTATATAGGTGATACTTATCATATGGCAATTGGCCAGGGTGATGTCTTGGTTACGCCCCTGCAAATCGCAAATTTAACCGCGACGATCGCCAATGGCGGTACTTTATATCAGCCTCATATAGTTAAAGAGTTTTTTCCCAATAATGGCCAGTCAGAAGTAATAAAGCCGGTAATTTTAAGGGAAAATTTTATTGATAAGGAAAATATTGAAATTGTTAAAAAAGCCATGCGTCAAACAGTGACGATAGGGAGCGCGACTTTATTAAATAACCTGGATATTGCTGTCTCTGGTAAAACCGGTACTGCCCAATGGAATACTGAAAAAAATAATCATGCCTGGTTTACGGGTTTCGCGCCTTATGAAGATCCTCAAGTAGCGATTACAGTCTTGGTTGAAGAAGGCGGAGAGGGCAGCGCTGTGAGCGTGCCGATTACTTATGATATTCTCAATTGGTACTTTAACGTATATAAAAAATAAGGTCGAAGTCAAAGCCTGAAGTACAAAATATAATATAATCATTATTTACTCTTCATACTTCAAACTTAGTTTTCCACTTGACACAGAAGTTTGAAGCTGGTATTTTATATATTGTTACATAGATAAAATTATTCTTAATTTAACAATAATGTCAGACGATAAGAAATATTTAACCCCCGAGGGCTTGAAAAAAGTTGAGCAAGAAGTGCATCATTTAAAAACCGTACGCCGCCGGGAGATCAGCAGTAAAATTGAAGATGCTTTGAAATTAGGCGATATATCAGAAAATGCGGAATATCATGAGGCTAAAGATGAGCAGGGTATGCTTGAAGCTAGAATAAGAGAGCTGGAAGAAATTATTAATAACGCAGTAATCATTGAAAGTACTAATGGTAAGAAAAAATGTGTTTCTGTCGGTTGTACAATTGAAGTAAAACTTGATAGCGATACTAAGAAATTTACGATTGTCGGTCCCAGCGAAGCAAACCCTTCTGTGGGTCTAATTTCCAATGAATCACCGATTGGCCAGGCATTTTTGGGTAAAAAGATTGGTGATAGCGTTGATGTCCAGGCTCCAGCCGGTGTGATAAAATATAAGGTACTCTCAATTGAATAAAGATATCAAAGAGTCCTCGCTAAGCGGGGATTCTTTGTTGTTTTTGACTTTTAGCCGATTTTTCGTTAAAATTTAAGTATAACCAATAAACTAATAAACCAATATACACCTATGTCTTTAGACGAACGCAAAATCCGTATAGAAAAATTAGAAAA
Organism: Candidatus Parcubacteria bacterium; assembly: GCA_026395685.1. Taxonomy (GTDB): domain Bacteria; phylum Patescibacteriota; class Patescibacteriia; order CAIXNZ01; family CAIXNZ01; genus JAPLYC01. The sequence goes on from JAPLYG010000012.1 coordinate 65,189, forward strand.
AATAAAAGCAGATAAAATAAATCCTTATCCTGCCAAATATGATAAGAAAGTCAGCTTAATGCAGGCTTTTGAATCAAAAGAGGGGACAAAAGTCAAAACTGCCGGACGGCTTATGACCTTTAGAGACATGGGTAAGCTTTGCTTTTGCCATTTAATGGACGAAAGCCATAAAATGCAAATCGCCTTACAGCTGGATAAGATCGGTGAAGAAAAATATAAATGGTTTGTGAAAAATCTGGATATGGGCGATTTTATCGGAGTTGAAGGTGAGATCTTTACCACGCATAAAGGAGAAATTTCAATTTTAGTTTCTGATTACGAATTACTAACTAAAGCTCTGAGACCATTGCCCGAAAAATGGCATGGCATAACCGATGAAGAATTAAAACTGCGTAAAAGGTATCTTGATTTTATTTCTAATCCGGAATTAAAGGAGTTATTTTATCGTAAGGCAAAGTTTTGGCAGACCATGCGAGATTTTATGTTGGGAGAAGGATTTTTGGAAGTTGAAACTCCTGTTTTAGAAACCACTGCCGGCGGAGCTGATGCTGAACCTTTTGTGACTCATCATAATGCTTTAGATATGGATGTTTATCTGCGAATTTCTATGGGTGAATTATGGCAAAAAAGGCTGATGGTGGCCGGCTTTGAAAGAACATTTGAAATCGGACGCCAGTTTCGCAATGAAGGCATGAGCCGCGAGCATTTGCAGGATTATACTCAGATGGAATGCTATATGGCTTATGCAGACTATAAAGACATGATGGCCTTGATGGAAAAAATGTATAAAAAAATTGTAAAAGAAGTATATGATAAAATGGAATTTGAAATCAACGGCTTTATGGTTGATTTCAGTAAAAAATGGGAAACGATCGACTATGTAGAAAAAATTCAGAAAGATTTTGATCTGGATGTGACTAAGGCAACCAAAGAAGCATTGGTGAAAAAGCTTAAGGATTTAAAAATTGATTTTGATCCTAATTTGAGTAAAAACCGCTTGATAGACATTTTGTGGAAGCAAGTCAGAAAAACAATAGCCGGCCCGGCATTTTTGGTCGGACATCCTGTTGAAGTCGCGCCTTTGGCAAAACGAGATTTTAAAAATCCCGGACGAGTCCAGGAATTCCAAATAATATTAGGAGGTTCTGAAATGGGCAAGGGATATAGCGAGTTAAATGATCCTATTGATCAGGCTCAGAGATTCAAAGAACAGGCTCAAATGCGACAGGCAGGGGATAAGGAAGCGCAAATGCCAGATCAGGACTTTGTAGAGGCCCTGGAGTACGGAATGCCGCCGACAGCGGGTTTTGGCGTATCAGAAAGATTCTTTGCTTTCTTGGAAAATAAGACTGCCAGAGAATGCCAGATTTTCCCACTGATGAAACCGGAAAGATAAAATTCAATATTTAAATTTCTAAATATTAGTAAAAAATATATGGGCGAAAAATTTTATGAAAAGCCAGCCGTAAAAAAACAAGAGGATATTGAGAAATTCGGAGAAGCTTATGTATTTAAAGCTTTTCATGAATTGGGCTTTAAAATTGAATTGATGCCTGAATTGTATGAACGCCTCATTGAATTGGCTACGATGGAAAAATCTCACTTTGTAGATGCTGTTAAAATGGCGAAAATGGTCGATGTTATTTGGGATGATATTAGAACATTGCCTGACATTAAATTAACAAAGAACGAAATGAAATTAGCCTGCCTTTTTCATGATATCGGCAAATCAGGCCCTAAAGAAGCAGAAAACAGAGAGCAAAGGCGCATGATTCAAATGCTATTTAATCAAAAATATTTTAATCCAAAATCAGAGGGATTTAAAAATCTGAAAGGCCCTATTAAAAATTTAAGCATCGCTGATGCTTTGCAAATGGAAACCCAGATTGCCCCGCAGTCAAAAAAAAGAGTAATTGCGTATTTAGAAACATTAACGATTCATATATATAATCCAGCCAGTAAAAAAGCCGAACCAGAAAAATTAGATATCAAAAAACATAAAATGATAGATTTTTGGCGCGAGCATGATTATTGGACTTTGAGTTTATTAAAAGCTTATGGTAATCATCAGGTTAATAATGACGTTAAGGAAGTTGCCAGTACCCATCATACGCTTGAAGGCCATGATCCGTGTGAAGTTGACGGAATGTTGAAACATGAATCAGCTACTATGGAATTATCGGATAAATACTTAATGCTGACTCTAATTGATAAATATCAGGCCTGGATCGATCGTTCCGGTCTTAGCCATATTGTGGCAATTAAAAAATTAAAATCTGAAATAGCTCAAAGCTGGAAGGATAAAATTATTTCCAAAGAAGTAGCAAAAAAATTCCTCGATTGTTTAAGAAGAATTAAAAAATATAAAGATTTACCAAACTTAATCAACAAAGAATAATAAATTTAAAAGCCCCGAGTCATTTGACCCGGGGCTTTGTTTTACATCTGGCCAGTCCAGCAGTAGGTGCAGAGTCTGTTTGTTGGCAATCCGATGCAGGAAATCGTTTCTTCCATGGTGGGATAAATAATCTGCTTAACCACCTCAATCTCTGACTCCCGGTTGACATCCCGGCGAATCCAATCAACCATAAACTGGTATTCTTCGGTAGCGGGATCGAGATATGGTCTCATATCGATCTCTTCAATGGGTTTGCCTTCTTTGGCAACCATAGCGCGACAGGCAGCTAATTCTGCTCTTTCACGGGTTGAAACTTCAAAGGGGCAGGTTTGCACTAAAGGCGGACAAGCCAGTCCCAGGTAGATGCCTTTGGGACGGCAGTCGCTGATTTTTTTGATCAGCTTTCGAAACTGGGTATTTCTCACCAGGGAATCATCCAGCATAAAAATTGTTTGGTCATTGATCAGTTCTTTGACTACAATGATTTTATGATGTGCCGCATCGTCACGTAATTCCTGGTTGGGATAAATATAACTGCGGGTATCGCCTTTTTTTAGCATGGGCCGTTTGAATGGCTTGCCCGAGGCAATAGCGGCTCCAATGCCATGTGCAGTGCCTGAATCAGGAATGCCCGTTAAATAATCGCAGTTTAGCCCCAGGGCATGGAATTTTTTCCACAATAACGCTCCCAGTGCGTAGCGAATGGTTTCGACGCATCTATTTTCAATAATCGCGGAAGGGAAGGCCGTGTAAACGTAAAGAAAGGCGCAAATTTTGCTGGTGTCTGATCCTTCTTGGAGAATCTCATAGCCTTTTTCGTTTAGAAGGCCAATTTCACCTGCCTGTAGCTCATGTTCGCGTTCAAACCCGAGGTTAGGAAAAGCTGTTGTTTCAGAGGCGACTGCCCAAGCGTCCTTTTTAACGCCTATGGTCAGGGAAAAGGTGCCTCTTTTGCTTCTGGCAATATAAATGCCCTGGGGACAAAGTAAAAGCAGGGAAATGGATCCTTTGCCATCAATTGCCTGCCAGACTTTATTTATGCCATCAACAAAATTATTTCCCTTGGCAATAATTTGGCCGACTACTTCGGCTTTATTGTAATTCCAGCTTTTTCTCTTCTCGTCATCGGTCATTTCCGTAAATGTTCGTCCTTCATTACGAAGTTTTTCTCCCAGTTCATGCAGGTTTTGGATATTGCCCTGCACACAAATCGCAAATTCTCCGTTTTTGGTATGAAAGGGAAGCGGCTGAACATCATCGGAACTGATGACTCCGATTCCCATTTCACCGGTAAGCCTGGACAAATCATTAGCCAATCTTGATAAAAACGGGGTTTCCGTAATTTTATGAATAGCCAATCTGGGACCGTTATCCCAAGTTACCATGCCGCCTATGGCGTTGCCCAGATGAGAATGGGCATTTGTACCGCGCCAAATATGGTAGCTGCAATTTTCTTTAGAAATAACTCCAAATAATCCTGACATTTTAAATCCTCCTTGATTTTTTGTGAAAAAACAATAGAATCTCTTTGACCCCAGCTATATTTTAACAGACTTGAAAACAAAGTCAATTTTTGCTAAGATTAGGATATGGTTGGATTCATTTAATAATGAAGACTATGAACCACGGATTATTTTCACGGATTTCCACAGATACGATCTCGTTAAAATTTATGTTTCATCGTTTTCCAACTTTATACAACCTCATATAACCTAATAAAACATAATCTAACCTCAATAACTATGCTCGACATCAATTACATCAGAGACAACTTAAAGGAGTTTAAAAAAGCTGCTAAAAACAAGAAAATTGACGTAGATTTGGATAAGCTTTTGGAATTGGATGAACAAAGGCGTAAGTTAATCCAGGAAATGGATCTCTTGCGCAGCCAGCGTAATGAAAACGCTGATTTGCTTAAGGATCCAAAAAAACGCACAGATAACCTGATTGAAGATGGTAGGGCGTTAAAAGACAAGCTAGCTGGCCTGGAAAGCGAATATAACGCTGTTTTAAGCGAGTTTAATGCGATTATGGTAAAAGTGCCCACCATTCCTTCAGCAGATACTCCAGTGGGCAAAGATGAGTCTGAAAACGTGGAGTTTTATAAATGGGGTGAACCCAGGACATTTGATTTTGAGCCTAAAAGCTATATGGAATTGGCTGAAAGTCTGGATTTATTAGATATTGAAAGAGGCGCTAAAGTAGGCGGCTATCGCGGTTATTATTTGAAAAATGAAGCAGTAATGATGCAGATGGGCTTGATGATGCATGCTTTGACAAAATTAATTAGCAAAGGCTTTACTCCTATTATTCCGCCGACTTTGGTTAAGGAATTTGTCTTATTTGGCAGCGGTTACTTTGGCGGTACAGAATATAATCCTGATAAGGATGAAATCTATAAAATAGCCAATGATGAGAAATTAGCTGATGGCACGCTAAAAAAAGAGAATAAGTTTTTAATAGGAACAGCTGAGCCGTCACTTTTAGCCTATTATGCCGATGAAATTATTGAGGAAAAGGATTTGCCTAAGAAATTTGTGGGTTTTTCTCAATGTTACCGCAGCGAAATCGGCAGTTATGGCAAGGATACCAAGGGCATTTATCGCGTTCATGAATTTATGAAAGTTGAACAGGTTTGTCTGACCAAGGCTGATCCTGCAGAATCAGATAAAATGCATCAGGAAATTATTAAAATATCACAGGAATTGTTGGAAGATTTCAAATTGCCCTATAGATTATTACAAATTTGCACAGGTGATATGAGTGCCGGAAAATATAAGATGTTTGATTTGGAAGCCTGGATGCCTAGCCGCAAAGGTTATGGTGAAACTGGTTCAGCTTCAAATTTCCTTGATTGGCAGGCCAGACGTCTAAATGTCCGTTATAAGGACGCGAATGGCGATAAGAAATATGTTCATATGATTAATAATACTGCCATTGCCAGCCCGAGATTTTTGATTCCTATTTTGGAAAATTATCAAAATGCCGATGGTTCAGTTACAATTCCAGAATTGTTAAGGCCATATTTGGGGAATCAAGAAAAGATTATACCTAAAAAGTAAAATTTATAGCTAATATCAGCCTAAATATTGCTATAGCATTATCTCTACTTGGATTTTTAATAGGGGATAGAGCATGAATTGAATATGGATGAGTAAATTAGGGATACATTGAATATATTGCTGTAAATACTTGAATTATTTGTTTAAATAAGATGAATAATTATATTGTTCAATTATAAATATTTGAATAATCATTTTGCGACACATGTGGAGGCATTCAAAGTTCAAAAAATATAAAATTAATCGGCCTCAGATAAAATACAAAAATCCATTTATTAAGTCTAGGGGGAAAATTAAATTTAAATTAATTTATCTTTTAGATTTATTAATTTTAATTGTTTCAGTAGGATTGATCTATTTTTTTTTATTTTCAAATTTTTATAAAATTACTGATATCCAGGTCAGCGGTAATTATATAATCTCAACAGAAGATATTTTAGAGATAATTAATGATTATTCAGAGCAAAAAAGCCTAGGTATTTTCAAGCATAGCAATATCCTTATTTTTAACAAAAATGCCATAAAAAAGAGAATAAATGAGGTAGTTATACTGGAAGATATAAAAGTTGATAAAATGTATCCAAATATAATTAAAATTAGCGTTAAAGAGAAAGATTTAGCCTTTGGCTGGGCTACTAATAATCAGGAATATTTAGTGGATAAACAGGGCCAAATCATTAAATCCAATTATTCAGTGGCTATACCGGGTATATTTTTACTGTCGAATGATATAAAAGGCTCTCAGATAGGTCCAAATAATGATAATTTACTGATTATACGGGATTTATCAAATACAGGGATAAATTTGGGCTCCCAGGTCTTAACAACTGAAAATGTGACTTTTATCCTTGATTTACAAGCTAAAATTAAGGATAAAGACTATCTAAAGTACCGTGAAATCCAGGTCCCAAACGAATTTCCGCAGTATTTGACCCTGGTAATGGTTGATAATTGGACGATATTATTTAATTTAAAGGATGATTTAAATAATCAACTAAACAGATTGAATTTATTGATAGAGCAGAAGATCAAGAAGGAGAACCTCAACAGAATAGATTATATTGATTTAAGGTTGGGCGAGAGTATTTATTACCAGAATAAACAAAATACTGTGAATACTCAATAAACTAGCTATATGGTGTCGCATAAGATATATTGTGCGACGCAGTATGGAAAGAGGGGTGTGGATATCTCCTATCTAAACTTATTTAATTAATACTCATTTAATCCAAGCTCATCTCATCTATAAACGACAGAATATTTATATTCAAGATTATACTTAAAATATTTACAGATTTGCAGACTGATTTAATACAAAAAAATAGGCGGCTATACTAGTCCCCTATTTTTTGTATGTAGGCAGGGTAGCTTACTTTAAATTTAACTGAAAAAGAGTATTTCTTGATAAATATGAATTGGTAAAATATAGCAATTTTTTTTGTTCGTTCAGCATCAGATTGCTGGCATCAATAGGATCAGTATAATTATGATTGCTTAATTGTGTTGTTTGGCTGTTTTTCGTATCATAACGGAAAAATACATATGAAGCCCGTCGATTTAAAGAATCATTTTCCGGACCAACTTTTAAATTTTCGCCGGCCACAAAATAGAGGCTATCGCCTGAATCTGTCCACAGGCTGCTGACATTATTAATTACATATTTAAAATTATTAATTATTTTTCCGGTTTCAATATTAATAATCACAGATTTTAATTCCTGATTTTTATATAAATTAACCAGCGCGTACTTATTATTTGGTGAAATCAGCGCATCATTTACACCGGATATCACTTTTTGGGGCTCTCTTAGTGATTGTCCCAAACATAATTTATTAAGCTCCATATTTTCATCAACCAGATAATAAAAACAATTTTGGGGTAAGCTATCCATGCTAAGCGGTGTAATCAGCTGGTCAAAACTATAAATAACCTTGGAATATTGGTCGACGATTTTATATTCCTTAATTATTTGTTGCTGATTAATGTCCTTTTCTAGCAAATAAAGAATATCACCCTGTACAGACCAAAATGCTTCCTGAATATTTAAATCAATAGGAATATAAGTAACTTCATTTGTTTTTAAATTCAAAATACTATATTCCAAATTATTACCTCTTAAATCATAGGCATCTTCATCTTCCTCCGAGGATAATGTCGTGTTGGAACTTTTTATTTTGCCGATTAATAGTCGCTCCTCGCCAAATGCTTTTATATGAATAATTGAAGACGGAGTAATAATGTAATTGGAAAGTATCAAATCTATTTGGGTATTTGTATTCAGCTGATGAAAATTGCCCAGATTATCGAAATAATAGATATTATCACCTATAATATTGGGGAAAAAGATATTATCGAATTTTAGCGAAGTTATGCTTTTGGGCTGGCTGATATCGGCAATTTTAGGTTTATCGGGAAAAATATCTTTTATTAATTTGTTTTGCTGATAGCTAAAATAAAAATAATAAATTACAAAGATAATGGTTGCTAAACCAAGAATAACTGAAAGTATAATAATGGATCTGGATAAAAGTTTGCTCATATAATTAGTTTAATTGTTCATCCATCGGATACCAGTCCCAGCGGCAGCCGCCAGTCGCGCCTATCGCTGCTTGGCGACGGGCAAGTGTTGCACTTAAAATATCTTTGGGCGTTAAATAGCAATGATATCCGTCTTGAATAGCTGCCTGGGAATGTGTCAGGGCGGGAATGCTCCATTTGCTTTTCAATTCAGCAACTTTGGCTAAAAGCGCCTGAATTTGTACTTGGGTAAAAGTGCCTTTGGCATTGCAATATTCCCCTCTCAGACTGCCCTTCTTAAAACATTCCAAATTAAAATTATATGCACCCATGCCGGAAACGCACATATTTCCTTTTTGGTTTCTCCCCCAGGTGCATTTGGAGCCGTTTTCTTCAGAGTAATTTTGATGTACTACCCCATCTCCGGTAACAGTAAAGGTATAGGCCGGAGCATTTGTCATAGTAGTGCCGGCAGACCAGTGAACATAAATCGCTTTAGAAGGTTTTTTACTGCAGCACCATTTTTGAGTGGCGCCCTGAACACAGCCTTCGGTTTGGCACTCTTGCTCCTGAGCTTTACAGTCATCATTGGTGTCATAGGTTTTTACTCCGGAGCAAATATCACTTGATCCCGAAGTAATATCTTTTTCAAAAAACAAAGCTTCCCCCTGCATGGCTTTAAGCGATTCAATTACCGGCATTTTTAATTTATCAATACCGATTAAAGAAAAAATGTAATAACTGAACAACGCCATAAGCAAGCCGATCAAGGCATTAAGTATATATTTTTTACCGGTTGTTATCCTGCTTGCATTGCCAGCCGAGGTGGTCCAAAAAACTCCGCCTATAATAATCATGGTAATGGCAATCGGCACAAGTACCATGAGCATATATTTATAAATTTGGGCAATATACTCTGCTATATTATTGACAGAGGAATAATCAAAAATCGGGACTTGTAACTCTAACCAGGAAGCTGTACCGGAAGTGCTGGCTGTTTGATAACAGCATGACTCGCCGTTTTCGCATAAAGTCGTGTCAGGATCCTGAAAAAAATCTTCGGAACAGCTGGGCGCGCAAGCGCCATGGCTTGTTAAATATTTTTGGCTGCAGGTCGTGGTCGAGTCAGCCAAACTAATATCAGCCATAAAAAATAAATTTATGGCTATAATGAGTAGTGATAATGTCAGAAGTTTTTTTAAAGACATGTTTATTTAAAGCATTCACTGGGATTGCTAAGTGTTATAGTATAGACACCGGCAATTTGATTTAGATTATCCCGGTATCCGACAAATAAATCCATATGCGTACCGTGTACCCAGCTGCCGGTATCTTGAATAATATATTCGTTATTATTGCCTGAGATTTTAAATTTACAGCCATAATTAAAACAGCTAGCATCAGCAGCTATTGTTTGATTGGCTACCGGAGGATTCCCGCTCGCTGTGTGAGTGCAATATGCTGTATCGGCCGGAAAATAAGCACAAGGGGTATAAGGGTTTTTATAATGGCACTGTCTGCTTGGATCTTTTCCTTTAGGGCAGGAACATTGCATGGCAACATTGCAGAAAAAGTCATTACCGCCGTAAGATTCTCCGTATTTCGGCATATAATAATTGGTAAAAAAGACCTGAAAGGAAGTTTGACTTCTGGGACAGGCTGCATTATCAAATTCAGAAACATTACCTCTTCGTTCTGGAGGCAGTTTGGACATGGCTTCTGCCATAGAATATATTTCACCGTTAATGATTAAGATATCGCCTCTTTCCGGGGAGATTTTTTGCACGGTTGGGTTTTTGAGTACGTTTATCCCGACTAAGCTTAAGAACACATAACTGAATAAGCCTATGCCCAGTCCAATAAAGGAAGTAATAAGACCCGATTTTGCTTTAGTTATTTTACCGCTATCCCCTGCTGCCATGATCCAGGATACACCGCTGATGATTATAGACACAATTAAAACAGGCACTAAAATCATTAAGCCATATTGGTAAATTTTGGCAATATATTCTGCTAAATTCTGAGCTTTATCATAACCGAAAATAGGCACCTGCAATTCATAAGCCTCGTCAGTTCCAGCCCAGCAAAAATTTGCTGAAGCAAGTAAAATTAGAAATAATATTTTTTTCATATTAGAAGCCCCTTATGCATTCTACAGGATTAAGTATTGTTATTGTTTGAGAGCCAGGTGAACTTATACCCTTATCATTTTCACGTGTCCCTTTAAATACATCCAGATGATTTCCTTTAATTTTGCCGCCTGCGTCATGTATTCTATATGCTTGTCCGTTCCACCAAACCAAGCATCGATTATTTTCTTCTCCGCCCTCTCTCGCCATTTTAAAGCATTTAGGATCGCCTGCCAGAGTATAATCGGCTTGTGGAACTTCTCCGCTGTAAGATATACAATAATCAGTTTTGTCACTAAAAGGGACACAACATTTTCCAACTTTCTTATTATTGTTGGGACACCAGCATTGTAGAGGAACTTTGCAGAAAAAGTCAGGTGTACGATGGTAGGCTGGTTTATAATATTCAGTCATAGTTACAGGCACCTGCCAGCCAGGCTCATTAGGATCTAGATCTTGTTGTAAAAATTCGCAGGTTGTATCTGCTATCATATTGGAAGTACCTTTATCTCCTTTGATACAACATTTCCAGTTTCCAAATCTATATCTTAATCCACCGCAATATCCTGATTCACATGTATAATAAGATAGTTCCTCTTTACTATACCTGTATATATTCATGCAGCAATAGCCCTGTAAATCCTTTCCGCAGATTCCATTCTTTGCTCTTTTTACGTCTGAGGGACAAGGTTTTGCTTCTTCTGCAGGACCTCCTGGCGGCGGATCACAACAATACCAGTCTGAACCGGAATATGCGCCTCCGCAATGTTGGCTTGTACATGTACTTGTATCGACATTCTTATTTGTTTCAACATTGTAACAACATTTACCTGCTGTTTCTGTGCTATCATTACTTCCACAAGGTATCTTGTCCTCTGATACTGTCATATCAGAGGGACACGGGCCTCCACTGTCAGCTTCTTGTGCAGAGGCAGTTAATATGATTTTATCATAATGTGATAAAGCCTCTTCATCTTTATTTGAGGCCAGATATGAATTGTATGATTCCCAATAATCTGGATGTATTTCGCCTCTGTTTTCGGGGGGGAGCAGATAATTTAGTTGTCCCGGAGAGATAATTTGGCCGTTCATATATAAAAGTCCACCGTAGATTGGCTCAATGTATTCAACATTTGGTTCCTTTAATTCTTTGATGCCCACAAACGATAATAGCATATAACTGAAAATGCCAATAAATAAACCGATAAAAGCGCTGCTAATATGATTTTTAGCGGTTTTTATTTTACCCGGGTCTCCCCTGGAAAGTATCCAACTGACACCGGCATAGATAATCATTATGATAGATATTGGTACCAGCAAAATTAGGCCTACTCTGAAAATTTCACCAATAAATTGACTCAAACTTTCAGTCTGGGTATAACCAAATAACGGCACTTGCAGCTGAAGCTGAGCAGGATCTGCATTTTTTCCGCTGGAAGTTTTATAACAGCAAACTTGTCCAATTTCGCATAATGAGGCATCAGGATCAGCTGAATATTCACTGCCCAGATTGCGGCAATCGCTATTACATTCAGCAAAGCCCTCACCATGTACGTCGACACAGCTGGCAGCTTTAACAACTTGACCAAAACACGAAAAATAGAAAAAAAGTAAAGATATAATTAATAATTTCCTGATTGTCATTTTAATAAAAATTGATAATTATAGCAGTTTAATTTTAAAATCCAGTCCGCGACCAGTGCCAAGGTTCGTTAATTGTTGTTCGGGGTTTTCTAAGGTTTGCCTGTAATCCATTTTGATTGAAACAAGCTTTTAAATATTGATCGGAAACGCTCCAGGATTGTACGCTCGCGCCATCCAGCCGAACATCAAAAGCAGTGCCTGAACCGTGATTGGAACAGCAAGGCTTGGCTGCATAAGCGCCTTTAGAAAGTTTAGTGGCATACTGAGAGGCAGCTGAACGCCAGGCGCTGGCAGTTACTTTTTTGCCAAATTGGGATAAGACGCAATCAGCAGATTTTTTAAAATCTGCAAAGGCGGCGCTTTCAGCTAATTGAGAGCCGACTCCATAAGCACCCATACTTACTAAATTCATATCAGGTGGAGGCGTAGTGCCCAGGGCTTTGCATTCATTAGCTACGGTCTGATAATTTTGGCTGCTATATTTGGCGCAAATTTGCTGATAAGGATTGCTGCCTTTAATGGCAGCGGCAGCAGCTTGATTTTGCTGAGTAACGGCAGGATCTGAAGAAAAAGCAAACATTTCTTCAGGAACAGACAGGTCAACGTCTGGTTCCGGTTCAATATATTGTACCACCGGCAGTTTTAAAGATGTTATGCCGATAAAACTTAAAATTATATAACTAAAAAGTCCCAGAAATAATCCGGTAAGGGCATAAGTTATTTGTTTTTTTGCCTCCCCTATTTTCGAAGTATTTCCGGCTGACAAAATCCATCTGGCACCGCCGACAATAATCATAATTATGGCAAAAGGGACTAATATAATAAGGGCGTATTGATAAATGACCTTAATATATTGGGCGAGGTTATTCACCTGTGCTACTCCAAAAATAGGTACCTGCAGGGTTATATCCTGAATATCTCCAGATTCCAATTCCAAGGCAGACTCAGCTGCGACTTTGTAACAGCAAGTTTGATTAACAGGACAAAGCCCCGTAGAACTATCTGCCAATTGCCCTGAAGGGCAGGTTGGGCCTGCAACACACGCACCAGGAGTACCAGCTGCGCTGGGATGAACATCGCTGCAATCAGCTGCCAGTACAAATTCAGCAGATAACAATGCAGAAATAACGAAATAAATTAAAAATATTTTTTTCATTTAAAAAAATTATGAATAAGATAGTAAGCTATTCTCCCTGTTTAAGCACGCAGTCATCAGCAATTTCAATTGTATGAAATGTTTTATCACTTACAAGCCCATATTCATCTCTAGCACGGGCATCTGAAATAGGACCATCTCCCAGAAATAGGTCAATCCTATTTCCTTTAATAGCTCCGCCATTATCTTCAATCGAAAAAAGATGTCCGCCACCAACTGCTTTGCCACTAGCGTCCAATACTTTAAAAGAACATTTTTTCTTGAAACATTTTTGGGAAGCTGCCACAGTAATATTTGCCCGAGGTTGTGTTCCTATGGCTGTTAAGCGGCATAGATTCGCATATTGTGCTTCAGTAAATTCAGGGCAACAGTCATGTGGTTTCCCGTCAGTAGGACAAAGGCAATTTTTTCCCGAATTACACCAAAAAGATTTTGAATACCCCTTATCACTCGGATATGGTTTGGGCCGATAATAAAAGCTAAAGCTCATTCGCAGTTTGACAACGCCGTTATTGGGGTCATTATCCATATCTTCCAGGCAATAATCCCCTTTTGTTTTTGGATTAGTTGGTTTTCCCGGCACAACGCAGACTACATTTTTATCAGTTGAATGAGGTTTTCCGCAATATCCCGCAATACAGCCGTCTTTAGTGCAATCAACATTGCTTTCTTTTTTATCTTTACAGCATCCGCCTTCAGTCCCAGTGCCATCAGCACCGCATTTGCCGTATTTGCCAGCTTCTGCAGCCAAACAGCCAGGTTTATTTTTTGCCTGGGCAACTGAGATAAAAGGAAGAGGTTGCTGATCATCAGAAGCTATATCAGAATTTGTATCAATATAAGTTGAAGGGCCATTTGCAAATAAAGGTTCATAGTTTTCGTCAACATTTGCTCTTTCTTCCTTGGGTAATAATTGCTGTGCCTCATCAAGTGTTATTACTTTATCGCCAAAAAATATTGATTCTGATCCAGCTCTCATTGGTTCAATATATTTTAGGCTTGGATCTTTAAGTTCGGTAATGCCTACCAAAGACAGCATAATATAGCTGAATAAGCCGATAATTAAACCGCTAAAAGCGCTGATTATATAGGCTTTGGCAGTGGTAACTTTTGTAGGATTGCCTGCTGATAAAATCCAGGATACTCCTCCGATAATCACCATTACTATTGCAAGAGAAACTAAAACTATCAGGCCATATTTGTACAGTTCTCCAAAATATTGTGACATGCTGTAAATTCTGGCATTTTCAAAAATAGGCACCTGCAATTCCATCTGGACTGGTTCAGCAGTTTTTGTACCTAATGCTTTATAACAGCATGATTCGCCGGTCTGGCAGAGTCCTTCTGCCGGATTGCTCTGAAAATCACTGCCTAATGTTCTGCAATCAGCGGCACAGGTGGCATAACCCTGTAAATATTCATCTTCGCATGGTCCTGCATTAACAAAAGATACGCAAGTCAAAATTAAAATCAGGCTGAGTACTATTATTTTTAGTGCTTTAAGCATTGATAGTTATAAATAAAAAGTAATTATTCAATAATTTTTCGGGTAAATGCTTGTTTGATCCAGTGGGCGATAATAAAAAATAAAAAAGCCTGGATAACATCAACAATATCAGCGCCATCTGCTTTTAAAAGATGCGCAATTAATAAAATGGAAATACTGCCTAAATAAATTAATAAGTCGGTCAGGTAAAGCTCAAATTTGCCGACAATAATTTCATATTGGGCAATTCCCTGTACAAATTTTGATTTAAACTTGAAATAATTCGATGTCAGCGCAATTAAGAGGCTGATAAACAGTATAATCATCGGTCCCCAGAAAATGAAAAATTGACCCAGGGATTCAATTAATTCCGGGAAAAAATACCAGACAATTAAAATAAAACTGATTATTATCCAAACTAAATATCTGGTAATTAAATCCAGAAAAAAGTTTTTTATTTTACTGTTGGCAGTCTGATACATAATTAATTAACAAATAAATTAAATTAAGGTAAATATTCCAGAGGATTAACCGGTAAGCCGTTTAAGCGCACTTCAAAGTGCAAATGAGGCCCCAGTGTCAGCCGTCCTGCTCCACGCGTGCCGGGCATACCGCCTGATAAGCCAATAATATCCCCTGCATTGACATAATTGTCTGTTTTGACATAAATTGCGCTTACATGGCCATAAACTGTAGAAAGGC
>JAPLYG010000022.1 GCA_026395685.1 Candidatus Parcubacteria bacterium
GCCCCGCGCTTCGTCCCGCGTCTCGCGGGATAAACCGTAAACCGGAACCGTGAACTGTTAACTTTTCTATTTTTTCCTTGACTTTGTCTTCGACTCCTGCCTAAAATACTCCCATGCCGAGTTCGGCCCAGACCGCGGACCCAGGCCAGCCTCCCGTTACCCTGCCCGGTGTCCGCGCTCCGGCCAGATCCTGGCTAATAATGAATTAGATATGAAATTAGGACAAATCTTCTAATTAATTTATGGAGATATTGTAATGCGATGCCCACACTGTATGCAACCAATTAATACTTCTTCCCCATCTTTTTCTGGCATATGCCCTTCTTGCAAAAAACCGGTATCCAAATCCTATAGCTCAAAAACCAGTGAGCCCACTTCCACTCAAAATAAATCAGGCTTTTTCAATAGGCTTTTCGGAAAGATTTTCAGAATCAATCAAGCCTTCCAATGCAAACCAGCAGGTAAAGCAGCCATTGAAACAGATAATTTTGATAACTCATTTATAGAATCGCAAATATTAAAACTTGATAGTTTATTTAATGATATAATAAAGTGTGGTAGAACCGACGTAGAAAGAAGAAATAATCTTATTTCAGCAGTAAGCGATCTGTTAACAGATCAATTATCAGGTCGCAGTAAAATAGAACGTGACAGAATAAGTAATTATTTCCTTAATCTGGTCAAAATATACCCAAGCATTGCCGTGGACGTTGGAATGAAGATGGCTATGGGAACTGCTCTTAAAAATCCATCTGCAGAATACAAAGAAAGAGCCTATGAACGTGTATTGGATGAAATAAGAAATAGCCAACACGTCGATGAATTTGCAGACTATTTAGATTTTTCCCTGAGAGAGATCACCGACGATGAAAAGAGAAATAATCTTATTTCAGAATTAACCGATCGGCTAATACACCAACACTCATTAGAGGGTGGTGACTTGGGCCAACAAAAAATAATGAAACATCTTTTTAATCTGGCCAACAAATACCCAAGCATCGTCAAAGATCGTGCAATAATGCTAGCGCGAGAGCAATTAATAAAATACAAAGATCCTTACGATGCTGATTTGCTAAAATCTGTTGGGGACAAAGAAGGAATGCAAATAGCGATTGAATCAGGAGTGTTGTTGCCGGACGAAACGATTGAAAAAGCTGCAAGAGACATCCTTGAGAAAATGCGAGGCTTAGACGGATTATCATTTACTAAACACGATGAATATATCAATAATATTAACTCTGATTGTCAAAAACTTGCTAAACTACAACGGCCTAATATCTTATTTTTTATATTAATTCGATATCGTTTTCAAGCTCACGTTTTAGGAAAAGAAAAAATGGTGTCTAGAATTATTTTAGATGGTTTTCAAGAAATTGGGAATTCGCGATTAGAGGTTATTAAAAATGTGATGAAAGTTAAAATGAAGTTGGGCGCTTATCATAATTTGCTTGATGAGACATTGAAATCTTTGCAACGGTGATAACCTGTGCCCAATAAAAATTGAAATTATTTTGTAATTCATTTTAGCCCCAGTCCTTTGCCAGGTAGATTAACAATGTTTTTTCAAATGGAAAAGTTCTAATTTAGGTGACGCCAAACTTAATTCGATCAACCGGCTTTTAGCTTTTCTCTTCTCAATCCCCAATCCAAAATCCCAAATCTAAAATCTTCTCCCCTACCTGCGACCGCGCGAAGCGCGGGGCAGGC
>JAPLYG010000002.1 GCA_026395685.1 Candidatus Parcubacteria bacterium
ACGCTATGATTTAGATGCCGAATTCTCATGCTAACAGCTTAGCACACTTAACGTGTGCTAAGCACATTCATCCCCGCCTTCGGTCGCGGCTCGCTTCTCGCCGCTCCTTCAGGCGGGGTTTCCTGTTAGGATATAAAAAAAAGGAGCCAAACATGTGGTCTGGCTCCGTGTAAATTTAATAATTTTGCCTAAGCTTTGGTTATCTCCAAGATAGCCAGAATCGCTTCGGTAACACTGTCACAAATTTTCAAGCTGTAATATTTTTCCCTATCTTTTTGCTCCAGAAAGTAAGCAGGTATTCCACCCCAGCCTTTGATGAGCACAACGGGCTTGCCCAGCTTGAGGGCAAGAAGAATTTCTTTCAAAGTACCTTCGCCTCCGCCAAATGCAAATACCAGCTGAGAATCCCTCACCATTTGTGTGCGCATATCTTCTTTATCCTCGCCTGCAAAAATGACAGGCACGCCTCCGAATGAAGCATCAATCCGGTCTTTTTTATATCCGGGCTGGTACAAACGAACTTCGGGGACAGCAATACGATTAAGAATTGTCCTGAGAATCATCCCGGGATTTCCCTCTCTAGTACCGGCAAAAAATGAATGCTGCGGTCCCAGAGTATCAGCGACAAGATCAGCGACTTTCTGCGGGATATCAATATCCCTGCCATTGCCGCTAATAAGGATATTAAAGCCGTTATGTTTTGCTCCGATGGGAATACTTTCAGGCAAATCTGCAAATGAGACAGTAAGCCCAATAAATGGACGCTTTTGCCATTTTGCTGAATATATTATCTTTTGATACTCTTCTTCTGCTTGCTGACAAAGCTGCTCTTCTTTTTCCAGATCAGCGTTCTTCTTTTTTATGACGCAAATCTGTTCGTCGATGTCGGAAAAATCAAAGATGTACCCGTCAGGAACATCAAGCAGCAATTTGCGAATTTTTTCAGAAGTTTCTGAAGGGACCTCCACAACCTTGGTACACGAACCCGGTGCATAATCTACACCCATAAGCTGGGGATTATCTTCAAATGTCTGATCAGGATTCACACCCCAGTTAATGTTGAGATGATTCTCATGATTGAAACCATTTTCATTGGAGCCAACAATGCTCCAGCTTTTGAATCCAAGCTTCTGCTGCCACTCCTGCTGATCAAAATATCCGCGTAAAGCCCGGATCTGTCTTCCGCTATCAACCGTGGAATCCACAAACAAGACATGCTTTTTGTAAAAAGTTGCCTCATGGACAAAATGATTGAGCTGGTCAACATCGAGCCCTCGTCCGCCCTGATCAACTTTAAGGAAAAACACCTTTGAATGATTTAACGCACGGCCCAGGATAATCGCCGGCAAACGACCGCCACGGTCAATACCGACAATCACGGTCTGCTTAAGAGAAACAGCATGCTCTTTTTTAAGATGTTTTTTGATCTGCCTAAGCAAGGTAGAGTATGGAATTGCACGGGCAATCCGCTCCATCTGGCCGACATTATCCAAGATTGCCAAGGCGCGCTCATATTCAGCCTTAGAAATACGAATTTTAATCTTATCAATATCAACACGAAAATCTCGCATCAGCGGTATTTTGAAATAATACGAAGACTTGCCGTTTTTATTCTTACCGCGAGTATAAACGAAGCGAAATACTTGGTTATGCTCATCAATCAGCTTCATTTTTGCCTGATGATCAAGTTCATCAAAGCCATCAATGCGCCTACGCTTAATGGTCAGCGGATAATTAAAACCGCGTTTTCCGTCTTCTTCAAATGCCTGCAAAAGACTCCAGTTAGTCGGAGGCAGAGAAACGCGCAATTGCTGTGAGACTGACTGACGCAGAGAAAGTCCCGGTCCCATGCTCATGCCAATAGCCATAAAATGCTCCTTTGGTTCAATTTTCAAGCTACTACGAAACCCTCGCAGCAGGGATAAATCTACCAGAAACTGATTGTTCAACTTACCAAATTTTCCGTTGTATGTCAATGGTAAATAATAATAATCTTGCTACACAAAAAGACAGAAATCCTGGTGAATTCCTGCCTTTATCTGGTGCGGGCGAGAGGACTTGAACCTCCACGAGATTGCTCCCACTTGCTCCTAAGGCAAGCGCCTATGCCAATTCGGCTACGCCCGCATGAAAGGCTCAGCTTTTAAAAATTTCCGTCTCAAATATGGTGAAGCTTTATCTTTATATATATTTTTAAGAAGCCTCAAAGAATCTTTAGACCCATAACATAATATATTTACCCCCTTACCTTTCTCAATCCAACCGCCGGCTAATTTTAAAATTTTAGCATTCCCAGCTTTAAGCCAGATCAAAAACTGATTACTTGCAGAAGCTATTCTGACTCTTAATTGCGGGAATTGACTTTCGGGATGCTTGAAACAATGTATATTCCCATCCCCATCTATGCAGCCCCGCAAAAAATCTTTAAAATATTTGTCTGGTATTTTTAAACTGCCTAAAATCTTGGACTTATTTGGCATCAGGCCGATTGAAAGCAGAAAACGATAAAAATTTATATCGCCGAACTGTACCACAAAATACTTTTTATCTCCGCCATCTCCTCGTGACTTTCTGCCTATTTTATTTGATAATCCCAAAATCCTTTTAAATAGTGCTGCTAATTCTAAATCCTTGGAAGTAAAATGCAAATGCCGTCCGTCTGGAGACAGATTGCCGTCAGTAGCCATTAAACCGATTACATAGGCAAAATCCGGCGACCAGGAATTTTTTACATTAGATAAGGGTTTCATTATTTGATTATATCACACTAAGCCTAGATGTGCATACCAATTTCGCCACGTCCCCTTGATTTCGGCTATCGTTATTCGGTATCGAAGTTCGTTTCGGTTGTCGGTTATCGTATAACGTAACGGAAAACGAAACCGATTTACGTTAAACGTATAAAAAGTGCCGAGGAGGGGATTTGAACCCCTATGCCTTGCGGCGCTGGAACCTGAATCCAGTGCGTCTACCAGTTTCGCCACCTCGGCCTGTCGCTCGCGAGCGACAGGCCGAGGCCAATCACTGCAAGTTAAGTCCTAAATTAAATTCATAACCAACCTTACGACGTCGCCTGATAAATCGCATTTAGCAAAAACTGCGCAATTGAATAAGAAGTAACCATAATGACCAACCCGATGGTTGCCTGAATAATTGTATCTTTCGCCAGCTTAACTTTTTCCTCATTACCCAAGGCTACCATCCAGGTAACACCTGCATACAAAAAAATTCCTACCAAAAAAATCCCGGCAAGACCGATAAAAACGTTAATAATTCTGGAAACAATAACTTCCAAATTACCGGATGGCAAAACAGTATAATCACCAAAAATAT
The DNA here is from genome assembly GCA_026395685.1 of Candidatus Parcubacteria bacterium. Classification (GTDB taxonomy): domain Bacteria; phylum Patescibacteriota; class Patescibacteriia; order CAIXNZ01; family CAIXNZ01; genus JAPLYC01. The sequence goes on from JAPLYG010000002.1 coordinate 3,334, forward strand.
CCAGCCCATCCATATAAGTGCTTTCCTGCGCAAAAATTGCCTGAGGCCAAAATATTAAATTTAACAATAAAATAATGAATATAATCTTCTTTTTCATAAGCTTAAAATTGAATAAACCTGCTTAAAATTTATCAAAATTAACCTAAACTGTCAATGATAATCTTTTTAATAATTGAAAAATATAGTATAATTGATTTATCGTTTTAAATTCTTAACTATAAAATATCTATGATCCAAGAAAAATTTGTCTGCCCATTTTGCGGCTTTGAATCAAACGGCTCCGGCCTCTGTCCAAGCTGTGATGAAAACTTACAAAAAGTCTGCAATTGCGGTTCCGGAAAATATTCAGCTGATTGCTGCATGCTCAATCAAGAGCCAGACGAGAGCGAAAAATTAATTAAAGCAGAAGTTGCCAGCGAAACCTTGAAAGAGTTGGCAGAGAAAGAAGAAAAAGAGCTGAAAGAGGAAGAAGAACTGTCTAATGTCAAAGAAGTTGATGAAGAATAAAATATACCCTAAAAAACTGCGCGGCACTGCGCAGTTTTTTTCATTATCTTAAAACCATGGTCAGGGGTTGACAATTTAATATTTCTATGATAAATATTAATAAATTAGTTAAATAAACAACAAACCCTAGACAGGAGGAAACAATGACCATCGAGCTGAAAGTAACGCTAGGACCTGGTGGCAAGTCAATTTCTCTAGGGCAAAAAGATGACAGCCGGTATCAACGCATTGCCGAGCAGTTAATACCTTTTGCCAGCCAAGACCGTGATCAAGACGGGAATATCATGTATCTGATTGAAAGATTGCATCAGGTCTTTGAAGGCCTAAAAATCAATACGGCTGAAATACCCATTATGATTGAAAAAGGATTTTTGGAAATCAATGACAAGCATCCTGAAAGCTTTTATGTGCACCTTAAAGGCAAGCCTAGCGAAGAGCTACCTGCACTAAAAACTAAAACATTACAAAGGCTTGCCAAGAGGCTGTATAAACGAGCATTGAAAGAAGAAAATTCCGAACTACGCTATCTATCCCGTTACCTGATTGAAATCTACCTTTCTAAATGGCTTCGCGATGCCGATGTTGTCATTCCCCAGCTAAAAGGCAAGGGGTACCTGAGGGAAAAGAAAAACGGGACACCCAATCCCGATTCCCAACAAAAATTTTTCTACATCTTTAGCACCCAAAAACAAAGCCGAACCTTTATGGACAAAAAGATTGTCTAAGTATTGCCAAACCCTCTGCCACGCGGAGGGTTTTTTTTATTAGAAAAGGCCCTCCTGAAAGCAGGAGAGCCTTGTTGTTTTAGCAATTTTTCAATCTTTCGTGGAAATGCTCGACGAGCGAGGCAAAGTAGCTGCGCTCGGCCATAACCAAGGCCGGGCTTTTGGAGCCGCTGCCCAGCATATTGCTTTTGGCCCGGCTCAGCATCTGCGAGCACTGTTCGCGTTCTTCCGCCGGCAAACTCTTGAGCATCTCGACGCCGAAAGCATCGAAGAGCTTTACGACTTTAAGCTCAGCGGTCGGGACATCTTTTTCACCAGACAAACGAACCTGGCTGAAATTTGCACCGCTGCTGGAAATCCAGCTCAGGACGTGAAGTTGGCGGGATGATAACCATCTTCCGTTAAGTTCACCTGACTGTTCCAGCAACTCGCTGACAAACTCATCCAGTGAATGGGTAAGAAAAGGACGATTGCCGCAATTTTCGCAAATCGCCACATCAATATTCATCACCTGACCGTTAACACCCACGGGATGTCCGCAATTACGGCAAGTCATGGGATAAACCATGTGGTCAAAATCCCAATTGCCTTTGGGCTCGATGCCGTGCAATTGCAGCCAGTTCAGCTTTTCCCCATCCACGGGGCCAAGAAGATCAAACTGATCAAATCGCCCCATGTCCACCAGCTCTTGCAAGTTGCGATCCTTGTAAATCTCCCATCTGATTGGAGACATCGCATGGTTTGCCTTAAGATTACCAAGGGCAATCCTGATTGCATCATCATCATTGAGACAAGTGAGAACGGGTCGGTCACTTCTCCGATTATCGGTATTCAAGACAAATTTTAATGTCCTCTTCTTGCCCCCAGCGGGTTCGAAATAGCACATGTAAGAGAAAGGAAGATGTTCAGCCGAATAGGCATCACGGTATCTTCGAATCTGGGATGCCATGACCTCGGGCGTAGGCAGGCAGGAAAGAGCCAAGCCATACCCCATTAAATCTGCCGGCCAGCAGGGAATCTGGGGAAGTCCGGATTGGACTTTGGCCAAATATTCTTGGCGACGCGCTAACCCGTTCATATTGCTTCCTCCTCTGCGGTTGGGTGAAAGTTTGCATCTAGATAGGCCTGATACCTATACAATATATCAATCAACTGCATAATAAAAGGAATTAGCGTTGACTCCATGGCTTTCCTCATAATTGTTTGAAACTCGAGGGCTGTCTTTGACATCGTTAGTGACAACCCTGCGAAATAGGAGTCAAACATCTCTGCTTGCACCTGGACATCTATCCAGTTAAAACTTGTATCTTCGCGCGTACCGATAACAGCCAACATTTTTTCCGTTTCCTGCTGCAAATGGTCAAAAATCTGTTCACTACCTTTGCAACGGGATAAGGCATAAAAAATTGACTGCTGGTAGAGCTTGGGCATGCAGTCCATAGAAGATCCATCAACCATCTTTAGCATCTTATCAAAGTAATCCTGATCAAGCACATAATAGGACATGGCCTGATAGATCAGAAATGTCGAAAGGTCAATCAAATCGCTCAGAGAAAACCCTTTACGCACTGCTTGTACTGATTTCAGCAGTGAATAGCGCATAACCTTCTTAAGGTAAATTCTCTGTATTCTGTCAGGCTCAAAACATTTTCTCTGGCAAATAGGGCATTTGTACTCAACTGTTAAATCATGATGGCTTTTTAAAGGATGCATTTCATTGCAAAAGCCCAAGAGCAAGAATGAGTCAAAATCCCAATCTCCATGGGGATAAATGTTCTGACTCACAAGAGATTCCCGCTCCTTTGGATCGTGGCTATTCCATAAATCATATTGGTCATAGCGTCCTCTATCAAGGCAGCCTTGCAAAGCAGAATCCTGATAAATCTCCCAGCCGATTCCGCTCATATTTGCCTTAGTTGCCCAGTTTCCAATCAGGATTTTGACTGCCAGCAAACTATTAATCGTTTTACCGATAAGAATATCAGAAAAACGATCAGCAGTATTATAATCGTTAACCAGACGCACACAAACTTGATTTTTAGGTAAAGTTTGCAGATAAAATCTGGTTACTATGCTGCAATTATCATAACGCAGCAAGGCACACATCTTTGAAAGAAAATGAGGTTCTTGACCAGAAGTTAAAGCCTTTGGTTGGCTAACAATAGATAAATCAGTGATCTCCATATCAACCTCCTCTTTTTCCTAGAACTATTTGATTTACAAAGAACCAGACAATAGCTTAACTTAACAAAAAAATAGACCTTTGTCAAGAGAAAACCCCGACAACTGCCGGGGTTTTTCTTATAAAATTTATACCCTGCTTTAGCAGGCAGCCTACCCACTAAAGTGGGGTATAAATATTATTTTAACTTCCTTAAACTCCTGTGATATTTAATCACAAACCGATGCACTTCATCTCTACCCTTGATAAGTAATTTAATCCCCGGCTGTCTCTGATCCAATTTCAAAGGCGCATCCTTATGCGGTAAATAAATTTCCTCTTCCCTTTTTGCTAAGGAACAGATATTAAGATCTAATTTTAATTCATGCAAAGCTTTCAAGGCGGCGTTTAATTGCCCCTTGCCACCATCAATAACAATCAAGTCTGGCAAATTCTTTTTTTCTTTAACTAAACGATAATACCGGCGCAATACTATTTCAAATAACATAGCAAAGTCGTCTTGGGCATCCTTCCATCTAATCTTGAATTTGCGATAATTATTTTTTTCAAAACGGTCGTTAACCATCTGAATCATTGCTCCCACATTATATTTTCCCTGCAAAGTGGAAACATCAAAAAATTCAATCACTCTAGGCAAGGCTGACAATCCGAGTTTTTGCTGTAAATCCAAAATCCCGGGTTCCAGGCCCAAAGTGATTTCCAGATTATTTTTAACTAACTGTAATAATTCCAATTTCTCCCCCTTTTGCGGCATTGCCAGATCTACCCTGGGCAAATAACCGGCAGTAAATTTGTCGGCCTTGGTTTGGCGCAGATATTGAGTGATTAAATTCTGCTCCTGCAATTTTTGGGGCAGGATAATTTCCCGCGGGATGAAATTGACTGAATAATATTGCTTGACAAAATCCTCGACTACGCCGGGATAATAAACGAATTGGAATTTATGGCGCGAAGTTATCACACCTTTATCAATATTAAATAACTGAAAATAAATTTTATTATTTACAATTAACCAATTCAAAACATCCTGGTCAAAATTCTTGGGCACATCAATTTTCTGGCGTTCCTCTATTAATTTTACGGCTATAATCTGGTCACGGTAATTTTTTGCCAGTTCGTATTGCTGTTGAGCGGACGCTGAATTCATGCGCCGGCTTAAGTCGGCGATAATATCCCTTGTTTCGCCTTTTAAAAGTCTCTCAGCGTTTTTAATATTAGCCAGATAATCAGCTTCCGTGATAAAGCCCTGACAGGGTCCGCTGCAGCGACCAATATGATACTGTAAACAAACTTTTTTCGGCATTTTGTTGCAGGTGCGGATTTTAAAAATGTCACCCAGTGTTTTCAAAATCAAACGGCGGGCTGAACCCTCGGTATACGGGCCATAATATCTGCCGTGTTTTTCAATTTTACGCGCAGTGATTAAGCGCGGGAACTTCTCGTCTGTAACTTTAATATAGGCGTAACGGATATCGCCGCGCAGATCAATATTATATTTGGGCTGGTACTGGTGAATCAAGCTTTGTTCCAACAATAAAGCTTCCACTTCATTATCAGTGGTGATAAATTCCACATCAGCGATATTTTTGACTAAAAGCCTTGTTTTGGGGTCCAGCTCTTTTTTCTGAAAATACTGGCTGATTCTTTTCTGCAAATCCTTAGCCTTGCCAACATAAATTACCTGGCTACTTTTGTCTTTATAAAGGTAACAGCCGGGTTTGTGGGGGAAAGTTAAATTTTTGCCTATTATCTTCATGTTCTTATTATACATTATTTAATAAAGAAATCAGCATTGGGCGAATATTTGCCAGATTGAAATGTAGAGACGCGAGATCTCGCGTCTCTACAAAACAAACAATGCTGATTTTTTATTTGAGAATTTTTTTCAGGAATTGTCCTGTATATGATCCTGGTGTTTTCGCCACCTGTTCCGGCGTGCCTTCAGCAATAACTTTACCACCTGCATCCCCGCCTTCAGGTCCTAGATCGATAATCCAGTCCGCGGTTTTAATCACATCAAGGTTATGCTCAATTACAATCACGGAATTGCCCTTATTCACTAAACGATTTAAAACTTCCAGCAATTTCCTAATATCTTCAAAATGCAAACCGGTGGTTGGTTCGTCCAGAATATAGAGAGTCTTGCCGGTCGGGCGCTTGCCCAGTTCAGCCGCCAATTTTATTCTCTGCGCTTCACCGCCTGATAATGTCGTGGCTGACTGGCCTAATTTAATATAACCCAAACCAACGTCCTGTAAAAGCTTCAACTTATCGGAAATCAAAGGTATATCATAGAAAAATTTATATGCCTCCTCAACTGACATGCTTAAAACATCAGCAATATTTTTACCTTTGTAATGAACTTCCAAAGTCTCGCGATTATAACGTTTGCCTTTGCATTTTTCACACTCTACATAAACATCAGGCAAAAAATGCATTTCAATTTTAATCAAACCGTCGCCTTCGCAGTTTTCACAACGGCCGCCGCGGACATTAAAACTAAAGCGGCCGGGTTTATAGCCGCGAAACTTGGCATCAGGTGTCTGAGTAAATAAATCGCGGATATCAGTAAAGACTTTAGTATAAGTCGCGGGATTGGAGCGCGGAGTTCTGCCAATAGGAGCCTGATCAATTATAATCGCCTTATCAATAAACCCGGCGTTATTTAATTTTTCATGTTTGCCGGCTAATTCTTTGGAGTGATATAAACGTCTGGCTAATTCCGTATGCAAAGTATCATTAACTAAGGTTGATTTGCCTGAACCGGATACGCCGGTCACGCAAGTCAAAACATGCAAAGGAAATTTAACCTTAACCTGCTTTAGGTTGTTTTCTCTGGCGCCAACTAATTCCAGATAATCTTCCCACTGGCGCCTTTTTTGGGGCGTTTCAATTTTTTTAAAACCATTTAAATATTGGGCGGTAATAGAGGCTTTAACCTTTTTAACTTCAGGCAAAGTGCCGGCGGCGATAACTTTACCGCCATGAATGCCGGCGCCCGGGCCTAAATCAACGAGATAATCTGCGCTTTCCATTGTTTCTTTGTCATGTTCCACCACAATCACGGTATTACCCAAATCACGTAAGAATTTTAAAGTCTCAATCAGCTTTTTATTATCACGCTGATGCAAACCGATGGAAGGTTCATCCAAAATATATAAGACCCCTCGCAATTCCGAACCGATTTGCGTAGCCAAACGAATGCGTTGAGCTTCCCCGCCCGATAAGGTACCGGCTGAACGGCCAAGCGTCAAATAATCCAAACCGACATTAATCATAAACATTAGCCGGCTCTTGATTTCTTTTAAAATCTGACTGGCAATTTCAGCCTGCTTTTCTTTTAGCTTTAATTCATCTATAAACTGATAACAATCCTTAATGGCAAGCTCCGTGACTTCATAAATATTAAAATTATCAATGGTTACAGCCAAACTTTCCGGTTTAAGACGCTGCCCATGGCACAACGGACACTCGCGCATTCTCATATAACGAGCCATGTCCATACGGCGATCTTCTGATTCTGTCTGCTTATATAATCGTTCCAGTTGCGGAATCACACCTTCAAAATATCCCTGCCAGGAATATTCAGCCTCTGAACTGCGAGACTTGTATTCAAAATCTAATTTTTCAGTTGAACCGTGCAAAATAACGTCAATAACCTTGCGCGGCAATTTTTTAATCGGCATTTCGGGATCAAATTTATAATGTTTCGCCAATGTTTCCAGTTTTTGTCCCACAAAACCAAAAACCTGATTTTTCCAGGGAGCAATACCGCCTTCCATCAGGGATAACTCGGGATTTGGAATGATTAAATCCTCGGCAAATTCCTGAATACCGCCCAAACCATGACATTCCACGCAAGCCCCATAAGGGGAATTAAAAGAAAACATGCGAGGCTGAATTTCTTCAAAATTAATGCCGCACTTTCCGCAGGCTAATTTGGTATTAAAAAATATTTCCCGTTCACCTGCCTTAACAATTAAAATTCCCTCCTGTGATAAATCAAAAGCGGTTTCCAAAGAATCATACAACCGGCTTTTATTATCTACTGATAATTTAAACATATCAACGACCACTTCAATTTCATGTTTTTCAAATTTAGCTAATTCAATTTTAGCGGGCAAGACATATTCTTTATTATTAACCCGGACCTTGGAATATCCCTGCTTAAATAAATTTTCAAATAATTTTTCGTAAGTGCCTTTTCTGCCGCGTACCAAAGAAGCCAAAATTTCAACTGATTTATCTTCGTACTTTGGATAAATTTGGTCAAAAATGCTTTGTACATTCTGAGAAGATATTTCCTGGCCGCATTTGGGACAATGAGGCTGGCCAATGCGCGCAAAAAGCAAGCGTAAATAATCATAAACTTCAGTCACTGTGCCGACAGTAGAACGCGGATTTCTGGAAGTTGATTTTTGTTCAATGGAAATTGCCGGCGACAAACCTTTGATGGAATCCACATCAGGCTTATTCATAATGCCCAAAAACTGCCTGGCATAAGCTGACAGACTTTCCACATAACGGCGCTGGCCTTCGGCATAAAGAGTATCAAACGCCAAAGACGATTTGCCTGAACCTGATAAACCGGTAATCACAATGAAATCATTAATCGGCAGATCCAGGTCAATGTTTTTTAAATTATGTTGTCTAGCGCCACGTATTTTTATAAACTCCTGGTTATTTTTCATAAATCGTTTAATAAATTCTAAAGTATAAAGTCTAAGGTCTAATTTTTTGAATTATCTATTTAATAAATTTTCCAAAAATTAGCCTTTAGCCTTAAAAAATTTATCCCCAATTGAAAAAAGCCGAGGTATTTCAAGTAACCCTGCCCTTCCCCTTATCTTTAGTTATCATCATTATGATATACCCAAAAATCCCAATTGTCAAAGCTGTTAAAATATAAAAGCCCCGGCCAATTTAGGCGAGGGGCTTGATAATTTCAGATTTGTTCGAGCTTTTGCCGAAGCTCCTGTTCTTTTTGCCAGAAGTTGAGATAAACCCCGGGCTTGGCAATCAATTCTTCGTGTGTGCCGGTCTGGCTGATCTTGCCATTATCCATGACAATAATTTGATCGGCTGACATAGTGATAGCGCTAAAGTCGTGGGAAATAATGACTGCTGTTCGGCCGGCAATCAATTGACGCAAAGCGCTTAAGACTTCAAATTTGGTCTGGGCATCAAGCGAGCTGGTGGCTTCATCCAGAAGCATAATCTTGGGATTGCGTAAAAAGGCGCGCGCAATCGCCAGACGCTGAACCTGTCCGCCGGACAATTTCACGCCCCGCTCGCCCACCTCAGTGTAATAACCCTTTGGTAAGGCTTCAATAAAATCATGCGCATTGGCCAGTCTGGACGCAGCCATGACTTCATCAAACGTGGCATCCGGTTTGCCGTAGCGGATATTAAAAAGAATACTTTCATTAAAGAGAATCGGATCCTGGGGTACCACCGCCATTTGACGCCGGATGCAATGGCGATTGATACTATTGGCATCAAGACCGTCAAAAAGAATCTGGCCCTGAATATGGTTGTACAAGCGCAGAATCAGATTGTAGATCGTGGTTTTGCCTGAGCCTGTTTCTCCAAAAATTGCCAAAATTTTTCCGGCTTTGAGCTTGAAACTGATATTGCGCAAAATATCGCCTTCCCGGTCAGGGTAAGTAAAAGCAACATTACGGAATTCAATGCCGCCGTGAAGTTCGACATCCCTGGCATCAGGATTATCTTTCTCCTTTTCCATCTGGCGCAATTGGGCAGCATCTTCGAGATTAACAGAACGCTGGCGGATGTTATTCATATCATTAGCCAGAGTCTGCAAGGGGAAGATAACCATGCCAAAATAGGAAACCAGCATAACCAGATCACCGGCCGTAATCTCCTGCTGTTTCAACAAATAGATGGAGTACAAAAGGATCAACAACCGGCTATAACGCATCAGACTGCTTTCGAGCAACCCGCGCTGGATTAAAATCCATTTGTTTTTTTTAACACGCTGATAGAGCATATCCCAGGATTGCTGAAAGCTTTGGGTATCCTGCTCCTCGCCGTTATTAGCCTTGACCGCAAAGATATTGGCAATAGAGTCGCCCAGATCACCAAAAACTTTTTTATATGATTCATTCACTTCGCGCTGATTCTCCACAATGTCTTTGAGACGGAAATTGAAAATCAGGGTAAAGTAAATAATCACTGTCAGCAGCAATAATGTTGCGATTTGCCAATTATTGAAATACATAATAATCAGCGCAATGATCATTTGCAGCAGCAAGGGAAAAAAACCGTAAATCAAAAATCTGAATATCGTGCTGATAGCGTCAGACGCCCGCTGGACTATCTGATGGATGGCTCCGCTTTTCTGCTTGTAATGATAATCAATGGGCAGATCCAACACATGATCGGAAAGATCAAGCGCCAGGTCCTGCTGGGTCTTATGCTCCAGCACCTCTGAATAATATCCATTGACGCGATAAAATATCAGGCCAAAAGTAAAGATGCCAAAAGTCACCAAAGCCATACTTTGCAGACTCAAATCCCAGATTACTTTCTTTCCCTGGACCGAGTTAATCATTTGGCCTAAAAGGAAAGGAACCGTGGATTCCAAGACTGCTAACAAGACAACAGACAGAATTAAAATACCCAAAGGATTGCGATAATTACGCAGATATTGCCAGGCAAAAAGCATTCTTTCTTTAAAGGACATACCACACCTCCGAGTTTGACATTCAGCAACAGTTAATTTTAGCGCCTTTTTACTGATTTGTCAACCTTATACTAGTACTTAAAACTTTAGCCAATATTCTACTAAATCCATACATAGGACGACTATTGACAAGGGATACTTATTATGATAGAATAATATAATGCTGAAGCCGAAACAGGCATAAAGTACATTTCATAACAAGAGGTAAAACATGGAACACGCACGCGTACTAGTGTCATATGGTGCCGAGATGTCTGCACAAACTGAAAACAACACCATGGACAATACGGCAGAAGGACAAGCGCAAAAACCCAAGCAGTATTTTTATCGAATCTGCTTCCAGGACATGCGCACTAAAGGCGACCATAAACTGGATATTCCAGCTGATGATACAAATGAAGCATTGGAAAAAGCAGAAAAGCTGCTCCAAAAAAAAGATGCTAATCCCGATACCATCAAAATTTATACTTCGGAAGAATATCGTCTGCTGGGGCAGATGGCCACATTCTATGTTTATTACTCTCATTACGAGGGTGAACGTTTCTGTAGAATCACCATCCCTTTGGACAGCAATTATAACCAAATGCAGCAAAAAGCTCGGACAGAGCTTTTCAAGCGCCTGGGCAAAATGCCGACCAGAGTTGTGGATGAAAAACAGTTCAAACGTCTCCATGCGCCCAGAAACAACCGCTATCGATTCTTTTTCCATACAATCGACAAGCTGTTTATACGCAATGTTAAATCAGTGATCATCGAAGCCCCAAACGCTATCGAGGCCGTAATCCTTTTCCGCCAGAAATACGGACGCCAGCCAATCAGCTGGGAATACGCCTAATCTAAAACTAACTTCTCAACGAGGGAGCCACACGGCCCCCTTTTTTTTTGATAAAAAAATAAAAGGAGCCCTTGCGAGCTCCTTATTCTTATTTCGAAGGAATAAATCCTCTATGGAAAAAACAATTGGGGCAGCAGAAGGCGTGTCCTTCATCTCCGCCCGAATATGTTTGCCGATACTCGAGTTTTTTGTGGCAGTTGGGACAATAATCCTTTCTGCGCCAAAGCCACTTTGCCCCATCATAAAGCAAACAAACCATCAAACAAATAAGCACAGTTTTCAAAGTCATTGACCTCCTTAAATTCTGGTTTAAAACTTAATCGTTTGCACCAATTCATCGGTATTGGCATCACGAATCTGCAAGTCCTTTTTGCCGCCGGGGACAACGCCTTCTTCGTGAAGAAAATCAGTGAGTGCCAAAGCGCGCCTGAGCACCTCAGTCTGGGGAATTCGTTGCTCTTTGGCAAGACGTGAAATCTCAGCTGAGGCCTCCCTGGTAAACTCTACTTTCCACGGCATGTTAATCCCTCCTTGTTTGTCAGGGCATAACCACCTGTTTGATGACTTTACCCTTTACAGTTATGGACAGGTTATTATCACCTTGCGCTTCTTTGATCTGGCAATAAAGCCGAACCGCACGATTCAAAATAGTTTTTTTCGAATCACCTGCTTCTGTGGCGATTCGTTGTAAGACTGAAAATTGGCGATCCGGCATAACTACAGTATATCTTGGCATAACGCCCCCCCTTATTTCAGAGTATATAAAACAATAACAGAAAAATCTAGAAAGGTCAAGGGCGAAAACGGCCATTTGTAAAACAAATGTAGCCCAGCCCTTCGCGAAGGGCTGGGCTACAAAATTATTTATTTTGGCCGTTTTCGCATTTATTTTTTTTCCTGCAAATGTTTTTGCTGCGTCTGCCATAAATCACGGTAAATTCCCGCTTGTGATACTAATTTATGATGCTTACCCCGTTGTACGATTTTACCTTTATCCAAAACAATGATTTGGTCGGCTGACTGAGTAATGGCGGAAAAATCATGAGTAATAATAATAGTCGTACGATCTTTAATTAAATGCTGCAGCGCGTCTAAAACTGCAAATTTTGTTTTTTGATCTAAAGAAGTTGTGGCTTCATCAAGGATTAAAATTTTAGGATTTCTTAATGCCGCTCTAGCAATAGCAATGCGCTGAACTTGCCCGCCTGATAATTTTACTCCGCGTTCACCCACTTTAGTTTTATAACCATTAGGTAAAGCACTTATAAAAACGTGGGCGTTGGCGATTTTGGCTGCGCTAATAACTTCTTGCATGGTCGCATTTTGCTTGCCGTATTTGATATTATCCAAAATTGATTCGTTAAACAAAGACGGATCTTGCGGAACAACCGCAATCTGCGAGCGCAAAGATTGTCTGGCGACTTTTCTGGAATCAATCCCGTCGTAAAATATCTGACCCGAATCCGTTTCGTATAACCGTAAAAGTAAATTATAAGCGGTGGTTTTGCCAGAGCCTGTTTCGCCGAAAATAGCCAAAGTCTGACCGCCAGGAACTTTAAAACTGACATTTTGTAAAATCCCCTGATTCCTTTCCGGGTATTTAAAAGAAACATTTTTAAATTCTAATTCACCTTTTAAATCCTTAATATCCTCCTGAGCCTGTCCGGATTCTTCCGGTGCTTCCTTAAGCATTTCCCGGGCATCGCCGATGTCAACAATCATTCTTTTCATTTGCCGGTACTGGTTGGTTAAAGACCATAATGGACGATAAATAATTTCCGTATAAAGCAGAAAGCTGACAAAATCTCCGACCGAGATTATATTTTGCTCTAAAAAATATGCGCCTAATATTACCGTTAAGAGAATGCCTGTCCAGGAAATTAGGCCCTGTCCCAGACTAACCTGCGTCCACAGCTTCATTGACTGATTAGTTGCAGCAATGACAGATTTATATTCTTTTTCAACTCGCTTAATTTCATATTTTTCAGTCGTATTTGTCTTAACCGTGAAAATATTAGCCAAAAAATCGCCGATATTGCCGAACAACTTATTATATCTTGCATTGACTTCTTTTCTGATAACCAGTATCTTCTTCATCCGGAAAGTTGTTGCGAAGATTAAAAAAACAATGATAGCTACCATATTAATCAATGACAAGCGCCAATCCAGTTTGAACATTATTAGTAAGGAAACAATTATATTCAGGATGTTGCCGGCAAAATTGAATAATAGGCTGTCAAATATCATGGTTATAGAACTGGTTGCCCGATCTATTTTTTTGAAAGATTCACCCGGCTTTTGATCATAAAAATATTTTACCGGCAAATAAAGAATGCGGGAGACTATATCATTGGCAAAATCTTTTTCAATCATTACTTCAATCCAAACAATCAGGCGGGTGGTCACGCGGCGGGCAAACACCATTATAATAACTAATACAGACCATAACAATAATAATCCGGGAAGACTGAGATTAAAAATAATTTGCTTGCCCAGAAAAGAATCAATCATCCGGCCATAGAGATAAGGAGAAATTGATTCACCCAAGCTGATAAATAACGTCACCGCAAGAAGAATATAAAAAGGCCTGCTGTATTTTCGTACATAGGTCCAAATGAATCTCAGAATATCTGATACTTTATACTTTTTATCTTTTTTGTTTTTGTTCTCCATGAGAGAGATTTAATACTTGTATTATAGCATATTTAAGCAAAGATTATAAGGACGAAAACGGCCGGCGTTGTTATTCCGAACGAATGTGAGGAATCTCTCTGGAATCCAAAATCCATTGAGCTCTTTCGCTTTACTCGGAATGACAACGCCGGCCGTTTTTTCTTATTTTTTTAACTTCCTGATTTCATCACGAATCTCTATGGCCTTTTCAAAGTCAAGATTCTCAGCTGCGATCTGCATCTGAGTTTCCAGTTCAATGATCAATTCTTCAAGTGAGCCTACTTTCTTAAGATCAAATTTGGCAATTTCTTTTTTAAGTTCTGCCGGTTTTTCCTTGATGGCCTTAACAATAGAAGCCGGAGTAATACCGTGTTCCTCATTATATTTAATCTGAATCTTACGGCGGCGGTTGGTTTCAGAAATAGCCTCTTTCATTGAGCCGGTCATGGTATCCGCATACATTAAAACATAAGAATCAACATTGCGGCTGGCGCGACCGATTGTCTGGATCAAGCTGCGCGCGTCGCGCAGGAAAGATTCTTTATCTGCGTCCAATATTGCCACTAGCCCGACTTCGGGAATATCCAAGCCTTCACGCAACAAATTAATGCCCACTAAAACATCATATTTGCCGCGACGCAAGTACGCGATAATTTCCGTGCGTTCCAAAGTGTCCACCTCCGAATGCATATAATTAACCTTGATATCCCTTTTCAAAAAATAATCCGTTAAATCCTCAGCCATTTGTTTGGTTAAAGTGGTTACCAAAATGCGATTGCCTTCAGCAATCTTCTTTTTAATTTCGCTAATCAAATCATCCATCTGACCAGCACTAGGCCTGACAAAAATCTCGGGGTCTATCAAACCTGTCGGCCTGATAATCTGCTCAACCACTTGCCCTGAATTTTTAAATTCATATTCAGCCGGGGTAGCCGAGGTATAAACAACATGCTTTAAGTATTTTTCAAATTCTTCAAATTTAAGTGGTCGATTGTCATAAGCAGACGGTAAACGAAAACCATTATCAATCAAATTCTTTTTTCTAGATTGATCACCCTTATACATGCCATGGACCTGGGGTAATGTCTGATGAGATTCATCAATTATTATTAAAAAGTCTTTTGGGAAAAAATCTATCAATGTTTTTGGCGGCTCCCCAGGAGCGCGATTGTCAAAATGACGGGAATAATTTTCAATACCCTTGCAAGAACCCAATTCCCTAATCATTTCCATATCATAACGGGTTCTTTTTTCCAGCCGATGCGCCTCCAACGGCGGCAAAGTCGGTAAAACCTTTATCAATTCTTCTTCAATTGATTTTAAAGCCCGAAGATTGGCATCGCGGGAAGTCATAAACGGTGAAGCCGGAAAAATATCCAATTTTTTAATTTCCTCGACAACTTTCAAATTAATTGGTTCAATAATTTTAATTGAGTCAATAATATCACCCTTAAAATTTATTCTAAAAATATTATGGCCATAACCCTGGATCAAATCAATGGTATTGCCGCGCACGCGGAAACGGCCGGAACGCAGATCAGTATCATTACGTTCAAATTGAATGTTAACTAAAGCTTTAATCAGGTTATCGCGACCTAATTCCCTATTGACATTAATCTGAAAAATACCATGCTTGTACTCTTGAGGGTCACCCAATCCGTAAATACAGGAAACCGAAGCCACCACAATTACATCCTCGCGCGAAATAACTGAGGAGGCTGCTTCCAGGCGAAATTCTTCAATTTTTTCATTAATGGCTGTATCTTTTTCAATATACGTATCAGTTGAAGGCACATAAGATTCGGGCTGGTAATAGTCGTAATAGGAAATAAAGTAGCAGACCTTATTCTCAGGAAAAAATTCTTTAAATTCTTCATACAATTGCCCGGCCAAAGTCTTATTATGAACCAAAACTAAAGTCGGCTTCTGAACTTTCTGAATCAGATTGGCCATGGTAAAGGTTTTGCCTGAACCGGTCACTCCCAGCAACGTCTGCTGCGGGTATTTCAAAAAGCCCTCTTCAAGCTGTTTAATCGCCTTGGGTTGGTCGCCGGTGGGTTTGTAGGTTGTCTTTAACTTAAATTTCATAATCTTATCTCATCTCGGCTTCGACACTTTAGTGTCGAAGCAATGTCTGCCGAACACTAAAGTGTTCGGCCCGTAACCGCGGGCTGGTCGCCGGTGGGTTTGTAGGTTGTTTGTAATTTGAATTTCATCTATTTAATATTAATGGGATTATTCCTGTCATTCTGCCAATTAATCGGATTATTCGCAATATATTCTTTAATACGCGCATAATCCTCGTCGTTTTTTATAATATGTTCGTAATAATTTGATTGCCATTGGAAATCAAGATTGTTTTTGTGGCAACTGCGGCTAACAGCGCCTTTAAAGGTATTAATAATCGTTGACAATGATTTTGGCGGCACATTGCCGAATTTGCGGACGGTAGAGACAGGGTATACCCTGTCTCTACCGTTGGTGACAAAATCATTGTCTTTAATTACAATTATCCCATGCAAATGATTAGGCATTATTATCCAATCAGCCAATTCAACATTATTAAAATGCTTCTTTATTTCCAGCCAGCATTTAAATACAATTTTCCCTATCTCAGATAGATAAATCTCATTATTGATAATCTTACCTAAACAGCACTTCCTATCTTTAGTGCAAATCGTTACATAATAGAAACCTTCTCCCGAATAATCCCGATCCTGCAATCGCGTCGTGGCCGTTCGAAATTTGTTTTTGAAATATTCCTCCATAATATTCTGTTCCCACATTATATCAAACATAGTATCTAAATCAATATTACCATATTTACATTTTTCTGCCTAAACAGCACATAAATCTGGCAATTTAATTCAACTTTGCAAAATTTCCTAATTTATCCTAACGACTTGACATTATAATCAAAAAATGACAATCTACTATGATGTCTGTGTAAAGGAGGAAGCAATGGCACAAAAGGTAACAATCCGCAATCAGGGGTTATTTACCCGGGCAATTTCGTACTTGAAGGACAAAGCCCTTAATATTGACGATGATGTCTTGCCTCTGAAGGATATTTTTCCGCATCTGGCTGAAGTCGGAGTCAATCTCGGCCATAAAATAAGGCTTCAGTTCCAGTACACTGAAAAAATCGGGTTCTTTATTTACCTGATTGATTTCACCAAGCCGGACGAAGAAGATGCTGGTGATACCAGGGAAAATTTTCACAAGCGGATAAGATATTCAAAGCAGTATCATAGCTTAATGCCTGAAATGTTTCCGGAAAACATACTTGCTTTTGAGGAATTGGATAATTGGGGCTGGTATCTGAGCTTTTTCCCGGACAGCGTCAAAAGCCTTAAGCTCATGATAGATCCTCAGGATCTGGATGATCTGCAAAAGCAGATTGAACTACTTGTTCGCTAAAATCACGAATAGAGCCCCCTGGGCTCTTTTTTTTTATAAAAAAACCGCCCTAATCTCTTAAGGCGGTAAATTTCCCCTTATCTTTTAAAAAGATCAATACAATTATAATACTCAATCTGAACTTGGGTCGGCAATTCCCGATGTGGAGCCATCATCGATATCTCTGCCCTGGGATCTTTCTTTTTAATCTGAATCAGAGCGGCTTGAGCTTCAGCCCAGTTATTACAGGGATTATTATTGCCCACATCGCCGACATTGTACCTCAGCAGTACGGATTTTGGCTGAGTTGCCAGATATTCATTGGCTGCAGCCAATTCCTTGAATACCACCAAACCAGTTCGCGGTGCATGTACGAAAAAAAGAACAATAAAATCTGTAGGCAAATAACTCATCGCTAAACCTCCTCCTTTGAACAAAGCTGATTACTAAGCAACTTGCCAAATTACTGCTAGCCGGCAAAATTTGCCGGAGAGCATTGCTTATTGTCTTATTTTACTTAATAATATGCAAAAGTCAAGGCTATTACCATTTGGAAAAAATTCTTAACTATTATATAATAAATACAGGAATTAATTCCTTTTTTCAAATGGTGAAGGGTGTATAGGCTAGGAAGCTAGAAAGTAAAGCGGGAATGGTTAAGTGATTATAAAAACACATAACCCCAATACTTAGCACCTACCAGCACCTTTACCACCACACTTCACCAATACCAATTATGTATTTAGAAAAACTCGAAATTCAAGGCTTCAAATCTTTTGCCAATAAGGTAACTCTGCAATTTCCTAACCGGCTTAATTCTTCCAAGGGCATTACCGGCGTAGTCGGACCGAATGGTTCAGGCAAATCAAATGTCGCCGATGCCATCCGCTGGGTTTTGGGCGAACAAAGCATCAAGACTTTGCGCGGGAAAAAGAGCCAGGATGTCATTTTTTCAGGCTCAGACAAAAAGTCTCGGCTTGGTTTTGCTGAGACGACCATGTATTTAAATAATGAAGATCATGCAATTGATATTGAATACAGCGAACTGGCGATTACCAGACGTGTATACCAAAACGGCGAAAGCGAATATTTTATTAATAAAAACAAGGCCAGACTTGCTGACATTCATCTGCTTTTAGCCAAAGCTAATTTTGGCCAGAGAACTTACAGCATTATCGGCCAAGGCATGGCTGATTCAGTCTTATCAGCTTCTTTAGCTGAACGCAAAGAACTTTTTGATGAAGCGGTAGGCGTTAGGCAATTTCAAATAAAACGAGAACAAGCCTTGAATAAATTCAAAGCAACGATTGAAAATTTAGCCCAGACCGAGCTGACATTGCAGGAATTGGAGCCGCGCTTAAAATCATTGACCCGCCAGGTTAAAAAGCTGGAAAAACGGGAGGAAATCGAAAAAGAGCTGCGCAAGCTGCAATTTTCTTATTTCAATAAAAATTTATCTCATCTGGAAAAAAATATCAGCCAGAACGAAATTCAAAAAAATAGCCTGGAAAAAATTTACAGCAATCTGGCGTCAGAACTGGAAAAAATCCAGAGTCTAATCAACCAATATTCCTCAGAATCATCACGCCAGGCCTTATATGAAAAATTGCAGGCTGATAATAACACCTTAATCCAGCAAAAAAATGCTCTGCTCCGCGATCAGGCTTTAATAAAATCTAAGCTTGATGTCCATCTGGAAAAAACTGGCCAGGGTAATTTAGTATATTTAAATAAAAGAGCCGACGAAATTAATATACAGCTTACAAATTTAAAACAGGAAATTTCAGAAATCACACTTTCGCTGACCAAAGAACAAACAGAAATTAATTCTAAAAATCTCAGCCTTGATTCCATTAACCAAAGGCTGGAACGAGTCAAGGAAGAATTAAACCAAATCCAGAAAAACACCCAGGTTCCTTTTGAAGCGGAAAAAGAGCTGGAATACATTTTTAACGCGCAACAAGAGCTGGTTAAAAAATTATTAAGCGTAAAAAAAATAGAGGAGCTTGCAGAGATTAAAAATCAGGCGCGGGAAATATCACAGAAACTTTCTTTATATCTGGAAAAATTTAAATTAGCCAAAAAACAAGGCTCTGATAATTTAATTACCCTGCAAAATCAGCTTGAGATGCTGACCGTGCAAAAGAATAATTTGAGCCAGGAGATCAATCAGATTAATCTTAATATTCAGGTCAAGAAGGAAAAAATTTCCAACCTAGAGAATGAAGCTGCAAAATTAAAAACCGAAAAGGAGAAGACTGCAAATGAATTGAGCCTGAACCAGCTTGATCCCAAAGATAAGGAATTTACAGAACAAATTCAGACTGAATTAAATAAAATTGAAGATCAAACAAGCAGCTTAGAGAATCAAATTAAAGAAAAAGAGGATAAAATCAGACAATTTAACCAGGAAGAACAGACAAAAAAAGAACAGTTAATCTCTCTGCAAAAAAACTCCCAGGAAAAACAAAGTCAAATCAATCAGCATAATCAGCAAATTAACGGCTACAATATAGAGCTGGCTAAATTTAGCACTAAAAAGGAAGATTTAGTTGCGGAAATAAAGCAGGAAAACCTTAACCTACAGGAAATAATAAACTATAAACCGGAAATTGAAATTGATGATAATACCTACCCCAAGATTCAGCAACTTAAAAGACAAATGGAAATAATCGGCAGCCTGGATGAGGAAACCCAGAAAGAATATATGGATATTTCTGAACGCTACAATTTTCTCAAAGAGCAGTCAGATGATCTTAAAAATGCAATCCAATCCCTGCAATCCGTAATTCAAGGATTGGACAAGACAATTCAGGAACAATTTGATAAATCATTTAAGGAAATAAACCTGGAATTCCAAAAATACTTTAAAATCCTATTTAATGGCGGCCAATCGGAATTAATCAAGGTAAGTGCTGATGAAATCAAAAAGGAAGAGAAGGATGAAAAAGAGACAGACGAGTCAGCCGCAGCTTTAGCAGAGGCCGAAGAATCAGGAGTATTAGCTCAGGCTGAAAAATTTGCCAAAGACCTGAAGCAAAGAGAAAAAGAAAGTTATGCCGGCATTGAAATTAAGGCGGTACCTCCGGGTAAAAAAATAAAATCAATCAGCATGCTTTCCGGCGGTGAACGCGCGCTAACTTCTATTGCTTTAATCTGTGCCATCATTTCCAATAATCCCTCCCCCTTTGTTGTTTTAGATGAAGTAGATGCCCCGCTTGATGAGGCTAATGCTGAAAGATTCAATGCTATTTTAGATGAGCTTGCCCACAAAACTCAATTCATCGTTATTACCCATAACCGCGTAACCATGCATTATGCAGACGTACTTTATGGGGTGACTATGGGCGATGATGGTATTTCCAAGCTGCTCTCAATCAAACTGGCTGATGCTGAAGAAATTGTGGGTCAGGGAAGAGGCTAAATATATATACAAGGCGCTTCGCAAATTAGCGGAGCGTCTTTTTTGTGTATGGAAAAAAAGGTTAGACTGCTGGTTTAGTGTATAGTAATTTGCGTTATGTACTTAAACCTTAATACCAAGCTCCATTGGCCAAACTAGCATCTTTGCCCTTACACCTAAAACAAAAACCGCCTCAAGTTTCATGAAGCGGTTTTTTCCACTTGTTACAATTATGACTGAGACTTTTTCAATTTGCTGAAAACATAGATGTAAAGAATTTCCAAGATGCCAAGGGTATTAGCTAGCAATAAAACAACATACCAAATCTTTTGGCCTTGCCTGGCAGATTTCCACAAAGCCAAACCCTTCCAAATCAATGACCAAATTAAAATTAAATAAATCAACCAGAGGTTATCCATTATAAATTGTTCCATAAAATTAAACTATTAAATACTAAACCTTATTGTACCAGCTGACCGAATTCCTCGTCTTCTTTATCCTTATCAGCCTGTTTTTTGGTTTTATGAATACGGCCGTCAATATGGTTTGGCGGGCAATAAACTGTCCAGACTTTTAAGGCACCTTTGCCGGTATTAATAACATTGTGCTTAGTTCCCGGGGTAACAATCAGGATATCGCCTTTAGTGGCAACTGATTCCACTCCGTCCAATACAACTTTGGCATCGCCTTTTTGGAAAAAGAAGATCTGTTCCACATGGGCATGCGTCTCTTCCCCGATTTCTCCGTTCTTTTTAATACTCATCACAACCAATTGAGACTTGGCGCCGGTAAAAAGCACCTGCCGGAAAAATTTGTTTTCCTTGGTAGCTTTGAAAATGTTTGTTTGATAGGGCATAATTATATGTTAATAGTTAATTTGTTGCTTATATTATAGCAACTTTTTGGATATTATTAAAACCGCCCCATGCCGTGGGACGGTTTGATGACTATGTACTTTTCAATTTTTCTCTGATTACTTCGTCAAAAATTACCTGTTTTCTAAAAACCAATTCCACCAGCCTCATATATGTACCGAAAATAGGCCGCAATTCATCCAGGGGGATATTAGCAATAAGGGCTTTCAAAATTTCCTGATTATACCATTCTTGCTTTTCATACCCTCCGGTAAAATTTAGCCAAATTTTTGCCCTGCTGCTATCCCTGCCTTCACGAAAACCTTCAGCCTTTAGTGCTTCGTTAATAGACTGCAAGTTATCCAACTTGTCAGCGCATTTAACAAGTTTGACGTTTTTATCAATATCTTTAACACGGCTAATAATTGTTTGTTTTCTTTCCTGCCAAGCCATGGGCTTTGGCGGCTCAGTCACTGCGAGTACAATTCTCAATACTTCAGCGCCGAAATGATAGCCTAAAATTTCAGGCTTGACTGGCGTATCTTCCAAAGTATCGTGGAAAATGCCCCCAATAATCGTATCCTCATCAGCGCCAGAAAGCGCTAAAAGCAGACTCACTCCCCAAAAATGGGCATTGGAAGGAATATTGGCTTCTTTGCGCCTTTGGCCTTCATGCCAAATTGAAGCCTGAACCAAAGCCTTCCTGATTCTTAAGGTCCAATAACTCAAATCACTAAATCCTTTCATCTCACACCCCCTTTTACGGTATCTTACTGCCAAAGAACATTACTTAATGTTTGATATTTAACCTTAACTCTAAAAATTATTCTTGTCAAACGTAAAAGCGCCCCACCCAGGACGCTTTTTTATAACCACGAATTATTTACGAATTTACGGAGCAACCTCATATAACTTTATACAACCTAATACAACATCATAAAACCTACAGCAATAATCCAACTATTAGCAACGCAACTATATTGAGAATCTTAATCATGGGGTTAATCGCCGGACCAGCAGTATCTTTATAAGGATCGCCAACTGTGTCGCCGGTCACTGCTGCCTGATGAGCAAAAGATCCTTTGCCGCCGAAATTACCTTCTTCAATATATTTCTTGGCATTGTCCCAGGCGCCACCGCCTGAAGTCATGGAAATCGCTACAAATAAACCAGTGATGATTGAACCAACCAATAAACCTCCTAAAGCCGGAATGCCCAAGCCAGGCATAAAGCCGACTAAAATAGGGACTAAGACTGGAATTAAAGCCGGTACAATCATTTCCTTGATAGCAGTCTTGGTAACAATATCAACTGTTTTGCCATAGTCAGGCTTATCTGTACCCTGCATAATACCAGGCTTTTCCCTAAACTGCCTGCGCACTTCTTCCACCACTGAACCGGCAGCCTTACCAACTGCCTGCATGGCTAAAGCACCAAAGTAATATGGCAATAAACCGCCGATGAATAAACCGACTAAAACTTTCGGATCATTAATTGCAAAAACAAAGCCATCACCTAAGGCATGAGTAAAATCAGCGAACAAAACTAACGCTGCTAAAGCTGCCGAAGCAATTGCATAGCCTTTAGTCACAGCTTTAGTTGTATTTCCCACTGCATCTAATGGATCAGTAATATCGCGAACTTCTTTTGGCAATTCGGCCATTTCAGCAATACCACCGGCATTATCAGTAATCGGTCCATAAGAATCAATAGTCACAATAATACCTGCCATTGAAAGCATGGACATGGCAGCAATAGCAATGCCATATAATCCAGCCAACCAATAAGCAGCTAAAATCGCCAGAGAAATTACAATGATTGGCAAAGCCGTAGATTTCATAGAGACTGCCAAACCGGCAATAATGTTGGTACCATGACCAGTCTGAGATGCCTTCGCAATATCTTTTACTGGCTTATATTGTTTAGCTGTATAATATTCAGTAATTACGACCATTGCGCCTGTTACTAAAAGACCGACTAATGAAGCAACATATAGTTTAGTAACATCATATTTATCATTTTGTCCCAATAACCAGTTCGTCACCGGATAAAAAGCAATTGCCGCAAAAATACCGGAAGCAATTAAGCCTTTGTATAAAGCACCCATGATATTTTTTTTATTTCCTAAGCGAATAAAGAAGCTGCCAAAAATTGAAGCGATTATTGAAACACCGCCCAGAACTAAGGGATAAATAACTGCATTTTCCCAGCCGCCAAAAAGCAAAGAGCCTAAAAGCATGGCAGCTACTGCAGTCACAGCATAGGTTTCAAATAAGTCAGCGGCCATACCAGCACAATCGCCGACATTATCACCGACATTGTCGGCAATCACAGCCGGATTTCTAGGATCATCTTCTGGAATACCCGCTTCAACTTTACCGACCAGATCAGCGCCGACATCTGCTGCTTTAGTAAATATACCGCCGCCTAAACGGGCAAATATTGAGATTAAAGATCCGCCAAAACCCAAACCGATTAAAGCCTGCACATCTCTAAAAATTAAATAAAAAACCGTTACACCCAGTAATGCCAAACCAACGACAAAAAATCCGGTAACTGATCCGCCTCTTACTGCTACATTCAATGCCGCCTTTAAACCATTGGTAGCTGCCTGTGCAGTACGCACATTAGCGCGCACTGAAACATTCATGCCGATATAACCGGTTGCGGCTGATAAAATAGCGCCAAATAAAAATCCCAAACCTGTTTTCCAGCTTAAAAAAATGCTGATTAAGGCAAATATCACAATCGCCACAATAGCAATAGTTTTATATTGACGATTCAGATAAGCGCTTGCGCCTTCCTGAATAGCCTTGGCAATAGCCTGCATTTTTTCATTGCCTGTCGGCAATTTTAATACCAGCTTAATCAAAACTAAGCCGTAAATTACTGCCGCTATGGCCGCCACTAATGCAAAGATAAGTCCTGATGACATAAATTTAAAGTTATTTTTCCGCCTTGGGCGGATATTAATTAAGTTGATTTCTTAATTTAAACAAAAAAAACTGACAAACGCCAAATTCCTTATACTTCTTATTTTATCCTTATCGCATTTTAGTGTCAAATTGTGTTTATGTTAATAATTTGTGATAAAAGCGATTTCAGCAGCAAACACTTTATAACTAATTTTAGCTAAATATATGCTAAAATCTTTGACGCAAGCCCTGATTTTTGCTATCATAAAAATTAGTTAAATTATATTGTTTTCAGGGTATTTTATCTCTTGGATATTAGCTAATGTAGGCTAATCTCAGCAAAAAAATATCCGACAATGTAACAAGGATTAAATTTATCAACCAACCCTTTAAAAGCTTAATCATTAAACTGCTTTTATCCCTGGTGAAAGGCTTTAGTATAATTATAAAGTCCTTTTTTAATTTGCTGGCCAAGCTGCTTACCCCAATATTGAAAACTATCGGCATTATATTGAAAAAAATTCTTATTCTTGAAATACGTTTTTTTTATTGGTTAAAAAAATATTTTAAAAAAATATTCCCGGAAGATACCATTAAGCCGATTTACATTTTTCTTAACAAGTATATCAGCCATATTGTTATTATTGTGCTGGTTTTCATTATCAGCTTTGCTAATATTTTCACCAGTGAAATCAGGGCTGAAACTTACGGTGAAAAAAGCATCTTATTTGTTTTGGCAACAGGCTCTGATTATGAAGATGAATACATTGAAGAAGGATTGATCTCCGGAGATTCTGAAACCGCTTCTTATTATGATCAAGGAGCTATTTCACTCACGGAATCAGCTTCGGTAGATGAAAATATGGATATTGCTTTTAGCAGTGATAATTCTTCATTAATTAAACCTGAAATACCATCCTTAGAGGCTGCTACTCCGACCAGAGATAAAATTGTGGAATATACTGTCCAGCAAGGCGATACCATCAGTACTATTGGCGCCAAATTTGGTTTGAACCAAAATACTATTTTATGGGAAAATAGCCTGACCGCAACCAGCTATATCAGGCCGGGACAAAAATTAACAATTTTACCTACTAATGGTATTTCTTATAAAGTTGTAAAAAATGACAATTTGGCAAAAATAGCTTCCCGTTATAGCATAGATAAAAACAAAATTATTGAATTTAACCGCTTGGCAGATGAAGCGGATATTCAGATTGGACAAATGCTGATTATCCCTGAAGCTCGTCCATATTATCCGCCGGTAGTAGCTTCTAAGCCAAAACTTTCCAATATAACTAAAATTTTTACCCCGACGCAAACTCATGTTGATGTTCCGGCTAGTGATAAAATGGCCTGGCCCACAACCACTCACCGCATCTCACAGTATTTTAACTGGCGACACATAGGCTTAGACATTGACGGTGATTTTGGAGATCCAATTTGGGCAGCTGAAGCCGGAGTGGTCATTAAATCTATCTGCATGAAAACCGGTTATGGCTGCCATGTAATAATCGACCATGGCAATGGCAAAACCACTTTATATGGCCATTTCCAAAAATTATATGTTAAAGAAGGACAACAAGTTAACCGCGGTGATGTTTTGGGAGAAGAAGGATCCACCGGACACTCAACTGGAGCACATTTACATTTTGAAGTACGCTTTGGCGGCAAAAGATATAACCCTTTAAGCTATATAAAATAAATAAAATTAAAAACTCCCCCGGACCGGGGGAGTTTTTTTATATTTAAATATGCTGTTCATTACCGAATATTCTGATATTGAATTTATCATACAAATTCTGATCATTAAAATCTGTATTGTAGCGATCTTCAAGCAAAAATAATATATCCTTTAACATTTTCTCGGAAAAAATTTCTTTAATCAGTGTTGCTGCCTCTTTTGAATTAATATCCTGCGGAATCTTTAATTTGCTTAAAACCTTTAAGACATTATCTAGCTGTAAATTTTTTAAATTTTTTTCATTTACTTCCATAATAGTTTTTTCCAACCCGTCCTTTAGATTCATAATACCCTGTTCAATATCTTTTTTTATGGAATTAAACTTATCACTAACAGTTAAAGGTTCGCTTTCATCTTCAGCTTTCTTAAACGCTTGTCGTAATTCTTGCGGAGTATTAATCACGCCGGTAAGAGGCTTATAATTTTTAACCGGTTCATCTAAAATAATCTCGATTTCTTCCTGCGGTCTTAAAAAAACATTTAGACTATCAATTGCCATGCCCAAAATACCGATATTTTTCGTACGTTTAAGCTCCTTATCCCGTCCTTTTAAACTTTTGTATAATTTAATTTCTTCAGTATCTAAAGGACCTAAATCTTCTTTAGGCTCAGAAACTGGTTCTGTCAGATTCTCAGGTCTAAATGGGTCTCGTGATAATTCAAATCCCATAATATTAAAATTATTTGTTAAAACGATATTGCAGGGCCTCGGCTAAATGGCCTGCTTTAATATTAGCACATTGCTCCAAATCAGCAATTGTTCTGGCTAATTTCAAAATCCGATGGTATCCGCGGCCAGAGAGATGAAACTGATTTACTGCGACTTTTAGTAATTCTGAACCGTCAGCGTCAACCCGGCAAAATTCCTTAATATCTTGGGGCCGCATTTCACTATTATACAATACAGCTGAATTTACAAAGCGATTTCTTTGAATTTCCCTGGCCACCTCCACTCTTTTTCTTATCTCCGATGACGGCTCCGCAACTTTTTCCGCGGTTAATTGTTCAAATTTTAAACGAGGCACCTCAATCTGCATATCAATTCGGTCAATTATTGGCCCGGAAATTTTTTGCTGGTAACGGATAATATTCCCCGGGGAGCAAGTGCAATGTCTCTCTGAATCAGAAGCAAATCCGCAGGGACAAGGATTTTGTGCTGCCACCAAAATAAACCGTGCAGGATAAGATAAGGTTCCCGACACCCGCGAAATATTAATAACTCCGTCTTCAAGTGGTTGCCTTAAATTTTCCAGCACCTGTCGGGGAAACTCCGGAAACTCATCCAAGAATAATACACCGCGGTGTGCCAGGCTGATTTCGCCTGGTCGGGGAATGCGACCGCCGCCAATCAAAGAAATGCCGGAGGCAGTATGGTGCGGAGAACGAAACGGCCGCTGAGTAATCAGGGGATAATCATGATGCAATAAACCCGCCACGCTATAAATTTTCGTAACTTCTAAAACCTCGTTAAATGTCATTTTCGGCAAAATCGAGGACATGGCTTTGGCAAGTAAAGTTTTACCCGAGCCTGGCGGGCCGGAAAGCAGCACATTATGGCCGCCGGATGCAGCAATTTCCAAAGCGCGCTTGGCCAGCTCCTGACCAGTGATGTAAGCCATATCCACTTCATTTTCCGGCTCACTATAATTAAGAATCTGACTGGCCTTTGAAGGCTCAATCAAATCCTGGCCAGTTAAATGTTCAACTAATTCTATTAAATTGCGTACTGTATAAATTTCTATGCCATCAATCAAACTTGCTTCCTGAGCATTTATCCAGGGAATATAAATTTTTTTAAACCCTTTCTCTTTGGCAAAAATAACTGCCGGTAAAATCCCCGAGGTATGACGCAAATTTCCTTCCAAGGATAATTCGCCGATAAACAGGCTGTCATTTAAATTCAGGTTTAATCCCAGTTCATTTATTAAAACGCCGGTCGCCATTGCCAGATCAAATGCCGGGCCTTCTTTTTTTAAATCAGCCGGCGCCAGATTAACCACAATTTTTTTTAAATATGGATAAGAAAAATTACAATTTTTAATTGCCAGTCTGATGCGCAGTTTCGCTTCCTGAATAGCAGCATCACCCAGCCCGACAATAAAAAAATCAGGTTTGCCGTTAGAGACATCCACTTCCACATCTACTAATTGCGGCTTAAGGCCGATCACGGCCACTGAATTTAATTTAGCTAGCATGAAATTGTTATTTGATAATTCCTCATCTGTGCCTTAATTGTATTTTTTTATGGGCAAACTGTCAAAAAGAAAAGGCGTTCCCAGGAACGGAACGCCAGTTAAATCGACTCACTTTTTGGCTTTTGTCTTGATTCGGGCTGCTAGCATTTTTTCATCTCTTTCCGCGATGGCAGGTAACTGGTAGACAAGAGCATGGAAACATGATGCCCCGATGATGATAAATGTTATGCCAAATGGTATGACAAACAGCCTTGACCACAATATTAAGACACCAAAAACAATAAACAAAACAAGTACAGCATAGAACCAGGTTGGTATCAGCAAAACGTTTGGCTGGACACTTTCAAGTGTTTCATCTTTTTTGGGTTCCATCTTACCCTCCTTTTGAGATCCGTTTGGTCACTTTAAACTCACTTACAATATATACTAAAACTCCCGCTACTATCAAGCAATCAGCCAGATTAAAAATCGGCCAGATGTGAATATTTATATAATCAACCACGAATCCTAAGGCAAATCGGTCAATTAAATTGCTTAAAGCACCAGCAATTACCAAGGAGCTTGCCCAAAACAACTTAATATTACCTGCCTTCAGATTATGCCACCAAAGGTAGCTTAAAAATACCAGGGCTGAAATTATGAAAAATAAAATTATTGCCTGGGGCAGAGGCAAGCTGAAGGCAATATTATAATTGGGAGTATAAATGATCTGCACTATCGGCTTAAATAAATAAAATCCCTGACTAGGGATTTTATTTACTATTGAGTATTTGATTATAGATTCTAAAACTAATAAACCAAAACCTGAGGCGATTATTAAACTAATTTTCCAGAACTTGGAAACCATTTTATTGGCTGGTTAGTTTCTCTTTACATTCAATGCAGGCATTGGAAGTCGGTCTGGCTAAAAGCCTTTCTTCGGCAATTTCTTTACCGCAATAAGCGCATTTGCCATAATCCCCCTTATCAATTCGTTCCAGTGCGTTTTTGATATCACGCAAAGTTTTTTCCAAAGAAAATTCAACTGACAAATTATCAGTATAGGTGGCAATTTCCTCTGCATTTTCATCCTCTTTATCGCCAAAGTCGGGAAATTCTGAACGATAATTATCCTTTATAAATTCATCCTTTTTGGTAAAACCCGCCAAATCTTTTTCAATTTGTTGTTTACGGATTAATAAGTCATTTTTAATTTTTTCTAAAATTTCTTTATTCATACTTTTTTGACAGACAAGCTGCCTTAGTTTAAAAAATAACGGCTGAAAATAGCTGTTATCTATATTATAGCAAATAAATAACTTATTATAAATATAAATTGAATTGGTAATTTTGTCAAGTGCCCCCGGGGAAAAAATTTCTTCAAATAGAAAAGGCCTCCATGTGATGCCCAATTAAAAATTATTATTGTGGCCACATAAAGGCCTACAGACTTCATTTATTAACGTTCGCCCTTACGGCAAAGCTATTAATATTAAAATAAAGTCTGGGAAATCCTCCCTAGAGCGTTAAAAGGATCAACCTTTTACCATTTTTCGGCTATTATGCCTTGGGGATATATATATTTGATTTTATTTGTTTTTGTTTTTGTACGCGAATATGCAAAAAAGGTACAAATAATTGCAGCTCCAGGTCTGCAACCCAGATAAAAAATAGTAAAAGGTAAGGAAATTTAGCCAAATATTAAACTTTGCTAAATATCCTTAAATCTTGTTAAGGTACATCTTTATAAACTCATTATATCAATAAATTATATCCTTGTCAATTTTATGTTCTACTATAAACAACTAAATTATGACTAATTTAAGCCAAAATTCAATAATCTATACAATAAACTTTATTTAAACTTATCAGACAAATCAAACCAAATTATATTCATTTAGCTACTAACGTTTTCCCCATCTTATCCACAGTATTTATTTTTTATTGTAATATTAGCCAAAAATCACTAGTGGATAAACTTGAATTTACAATTATTTTAGAAAATATTTGGTTAAAGCGATTATTAGCTAACAAATAGTTAATATCCAAATACAAATTTTCTCTATCTTTAGCTGATAATTCAGAAAGAACACCATTATTTTTCCAGTTTTCCCAAGCTAGCTCATTATTTATTAAAGTATATAAATTTTGCTTAGAATTAGCCAAAATCATCTTCCTAC
>JAPLYG010000006.1 GCA_026395685.1 Candidatus Parcubacteria bacterium
TGCGCTCGTTTCCGGACTTAACCGTACATCTCACGACACGAGCTGACGACAACCATGCAGCACCTGTCTCATGGTTCCTTGCGGCACTCCCAGCATTACCCGGGATTCCATGGATGTCAAGATCTGGTGAGGTTTCTCGCATACTGTCGAATTAAACCACATGCTCCACCGCTTGTGCGGGTTCCCGACAATTCCTTTGAGTTTTAGCCTTGCGGCCGTACTACCCAGGCGGGACACTTATCGCGTTAGCTTTTTTAGAACGACACTGAAAGGGTCGATACTTCCAATGTCTAGTGTCCATTGTTTACGGCGTGGACTACGAGGGTATCTAATCCTCTTTGCTCCCCCCGCTTTCGTGCGACAGCGTCAGAAATGTTCTAGCAAGCTGCCTTTGCATTTGGTGTTCTTGCCGATATCAACGGATTTTACCCCTACACCGGCAATTCCGCTTGCCTCTCCCAATCTCTAGTCTGCCAGTTTTAGTGGCTGGCCCAGAGTTGAGCTCTGGGATTTAACCACTAACTTAACAAACCGCCTGCGCACTCTTTACGCCCAATAAATCCGGATAACGCTTGAGGTCTCTGTATTACCGCTGCTGCTGGCACAGAGTTAGCAACCTCTTATTCTTTGGGTACCGTCATTTGTTCGTCCCCAATAAAAGATCTTTACACCCCGAGGGGCTTCATCGATCACGCGGCGTCGCTCCGTCACCCTTGCGGGCATTGCGAAATATTCTTGACTGCAGCCTCCCGTAGGAGTCTGGGCAGTGTCTCAGTCCCAGTGAGGCGGGTCATGCTCTCACACCCGCTACCCGTCACGGTCTTGGTAGGCTTTTACCCCACCAACTAACTGATAGGCCATAGGCCCCTCCCGAAGCGTCGGAACTTTAAATGGGAATGACTTAAGTCCCCCCATTTTTATCGTGTATTAGCTCACCTTTCGGTGGGTTATTCACGACTTCGGGGCAGGTTACCAATGTGTTACTCACCCGTTTGCCACTCGCTTTCGAAACCGAAGTTAAAAAAGCGCGTTCGACTTGCATGCCTTAAACACGCCGCCAGCGTTCATCCTGAGCTAGGATCAAACTCTCGAAAATGTAGTGATAGTGTTCACTACGGACATATGATGATAATGTTCATCACGGACATATTGAGTTCCCCAATTAAGACTACGGACATATGATGATAATGTTCATCACGGACATATTGAGTTCCCCAATTAAGGGGATTAAGGTAGTAGAATTCAATATAATTGACGATTCTATCACTCTTTAGTTGTCAAAGTTTCGCATTAATTTTTACAATTTATTAAATTGCTCAAATTTCTTTCAGCGAAATCCCAAGCACCGCGAAACGGGGCAAGGGAACTATTTTATTTTCTCTCTAAAAAAGTAGAAAGAAAAAAACAGGGAAATCCATTGTCCGTTAAATTATGTCCCAAAGGGGCAATTTTAACAGATGGAATTTACCTGTTTTTTTCTCCTCCCGCGCCAAAGGCGTAGATATCATCGAAAAAATAAATTTTCTTATGAATATTTGAAGGTTTTTAAGGTTATTTCTAAGTAACTTCATTTTATACCCTTTGTTTTTGGCTGTCAAGAGACGGGGGGAAATCGCAATCCACAAGTTATTAACAGCTTGAATGAAAATCCCCGCCAGGATGACCCGGCGGGGAATAACTTCAAATTTCGAATTTCCTCATTAAAGAAACTTGCCTGCGAGGCAGGGCATTATACCACCAGCTATTATTGACGCAAATTCCATTAGGACCAAACGGTCCGATTTCAATAAAAGTACGGTTCGCTGTTCTCAACATTCCCCAGTGGCTCCATTCGCGTGCCAGCTTTTCTCCGGAAGAACGAAAGATGGTGATCAGAGCTTCACAAAAGACCTGATCAGGACAACGCCCAATTACTTGAGCATATTTATCAAGTTCTCGTTGCTGGCTGCGCCAATCCAAAAATCCTAATTTGCCGGAGAAATCTATCAAATAATAATCTTTCTCCAACTGCAGATCAAACCAGGAATGTTCTTGGCTCAAGCCGATAATTTTTCCCGCTGAGTTCTCAAACAGGTGAGGGAAAAAGTCAACTAGCTGGGAAACGCTAAAGCCATTCACATAGACCAAGCGCCAATCATGGCAAAGCTCTTCATTCTGCCGGGCGCAATCCTCAAGCGTTTCTTTCGAATAGCGCAGAAGCGACAAGTGATTATCGGCAACTACTTTGGTTTTGCTTAAAATACTTTTGGCTGCACCGACCGTGATGCGCTCAAAGTCAAGCCGGGTATCCCTTACCAATTTCTTTTTAATTTCCACAGCATCATTAAACGGCTGCAAGACGGGAAGAGACACGCAGGGCTCACTTACCATAGTTCCATTTCTTACCAATGCATTTCTCCTTTTCATTTGGCTGACTAATTTATTCTGCTGACAAAAAAACAATATGTCTTTATTTAAATGTAGCTTACCTACAGATACTTTATAATACTGTAAATTTTTCAAAATGTCAAGGCCTTAAGGAGAGAACACCTGCTTAAAATAAAAAAACTCGAACCAAATATTCAAGGATTTATTTATATTGAACTTATTTTATAATTTGAATTTTGTTATTTGTGATTTTCCTTTCTGTTTTTCTCTCCATTCAGCAATTTTCCCATGATGCCCTGACTAGCTAATTACCCAGCAACAATAATCAATCATCAAACAAATTTTAAATTCTAATAGCTAATAACAAAAATAGTGTTAGAATTTTTAGATTTAGATATTTGATATTGTTTGGTTATTGAGGCTTGATTCTTGGTTATTTTTGTTTTGCCTTATGTTCATCTCTCCACGCTTTAATTTTTGCATGATTTCCCGAAAGCAAAACTGGCGGCACTTTCCAGCTCTTAAACTTTTCCGGCTTGGTATATTGCGGATATTCCAATTCATTTTCTTGGGAAAAAGACTCGTCTTCAAAAGACACTTTATTACCCAAAACTCCGGGAAGCAGGCGAGTAATGCCGTCTACCAAAATCATAGCCGGGATTTCGCCGCCGGTCAAAACATAATTGCCGATTGAAATTTCCTCGTCAATCAAATGTTCAGCAACACGATTATCAACCCCTTCATATCGGCCACATATCATAATCAGCTGGTCATACTTTTTCAAACGCTGTAAATCTTTTTGGGTTAAGGTTTTTCCCTTAGCAGAAAATAAAATTACCCGCGACTTTTTCTTACGCTTGATTGCTTTTAAAGCTTTGTAAATCGGTTCAACCTTTAAAACCATACCAGCTCCGCCGCCATAAGGCGTGTCATCAACTGATTTATGCGCGTCCTTTGGATCGGCAAAACGTCGCAAATCTGGAGTATTAATTTTAATTATTTTCTTATCCTGAGCGCGCTTAATCATGGCCTTAGAAAAATAAGACTCGAAGATGTCGGGGAAGATGGTGATTATATTAAATAACATAAATATGAATTATAGGTAGAATACGAAGAAAATGAAAAAATGATTAAAGGACTATAGGATAGAAGAAATCATTTTTCCTGTTATCCTATTTTCCTCTCGATCCTATTCTTCCTTTTCTACCTCTAAAATCCTATTATTATTATACCACAAGCTCCGCCACAAAATCGTAGCGGAGCTGTTACGTAAGCAAAAATCCTAATTGAGCGGTTCTCCGATCTTGTACGTATATATTATCGAATCATCAAAATAAATTATTTTTTCGTTATAGTTATTTCCCAGCAACAAAGTCGCCTGATTGTCGCTGATCGGCCTGATAGTTAATTCCGAAGAAAAAGGATAAACATAATATAGGGTATTATCAGTATTGCCGCGGATTAAACTTCCCTTAAGCTCAGAAAGTTCCGGCCTATCAGTAAAAATCTTTTTGCCCTCGGCTCCTATATTGATATGATAAACCTTGGTTATAGTAGCTATTTCATTGCTAGGAATATCTGCATAATAATTATTTGTACCAAGATCTTCCTTGGCTTTTACTCCCAGTTCATCACCTACGCAAACAGGTTTTACCCGAACTCTGTTTTGGCTGTCATAAAGCCCCTGGGAAAAAATAGTTTCGCCGCTACAAAAATCATTATCCATATTGATGTTTTCTATCAAACCGGATTCTTTGACAATTGTTTCCTGTACTGTCTCATTAATAGGAGCGACATTCGGCTGATAAAACAAAAAGCTGTAATTAGGTTTTTGATAGCTGCCCCTTAAATATCCGGGATTTCCCAATTCATGATAATGATATTCATTCCAGGTCAAACCAAAAAGTCCGCAATCAATAAAACAAGCATGCCCGCCATATTGGTCGATTGGCCCGGGACTAGACCAAGCCTGAAATGGCGCTAAAACCAGAGAAAGAACAATTCCCCAGATGATGATTTTATGCATAGGTGTTGATCATCTTTCGCTAAAGCTTCAGATGACCTGGGTTAATTTTGAGGTATTTTATAACTCAAACTTAGCAAATTCCTGCAGGGAACGCAAGTGGGATTAATAAGAAGGCTTGGTCACAGATTCATTCTCACAGATTACACTTATTATGCGGGGGCATCTGTATTATCAGTGAATAAAAAATCTGTGGTTCAGAATTCCCAAGTAAACAAAACAAAAACCCCGCCTTATTAAAGACGGAGTTTCTGCTTATTGTAGAAAATTTTATTTTATATTTTTAAATCGTCTACGACATCGGTATCAACTACCTCTTCTCTGCGTGGTCGTCTAGAACCCTCTGGTTCATAGATCTTCAGGTTAACACGAGCATTGTTTTTAGCGCCGACAATCTTCAATAAAGTTCTGATTGAGCGGGCTGTGTTGCCTTGTTTGCCAATGACATATCCCATGTCAGCTTGGTTGATGTGCAGGGTCAATAATACGCCCATTTCATCAACTGTTCTTTCGACTTTGACATCATTAGGATTGCCAACGATGTTTTTCACGATGTACTCAACAAACTCTTGGTCAGCGAATTTTGCAGCCATAGTTTTAAAATCCTTGAGCCTTTTAATACGGAAATACCGATTAAAAGCATTAATTCTTAAGATCTTCCGCTATTACTAAGCTCTCGCGAGCTTCTAGCAGATACACTAATTATAGCATATCTACGGAAAAAGTCAACCCCGCTTTTTGCGAAAGGCGGGGTCAATCCCTGGTTGCAGATCTATGTATTTATAAACGTGATGGCAGCGCGACGAAAACAGCTCTTTCCCGAAAAGAAAAAACCCGCTTGCCAGCCGCGAGCGGATTTTGTGTTAAGTCGTGTTTCGTTTTTATTGAGGAGAAAGCTTCAGAAAGCAAAGATTGTGTTTCCGGAGACAAGCTTTAATCTCCTCCATGGACTTGGGGCCGAGGCCGTAAATCTGACGAAGCTCATTTTCATCAGCTATGGCCAGATCAAAGAGGCAAGTAATCCCCCAAAACTTTAGCCTTTTTGCCGTTCGGCTGGACAGATTCAGCTCATCCAGGGGCTTAAAGGGATATTTCACCCGGGGGTACCCTGATCTGCGCAAAAAAATCCTTATACTATCTTCGCGCAGCAAAACCTGCGCAACTAACTTCTTTCCCCAAGGTGAATCAATTGCTACTCCTTGCCGAATTAACCAACGGCATCGCCTCAAAGCTTTTCTTTTGAGCTGACCAACATAGTTTCTGGAAATCTGAAGTTTTTCAGCGATTTCCTTGATTGACAAAGACTCGCAATCCAAGCCATAGTACAAGACAATGACTTGGCGCAGCTTGTAGTCTAGCTGGCCCCAGATAACAGTGCGGGCTTCTTTCAAGAAAAGATTGTTAACTTGCAGATCAGCCCAAAAACCATCGAACCCAGTCTTTTTTTTCGTCATGTTAAACACCTCCATTCCCGATTTTATACATTATCTTAATTTGGCACAGATGTCAATGGGATATAGCCGTTAGTTTGTGGCTTATGGCAGCCGGTTTAGTCTATGGTATTTGGTTATTGGTATATGACTAAAGACCTAAAACTTACAACTAAACTGGCAGCCCAGACCACCAACTATAAACTAACACAAAAAAACAACCCCGCGTCGCGAAGTTGTTTTTTATATAAGAAATATTATTCTGCTTTTGGAGCTTCAGCTGCGGGAGCCGGTTCATTCTTTTTTTTCTTATCAGCTATTTTAGCAGCACGCTTTTTACTAATTAAAGTAACTTTCTTTTTCTTGCCTTCAACCATACCTTTATCTACCAGTATATTCCAAATGGTAGCTGATGGTTCGGCACCCTGAGACAACCAATACTTTACTCTGTCCGCATTTAATTTCAGCTCTTTGGATCGGGGATTGTAATTGCCTAAGTTTTCCAAATATTTACCCCAGGGATCTTTTTCTTTTTGAGTTACTAAAACCTTAAAATATGCCTGTTTTTTCTTGCCTGTTCGTGATAAAATAATTTTTAACATAAATCTTAATTGTTTAAAAAAATAAGCCCTTAAATGGCTCGCATAGTATAGCACTAGCCCCAAGGGGGCCCCTTAGGGGCTGATTATTTGTTAGTAATTACTATAATACATAAGAAAATCATTGGCGTCAAGGGATTTAGGCTAAGATATTGACAAATGACAAATTTTATGCTATAATCGAAAGAATAATAATATATATGATTTTTAAGCATAAACTCATCCAAAAACTCATACTTAGCCTGACAATATTTACTATTGTTTGTGGTTTTGTTTTACCCGGCCAAACCCTGGCGCAAAGTGATACAGGCTACCCGAAAATTGCCAACTATTATATTGCCTGGGATGTATCTGATGAGCAGGCCAAAGAACTAGCCAAATGGGACGTTGTAATTTTGGCTCCTCAGGCAGCTGAAAGAAATCCGGACTTAATTGATATTATACGCAAAAATAATCCTCAGATTAAAATATTAGTCTACTCAATTGCCGTTGATATTAACTATACGGTAATTACAGAGAGCCCTCTTTACCAGCGAGTTTATCCTAAAATTCAGGAAAATGACTGGTGGCTTTATGATATGAATGGCCAACATTTAAGCAATTGGCCAAATTGCTGGGTAATAAACCCAGCCCGAAATGCACCTCGCATTAACGGACAAAATTGGTCAGATTATCTGCCACAGCACGTTTATAATGAATTTTTTAAAGACAATAAATATGACGGCGTATTTTTTGATAATGTCTGGCCGTCAGTTTCTTGGATTTCACAAAACGTTGACCTTGATCGCAATGGCCAGGCAGACAGCGCCAGTGAACGTGATGCCAGCTGGATGGAAGGTTTAAATTATATTTTAACAGAAACCAGACGCTTAGCGCCGAATAAAATTATCATGGTTAATAATACTGGTAATTATTATAATTCAAAATTAAACGGCAGAATGCAGGAAATGTTTCCTAATAATAATGAAGGCGGCTGGACAGGGTCTATGAAAAACTATTTAAATGACGGACTGGGATATCAGCCTGAATATTTTGTTATTAACGGCGGTACTAAAAACACAGGCAACAAATTTAATTTAACAAATTTTCGTTTAAGCTTAACTTCGACATTACTTGGAGACGGCTTTTATAGCTTTGATTATGGAGACCAGGATCACGGCAGTATCTGGTGGTACGACGAATATGACGTAAACTTAGGTAACCCAATCTCAAGCCCCAAAAATGTTTTGGAACAAAGCACTGAAATCAAGCCCAGTGTCTGGCAGCGTGATTTTCAAAACGGCATTGTACTGGTAAATTCTACGGATAATGAACAGAAAGTAACCCTGCCAACTGAATATGAAAAAATCAAAGGCACTCAGGATAAAACTGTAAATAACGGAGCGATCGTCAAAAATGTCAAACTTAATCCTGACGACGGACTAATTTTATTGCGCCGAATTCAGGATATTAAAAACGCGCCATATTATAACGGTTCTTTTGTCCGTGTCTTTAATAAAAGAGGCGAAACTGAAAGAAACGGCTTTTTCTTATACGACAAACAATATAAAGGCAATTATATGATTGCCAAAAAAGATATTAATAAGGACGGAAAATTTGAAACTATAGTTGCTAATGGCGGAAAAATTACCATTTATAACGAGGATAATACAAGCCTGACTGCTTTCTATCCTTATGGCGACAAATATAACAAAGGCTTAAACTTTAGCCTTAGCGATTTTGAAAATGACGGTTATGTTGAAATAATTACCGGCACAGGCAAAGGCTATGCTCCTCTTGTTAAGGTCTTCAATTCTAACGGGGAAGAACAGGGCACCGGCTTTTATGCCTATGCCAAATCATATCTTGGCGGAGTTAATGTTGCTGTATGTTCCACTCAAGGCAATGGCAATAAAGAAATAGTTACCGGAACCGGTTTTATGGGAGGATCTCAGGTAAGAATTTTTGATAAAAACGGCAAAGTCTTGTCCGGCGGATTTTTCGCCTACGGCAAAACATTTCGCGGCGGAGTTAATGTCGCCTGCGGCGATATTGACGGCAACGGCAAGGATGAAATTGTAACCGGAGCCGGCTATGGCGGCAGTTCCCATGTGCGAATTTTTAACAGTAAATTTGAAGCTTTAAGCCCGGGATTTTTTGCCTTTGGCAAGGACAGTAAAACTGGCGTCAGAGTCTTTTTATCTGATATTGATAATAACGGCATCCAAGAAATTTTAACCGCGACTCCGGATGTGTTTATGTCTGCATTCGCTAATAATTAATAACGTGTTAAAATGAAAGTAACGATATGTTAACCAACCCAAACGACAAAAAAGATATTATCAGGGTTCAGCCTAAACCGGTTGAAAATGTAAAAAAAGCCGCTGCTACAAGTGTCGGCGGACTTAAGATTGGCAATGTTCAAACTTTAAACCTGATTGTTGAGCCTTTGAAAAAAAGATATGAAACTCATTATAAAAAAGACAAGATGCATTTAATTGTGGACCTTGTTTTAGGTGCAATTATTTTAATATTATTGGGCGTTATGGTAAACCTTTGGATTTTTAGCCGCAGCCGCATCAATTTAATGGATTTTAAAGTTAGCTCCAGCCCTGAAAATCTGGTTAATGGCCAGGAAACTGAATTTACCATTGATTATACCAATACCTCCAAAGACGAACTGCACAATGTTACCCTTATTTTTAAAACACCAACTGGTTTAAATAATCCCCAGTACAGCACTCTGGATTTTGACCTTAAAAACAATACTTTAAAAATAGGAGACCTGGCAGAAAACGCTCATGGCCAATTTAAAGTTAAAGGCTTGCTTTTAGGCAACTACAATGACAAGCAGGAATTTATTGCCGCCATTACTTACCAAAATAAATACGGCCAGACCAGCCAGGAATTTTTTAACCAGCAATTTGCTTTAACTGACTCCGTAATAAAAACAGAGCTTAAGGTTCCTGAACGTGTTATTAGTAACGGCATTTTTACAGCCAATTTAAATTTAAATAATATTTCCACTTTCAATCTTGAAACCGTTAAAATAAAAATTGACGGACCTGCTAATTTTAATCTGCGCCAGGTCAAGCTGGATAAAGTCGGCGCCAATACTTATTTAATCGGCAAATTGGCTGCCGGCCAGAATTTTTCACAGGATTTTTCAGCCAAAATTCTTGGAAGCAAAGAAACCAGCGCCACGGTTTCCACTGAAATCATTGCGACCTATAATAACGAGGAATTTGTTTTATATAAAATTGATAATACTATAACTACCAGTATCTCAAATTTAAAATTGGGATTTTTGAATCTGGACGCTAACCGCAATATTGCTCCGGGAGGCACAACTACTTATACTTTGTATTATAAAAATAATGAGGATTACACCCTGCAAAATGTGGAATTAGGCTTGGCTTTATCTGGTGATTACGCTGATACCAGTTATTTGGCGAAAAGCTATAAAGCTAGTCAGGGTAATACTGTATTTTTTGGACAAAAAGATTATCCTGAACTGGCCAAGGTTGAACCTGGAAAAGAAGGCCAAATTCAAATTAAAGTTGCTGCTAAATCAAATATTGTTTTTTTGCAATTCTTAGAAACCGGCTATAAGCTGGAAGCTACGGTTTTAGCGAACTATGATGATCCGGAATTAAAAACCAGAGTAACCTTGGAAGGCGAACCTATTTATACCAATGTAGATTCTGATTTAAATTTAAAAACCACAGCAATGTTTTATACCAGCCAGGGTGACCAAATCGGAGTAGGCAATATACCGCCAATAGTAGGGGAATACACCTCATACTGGGCAATCATTAAAATAAATAATACTAATAATAAAATTAAAGACTTAAAAGTTACAGCCAAGGTACCGGCTGGCATTGAGTTTACAAATATCTATAATGTCACTGACGGCGAACAAATAAAATATAATGAGGCAACCGGACAAATTGAATGGAATGTGGCCAATGTCAATGCCTTTGCCGGTATTTTCAGCGCTTCACCTGAAGCCCGCATCCAGCTGGCAATTACTCCGACTGAAAATCAAATTGGTAAAAGCCCGTTATTACTAACCGATATTAAAGCTCTGGCAACTGATGCGGTTACTGGCTCATTTTTATCAGCCAGCGGCCAAAATATTAGTATCGCGATCTTTGATGATCCAAGCTTAAACAAGGTGACGCCTTAACAAAGGGAGGACAGCGAAATGAAAGCATCCGAGAAGAGAGTTCCCAAAGACCCCGACCTTGATGCTCTAGACTATGGGCTGATTGGCTGGGGTCTAGCCCAACTGGCAACACTTTTAATTATTGCACTTATACAGTTGTACTTTTACATTTCTGGAAGGACCAATCCCTTAAGCCCAAACGAATACTTCTTGTACGCATTTCTCATCAGCGTAGCTGTCGGCTTCTTCTGCAACTGGAAAGCCGAGTCAACAAAATGAACCATTCCGCCGAGGTCACCCGACCGCGGCGGCTTTTTTATTGCTACTAATATACTAATTAACTACTAATCTACTAATAAAAGAAATTCCCCCGTGAAATGGTTGACTAATTGGTAATTTAAATGTACTATTCGTATATTCGTAGCAAATTAGTAGATTAGTAACAGTAGATTAGTAACATATGAGGAATTACGCCCAAAAAACCAATAAACAAATGACACGATATCGTACTTCGAGTACGTTTAGAGGTAATGTTAAATTTTTGCAAAAGCCGGTGCCGAAGAACTTCTCCCAACATCCAATCATCAATAATCAATCATCAAACAAATTTTAACCTCCAAAATCAAATTACCCAATATGTTTGGGATTCATTATTTATATATTAGATATTGTTTGATTATTGAGATTTGATTATTGATTATTATCCAAGCAACCTCATATAACCTAATAAAACTTAATATAACGTCATACAACCTTATGCAATACACCTACACTACAAAAAAACTCCCCAAATCCCAGCTCGAAATCAATGTTACTGTGCTTCATGACGAACTGGCTCCTTTTTTAAAAAAAGCAGCTGAAGAAATTTCCCAACAGACAAAAATCGAAGGGTTTCGTCCCGGCAAAGTACCTTACGAAGTATTAAAGCAAAGAATAGGCGAGGTAAAAATTTACGAAGAGGCGGCAATGATGGCTGTTGAAAAATCATACATTGAAATCGGGACCAAGGAAAAATTTGAACCCCTGGGCTCACCTAAGATTGATCTGGAAAAATTAGCGCCGGGGAATGATTTGATTTATAAGGCAACTGTTGATTTAATTCCTGAAGTAAGGGTAGGAGACTTTAAGGCCATTAAAATTAAAGAGAAATTAATCAATATTACAAAAGAACAAATCGATAAAGTAGTTGATGAAGTCAGAGAAATGAGAGCAACTGAGGTCTTAGATAAAAAAGCAGTAGAAATGGGAGATAAAGTTGAACTAGATTTTGAAGTCTTGCGCGACAAAGTTCCGATCGACGGCGGGTCTCAAAAAAAATACCCCCTGGTTATCGGCACCGGTCAATTTATCCCGGGCTTTGAAGAAAATTTAGTCGGCTTAAAGACAGAGGAAGAAAAAGAATTTGAATTAACTTTTCCGGAAAAATATCATAATAAAAATCTGGCTGGCAAACCTGCAACCTTTAAAGTTAAAATCCTGGCTGTATATAAAAGAACTTTGCCTGAAGCTAATGATGACTTTGCCAAATCCCTGGGACAAGATACCATGGATAAACTGAAAGCTTCAATTGAACATAATCTGGAGCACGAAGAACATCACAAGGAAGAAGAAAGAATCGAAATCGAAATGCTGGAAAAAATAATTGACAAATCAACCTTTGAAGAAATTCCTGATGTTTTGGTCACGGCTGAAACCAATAAAATGATTCAGGAAATGGAGGCTAACATTCTGCGCGAGGGTATGAAATTTGAAGATTATCTTAAACACCTGGGTAAAACTCGCGATCAGCTAAAACTTGATTTTGTGCCTCAGGCGATTAAAAGAGTAAAAAGCGCTTTGCTAATCAGAAGTATTTTTTTAAGTGAAAAAATGGAAATACCGGAACATGAAGTTGATGTCGAGCTTGAATCGCTGACTCATGCTTACCAGACTTATCCGGAAATGATAAAAAATATTCAAACGCCTCAATATCGGGAATATGTCCGTAATATGGTCGGCAATCACAAAGTCATGAACCTATTAAAGGCAGCCTGCATTGAAAGAACAAACCCGGAACATAAATGTTAAAAAGAAAAGGGGACGCTAATTTACTGGCGTCTCTTTTTTGTCGGTGAACAGTGAATTGGTTAAGAGGCTGGTAGGTGATTGGGGTAAGTGTAAGGTGTTTCAGGGACTCAACACCTAACCATTACACTTACTAGCATCCAAACCCAAACACTTTGCACTCTGGCTAATATTAGCCTCAACCTTGACAAAATACCATAATTGTGATACTATAAGATGATTGCTCTTTAATAACTACAACATTTGATATCGCGGGAATTAGGCGGGCATTTAGCCCAGAGTCCGAAACTTTTGGTCGATTAACCGAAAAAAGAAGGAGACTGAAGATGAAGAAAGGGATTTTGCTCTCATTGGTTCTGTTGGCTCTGACCATGTCCGCCGCAACCTGCGACGAAACGACAAACGGAAATACTCAGTCCGGTCATCGCCCTGATCAGATCATTGTGCGGCTGGACAACGACACCATCACCGACCTCGTTATTGGCGACATGATTCCTCTGGTGAAATTCCACGTCAGACCGACGACAGGCGGAATTCAAATCCTGTCTTTCAAGTTCGCTACTGTGGATTTCCCTCATCCCTACGAAGTCGGCTCCTGCGAATTGCAGGATGTTGACGGCAACAAACTTAACTACGGATCTACCGGTGGTTATTCTATCGAAGACCCCGATATCTGGCAATATACCGTCTACTTTGAAGAGAACCCCGAAGACTACGGGGACATGTTCAACCCTGTTTACGTAGACGCTGTCGGACAATCTTTCATCCTGTCTTGCGATATCCTGTCGGAAAGGCCGATCGATATCGACTTACTGGAAATTGATTACGACTCGAACGGCATCGAATACAAAATCGACCCGAACACCTCCCCGATTTTCGAAGTACACCTGGAGTAGTGTCTTTCTTCTCCCGGGCGCGAAAACAACATCGCGCCCTTTTTTTATTAGTGCATGGTGTGAGGGTAAAGAGGCTAGTAGGGAATTAGGTTAAGTATTTTAACACTCTCACACAAAACCCTTCACTTACCAGCATCCTAACCATAACCACTTTTATTAGTGAATGGTGGGGGTAAAGAGGCTGGTAGGTGTTAATTGTTTAGGTTAAGTATTTTAACACTCTCTCACAACACCCTTCACTTACCAGCATCCCAACCATAACCATAACCCTAACCTTATAGCTAATATTAGCCCCTCTCTTGACATTTTATCCAAAACGTGCTATACTTTTATATTGCTGAACCTTAACAATAATGGTTAATAACCTTTGAAAATACGTCTTTTTGAGGCAAAAATCAACCAAAAAACGAAACACCTAAACAAAAGGAGTTCTAGATGAAGAAAGCCATGATCGCTGTGTTCTGCCTGATGTTCGCCCTGTTCGCCAACGCCTGCATGTATGCCGGCGATGAAGGCGACAACAACAACAACATCACCATCAACGACGGCGATACCGTCGTCTACGAGACCGGCGCCCTGTACCACTTCACGGCCTACGCGGCCTATGGACAGGATGCCTGGCTCCAGATCCAGAACCTCGAAACCGACGAGTGGAACAGCGAGCTCATCACCGTAACGACCGAGACCATGTACCGATTCCTGGAACCGGGCGAGTACCGGATCTGGATTTCGGGCGTCAATGGCGCTTTCGACTGGTACGGCCACATTTCCGTCCAGGAAAACGTGGTCACCGACGTCTACGCTGAGTTTCACGAGTACACCATGGTCAACATCTGGATGGCCAGCAACGCCAGCACGCCGAGCGGTATGAGTCCGATCGGCAACTATACCCAGGTGTTGAAGTTCGACCTGGCTCACGACTACCCG
Organism: Candidatus Parcubacteria bacterium; assembly: GCA_026395685.1. Classification (GTDB taxonomy): domain Bacteria; phylum Patescibacteriota; class Patescibacteriia; order CAIXNZ01; family CAIXNZ01; genus JAPLYC01. The sequence continues at coordinate 14,454 of JAPLYG010000006.1, forward strand.
GAAGCCATCTCGATTAACGACCTAGGATTTACCCTTTGGGCAAGTCCCACAGTCGTCATCGAAAGCGCAACCCTCTGGGTCGTCCGCGAAAACGGCTGGGAAGAGGTTGCGACCTCCGTGAATCTGGGAGATAACTTCTTCTACCTGGATCTCGGAAGGTTTGTCCCTCTTTATCCCGGCGTGACGCAGTTCATGCTCACCGCCGAGATCACCGGGGCTTATAACGGCGATGTTCTGCAGGCCGAAATGACGATGGCCGGCTACACCCCCGACATCTTCACCAGAGGCAACTTCCAGTCCTTCGCCATCGGCAACATTCTCACCTTCTAAACAAACCCGCACAGGGCGCGAATACAACATCGCGCCCTTTTTTTTATTCGTTAAACGATATTTGGTACCTGCCTGTCGGCAGGTCGAAGTTCGTTACGTTTTTAGTCAATCGTTTTTTTGTCACTTTTAACGTTAACCTATTAACGTAACGGAAAACGAATCTAATCTTAGCCATTGACTTATCCTTCTAAATATTCTATATTTATATATAACTGTTTTTTGAAAAAATTAGCCTTGGGCTATAAAGATAGATGGAACAAAGCAATGAATAAAAACCCTCAGATGAAAACAAGGAGCTTCAGATGAAGAAACTAATTTTGACGGTTCTTATCACGATTACGTTTTTTGCGGCTTCGTGTACCTACAACTATAATGATAACAATTCCTACCTAAAGGACAGCAAGATCAACATTACTCTGTCCAACGATTCACCGACTGATGAAATTCCGCTTGGGGATCAGGTTCTGGCAGTTTTTCTGGTTAACACTAAAAACGCTGCTCAAATCCATGGATTGGAGCTGGATATCACAGACAACTACGACGACCCGCTGGATTTACAGTTCGTGAATTCCCTCTGGATTGAAGATGGCAATGGCAATCTCATCTATGAAGCCCAGAATATCAGTGACGGTTTTGACTTCTGGGGAGTATATAATATCCCTATCGGCGAGTCTGCCATCATAGTCAAGGGGCATATTACCTTTGGCGAGGACTATAACTCTCAGTGGAGTCCTCGGCCAGAATTCCAGGTGCTGGTCAACGGCATCTATGGATCCGAAAAGATCTTACCCCTGTTTGGTCTGGCTAGTAATGCGATGATCCCCAAATTTCAGGGAATAACTTCGGTGTTTTCAGAATTAACTTCAGATTCCCCAATAGGTGATCTGGCACCGGGACAGGAAATTACTCTCTTTAAATTTAAACTTTGGACTGAAAATGGGAGCTACCTCTTCTGGGATCCATTCTTTACTTTTACCAATTTCAATGGCCAATTGACTAATTGTTTTCTTCTGGACGAACAGGGTAACAAACTGAATGATACTTTTAGCATTGATTCGGTAACTAACCATATAAAATTGGGAAGAAATGATTCGGAAACACCCTGGGCATTAATTACCGCTTCAGGACAAACTTTTGCCCTCAGTTGCGACGTTTCGACAAATAGCCCCAGCGAATACCTCAATTTTGGCCTTGCTGGAGCTAAATGGGAATCTGCCGATATTAACAACTGGCTATCAATACCGACGGAATATGCACAAGGTAACACCTTACACGTCGTGCAAGATCGAAAAATTTTTTTCAATCTTGCTGCTGATACCCCTCAACAAATTTTACCCGGCAATACTGTAACTATAATGAAGTTCTCAGTATATACCGGGTTCGGCGATATAAAGTTGTACTTGCTCGAATTTGCCTATAGTAATTACCAGGCTGGCAGTTTTTCTAACTGTAGGGTCCAAGACGAAAACGGCCAAAAAATAAACAAATTCGTCAATGGTTTTCGCCCACCCGGGACTAATATAATATACGAGGCTTATTTTTTTGGTCCTTCAACTGGCGTTTACCCTGGAGACAGTTATCCATTTACGATGATAACACCACAAGCAAAAACTTTCTTTTTATCGTGCAATATGGGCAACTTACCAGGGTATTCAACTAACGTTGACCTTTCATTTATAAACTATTACTTCAGGACGGATTTGAATTATGAAATTTTCCCTCCAACTAATCCGATTCTGACAACCACAGTCCACCAGTGATCGAGGACAATCCCACAACCGCATGGGCGCGAATACAACATCGCGCCCTTTTTTATTTGGTGAACAGTGAAAAGGTAAAGATGCTGGTAGGTGGGAGGAGTAAGGGTAATGTCAATAAAGACCCGATACCTTACCATGTCACTTACTAGCATCCTAACCAAAACACTTTACCTTTTGATTTACCGAAATAACTGCTAAAATATAATCATGAAAATGGCCATCGTCTCCGACTCCCACGATAACCTGCCTAATATTAAAAAGGCAATCAATTATATTAATAAACAAAAAATCTCCGTAATGATCCATTGCGGTGATGTTTGCGCTCCGGTTATTTTGGGCGAATTTGCCAAGCTTTTCAAGGGCAAAGAAATTCATGTAGCTAAGGGAAATGTTGACGGCGATATTGAAGGCTTTAAAGCAATGGCAAGAAAATATCCCAAAATAATTTATCACGGCAATACGGGAAAAGTGGACATTGACAAGCTCTCAATTACTTTTTGCCACGAACCGTTTTTAGCCAAGAAAATGGCAGAATCTCAAAAATATGATTTTGTTTTTCACGGGCATACGCATAAGCCCTGGCAGGAAAAAGTCGGCAAAACGACAATTTTAAATCCCGGGACATTGGCAGGGCTTTTTAATAAAGCGACTTTTGCCATATTTGATACTGAGACAAAAAAAGCCCAACTTATTCTTTTGGAACAAATCTAAAACACTATTCAATTTTATATAAAATAAAGAGGGCTCTCTTGAGTCCTCTTTTTGTTATAAGGTAGAAAAATTATCCTGAAATTTCAAGATCGCAGCTTTCTACCAATGCGCGACAATTAAACAAAAGCTTGCACTTGGGACAAAATACGCTGTAAATATCCTTCCTTTTCAACTCCTTCTTACAGCAAGGACAGGGAATCAGTACCGCCTTTTCCTGATAGGCGGCGAGCTCCGAAGTAAGCGCCTGTAAATCTTTTAACCTTTGTGTCGGGCACTGGGGTTCTCTACCAGAGCTATTTTTTTTTGTCATTATTGGCCCTCCTTGACCTTTAAAGTTTTTTTTAAACACCCTGATTTGCTATAATAAAGAATATACATAATTCAATAATTTTACAACTTATGGAAAATATCCTAATAATCACCGGACAGCTTATATTAGCCGTTATTTTGGGCGGAATCATCGGGATTGAAAGAGAACGCATTGGCAAACCAGCCGGCTCTCGCACTTATGCCTTGATCGCGATGGGCTCTACTTTATTAACAATCCTATCAATTCAGGGTTTCAGTAGTTATGCCAATTTTACACCCACGGCATTAATTTCTCCCATTATTACCGGCTTAGGCTTTTTAGGCGCCGGGGTAATTATTTTCCACAAAGAGAAACTAGAGGGACTCACAACTGCCGCTGCCCTTTGGGCCATAGCCTCAGTTGGCATTGCCATTGGAATAGGGTGGTATTTAATTGCTGTTATTGCGGCAGCTTTAATTTTCCTTATCCTTTATATTGTCAGAAAAATCGAATTCAACGCTAAAAAGAAAAATACTCTCTGGGATTTATTTGACCGCAAATAAAAGCAGCCTGCTCTTAGCTTATGATTATTAATCTTAATCAACAAAACCCGGAACCGAAAAAAATTGAACAAATTGTTACTGTCCTGAAAAACGGCGGTATTGTTGTATATCCGACTGATACCATTTATGGTTTAGGCTGCGATATTTTCAATAAACCTGCCATAGAAAAAATTTATCGCTTTAAAAAACGGGAGGGGAAAAAGCCGCTGAGCATCATGTGCGCTGATATAAAGGATATCAGTAAATATGCCCTTATCCCTGATTATGCTTTTGTCCTATTAAAAAGATATTTGCCCGGACCTTACACTTTTATATTAAAAGCTAAAAATTCTATGCCGGGGAGTTTTTTATCAAAAAATAAAACTGTTGGCGTGCGTATTCCTGCCAATACTATATGCTTAGAAATAATTAAAGCCTTGGGCTCGCCAATTATTACCACCAGCCTGAACCTTTCAGGAGAGCCGGTGCTAAGCTCGCCCTCACAGCTAAATAAAGAGGTGAAAAATCAAATTGATCTGATTATTGACCAGGGGAGTTTGCCGCAAATTGCCTCCACCATAGTTGATTTAACAGCTGACCCGCCGAAAATTTTACGTCAAGGCAGCGGCGAATTTGCCCTTTAACTCTAAATTTAGATTTTTAAACTTTAATATAATTTACATGAAAAAAACTATTCTAATTTTACTCCTCCTAATTTTATTAGTTATTTTTATTGCCTTCGCCGTCTCTACTATCTTTTTCCCGGAGAAAAAAATGCGCTACAATGACTGTGTTTTAATGCAAAACAAAAAAACGCTGGCTGTTGACTGCTTCGGCTGCGCCAATAATGTCTGCAAAGATGCTTCTCTTGACTGGGAGATCTATGCCGCGCCTGAAATCGGCATCCCCTATGCCTGTGAACAAACCCAAGCCGGCTGTAAATTGGTGCAATAAAGTTAATTCTGTTACTTATATGCCCATCTTAAAAATAAGAGTTATTCCTAATTCTAAGATTAATAAAATAGTAAAACAGGAAGATAACTATCTAAAGATAAAGCTGTCCGCGCCTGCTCATGAAGGTAAGGCAAATAAAGCTTTAATTAAATTTTTAAGCCAGTATTTTAAAGTAGCAAAAAATAAAATAACCCTAATTTCTGGTGAAAAATCTCACGAAAAGATTGTCAGGATCGAGGATTGACAAATTCCTAAAATTGATCTATGCTTTAATATTGCAGTATAGGATATCAAGACTAGGCAAACGAAAAACAAGGGAGGGAAAAAACGTGAAAAGGACAGGCTTTTTGGTGTTGCTGCTTTGCTTGGTTGCCTCAATCAGCCAAAGCGAGACAAAACCCCAGCCTAAGCTGAAATCTTACCAGAGCCAAAAATTCGGCTTTATCGTCTCTGTTCCCGAAACCTGGAAAATTGATCCTGATGAAGCCAATGCTTATTATGCTCTTTATTCTCCTGAGGCCTTTACAGGCGCACATAATCGGTTAGATCTGACTTCAGGCATTAAAATAGAGATTCTTCCCCACAGTAATGAAGAACTGGAAAATTTTTTTAGCCGCAATGATCTGCAACCGATACCCAATACGCCCAACCAGTACTATTTCCGGGATGCTGACTACTACTACCTTTTCACGGTTATTAAGGGATCTCCCTGGAATTTTGTTATAATCGGGTACTTCCCTGAGAAGAAAAAAGAGGCCGAATACTTGCCTCTCTACCAACAGGTGATTAAGTCCTTTACTCTTATTTAGCCCCATCAATCACGTCGCAACCTTGCGCCGTGATTTTTTTATAGCAAAGGATCATGACCGCCCTTAGACAAGGGATTGCAGCGAATCACTCTTTTTAAACCTAGCCAGCAACCTTTAAAAATGCCATATTTATCAACGGCCTCATAAGTATATTGGCTGCAGCTGGGATAAAAACAACAGCCTAAAAAGGGAAAAATCCTGGCTAAAGGGCCGTGATCAAAAGAAAAAGTCTTTTGATAGCCGATGATTGCCAATAAGACTATATTCTTGAGGTTTGTTTTAATAAACACTAAAAAATTTTTCATAAAATTTTAGCTTTTTGCAGCAAGCGAGAAACAGATTCTTGTACTTCCTTATATGAGGCGGCCTGATCGTTTCTTATTAATTTAGGAGAAGCAAAAATAAGAAAATCAAAACCAGGCTTAAGCTGCGGCCAGATCAGGCGCACCACTTCTCTAATGCGACGCTTTAAAATATTTCGGCGTACGGCACTTTTACTTACTTTATTGGAGACAACGACAGAAAACCGGGAATGATCCTGGTTGTTTTCTTTGCACTTTAAAAGAAAGAGGGGGGAATAAAAAACCGACCCTTGCCTATTTACAGCACTAATATCTTTTTCTTTATTGAGGCGATATTGTTTTTTAAGCATATGCTAAAAAAATTCAGCGCTAACTTTGAAAGCAGCGCTGAATTTCTATTTTTTACCTATTCCTTCTTTAGAAACCGTTAATTTACGACGTCCTTTAAATCTTCGTCTTTTTAAAACTAAGCGCCCTTTAGCACTTTTCATTCTGCGTCTAAACCCATGGGTCTTTGCGCGCTTTCTTTTCTTAGGCTGATAAGTTCGTTTAGGCATAATCAAATAGCTTAAAGATAATAAATTTGAGATTTAAGTTATCTTAGAGAAAATTTTCAAAGTTAGATCATAAATCCCTGAGCTTAAATCTGTTGAAATAATAGCACCTGCGGAAAAATTTGTCAAAACCAAAAAAGTGTATTAAGCTGTATCCACAGATTATTAACAGTCTATTCACTTTTGGCTCAATGCCTACATTCTTTATCCGCAGTTTATATGTTAAAATTTTGATATACTAATTCTCTTTCCCTTTACCTTCGGGGGTAAATCAAAATAAAAAGGGTCTTATGAATACTCTACAAATCTGGGAAGCTGTCTTAGGCGACCTGGAGCTCTCTCTCAGTAAAGCAAACTTTACAACCTGGTTTAAGGGAACTTTTATATTGGAAATGGATGACAAAAGCGTGACTATCGGCGTGCCTAATGCCTTTACTAAAAGCTGGCTGGAAAAGAAATACTCAGCTGACCTTTTAAAGGCTTTACGCAATATTACCGAAGTAACTTTACGCGAAATAAATTTCAAGGTAGCGTCCCTCAAAAAAGATTTCAACCAAAAAGAATATCCTGCTGATTCGGCAAAACAAACAACCGCGGGAGAAAAAGAGAAAAAGCAGGCCGAGCGCATTAATATTTCCCCGGCGCCGGCGCAGGCAATGGCTAATTCTTTTGGGCTAAACCCAAAATATACCTTTACTACTTTTGTGGTTGGCAAAAACAATGAGCTTGCCAGAGCTGCTTCTTTGGCCGTAGCGGCAAATCCGGGAGTAACTTATAATCCTCTTTTTCTTTATGGCGGAGCCGGCTTAGGAAAGACTCACCTTATTCAGGCAATAGGCAATGAAATTTTAAAAATAGAAGCCGATAAAAAAATTCTCTATATTACCTGCGAAAAATTCACCAATGACTTTATTAATTCTATAACTAATGGCAAAGCCTCCAATTTTAAAGATATTTACCGATCAGTGGATGTCTTGTTAATTGATGACATCCAATTTTTAGCGGGCAAAGAAGGTACTCAGGAGGAATTTTTCCATACTTTTAATGCCCTCCATCAAAATAACAAACAGGTTGTCTTAACCTCTGACCGCCCGCCCAAATCAATTCCCGCCCTAGAAAACAGGCTTTTATCCCGTTTTGAATGGGGAATGATCGCAGACGTCTCCTTGCCCGATATGGAAACCAGGCTGGCTATTTTAGAAACCAAAGCTATTGAAAAAAACTATCAGATAGCAAAGGAAATCTTACATTATCTGGCTGTTAATATTGCCAGCAACATTCGGGAATTGGAAGGGGCTTTAAACAGAATTATTGCCTATCATCAACTAAATGCGATTGTGCCTACCTTGGAAAGCGTAAAAAAACTTTTGGCCGGTCTGACAACCAACTTACAAAAAAAGTCAGTTACTCCCAAAGATATTATTTATACTGTCTCCAATTATTATGACGTGCAATTAGAGGATCTTTTAGGGGCTTCCCGCGAAAAAAAGCTGGTTACACCGAGACAAATCATTATGTTTTTAATGCGAGAAGAGATAAAGAGCTCTTTCCCCATGATTGGGCAGGAACTGGGAGGACGCGACCACACCACTGCCATGCATGCTGTTGAAAAAATAAGAAATGATTATGATAATGACGAAAAAACAAGAAGAGAAATTGAACAGCTCAGGCAAAGATTATACAATATTTAGGTGTGCACTGTTTGTTAATAAAAATGTTTATAAATTATAAACAGCCTGTGTAAAAAGTCAGCCCCTTAAAGCAACTAGTCTTTCGCAATTTATTTATACACCCTTTGTTAACATTTTTTTTCATTCTTTATTCCTAGTTTATCAACAGTAAGAATCTTAAAATTCATCGATAAATAAAAGGCTCGTACTCTTTTCCTTTCACTTATCCACTTCCTTATTACTATTATTATAAAATATATTATTTAATAATTAATATAATACGATATGAAAATATCCTGTACTCAAGAAAATTTAAATCAGGGTTTAAATATAGTCTCCCATATAGCCAGTAAAAACACCTCCCTCCCGATTTTAAATAATGTTTTAATTAGAGCGGAAAAGGGTATTTTAAGTTTAATTACCACGAATCTTGAAATGGGGATCCAGTGTCAGGTTAGGGGTAAAATAGAAAAGGATGGCAGTTATACGGCAAACTCCAAACTGCTAAATGATTATATTAATTTATTGGGTAACCAAAAAGTTGAAATAGAATTAAAGGATGATAATTTGGAAATTACTTCTGAACAGCAAACCACTAAAATAAAGGGTAATAGTCCTGAAGAATTTCCACTTATTCCCAAAATTGAGAAAAAGAGCGCCTATAAATGCAAAGTCAATAAATTAATTGAGGCCTTTTCCCAGGTATTATTTGCCGTTTCCGTGTCTGAGACAAGACCTGAAATCTCGGGCGTATATTTAAGCTTTATTGATGATGTTTTAACTCTGGCGGCAACAGACAGCTATCGCTTAGCTGAAAAGCAGATCAAGCTGATAGAAAAAGTAACAGCAGAAAAAGATGTTATTATTCCCGCCAAGACCGCCCAGGAGCTGATGAGAATTTTATCCACTCTTTCCGTGGTTGAGGCGGAAGACGGTAAGGATGCAAGTGATTTGGTGGAAATATATTTTGAGGACAATCAGGTATTATTTGTTTTTGACAATGTAGAATTAGTGTCAAGAATAATTGAAGGCCAGTATCCCAATTACAAACAAATTATTCCGGCGAACTTCAAGACAAAAGGAGTTGTTAATATTTCGGATTTTACCAAGGCAGTCAAAACAGCCTCCTTATTTTCCAGAACCGGAATTTTTGACATTAATTTGGAATTCAAGGCAGGTAAGGTTATTATTTCTTCCACCAATAACCAGCTGGGGGAAAACAAGTCAAAATTAAACATTGCCGCGCAGGGGGATGATAATAAAGTTGTTATTAACTACCGTTATTTACTCGACGGCCTGCAAAACATCAACTCAACAGATGTTATTTATGAAATGATTGATGCCAATAATCCGTGCATTTTAAGGCCGGCTGAAAGTTTGAAGGATAACAAAGAGGCAATTGCTGCTCAGGATTATTTGTATATTATCATGCCGATTAAGCAGTAGAAGTTTGTTACAAAACAATATGGACTCCACAAAAAAGAGATACCAGGAATGGTGCGCAAGAATTGCCGAGGACACAGAGATGGCTCAACTCATCTCTCATTTTAGGGAACATGTCGGTGCGCATTATTCTCGCGAGAACAATCGGGGCACAGAAAAAAGCTTTAAAAATTGGATAGCCGGGGTATTTAATTTTTTGGCAATTTTGGAGAGAAAGTATCCTCAAGTTACCACTGAAGATAAACTATATAAGCTTTGCAAATATTATAGAAAGCATAAGGATTTTTATAAAGACAACAAAGAAGGCCCTGAAGCTGCTTTTGATGTAGATAAGTATATGAAAGAGTATCGCGGGGATATGGAATAATTTGGATGGTAGCAGATATCAGAAAGGGAGTGCGAAAGCCTCTCTTTTGTGTTAAAATTATAGTAAAGCTGAGAGACTAATCTTGACTTGCTTCACAAAGCAGGCCGAGGTCGAGCGGCTAGTTGAAATTATGATTATTAATAATTAATTTATAACATCATGAAAAAGATTTTGCTTATAATAGGTATGGCAGTAGCTGTTATTATTTGGTGGGCAGGTCTAACAAAGGCTGGATATATCCCAAATATTCTTAAAATAAAGTCGTTAAATTCTAGAGAGAGTAATATTCAAATGCCTTTAAATAATAAAAAAGTGGAATCGAATAAAAACGCGGAATCGAATAAAGCAGAATTTGAAATAAATGATTTGGGGAGTTTTGCAGAGCCTATTATTTATTTCTACCCCTCAAAAGAACAAGAGGTAATTGTTGAATTATCTTACGGGGGAAAGATTATTGCAGATTATCCCCGCTATGATGAAAAGATTCAGGGGTGGGATTTTATAGCATATCCAGATGGCCACCTGATAAATAAGAAAGATAATAAGGAATATAGTTATATTTTTTGGGAAGGAATTCCCAGCGTTCCAGTGAACTGGGATATTAAAGAAGGTTTTATTGTTAAAGGAGAGGATGCTCGGGAGTTTTTACAGGAAATTTTGCCAAAAATCGGATTAACCCCAAAAGAATTCAATGAATTTATTGTATATTGGTATCCAAGAATGAAAGATAATTCCTATAATTTAATTTATTTTGCAGATAAACAATATACAGACGTAGCTTCTCTTGATATTTCTCCTAAGCCCGATTCAATCTTGAAGGTCTTTATGGTTGTTAAACCTTTGCAGGAGAAGATTAGCATTCAGCCCCAAATAATAAAACCCTTTGAAAGAAAAGGATTTTCCGTTATAGAGTGGGGGGGAACTGAAATCAAATAAAAATAATATTCTATGAATCCAAAATTAATTTTTGATATCGAGACAATTGGTGAAAACTGGGATGATTTGGACAAGACGACCCAGCATGCCCTAACCCGCTGGATAAAAAAAGATTCTTTTTCCGAGGAGCAATATAAAAGTGCGATGGAAGAAGCAAAAAATGGCCTAGGATTTTCACCCTATACCGGCCAAATTGTGGCTATCGGCGTAATGGAGGTTGAAACCGGCCGGGGCGCGGTTTATTTCCAGTCTCCGGATAAAAAGACAGAAGATTTTGAAGAAAAGAATATTAAGTTTAAGGTTTTGAACGAAAAGGAGATGCTGCAGAGTTTTTGGCAGGGCGCTATTGAATATTCTGAATTTATTAGTTTTAACGGACGAGGTTTTGATGTGCCTTTTTTAATGATTCGCTCAGCGATTAATGGCATTAAACCGACTAAAAATCTGATGTCCAACCGTTATGTAAACAGTCAAACATTTAATGCCCAGCATATTGACCTAATGGATCAATTAACGTTTTATAGCGCTGTCAGGCGCAGTCCCAGCCTACATCTGGCTTGCCGTGCTTTTGGCATTAAGAGCCCCAAGGAAGATGGGGTAGACGGCGATGCTGTAAGGCCGTTATTTGAAGCCAAGGAATATTTAAAGATCGCCAAATATAATCTGGAGGATCTGAAAGCAACCAGGGAACTATACTTGAAATGGAATGAATTCATTAATATTAAATAGGCATTAGGGATATTGTTTGAGAGTATATTTATTAAATGAAGCTAGAATAAAATAAAAAGTTTTAATTACCAATTATCAATAATCAATATTCAAACAGCACCTAAACTTTAAAAGCAAATAACTAAAAAATTTGGAAATTTGGAGTTAGGTAATTTAAATTTGTTTGATGATTGATTCTTGTTTATTGATTATTTTTAAAAAAAATACATGTGGCTAGTTTTGGCAGTTATCGCCTACCTGCTTTTTGCCCTGGCAAATATTGGGGACAAGCTGGTAGTAAGTAAATATAAAACAGAACCCATTGTCTATGCTTTTTACGTAGGCATTTTGGGTATTGTTTCAGTTTGGCTGATTCCTTTTGGAGTTTATTGGTTACCTGGCTTTCTATTTGTCTTGGCACTTTTGGCCGGGGTTGCTTTTGTAGCAGCTTTATTTTTCATGTACAAAGCATTAAGCCTGGGAGAAACTTCAAAGGCAATTACCATCATGGGCAGTTCAAGCCCGATTTTTACTTTTACTTTGGCAAATATTTTTCTGCATGAACAGTTAAAGCTTAATGAAATTATCGCCTTTATTATTCTGGTTGCAGCCATAATATTAATTGTTTGGCAAAAACAGAATAAATCACGCAAAAAATATCATGACTCCATAATGTTTTGGTCTGTTTTGGCCGGGTTTGGCTTTGCAGCCAACTATATTTTGACTAAATACTTATTCAGCGCTGATAGTTTTGTTAATATTTTTTTCTGGACCAGGATCGGCGGCTTTATAACTGCTCTCGTCATCCTTTTATTTGCGCAGGCAAGAAAATTAATTAAAGCTGACTGGAAGCGGCCGAAAAAGCAAAAGGGGCTATTGGTTCTGGGTATTCAGCTGGCAGGCGGTTTAGGCGTTATCCTGCAAAGCTATGCTTTAAGCCTGGCCAGCGCAACTTTAATTAATGCGTTGCAGGCTGTACAGTATGCCCTGGTCTTTATTTTTGCCAGTATCTTGGGCAGAAAAAACAGCCACTTAGCTGAAAATATTAATAGGCAGGAATTGATCCGTAAAATTTCAGCCTTGCTTTTAATCGCTATTGGGTTGTCTTTATTAGCTTTATCAGGCTCTTATGTCTAAATTTAAAATAAAAAAAATTATGTATTATATTTTAATCGCCATTGTTTTATTTTTGGGTGTGTTTTTAGTTTTAGCCCAACTTACTTATCAGCCGCAAAAGCCGATTAAATATGGGGTTACTTTTTCTAAAGAGTTTGCCAGCTATCTTGGGCTTGATTGGCAAAAGGCGTATTCAGACATGCTGGATGAGTTGCAAGTAAAATATTTACGACTGCCAGTATATTGGGATCAGCTTGAACCGCAAAAAGATCAGTATGATTTTTCCGCGGCCGACTGGCAAATTGGGGAAGCTGCCAAAAGAAATGTAAAAATTATACTCGTAGTCGGCCGCCGTCAACCGCGCTGGCCTGAATGCCATGATCCAGCCTGGGTTAATTCTGTTTCAAGTAAGGAGGCCAGGGAAAAGTTATTGAAAAATATTGAATTGGTCGTTAATCGCTATAAAAACAATTCGGCAATTGAAATTTGGCAGGTGGAAAATGAGCCTTTTCTTAATTTTTTTGGCAAATGCCCGAAAATGAGTAAACAAGAATTACAGGAGGAAATTGATTTGGTCAGAAAACTGGATAACCGTAAAATATTATTGACTGATTCCGGAGAATTAAGTACCTGGTATCCCTTAAGTAAAATGGGTGATTATTTCGGCACCACTTTATACCGCACAACTTACAATAAATATTTTGGCTACTGGAATTACTTTTTTGTACCGGCTTCATTTTACCGCCTTAAGGCTTTAGCCCTGGGCAATTCTTTGGACAATACCATGATCGCGGAACTGCAGGCTGAGCCGTGGTTTTCGGACGGGGTAACAGCTACGCCCTTAGAAAAGCAATTAAAAGGCATGAATGCTGATAAGCTTAAAGCCAATGCCGAGTATGCCAGAAAGACTAATTTTTCCCGCGCTTATTTTTGGGGAGTGGAATGGTGGTACTGGCTGAAAGTTAATCATAATAATCCCTCGGTCTGGGATGCGGCCAAGGAATACTTTAAATAATAAAATAAATTCATGGAAAAATTAAAAAGTTTTTTATTAGTTGGTGTTTTAGTAGGTATTATTTTATTGATTCCTTACGAGACTTATGCGTTAAATGAAGAAAGCCCGAAGATGAGTCAGGAAAGCTTGACTTGTCAAAATGATAAAGATTGCATTCTGGTAGAAAATCAGTGTGGTTTTACAGATGCAATAAATAGAAACTATTTAAAAACTTGGGAATATGCAGTAAGTATAACCCCAAAGGATATGTTGTGTGGTTGGATAACTAAAGCATGGCTCACTACTGAGCATGAAGTTGCCAGGTGTAGAAATAATAGTTGCACTGTCGTAACAGAGTTAGAGTGGTGGGCAAAAAATTCAATAACAAGAAATGCCGTATTTTTTTATCATCATCTCAAACAGGGCAAAGTAGATTATTCTGCTTTAATATTCCCGGCAATGTTAATAGTACTGCTGATTTTGATAGGAATACTTATATTTAAAAAAAGAAAAAAAGTATAAACGTCATGTGGAAACGCCCTTTTTGGGGAGTGGAGTGGTGGTACTGGCTGAAAGTTAAGAATAATAATTCATCTGTCTGGGACGCGGCCAAGGAATATTTTAAATAATAAAATAAATTTATGGAAAAATTAAAAATAAGCAGTATATTGATTATTATAGGAGTATTAGGTTTGATGTGCTTTGCATTGTTTAATATTTGGTTATTTAAGCAACAAACAAATTATGAAAATGAGGCTAAAAGACTTCCGTTGCCGAAGACTTATGATGAAAGAATTGCCTGTAATAACGATAATGATTGCGTTTTATTTAGGGATAGATGCGGCGAGTTAATTCCCACAAATAAAAAATTTTTATACGCAATGGAAAAGCAGAAGCAGGCACAGATGGCAAGCGTTGATGGAGAATTTAGTCTATGCTTATTTAGCAGCCCAACATTATTATCAGGCGAAGAATTTGTTGCAAAGTGTAAAAATAATCAATGTGTCTTGGCAAGAGAAAAGGTAAACACTAAAATAAAAATATTTGCAGGAGTGATAATATTGATTGTGGGAATTGCGGTTATTTTTGTGATAAAGAAGAAAAGGCACTTGAAGATAAGTTAAGGATACAAAGAAAAAATCGGCCAATTTTATAAAATGTACCCAGCCCTTCGCGAAGGGCTGGGTACATTGTTTTTTTAACAAGGCCGATTTTTTATCTTTAGTAGGCGACACAAGCTTGTGTCGCCTACGTACGTTCATATTACTTTTTCCTATTAATTATTGGGCTATTGTGGTATCATTGACAAAAATGTATAAATATGATATTATATGGGGTAAGTATTGAAATGTTCCTAGTTGTGCAAATCTTAGGCAACTAGGTTTTATTGGCCCAATAGCAAGGAGGAACATAGATGGCTCTGAAGCAGTATCTGATTCGTTTGGCGATCATGTTCGCGGTTATCGTCGGTCTAGGCGCCGTGGTGATGGCCTTGCCGAACCAGGACAAGGCTGTCCACAAGCACATCATGAAACCGCTCCTCGTGGTGGATTCGCCCAAGCCGATTGGCCAGGGCCTCTACGTGGTGGTGGTTAAGCAGGGAAACCTCAAAGTCCCGATGCTGACCATGAACCGCAACCTGACCGCTGGAAAGGTCGCCCAGATCGTGCGTTACGACCTCGACGGCAGCCACCCGGCCATCGATCTGATGAACTTCACGTTCATGGCCGAGTAGTGCCACACGCCCAACCCCCGGGAATCATTCCTGGGGATTTTTTTATTTAAAAATTTGGGCGCAGTCAGTCGATTTTTTCATTAAGATATTATTCGATAATAGATGTTATTTTTGGTATAATTAGAGCATGAAGAAAAAACTAAAAATCGGATTTTTTACCGATACATATTTACCTCAGGTAAATGGCGTGGTAACCTCAATTGAGCTTTTTCGTCAAGAATTAGAACGCCAGGGTCATCAGGTTTATATTTTTTGTCCGAGAGTCGCAGGCGAAAAAGACAGCGCTAGAGTGATTAGGTTTAAATCATTTCGTTTTTTGTTTCAGCCGGAATATCATGTTTCCATTCCTTTTTCTCGCCATATTTTGCGGGATTTTTGGTCCAAAGAATTGGATATTGTTCATGCGCATACTCCGTTTAGCATCGGCTTGTTAGGCTATTATTATGCCTATATTAAAAAAGTGCCTTTTATCCATACTTACCATACCTTATATCCAGAGTACATTAAATCATATTTATTTAAAGGCAAGGTTATTACTCCGGGTATGGCTGCGAAATTCAGTTCGGTTTTTTCCAATCGTTGCGACCTGACAATTGCGCCTTCAATTAAAATTAAGAGGCTTCTGGAAGAGTATGGCGTAAAAACGCCTATTGATGTTTTAGCAACCGGCGTTAATGTTCAAGATTATGCAAGAAAAGTTAAGGCTAATAATTTTCGAAAACAATATGGCTTAAAGGCGACTGATAAGCTGTTAATTTTTGTCGGGCGGTTGGGCAAAGAGAAGAATGTTGATTTCCTGATTTCAGCTTTGCCCTTGATCCAAATGACAATCAAAAATGCCAAGCTGATTATTATCGGAGATGGACCGCATCGCGCTAATCTGCAAAAACAGGCAATTAAATTGAAAATTAGGGATTCAGTTATTTTTACCGGTTATTTTAAAAAGCCGGAAGTGGTTAAGGCTTATCAGGCGAGTGATCTTTTTGTTTTTGCGTCTTTAACTGACACTCAGGGCATGGTGGTGGTTGAAGCTGCTGCAGCGGGCTTGCCAATCGTGGCAGTTAAGGATGACGCCTTTGGTGAATTTTTACGAAACGGTCAAAACGGCTTTAATACTCAGCAAAATAAAAAAGACTTTAGCGATAAAGTCGTGCAAATCTTAAGTAAGAAGTCTCTTTATAATAAAATGTCTAAAAAGTCTCAGGAAATTGCCAGGGAGTTTACGATTGAGAAACAGACGAAAAAACTGGCGAGCATTTATCGAAAATTAATGTAAATAATAAATATAGTGACAAACCCCCCACTGTTATTCAGAGCGAAGCGAAGGATCCCAACGTCCAAAGAGATCCCTCACTCTGTTCAGGATGACAATGGAGAAATGCAGTGAGGGTTTTGTGTCCATTTACTAACATATGGAAGACAATTCATACGCAGTTTATATCTTGATGAATAAAATGAGAACCGTAAATTATACAGGGGTAACTAATGATTTAATTCGGCGAAGTTGGGAACACAAGAACAAGGTAAATGACGGATTTACCAAAAGGTATAAAGTTGATAAGCTTGTCTATTATGAATTTTTTGAAGATATTAATAATGCTATTGCCAGAGAAAAACAACTAAAAGGTTGGTCAAAGGCAAAGAAGATGAAACTAATAGAATCTTTAAACCCATATTACAAGGATTTATGGGAAGATCTTTGTAAATAAAAATACCCTCTGTCATCCAGAGCGAAGCGAAGGATCTCTTTGGTCGTCGATATCCAAGGAGATTCCTCATTTCATTCGGAATGACAGAGGGTGTTTTTTTGTTTTAAATCCAGAATATTTACTTGCAATTCATTTAATCGAATTCCAGCACAGATTAAAGATCAGGCGCATAGTCTCGGCAATTGGCTGTGATTCTATAATTACTCCGATTTTTTCTTCATAAGAGGTTAAATTGACAAAATTGTCGTAAATATCGATTTCAATATTGAAGGGATACATTTTGCTGGAAATTAACTTGGTTTGGCGCAATTCTTTTTTATCAGCTTTTACCCAGGGAAGCATATCAGGCGTATTTGGTGAAATCAGCTTTACTGAAATATTTTTTTTGATTCTTTTGGCAATATATTCCGGTTCAGCTTCAATTAAAGAATTAAACTGAGTATTATTGGCAAAGCTGAGTATTTCCCTCTTGGCATTTAGGGAGTTTTTAATAACCCTGACAATACCATCTACTCCTTCATAAAATCTGATTTTTGGCTTTTTTACTGAAAGATTATTCAAAGCGTTCAAATCCGGCAAAACCGACAACAGCATTTCTTCCTTGCTTTTGATCAAGCCCATCAATTCAGAAGGCTCGGCCGCAACATATAATACCTTTTTTTCTTGGTGGTCTGGGAAATCAGCTGTTTTTGCTTGAGCTCTTCAATAATATAGTAAATCGTGCCCCTGTTTACTCCTGACTTTTTGGCAATTTCCAGGATAGAGGAGGTACCCAGCTCCAGACAAGCCAGGTAAACCTTGGATTCCTTATCATTAAGACCCAGATTGGTCAAAACTTGTGGTAATAGCATATAGGAATATGGTTAGCTTTGGTTATATGTTGAAAAAATTGACAACATTACTTATATAAGCAGTATAGCAAATATAAGGAATATTGTCAATAGGTACTATTTTATGTTGAAGTACTTGACAGGTTTGTAAAAATATGCTATACTGCAATATCAGGATGAGAAAGGGACAAGTCCCTGGCTCACACCCGAACCACATATAGTAAGTTCAGAGTTCTTTAAAGATAAATACCCCACCCTCAACAGTCCTGCAGTGCGGGACAAAAGGAGTTTACGATGGAAAATCAGATCAATTTTGCCGAAGTCCAGAAGCAGCTCGAAAGGTTTTTGGAACGGCTATATGGTGTACATCAGCCAATGTATCTAGATGGGCATGAGGATATTTGCGTGTGTCGTTTTGACTGCTATAAGCGCAGCTACCTTGACAAGTATGGTTCTTATGTCGTGCTTGCCCGGCAGAATGGTGACAAGACGAGTGTAGAGTTTTTAATGTCGATTATTGGTCCTTATGATTTTACCATCATGAAAGTTTCTGAGTGCGAAAATGTCCTGACCTTAAAAGTTAAGTGGTTCAGTGGTTCGAAAGCTGGCCAAATTGAGGATCTTAATTTTGATTTTTCTAATCCGGTTGGTCTACTTGCTTTTGAGGTCTAGTCTGGAAGGGAAGCAGAAAACAGCATCTGCTCCCCGCCTAAATTGAGTCTTTTTCAAAGGGAAGAAGATTCAAAAGTAGGTTAAGTTCTTTAAATATCTATAACGTTTTCAACCCAAAGGAGAAATAAGATGAAGAAGATGATGATGGCGGCCATAGTTGTTTGCCTGTTGGCTACTTCGGCTAAGGCTGGCCAGCTTCGTCTGGCTGGTTACTACGATGTCAGCAGGGAACAGAGAACCATCACGGTTGACGGTTTCTCGCAGCTGTCCACAAAGTGGAGCACCTGGGGGTTCGTGGACTTTTACACGACCCAGGGCAACCAGAAGGATGCGGCTGACAATGCTGATGTCCAGACATTCTGCGGCAAAGGCACTCTGAGCTTTGTTCTCTGGCAGATCGATCAGCACAACTCTGTCAAACTGACTGGCGAGCTGATTGACTCCAGCTGGGCTAGCTCTGAGTTTCGTCCTGGCCTGCAGTGGGTGGTTGGCGGCGACTGGGGATTTGCGAACTTCAAAGTTCTGCCAGTGACTTTTGAACTGGTGGCGCCGGAAGATCCGCTTCCTCAGGTTGGTGCCATTGGTGGAGCCTGGTATGTTAATGCCAGTGACAAGATGTTCTGGGAGGGCTTCTGGGAAATGACCTATACCTATGAGGATCAGACTCGGTATTATCCGGTTATCGGAGAGACCCAGCTGGGATATCGTCTGACTGAAAAGCTCAATATCCTCGTAGAGTATCGGTACAACAACTTCGTGGAAGATGATCACGGCCTCGGACTCGGGGCTGAGATCGTCTTCTGACATCAGGGGAGCGGACTAAGGATAGTCTGCTCCCCACCTAAATTGAGTTTTTTTCCAAGAGAAGAAGATTCAAAAGTAGGTTATGTTCTTTAAAGATAAATACCCCCCTCTAACAGTCCTGCAATGCGGGACAAAAGGAGCCAGAATAATGATGAACCCCGAGAATTTCCTGGTTGAAAGCAATGGCCGTTTGTCCGTCAACCCCGAGTTTAAGGCCGAGTTTGCCAGTATAGAAGAGGCAGTCGGTTACCTGTGCAGCGTCCTGGTTTATTTCCATGAAGAACTCTTCTGTGGGAATAACATCTACGACGGGAATGCTAAGCATTCCAGGAAAACTCCTCATCCGAAAAAAGACTGGGAGTTTTGTCACAATGAAATTTCGAAGGGTAGCTTGCTGACCGGGGTTGCGCTTGATGCGATTTTTCAAGATTTCGGCGGATATCAGTCTTTTCGTAAGTTGCCTTTTGTTAAGACCCTGTTTGGGTTGAGGGGATCGAGATATATCAGCGTGAAGTATTCGGAGATGAAAGAATTCTCCGGAAAAAAATAATAAAAAGGGGAGAGATTGCTAAAAGCAACCTCCCCGCCTAAATTGAGTCTTTTTCCAAGGGAAGAAGCTTCAAAAGTAGGTTAAGTTCATAAAATTAAACAATCTTAATTACATTATTAATTATAAATAATATGTATAAAATTTATAACCATACTTCAGCAAAAATGAAAGAGATTGGCCAGCAGTCGGTTGACTTGATTTTTACTTCGCCTCCATATAACATCAGCACCAGCTACGGCAAATATCGGGATAATTTGAGTCTCAAAGCGTACCAAAAATTTCTGCAGTCAGTTATCGGCGAATGCGCCAGAGTAATTAAAAAAGACGGTAAATTAATTATTGAAGTCGCTGACAGTGTTTTGATTGGCTCAAAATATCTGCAGCTTGCAGCGCTGATTGCCAAATATTGCCTGGCTAAAGATTTTGTTTTGGTTACCAGATACATTAACTTTATTAAAACCAGCAATAAAGTGGAATTGGCTGATCATAATATGACGCCTGACTTTATTAATAAAGGCGATACGCATTCCAACTGTCATCAGCTTTTGATTTTTGTCAAAAAGCCTAAACAGCATGAATTTAAAGATGAAGTTTTATACATTAATTATCTGGATTCCAAAGAGCACCCTTGCCCGACGCCGAAAGCCATGCTGACTTTTATTTTAAACAGATATTTTAAGAAAGGCTATAAAGTTTTAGACCCTTTTAGCGGTACGGCTAATCTTGGCGCGGAAGTCTTGAAACGGGGTGGGGATTTCTATGGTTATGAAATAAATAGCGGTTTCTGTAAAATTGCTGAGCAAAAGTTAAAATCATTTAAATATTAAAAAAGCCTCTGTTAACACGGGGCTTTTTTGAATAATATATAAATATTAAAAATCGAAGCGTCCTCCTCTTGTCACCCTAAGCATAGCCGAAGGGCGATGCTGTTGATTATGGTTCGACAAAGCTCACCAAAGTAACACCCTGGATTTAATTATTTAGTAAGTCTTTCCCTCTTTGCGCCCAGTCTGTGAATCCGCGGTCTTCCATTTCAATTATATAGTCGGCTAAGACCTGGTCTTTGGATTTAGCATCATTAATAAGCGGCAAATAAAAGTTTAATAAGTCAAAATGCGCCTGTTCTCGCTGGGTCTCGTCTTCCAGTTGCAGCCAGGCATAATTTTGGTAAGCCCAAATTACAAATTCCGGATTTTTCAGCCCGTTATTAATGTTGTCCAATATTTTTTGCTGAACCTGTTCCTGGCTTTGGCCCGAATAAGCTCCTTCCGGGATTACTTTGGCAATAGGCTTAATTAACCTATCAACATATTCATTTATTTTTTCCGGGTCATAAGCAATATCCTGAACAGCATAAGCCGGACGCATCAGCAGCTGAATTCGTTCCGGATGATTGGGAGTATCCATTTTTTTTACTTCTTCAGCCAAAAGCTGAGCCTGTTTAAAGGTAATATCGGTTCGAACCAATTTGTACATTAAATATTTAACCGGCATTGAAAATCCAGAATCAATCTGCGGCGTAAATTTAATTATCATCTGTTTGATAAAAGTAGAATGATTTCTGGCGCGCTGAGGTTCTCCAATGGCATAGCCCTGCCGCAGTCTCAGCCACTGCATTGTTTCAGTCGTTGGTAATTTTAACTGGCGGAAAATGCCTATGGCTTCGGAAAATCCCACAAAGACGACATAGTCAGGCTTTTGTCCCAGAATTTTTTCAATTTGTTTTACCCCATAATCTATGCCGCCGATTTCGCAGGCTTTGGAAACATAATAATCAGTTGATAAGTGGCCAGTGCCTGGCAATGGAGAATAAGTGCCGCGGGGGACTGCAGTAATAGTGATTTTTTGGGTCAAACGATTTATTTCAATCAGCTGAATGGCATCACAATGGCCATTAGTCTGGCCAATGCGGTTATCTAAACCGATAAACAATATTTTAACCAGATTGTCTTTGCCAAAAGGATCACTTTCTTCTCCGCTTTGACTTTGCTGGCGGCGGGCGCTGATTAATTGTTCAATTTGGCTTTCTTGTACTTTATTATTTAAAGAAGTAGAGCTTTTGAGAAAAGAATAAACAAAAAATATGCCCAAAATGATCAGCAGTAAGATAATAATAAAAATTATTTTTTTTCGTTTAGTCATAAACAAGCCAAACCGCACTCGTGACAGAGGGCGGTTTTATTAATCGCGTTTAATCCAGTATATTGATGATCAGTTTATTGGATTGGCTTTTAGCGCCTGATTCTTCTTCAAATTCGCCAAAGATTTCATAAGTGCCGCTGGTTTGTACTCCCTGCCAGACAACTGTCATTTCTTCGGCTTTAAGGTCGTATATATCAGCGAGCTTTGTCGTTTGGCTGGAACCGAATTGAGAATAATATAAAGTAAGCTTTTTAATACCCGTTATCTTTGTCAGGTTGAAATTAATATTCAGAGGAAAAGATGATTTATAATAAGTTACATTGTCTCGGCCAGACAGCCAGGTTATTTGCGGGGCTGCATAAGGCAATTTAAGGTTTACTTCAATTTCAACTGAGGCAGAATTATCAATATCATCATAAGCCGTGGCTTTCAATTTGTGATAACCATTAACCGCATCAATTCCGTTCAAATCCAGGCCAAAAGGATAAGTGGCGGACATGCCGACGATCTGACCGTCAATTTCATAAATAACCTTACTCAGGCCGCGGGGAGCATTGGCCATAACATTGAATTTGATGGGATACGATTCCAGGGTCTGATTATTTTGAGGCGATAAGATTGATATGGTCGGAAAATTTTCAGGCACATGAAGATCATCATATTCCGTCGGTACTGTTTCCGAACTTAATTCAATATTTTGTTCTTTGGCAATTTTTTCTGCCCAGGCTTTGACTCCTTCTTCCCAGGGAATAAACATCGGATCAGCTTGGGGATTTTCCGGTGCAGACCCGCGCGGATCGTCTTTATTTACATAATAAATAATATCATGATGTTGATTGAATTTTTTCTTAATGCGGTAAGAGGAGGGAGTATAGGGGGTGGCTAATTTGCCTGATGCTTTATCAATTTCTACTTCCATATCAGCGGGAATAACACCGCGTAAAATTGGCTTCAGATCAGGACTCAATTCTTCCGGCGCTTTGAAATATTCAACCGGCGTATCAGCTAACGTACGGCGCATATATTCATTCATAATTGGCGCAGCCACGTTAACGCCATCGGCACGGCCGGTCATATCATCTCCGTTGCTGTTACCGACCCAAACACCGGTGACATATGAAGGCGTATAGCCGATTGTCCAGGCATCATTATTATCATTAGTTGTGCCGGTCTTGCCGGCTAAGGGACGATCTTTCAAGGTCAGGGGAGAGCCGGCGCCAAAGATATAGGCCCTGGCCGCATCATCGGTTAAAATGCTGTTTATTTGGCGGGCGGTATTTTCACTCCAGACTTTATGTTTTATTTCTTTAAATTCATCCAGCACTTTGCCGTCTTTGTCTTCTATTTTTAAAATGGCTGCAAGTTCTGCCCGTTCGCCGTCTCGCGCAAAAGCTGTAAAAGCGCCGACATGGTCAATTAGTTTTACTTCACAGCCGCCCAAAACTAAAGCTAAGCCGCATTGGCTCTTATCAGTAATAGTTGAATAGCCCAGATCCTGCATTATTTTTTTGACATTTTCATAGCCGGCTAAGTATAGTGTTTTAACGGCAGGAATATTTAAAGATCCGGCTAAGGCACGGCGCATAGTTATCGGGCCTCTTTCTTTTTTATCATAATCTCTCGGTTCATAAGGTTTGGGACTTGAAGGGAAGGTAGTATTTACATCATATAATACAGTTTCGGTGGTGAATCCTTTTTCAAATGCAGCCGCATAAACGATTGGTTTAATTGAGGAACCTGGTTGGCGGGGCTGGATAGTAACATTTACCTGTCCGTCAATTTCTTCATTGGTAAAATCTTGCGAGCCCACCATGGCCAGGATTTCACCGGTTTTGGCATCAACTGATACCATGGCGGCATTAGTTGCTTTATAGGTTAGATTTTTTTCATTGGCATTTGTGACTGCTTCCTCGGCAATTTTTTGTTTATCTAAATCCAAAGTAGTAATCACTTTTATTCCCCCTTGTTCCAGGGCTTTTTCTCCCAATTTTTCCGCCAAGAGCTCTTTGACATAGAAAACAAAATGAGGAGCTGTTAT
This sequence comes from Candidatus Parcubacteria bacterium, assembly GCA_026395685.1. GTDB lineage: Bacteria > Patescibacteriota > Patescibacteriia > CAIXNZ01 > CAIXNZ01 > JAPLYC01. The sequence goes on from JAPLYG010000006.1 coordinate 38,419, forward strand.
GCCTGATAAGGATTCTTTTTGAAATTCTACTTTTTCCGCCTTAGCAGTCTCAGCTTCTTCTTTGGTAATTGCACCGGTTTCAACCATGGAATCCAAGATCCAGCGTTGGCGGGCATATAGCTGATCAATATTTGAGCCATAAGGAGAAAGTCTGGTGGGAGCCTGAGGCAAGGCTGATAAAATAGCAGCTTCCGCTAAAGTTACATCTTTGGCATGTTTGCCGAAAAAGTAGTTGGCGGCAGATTCCACACCATAATTTACCGAGCCATAAGGTATTTCATTGAAATACATTTTTAAAATCTGGTCTTTGCTGAATTTTTTTTCAATTTGGTAGGATAAAACCCATTCTTTCATCTTGCGGGAAATACTACGCTCGTCAGTTAAAATCGCTTTTTTGACTAATTGCTGGGTAATTGTTGAGCCGCCGCGAAAGCCCCGGCCGAGTAAGGGGTCAATAACCACGCCTTCAATGATGGAAAAAAAGTTTATGCCATGATGTTCATAAAAGTGGCGGTCTTCGGCAGCTATAGTCGCTTTAACAATATAGGGAGAAATCTGATCCAGTTCAATTACAGTTCTTTTTTCATTGCCATGAATTTCATATAGCAATGTTTCACCCTTGCGGTCATAGATTTTAGTTGACTGGGCAATCACGCGGTCAATGACCTTGTTTGGATCGGGCAAGTCATGAGAATACCAAGCTAAAGCTGCCATGAAAACAATGCCGCCCAAAAGAACGCAGACTACTCCTACGGAGAACAGAGTAACAACAATTTTTTTACCCAAGCCTTGTTTTTTATTCTTCCAAAGCCTGATAAAAAGCGAAAATAAGGCTAAAAAATTAGTCTTTAAAAAGCCGTCTCTTTTTAGCTGTTTTTTGTATTTTTCCCAGTTTTTTGGGGACTGGGTTAATTGGGGAATAGGCATTTTTTTAAATTAAAATGTAGATATATTTAAGTCTAAAGTATAAAGGCTAAAGTCTAAGTTTTAGGAAGTTTTTTTGTTAAGTCTAAAGTATAAAGGCTAAAGTCTAAGTTTTAGGAAGTTTTTTTGTTAAGTCTAAAGTATAAAGGCTAAAGTCTAAGTTTTGGAAGTTTTTATTAAATTTAGGCTTTAGTCTTTTCTTTGTTTTCTATGGTTAAAATTGATTTTGAAAATATCAATGTTAGTTCATGAGCTTCTTGCCATAATTTTTGGCAATCATTTTTAAGTTCGGGAATTGCTTTAGAAATTAAATCCAGCCAATATTTAGATTCCTTTGCTTCCTTTTTACAAATATATAATTTATTTTTAAAATCACGCTTTGAACATGCGCCATTTGCTTCGCAGTAATTAGCTCCAACGCTGGTTACAGCTCGCACCAATTGGCTGATGAGAGGAAGAGTAATTACTGTTTTGGGGATTATACTTGCAAAAATGATAATTTCTTCGCTGAATTTTTTTGTTCTTTCTTCTAGGTTATTAGGCATTTTAATATAAATTCATTAATTTAGCCTTTAGAACTTAGCCTTTAGACTTTGAATTAATTGAATTATAGTATAATTAGGGAAAATTTTCAAGGTTTGGATTTTGACTTGACTAGGACAAATAAAAGGCATACCTTATGTCTAAGGGGGGAACAAAAATGTCAAAAATCATTTTCTGGTTCTTGGTATCTATCTTTGGAGTTTCAATCTGCACGATCTTTTGCGGTTTAGCCTACTTTGGAGGGTATGGGGTGCAGTTTTTCTGCACTGAATGGCTGGTCAACCATTATGGCCCCTATGCCTTAATAGGGATGGCAGTTTTCAGGGGCAGCATCCTGTTTATTTCTGCCATGGCAGCGCTGACCGTAAGTTATTTTATTCTGCGCAAGCAGATAACAGACCCAAATAGCGACTTCCGCGAGGTTAGCCTGTATTTCCACGCTGATCAAGCGGATATTGATTCCCATTAACAGGCAAGCAAGCAGGGAAGGTTCCCTGCTTTTTTCTTTTATTTAAAACTCAAAAGAGCTCTGAAGTACGGAGCTCTTTTATAATAATACTTATTTGGTTTTATCCAGGAAGCTTTTGGCCTGTAAATAGGTGAGAGCAATGGCCAGGGCATCAGCCGCGTCATCGGGTTTGGGAATGGATTTTAATTTGAGTAAGATTTTGACCATGTTTTGCACCTGGCATTTGTCAGCCTGACCATAACCGCAGACAGCCTGCTTAACCTGCAGAGGCGTGAATTCAAAAAGCGGAAGCTTATTTAAAATAGCTGTTAGCAAAATTACTCCGCGGGCTTGGCCGACATTAAGGGCGGTTTTGACGTTTTTGGCAAAGTATAATTGTTCCACGCAAATGGCGTCAGGCTTGTATTTTTTTATCAGTTTAGTTAAGGCCTGATGTATGTATTTTAGCCGTTCGGGAAACTGTTCTTTGCTGGAAGTTTCAATCACTCCGTAATCAATGACTTTCTGCACCTTGTTGCTTTCTGAAATAAAAGCAAAACCCGTCGTGGCAAAGCCGGGATCGACCCCGAGAATGGTGAATTTAGAAAATGTTATCGACTTCATATTATGTAGTAATTTTAGCAGAAAAGAGGTTTAATGACAAAACGAAGAAGCGATTTGCAAATCGCTTCTTCGTTATACGATAACTTAAATTCGGCAAAATTAAAAATCGGTTTGAAAAAACGGAGGAAACGGTCGCGAACATTCTTTACGGATACGGTTTATTATGCCGATTTTTATTCACTCTAAGTTCGTATAATAATCCTCCACATCTTCATTTTCATCCAAAGCTTCAAGGAAGGCTGAAATTTTTTGGCCTGTTTCGTCGTCAACTTTAACTTTTTCTTTGGCCACATATTCCATGGCCGCATCTTCGAGATTAAAATTCAGATCTTCAAGCCCCTTTCTAACCTTTTGTAAATCAGAAACTCCGCAATAAACAGTAACCCCTTCATCGCCCTTTATAATATCTTGCGCACCCAGATCAATTAATTGAAGTTCCAGCTCATCCCAGTTTCTTCCGGTTAATTGTTCGTTATTTAGCCGAATTACCCCTTTATGCTCAAATTGCCAGGCCACGGCGCCCGGACCAGCCAAGGATCCGCCATATTCAGAAAAAAGATGCTTTAATTCCGAGGAAGCTCGGTTTTTATTGTCAGTTAAACATTTAAGAATTATTGCCACCCCGCTTGGCCCAAAGCCTTCATAAACCATTTCTTCAATAATTGCACCATCACCGTCGCCAGTACCGCGTTTAATTGCCCGGTCAATGTTGTCTTTGGGCATATTGGCGGCCTTGGCCTTGTCCATGGCTAAACGCAAAGAAAAATTAATGGCAGGATCTCCGCCCTTATCTCTGGCTGCCACGGTAATTAATTTTGCCAGCTTAGTAAACAAAATAGCGCGTCTGGCATCTGTTGCGCCCTTGGCTCTTTTAGTTGTCGCCCACTTGGAGTGACCGGACATAATTTTATAGGTGAATAGTGAATGGGGAATGATGCTGGTAAGTGCAAAGTATTTTGGTATGGTGCATCTAATCACTTAACCAAAACACCAGATACCTTCTAGCCTCCTAACCATTACCCATTTTACCTCGTTTAATAATAGAATCTTACCAAACCAGCAGTATAAAATCAAGATATAAAATCAATCGGCAAAGAAGTTAAGTTTATCCACAAAACCTATTGCTATTATTAAAGTAATTGTTATACTTATTAACAAGAAAGATCTTTAAGCGAGTTTTTAAATTATATCTAAACAGCCCTGGGCAGTTATTTTGCTTCCATGCCTGGTAAAATAACACCAGGGTTTTATATTATGTTTTATCTTTTGGGGATCATTTTGATTTTAACTGTTATCCTATTGGTGCTTTATTATTCGGGTTTGTATGCAATAACTTTTTATTTTGCCTGGCTGGTGATTATCTGCACATATATTGTGCTTTTTTTTCTGATTATTCATTTATACCGAGTTTTTTTCAAAGGTTATGCTCCCTATATCCGCACTTCAGGGGAGCTAATAAAAAGAGTTATCGGGGAAATAGACTTTAAAGAAGGGGCCTCTGTTTATGAGCTTGGCTGCGGGGACGGACGTTTTTTACGCGCCTTAGCAAAACAAAAGAATATTAGGGCAGTCGGCTTTGAAAATTTTTTACCCCCATATTTACTCGCCCAGCTTTTTAATTTATTCAGCGCAAAAAAAATTAAGATTGTATTCAGTGATTTTTTTAAAAAGGATTTAAGCCAGGCTGATTATATTTTTTGTTATTTATTGCCCAGGAGCATGGATGTTTTGGAACAAAAGCTGCAGCGCGAATTAAAGCCTGGCGTTCTGGTTATTTCCAATACATTTAAATTTAAGAATTGGCCGCTGGAAAAGGAGATTCTTTTATCCGGCAGTAAATACAGCAAATTAAGCAGTAAAATATATTTATATCGTAAAATTTAAGTTAATGTCCAAGCTCCGTGCTTTTTGATATAATTAAGCTATGGGAAAATGGCAAACATTAGCATTACGAGTCAAAAGACTGATTAGCCATAATCAGTTTATTTTATATTTGGGAGTTTTTATCTTTTCTTTTTTGCTCTATCTTATGATTCAGTCCAGCCCGACATTTTTGGATCCGGATTCATTTTACCATTTAAAAATGATTAAGCTGATTTCTGAGCAGGGGCCGATTATAAATTTCCCCTGGCTGCAATTTACCGTGCTGAAGGATTTTTACATTGATCATCATTTTTTATACCATGTGTTGGGTGTGCCGTTTATTTGGCTTTTGGGCGATTTTAGCGGCTATAAATTTTACACCATTTTGCTTAACAGCCTTTTTGTGGTGCTCTGTTATGCGCTCTTAAAAAAAGAAGGCATTAAGTATCCGTCAATTTATGCTTTTTTAATTCTAACAACCAGTGGTTTGTTGTTTCGCATCTCACTTGCTAAAGCAATTTCCAGCTCTCTGATTTTAAGCTTTTTAACAATATATTGTCTTTTTAGCCGTAAAAAGTGGCTGCTTTATTTCATCTCCTGGCTTTATGTCTGGACATACGGCGGCTTTTTACTGGCCTGGGTTATCACCGGATTTTATTGTTTAAGCCAGGGATTTTATTCTGCCTGGATAGAGCCAGGTAGTCAGGAAAATAAGCACGATCACAAGCTTGCCCGCTTTTTAGTTGCAACTTTTAGCAAGGATAATTTGCAGCTGATGATCGCCACAATTAGCGGTGTTATTACCGGGATTATTGTCAATCCTTATTTTCCGCGCAATATTAAGTTTGTCTGGCAGCAATTGGTGCAAATAGGCATTATTAATTACCGGGGCGCTGTTAATGTGGGCGGTGAATGGTATCCGATAAAAGCTACGGAGTTAATTACTTCCTTAGGCGGTACTTTTATTCTGGCAATTTTTGCTTTGGCAGTATTTTTTGCCTTTATAAAAAAACAGGAAAAGCATACAATATTTTTCTTTTTTAGCAGTTTGTTTTTTTTCGCTTTGACCTTGAAATCCAGGCGCTATGTGGAATACTTTGTCCCATATTTAATATTCTTTATAGCTTATAGCCTTAATTACCTTTTATCCGCCTTTAACTGGAAAAAAATAATCAGGGAACTAAAAGAAGCCAGCCGGATTATCCCGATACTATTTTATCTTACTGCTATTTTGGTGCTTGTCTTTGTGCCGGCCATCAATATCAAAGATGTATATCATAATTATGTGTCGTTTAAAAGAGGCTATCAGTTTGATACTTATGCCGGCGTTTCCCAATATTTAAAGGAAAATTCTCAGCCAGGTGAAATAATAATGCATACTGATTGGGATGATTTTCCCCATCTTTTTTATCACAATTCCCAGAATTATTATATTGTGGGGCTTGATCCGACTTTTATGTATAATTATGACCGCAAGCTTTATCAGCTTTACGCGGATATTACTATGGCGAAAATAAGCGATAATTTATCCGAGCTTATTAAGGATAATTTTAAGGCCAAATATTTTATCGTGCAAAAGGGCCGGGAAGCCCTGCGCCAAAATTTGCAAAAGGACTCGAATTTTATTAAGGTATATGAAGATAAGGATGCTTGGTTGTATATGATTAAATATTGAATGGGTTATGGTAAGGATACTGGTAAGTAAATGGCGTTAATTACTTAACCTAAGCACATAACACATACTAGCATCATTACCAACTCACTTTTCACTAGTAAATGAGGTTATGGTAAGGATGCTGGTAAGTGATATGGTAAAGTGTTGGGTGTTTACATTTTCTACTTACCATAGCTCTAGAATCTACCAGCTTTTTTACCAAATCACATAATACTTTTTGTCTATGAAGGTACTAATTGTTTTGCCAGCATATAATGAGGCTAAGATAATCCGCGAAAACACGGAGAAGCTTTTGGATTTTGTGCAGAAAAATTTATTGGACGACCAGATCCAGATTGTGATTGCTGATAATAATTCAAAAGATCAGACCAGCGCAATCGGCAAAGAGCTGGCAGCCAAGTCTGATCAGATAGCTTATGAATTTGTGGCTGAGCAGGGCAAGGGCCATGCAGTTTTATCGCCCTGGCTGAAGATGGAGGAGTTTTTTGATATATTTATCTTTATGGATGCTGACCTGGCAACTGATTTGCAGGATTTGCCTTATTTAATTTTTGGCATAAAGCAAGGCTTTGATCTGGTGATCGGATCGCGCCGTCTTTCCGAATCTAAAGTTAATAAATCCATTAGCCGGCATATTTTTTCCTCGTGTTACCATTGGGTATTAAAAATATTATTAGGTACAAAAATAAATGATTTGCCCTGCGGTTTCAAGTCAATCAATCGCCGCGCGCTTAAAGACTTGGTTCCTTTGATAAAGGATCGTTCCTGGTTTTTTGACAGCGAACTTGTTTATCTGGCGGAAAAAAAAGGCTATAAAATAAAAGAGATTCCTGTAAAATGGCAGGAACCTCGGCAAGGAGATGACAAAAGCCGGGTTAATCTCTGGAAAGTATCCTGGCTATATTTAAAGCGGGCTGTCCAGCTAAAGTTCAGAAAAATCAGTTAATGGTCGCCTCACCAATAATGGTAATTTGATCAAAATTATTTTCCAGATTGTTAAGCTGGTTAAAAGTTGCGCCAGCACTTCCGGTAATGGTAAATTTTTTAAAATCATCAAATCCGAAGAAATTTATTTTTATCAATTGTCCCGGCTGCCAGGCGCTGGTCGGTAAAATTTCATAACCCAAAGGCAAATAAGTATCATTGATTTTGATCAGATAATTCTGAGTGATCGGCTGCAGCCCCTTAAAATACAGGGAAACAAAACCATTGTTTTTTTCAGCGCCCAAAAATTCAATCATGCCGCCTAAGTCTTGTTTTTCAACTTTTAGTGACTCAGGTAACAAGGCTGGCGTCTCATATAATTTGTAAAGGCTTTCGCCTTTATTTTTTTGCCATAGTACTAGAGTTTTATCGACCTTAACCAGGGTATAATTTGCCAAAAGGTCTCTTAAGCGGTCATCCCCTAAATAAAAATCTTCTTTAAATGTCTTGCCATTGGCATAGGCATGTTCATAATAAATAAAAGTATCATAATTAAAAAAGATGTAAGGTAAATCATCAGGCAAAGGATAATCTCCCATTTTATATTGGCGTTTATTTAAAAAGCCGTATAAGGCATAATATAGGCCGGGCCTGCTGGAAAGCGGTGTCAAAAATTCATTGGTGGTCATAACATTTTCTCCGGCTGCTATTTTTTTGAGAAATTCTGTTTTGCGGTGAACTTCCTGATAGTCAGTAGCATAGAGCGATTTGATAAAGGGTAAAAGCGGAGATTGAAAAATAAAATTGTAGCTAAGGGCAACGGTTAATAAAATATAGGGCAATTGGAAAAATTCGCGGCATAAATCAATAAATTTTCGGGAAGAAGATAATTTTTTTAAGCCAAAGATTGCGGCAATAAAAAAAGCAGGTAAAAGCAGAGAATTATAATGCGCGCGTATAAAAACCGTTCCGGTATTTGGTCCTAAGACAAATTCTAAGGCAGGGCCAAGGCAGAGCAGTAAATATTTGGGACGAAAAAGGGGCAGTAGTAAAAAGAAAACTATTAAACAAAAAGCCGCCTCATAATGAGTGCAGTTTGAAAATATGTGTTTGAGCACGTCGGGAAATCTGAGAAAAAAATTTGCCAGTATTTCCTGTAAAGAATTGCCCAGCCAGGAGTAATAGACTAAAAATTTATAATTTTCAGCATTGGCAAAATAAGAGGAGATTTTAAGCGCGCTAAAAAAATATGCAGTTGAGGCAATAAGCGGGGTTAAAATCCAATAAATCTTTTTTTTATCAAGAATGGCCAGGACGCCGAACATAAAGATTATAAAACTCACGTCTTCCCGCACCAGAAGCGCAAGCGCGCAAAAAATTATAAAGGGTTTAAGCTTATTTTGATCATAAAAATAAAAAGCAAAAAGCACAAAAAAGGTTAACAGCGGTAAAATATGGAATTCAAAGATCGACTGATAAAGAATCAGGGGATTGAAAAGATAAAGACAGATTATAAAAAAAGTATTTTTGGGTGAAAGATGCTTTTGGCAAATCAGAAAAAGGGGTATCACTGTTAGCGCCATAAAACAGGCTTGCATAAATACTAATGTCAAAGGATGCGGAATCAGAGAATAAAAAGGAACAAGAAAAAAGATAATTATTTCAAAATGGTCGCCCAAATAAGAAGCGCCATGAAAAGAAAATTCAAACCAGCGGCCGTGCATAGAATTAAAAAAGACTTGGTTATAAATAGCCAAATCCAGGCAAATGTATTTGTAGGTAAAATACTTAAACAGGCAAATGGCAAAAATGAAAATTACAAAAAACAGCATTAGAATCCAGGTGATTTTTGTCAATTTTGGCCAGGTTAAGTTGTCTAAATATGAAAACATCGCTAATTTTAGGTAAATTATATGTTAATTCTAGCATATATTATAAGAAAATAAAACAACAGATATTGACATTTGTCTCCAAATGTGCTATTATAATAAGTACTTAAAGATAAAGAACGTTTTTTCCTATAATCACATTAACCCAAAACAATCTGCCAAGGGCAGAGGAGGAAAAATCATGAACAAGAAGATCATCGTTCTGTTGGCCTGCTTCGCAATCATCCTGTCCCAGGCCTGCGCCACCACCGTGGTGCGTCCGAATAACGGCGGCGTGGTCGTTGATACGATGGATCCGAAAGTCGCTCGCGACGCGGCCTCGCCCAACTCCAACTACGCGACTCCGCTCGAGAATGCCTGCGCCGAACTCGTTCGGCAGGGCAAGGCCTCGTACATCCAGACTCCGGAGGGCACCAGGTGCATCGTGCACAATGGCAAGCCCGCTCCCGGCGAAACCCCTTCGCCGTTGGGAAAGACACAGAAGGGCGCCTTTGAAAACATCGGCAGCCATACCATCATGATCGAGGTCTACGATGAAATCGGGATCAAGATCTCCAGCTTCACGCTCTTTCCCAAGGGCAACAAGGATGGCAAGGATGTGCGCGTCATGGACTTGGTGCCGGGCAAGTATCACTACACTGCCCGGTATACCAGCAGCAACAAGTCCGCGGGCTTTGACTTGCCCATCGACACCCAGCCGTGTCCTGACTGCCATGTCTCGAACGGCACGACGGTGGAGTGGCGGGAAGTCGTCCGCTAAAAAAAGCGGCAAAAATAAGAGGGTCTCACCCGGGACCCTCTTTTTCTTTTTGTTTAAATTATTCAGAAATGACTTGTTGTGGAGTGCCTCCGTCGCCTTGCGATGCATAATAAAGAGCATTTAAGACATAGCTGGAAATAGCATAAGCTGAGATTATGATTACCAGGCCGATAACCGCCTGGGTAATTACGGCCTTGGCTTTTTTAATTTTTTCTTCAGTGCCCATGGCAGTCATCCAGGTATAGCCGCCATAGATCATCAGGATAACAAAGACAATTCCCAAAATTCCAAGCGCGGCGTTTATAACTTTGGCAATTAAGCTAAAAATATTAGTCGGTTGCTCTGACCCAAAAGCTGCCGATCCGAATTTTTGAACTCCGCTGCTTATGGGCGTTGAGTCTGTCGGAGGAGTTGTTGCCTGAGCTAAAAGAGGCAATATTAAGCTGACTGCCAAAATAAGGATAATAAGAAATTTCACATTTAAAATTTTCATAAATATTTTGTTAGGAAAAAATGATAGATTAGATTATTTAGCGGCAAGCTCCAGGGCAGTGGTGATAAAATAAGCCAGACTATAGGAAACAATAATAATTACAATACCGATTACAGCATATTTAATTATATTTTTCGCCTGCTCTATTTTTTTTGCATCACCCCTTGCGAGCATATAAGTGGTACCGCCATAAAGCAATAAAACAATAAAGACTATGCCCAAGACACCCAAGACACCCTGAACAATATTGCCGGCGATAATGTTTACATCTCTTTCTCCGCTATAACCCGTGTCCTCTATTGTTTTATTGAGTGATTCGGTAAATCTTGAAGCAAGGGCCAAATTAGCAGAAAAAATAAGAGTAATCAGGGCTAGGCAAATTATAATTTTTTTAAGCATAAATTTAAGAGGCATTTTCCAAAAGAGTCGTGATAAAATAAGCAATTGAATAAGATGCGATGATAATAATCAGGCCGATGACAGCGCTAATAATAATTTTGCGCGCCTTGGCGGCCTTTTCTTCCGAGCCGGATGCGGTCATATATTGGAATCCGCCATAAATTATTAAAATCACAAAAACCAGGCCGAGAAGAGAAAAAAGAACCTGGACTGCCGTGCCTATAAATACGGCCAGATCGGTTTCACCTTTGACGCCTGCCTGAGAAGCGGTGGCATCAAGATTAGGATTAATATTTTTCAGGCCTTGTGCCTGGCTATAATGCAGCGGGCAGGCTAGGGTAATAAATAAAAAAAACGCAAGAATAAGACAAGAAAGTAAGGATTTAAATTTCATAGATTTAAAAATTATTGAATCGGTGTGCTTTCTGTTTGGGCGCTTTTCTCAAGGGAATTGGCAATGAAAGCTGTTGTGGCATAGGCGGAAATAATTATCACAATGCCGATTACTGCTGTTTTAAAGACTTTTTTGGCTTTATCGATTTTATTTTTATCAGCGCCAGACTCTGAAGTCATCCAGAGAAATCCGCCATAAAGCATAAGCACGGCAAAAAGTACGCCAACCAGGCTTAATACGGCTTTAATCATTCCGGCAATAAATAAAGAATAGTCGGTTCCCGTCTCATAGCCGATTGCCTGGCCGGAAGACTCGAAGTTTTTCTGAGCATCAGAAAAACCCTGAGCTAGGCAAATGCAGGGCAAAAGGATAGAAAGGCAAATAAGGGTAATTAATAAATATTTTTTCATAATATATTAGGCTGTAAGAACACTGAAGATAAAGGCGGTAATGGAATAGGAGGCGGCAATAATAGTAACTCCGATTATTGCCCAATAGAGGATTTTTTTTCCTTTAGTAAGACGCTCTTCATTGCCGGCGGCTGTCATTATGATTATTCCGCCATAGATGATAAAAAACAGAAAAATAGAACCTGTCAGGGACAGAGCGGCTCCGATTATTTGTCCGAAATACGTCGGCAAATCACCTTGAGGCAAAACAGTTTGATTTACTGTCTGGTTGAGATTGTCTAAGGGCGTTTGGGCTAAACAAAAGATACCAGGTATTAAAAAAAGATTAAGCAAAAGCAGTGTCAAAATTATCAAAGCTGTTCGGGGCATAGTTTTTTATTGGCTCAGGGCTCCGAAAATAAAGGAAGTTATGGCATATGAAGCCGCTAAAATAGCAGCGCCAATTACAGCCCAGGTAATTACTTTTTTCCCTTTTTCCACCCGGTCGCTTCCGGCAGAGGTCATTATCATGACTCCGCCATAAATTATTAAAAATAAAAAGATGGAGCCTGATAAGGCCAGCCCTGCGCCGACTACCGAGCCCAAAAACTCAGGAACAGAGACATCTTTTTTTAAGCCGCTTTGCGTGCCAGTCTCTTCCAGCCCATAGCCTCCTGTATCAGCGGGCGCATCAGTTGTTGCCTGCGCCAGATTGATAAAGGGAAGTGTCAGGGCTCCGAAAAGCAGGAGAGAAAGTAATAATAAAGAAAATTTGCGCATAAAAGTAGATTAAACATTTGGCCATTATGTCCGGCCAATGTCGTGATTAGAAATTGGAATTTATTGCTCTAAGGCAAGATGTTCCAAGCTCCAATCTGCAAAAAAGGGGAGCAGAAAACTTTCCACTCCCCGCAAATATTCTAACTTTTAGGTAGTAGCAGAATAAAGTGCATTCAAGACAAACTGAGCGATTGCATAGGCACAAACGATAATTACCAAGCCGATAACACCCTGAATAATTAAGGTTTTTGCTTTTTTTACTGCTTCATCATTGCCCAAAGCAGTCATCCATTTAAAGCCGCCGATCAGGATAATGACCACAGCAACTACGCCCAATAAAGCCATGGCGCTATTAATGATTCTGGCTGCAGTTGCGCGAATGTCAGCTGTTGCTAAGCTTGTTGACGCGGCAAATGATCCCAGGTTATTAAGCTGAAATTCTGGGTCAGCTGCATTAATAACTGCAGGAGCGACTAAGATGCCAAACAAGGCAATGAAAACTGCTAGACTTAATAAGATTTTTTTCATGTTTTTTAGTCCTTTTTAGTAATGCCCGGCTCGTTTTATATTCCGAACATTAAAATTAATTAGTAAATATTTAATTTTTAACTTTCAAAGAAACTATTCTCTTATCTTATTATAGCAAAAATGCTGTAAAACAAGCAATTATTTATTAACAGCCAAGGGTAAGCTATTCAGCTTCAAGCAGCGGCTTATTGCTTTCATCTTTCGGGGTTTGCGACCCTTGCTGTGATAAGGCGCCGATGATATATGAAACCATAACATAAGACCCAAAGATTACGACCAGGCCGATTGAAGCCCAAATCAGGGCGTTTTTGCCCTTAGTGATTTTGGTGGCATCACCCTGGGAAATGAGCATTAAAAATCCGCCATAAACGAAAATGATTAAGGCAATGGATCCGACAATGCCTAAAGCGACCTGGATAATCAAACCAACGATTTGAGGAATAGTCAGATCAGGATTAACCGGACTGATAGTGCTCAAGTCAACTACAGTTGACGAAGATGACTGGTCATTGGAAGTTTCAGCCGGAGGCGTGCTGTCGGCAAAAGCAATGCCAACGGGAGCAAGAAGCAAAGTCATAAGCACAAGCGAGAAGAAAAGGAGGGATAATAGTTTTTTCATAAAGTAAAATAATAATTATTTAGGAAATAGTCTTTGTTTCGAATTCAGAAGGGGCTCTGAGAAAATTTGCCGGCTATTCCCGGTAACGAAGCTATATTGCTTCAGGCATTTTTACCGGGTCTGAATAGGTTTAGGTGCCGGGGGAACAAATCCAGCAGGCACACAGGTATAAAGCCACATACTTTTAGAAATGCATTCATCACTGCTACCTGCGCCTTCGCCGATTTTGCCCTGTCCGCACATATTTAAATTATTAGTCAGGCACTTTAGTCCGCCTTGGCAGTCGTCATTATTATTACATTTTGTGGCAATTGTTCCTGGCTGGCAGCGATTAGCTATAGGGGAAAAATCATCAAAAGCGCATTTCGGCGCTGAAACTCCTGCATAGCTGACTCCTACGCAATCGGCATCACTGTCACAATCACACCAACCACCCACCTTCATTTGCTCAAAATTTTCCGGTACGCAAGTTTTTGATGTTCCAGAGGAAAGGTTAACAGAACCAGTTGCGTGTGTGCAATGATTTGTTGCCCAGCATGCATCTTCATTATTCTCGCAGTAACGTTGCTGATACTCTCCTAAGCATTTATAGCCTGTAGGGCATTCTGCATCATCATTGCATGGAGAAAAAGGCTTGCCATCAGGCACGCAGTTATTGCCCCAATCAGTCTGGCAATGGAAGCCCACGGCGCAATCAGTGTCATCCCCTCCGCAGGGTGTGCCTAAATAGCCATAAGAACAGTGATTAAGCCAATTTCTTTGGCAGAATAAGGGGGATTGGCAGTCTGTATTGTTATCACAAGGGGCGCCTAACCCGCCTTTAAGTTGTAGATTTTTTATACATTTTCCTCCGGAGCATAAGCCATCACAGCATTCTCTGTGATCCGTACAAACAGCATTTTCCGGCTTACAGCTGCCACAGTCCCAGAGCGAAGTAAGGGCATCATAAGTGCAGACTGTTCCGGTTACGGTACATAACTTGCCGATACATTGATTACCGTCACCATCAGTATAAGGATCTCCGCAGTTTTTTGTTTGATCTTCCAAGCATTTATTTTGATTTTCCTGCCTTGCCGAATCATCTTCTGCTATTACCAATTCCGGTAAGCCGGGCATGGGCGCGCATTTTAGAGTAATGTTCCAGTCAAAACGATCTTTTTCAGTCAGGCTATTAACCACAAAAGCGACAATGATATAGGCTAAAAAGGTGATCAGCAGTCCGATTATAGAATTAATCAGAATTTTTTTGCCCGTGTCTATTTTTCCGCTTTCACCACCGGAAGTCAGCAAAATAAAACCGCCATAAACAAACATCAGCATAACTAAACTGCCGACAATGCCCATGAGGATGGTGCCGATCTTTAAAAAAGTATTGACTATATCGCACAGGCTGCAGATGCCGGAAGAAGCGCAGGCCGGCAGAATAGATTCAACTGCGCTGGCCGGTAGAGCAACTGCAAGGGCGCATAAAATAATCAAGCCCAATAAGATTTTTTTCATATAGTATATGGCTAAGTATTTTCCGCTTATGCGGATTTTTATTTTTAGGTAAGTAATTTGTTATTCAGCCAAAGAACCGTTGATCTGGCTGGTTGCATCAGCCAGCAGCTCTTTTGTTTCTTTAGTGCCGGCCAGATTATTTTTTATCAGATTTTTCAGGGCTTGTTCCGCTATTTCAGGATGAGCTCCCTTATACCAGCTTTTGGCAGTTAAAGTTTGCTTGCCAAACGCGGAGAAGTATAAGTCATCTTCAAAAACATTTAACAGCGATCTTAAAGCTGCCGGCTTTTTGGCGTCAGCTGTTGTCAGATATTTTTTATTGGCTTCTTCATTGGTAGCCATGAATAATATAATATCCCAGGCAACATCTTTGTATTTTGATTTTTTAGATACCCCCTCAGCCCAATAATTAGCAAAATTTACCGGCCGGTCTGTCAGCTGAGGCACCGGCGCAATGTCAAATTTTAAACCCTGATATTGGGTTTTTATTAAATTAAATTCATAGGCATAGCCCAGATAAAAGGCGATGGTACCATTGCCAAAGGCTTCGAGCGCATTGGGCATATCCGCATCCCAGATAAAGTTTTCATTGCTGGGCGAGGCAAAACTATTATAAAAATTAAGGGCATTGGCCGCAATCAGTTCTTTGCCGGTTACAGTCGAGGGATTAGCATTCAGATATGTGCGGCCGTTAGTATAAGCGATGGGATGGCCGGACTGGTAAAAAAGTAAAGATAAAATGTCAGTTGCTCGGCTGATATTATTGCTTGTTCCCAGGGCTCCGCCGGATTGGACAATTTCTCCCTTGTCATTTTGCTTGGTCATGCTGATAGCGTCTTGCTTAAAAGTCTCCCAGTCTGCAGGCGGTGTCTGTATGCCGGCATTATTCAGTAAATCACGGTTATAATATAAAACCAGGGTGTCGATGCTCAAAGGCAAACCGTAAATTTTATTATTTATTACCTGATTATCAGTGACAACATCGGGGAAAAGAGTTTTTAAATCATTGAGCGAAAGTGTATTCTTGATATTTGCTTTAGTATAGATTTGTTTTTTAAAAGTGCCTGACTCGAAGGCAGATTGCGTGGTAATTTGTTCCGGCAACGGAGAAAGGTAATCAATAAATTGTTTCATGGCTGTGGTATGGACTGAAAAAATATCAGGGCCGTTGTCTTTGGCAAAACTGGTGATCAGCGCCTGATTGTATTGCGCTGCGGTTTCCTGGCGATATTTTATCTGCACATGGGGATTTTTTTTGCTGTATTCTTGCAGCAGAACTTTGGTGGCAGAATTATCATTCCAGGATACAGACCAGTAATTAATAGTAATCGGATCCGGTGATCCTTCCTTAATTGCTCCATTGGGCAAGCCTCCGCACTTGGCGCCGCTGGTAATTAAAAAAGCAAAGAGTAAGAGAACGATAGTAATTTTTTTGTTTGGGTTTTTCATAGTTTTACAATAAGTCTAAAGTTTAAAGTCTAAAGACTAAATCAAGTCTAAAGTATTAAGTCTAAAATTTTTATTATTTAGACTTTTCTTTGTTCTCGATTGTTAATATAGATTTAGAAAATATTAAAGTTAATTCGTGAGCTTCTTGCCGGAGCTTTTGGCAATCCTCTTTGATCTCCGGATTTGCTTTTGAAATCAAGTCTAACCAATATTTTGATTCTTTCGCCTCCTTTTTGCAAATATAAAGTTTATTTTTAAAATCTCGCCGTGAACAAGCTCCATTTGCCTCGCAATAATTGGCACCTATACTCGTAACAGCCCTAATTAGCTGGCTTATTAGAGGTAAATTTATTATCGTTTTAGGAATTTTTTTAGCGAATACTATTATATCATCACTGAATTTTTTAGTTCTTTCTTCTAGGTTGTTAGTTGCCATTTATTTAAATTAATCTTCCAAAATTTAGCCTTTAGCTCTTAGCCTTTAGACTTTAGGATTTAGCTCTAAATTTTTGTATTAAGGTAGGCCTTGAAGTCTTTACCTAAATCCGCACGTTCTAAGGCGAAGTCAACATTGGCCTTGAGCCAGCCAAGTTTAGAGCCTGTATCATAGTATTTGCCTTCAACTAAGCAGGCGTAGATCGGACGTTTTTTTGACAGATTAAAAATGGCATCCACCAGCCAGAGTTCATTGCCTTGGCCGATTTTTGTTTTTTCCAGGATTTCAAAAATATCAGGAGTCAGCACATAAGCGCCGATTGTGCCGATCAGGCTGGGCGCTTTTTCCGGGCCGGGCTTTTCCATTATTTTTTTTATTTGGTAAACTTTGGGATCAACCTTAATGCCGTCAATTACCCCGTATTTTTTAGTGCCTTCTTTATCAATGCTAATTGCCGATAAAATAGGATCCTGATATTTATTATAAATATCAATCAGTTGCTTTAGGCGCGGTTTGCCCTTATTAACAAAAAGATCATCGCCCCAGATAACGGCAAATGGTTCGTCCCCGATTATTTTTTTGGCATTTAAAACAGGAGTGCCGTTGCCATAAGGTCCTTTTTGGCGGATATAAATAAAGTTCGCCATATCCGCAATATTTTTTATTTCTTCTCTGAGCTCATCTTTGCCCTGTTTTTTTAGCCAGGTCTGCAGTTCGTAATTATAATCAAAGTGATCTTCAATCGCTCTCTTGGATGCGCCGGTAACTAAAATAATATCTTCAATGCCTGAGGCGACTGCTTCTTCCACAATATATTGAATCACTGGTTTATCAATAATCGGCAGCATTTCTTTGGGCATGGCTTTGGTAGCGGGTAAGAAACGCGTGCCAAAACCGGCAACAGGAATAATGCATTTTTTGATGGTGGACATAGGTAGCACGAATTAACACGAATTTTTACTAATTCATGTCTAAAATTACATTTAAATTATACCACAGAACTGCTTTAAATTGAACAAAATGAGAGGGGGATAAAAATGTTCTTTTGTCTGTTCATTGTCATCCCGGGGGTTTAAGGATCTGTAAGGTTCTTTTCTCAAGATACAGCTATGACGATAAAAATAGTTATTCTCTTAATTTCAAATAAAAAAATGCCCGCTCAGTGTTGAACGGGCAAGGATCGCGGGATCAGTCGGCTTTAACCGGGATTTTTTTCAGGTCAGCCGAGAGCATCCTGGCCAAAAGCTGCATGTCAGCCAGGGAAAGCTCATTATTGTGGATTCTCCGAAAAATGAAGGCGTCCAGTTTTCGGTAGTGATGGTAAGTGCCGTCGGGCTTGTAGTCGATGAATTTCCATGTCTCAGTGCAGCGACCTTCGCTATCCCGATCGGGGATCAGGCCGCAAGAATCAGAGGGCGTGGCCTTGAGTCGCTGGTAATAGGCCAGTTCTTTTTTGTAGTCATAATGCCGGAGCAGATCAACTGCATAGTCAACGATTTCCCTCCAGACCAGCTGCTCTTCTTTAGGCAAGGCCAGGAAAGCCTTATTGAAATAGGCACTTGCCCAGGGATAGGCGATCTGGCGGTATTTTGCCGTATGAATTGTCTCGAAAACGGCTTTTTTCAGCTTGGGATTCGGGCAGTTTTCGAGGCTGGTCCGCGGAGAACAACATAAGTCTTCGGGCACACCCTCCCAGAGATTGCCGGAATAGAGTAGTCCCATAACCAGGACTGCCTTTTTCCTATCGTTCACTTGGGAATAGAAATGGTAGCCCTCCTTGGACTTCGAGTAGAAAGAGTCCAGCGCCAGTTTGAGGACCTTTTCCCAGTTGCCGTCTCCAATGGACGGAATTCCTTTGGGCACCGGGGAAATGTTCCAGTCGGGCGCTGCTTGCGTCAGGCCCATCAGCAGGATGAAGCAGGCGAAGGCGAACACGGCAGTCAGGACTTTCTTTCTCATCAGCTTTCTCCTCTTGGTTGAAGGTGGTGTTGTTAGCCTAAATTTTCGCGATTTGTAATACGCCAATACACTTACCTACTAATATATTAAGTTAGTATAAAAATTTAAATTTGTCAAGTAATAAAAAAGCCCCGTGGTGCGGGGCGTGGCAGGATCCTATTTTTAGGTAATTGTGTAACCAATCTTCCTCAGATTGTTAATAATTACTTCTTCATCATGGAGCACGAAGGTTAACTTGCCCCCAATTTTTATCCAGCTGCCGAAAGGTGAATTTCGGGCATTTTGGCGATTTTTACCTGTTTGCCTTTTTTTTAGAGCACCAGGCCCATTAGCAGGTTTTTTGGCCATGTTTTTCTCCTTGGTTTAACCCTAGGTTTGGTTACTCGGATTTACCTCTTAACCTCAAAATTTCAACTATGAGCATCTTATCAATTCCCTTGAAAAAGTAAAGGGCAATCAAGTAAACGGCTGAAGCCAGAATTAATTGGAGAATCACATTTTGTCCTGATAATAAATAGAGCAAACCGGACATAACCAAACAGGCGCCAAGTATTTTGAGAGTAATTTTAAAAGACGGCACGAATTTTATTACTTTGGTTGAGATGACAAAATTAGAGATCAAAATAATAAATTCGGAAATAACAGTAAAGATAGCGGCGCCAAAAAAGCCGTAAGCAGGGATGGTGAGCAAATAGCCGATAACAGCAAAAATTGCCACAAAAAGATAAACCGGGATCATTTTCTTTTGCTTATCAATAAAGATGATAGTATAGCCGTAGATTGTATTTATAAAAATAATGGCTGTGGCGACAATTAAAATCTGCAAAATAATGCCGGAAGCGCTAAAATCAGCGCCGGCAATTAAAATCATCAGGGGTTTAGCTATAAACATAGTGCCCACAACCATGGGAATGGTAATAATTAGGAGCACGTCAAAGATTTTTTGGAATATTTCCTGAAACTTGGCGTAATTTTTTTGCACCCAGTATAAAGTCAGAATCGGATTAACAATGCCCAGGAAGACAAAAATAAAATTAACAAGAATTTCCAAGATGCGGTAAGGTGCGCTGTATAATCCGACTTCAGCCTGGGAGCGGGTTAAAGAAAGTATCAAAGTATCAGCTTTGAAATAGACGAGATTAAAAGCAATGGATAAAGCAATGGGCCAGGTGATGCCGATAATTTTTTTCCAAATCGGCCAATCAAAAGCCGGGGAAATTTTAATATATTTGAAAGCCGAGAAATAGCAGATGAGAAAGTTTATCAGGCTGCCGATAACAACTGCGACGACAATTGCCAGCAAGCCGTAATTTAAATAGGCAAATAAAGCAACTAAGCAAAAAAGCACCATACGGCCGGCGATTTCGCCGATAGTGACAGTCAGCATATTAAGTTCTTTTTGGTAGAGTCCGATTAAAACTTGAGTTAAGGCGGAAAAGAAAAATGACAGGGTGGCGACAGCAATACCGATTTTGACCAGATTGTCATAGGGAAAGAAAATAACAATTAGAGGAGCCAGGCCTAA
Organism: Candidatus Parcubacteria bacterium; assembly: GCA_026395685.1. Taxonomy (GTDB): domain Bacteria; phylum Patescibacteriota; class Patescibacteriia; order CAIXNZ01; family CAIXNZ01; genus JAPLYC01. The sequence continues at coordinate 58,540 of JAPLYG010000006.1, forward strand.
AAAGATCAGGGAAGTGACAATCCTTAAAGTAAACAGATTATTAAAAACAGTTGGCTGGTCATTGCCAGGATCAGCAATTAGCCTAACCACTGTGATGGATAAGCCCAGATCAACCAGAATGGCAAAAAGTTGTAAATAAGCGGTAATGGTGGAGTATTGACCAAAGCCGACTTGTCCCAAATAGCGAGTCATAATCGCCACAGTCAGCACGCCAAACAAGGTCCCCAGGACTTTGCCTACGAATTGGATCATGGTGTTATGGGCGATTTTACGGGTAAGGGACATAGAATAGATAAACCACGAAATAATTTCACGAAAGTTCACGAAAAATATAGCCGGCATTTCGTGTTTTTTAGTGGTTATGTTTTCGTAGTTTAGATTACCAATTTATTATACCAAGGTTTATCTATTTTTAACATTTTTAGTCCCATTTAGTCCCATAGATAAATTATCTTAGTTTTAGCATGAATTATTCAAAACACCTTAAAATACGTCATTTTTGTTGAGTACAAAATTTGAACAAAACCCCCAAAATCATTGACGAAAAGCAAAAAAAGTGATATAATGGTATATAGCAAGATCAAAAAGGTTTTGGCAAAAAATAAAAACAAAAACAAATATGAACTATTCACAAAATCTTTCCTTAGGCTGGAAAGACGGACATATTAAGAATCAGGCTATGATTAAAAGGCGGTCCTTTGGGGATTTATGCTTGAGTATTATCATAGCTTTTTTTGTTATCTTTATAGTGGGCCAGCTTTTATGCCAGATTGATTATTTAGTCCGCCTGCCATTAATTAAGAACAAAGTATCTGTCATTAATCCTTTTCATATAAATAGTGCTTCGGCTGCTTCAAATGAAGCCCAGAAAATGATTCAGTCTCAGGCAAATATAGAAGTGGTAAAAAACTCAAAAAATGTTATTACCATCGGCTTTAAAAATTTAGGTTCCAAGACTTGGAATAAAACCGGCAGGGATAAGGTTGAAATCAAATTATTGCGCGGTTCATCTTTTATACAGCGCGGTATTTTAACAGCAAATAAAAATGCTAAAGGCCAAATCGGTTATTTTGACCTGTCAATTAATGCGGCGGATACTAAAGGAACATATACATATAATTATGCGCTGGTGCGCAATGATAAAGAAATTATCAGCGGCGGCAAATTTCAACTGAAAGTAAAGGTGGTTGATCAAACAGCTATCGTTAAAAAAGCGCCTGCGACTAATAATACGGTTGTGCCTGCAAAGGTGGTAGCTGCAGAAGTTTCAAGTGCTCCCAAGGTTGAGACAGCCGATCAAAATATTAAAGTTACAGACCAGATGGCGATTGGGCGCCAGTGTCTTGATTATTCAGTTAAGCGATTTTTGTTAGATGCACAAACCCAAAAAATAATTGATCAGTGCAAGAAGATTGGGGTTGATCTGACTTCCAATATTTGGGTTGAACCAAATACAGTAGTTGTCCCTTCTACTCCGGCGCCAACACCGGAAACAATAATCCAGCCAAGTTCTACTCCGGCGCCTATACCTACCCCAACCTCTCCGCCAAGCCCGGTAGCTCAAACCAGCACAGCTTTTGACAGCACTTATGGTCCGCAAATCAGGGTAGGTTTATTTTCAACCGCAGACCCGGTATTAATAACTGCCAATGGGAATTATAAAATAATTGACCAGAATAAAAATGTTTTAGCTGCTGTTACCAGCGGCATAACGACAACTGTGACCTTTAATTTTTCCACTCGTACCTATACTTTTAGCGCCAATGGTCAGAATTTGGCCACCAGTTCTTATTTACGCCTGGAACCGGAAACATTGGGAACCGTATTTGAGATTGCTTCTTTAAGTCAGATTCCTGACTGGAACAAAACTTTGAATTTTAATAAGTTCTTAGGAATCCTGGAAGTTCGTTACAGTCCGGCCACCAACAAGTTGTGGGTAATCAATGAATTACAATTAGAATATTATTTGAAAGGCCTGGCTGAAACATCTAATGGTTCGCCTATTGAATATCAGAAAACTATGGTTACTGCAGCCCGTACTTATGCCATGTATCATTACAATCGTGGAACCAAACATGCGGCTGAATATTATACTATTGATGCGACTTATGATCAGGTTTATCGCGGTTATGGCTCGCAATTGAAACAAACCCAGGTTGGCGAAGCAGTGGAAGCGACCAAAGGACAAGTTGTAACCTATAATGGTGAAGTGGTTGTTACTCCCTATTTTTCATATTCAGACGGCCGCACCCGCACCTGGACAGAAGTCTGGGGCGGTCCTGCCAAACCCTGGTGCGTGTCTGTTAAAGAGCCTGATAATTACGATAAGACCACGATGTGGGGTCATGGCGTCGGCTTATCAGCTCATGGCGCGTTGCACCTGGCGTATTACTACAATTATACTTTTGACCAAATTTTGAAATATTACTATACTGGGATTGAGGTGAAGAAGATTTACTAATATATAAATAAATTAACAAATAAATTTAAATCTATGGAACGAGGACCAAAAATGGGAGGAGAACTACCTGAAAATAGCTCCGAGTTAGAGACTCTCGAGATAAAAGAATTGCAAAAGAAAGCTGATTCTCTGATGGAGGAATTGCCGAATCTCGACTTTACTGATTCAAAGGTAGTGTTGGATTGGCTTAATGAATTTCAAGCTCCAAGCAACAATCGCAGGATAAAAAAAGATATAAAAACAGTGCTCAGTATTTTTAAGGAACATAATTATAAGCTAGGAACCTATACCAATCAGGTAGATAATCATGAAGATCGCGATAATGTCGCTAGGTTTCTCATTGGTCAGGCGCTTCTGATGTTAAAAGATGAAGGATATATACCATCTGTAATACATAGAGAAACAAAAAACTGGGAAAGAAAATTTAAGACTTAATTATCTAATTTTTAATAATATAAAAAAATAGCCTCTAAATTGCAGAGGCTCTTTTTGTTTATTATAGGGATTATTTGGCTTTATATTATTTTTTATCCGTGTAATTCGTGACTAAGATCCGCCTGCCCGCCGAAGCCCCCTGAAGCTTTAGCGGAGGATGGGCGTAGGCGGGTAGTTCAGTTACCTATTCTGCTTCCGTTTTATTATCTTTAATGGTTTCAAATAGCCTGTTATCAAATTCAGCTTCATGTTTATGAATCAAATTATTCAATACCCTGACAACTTCGAAAGGATTATCGATTTGGCGAAAAATAAATCTCTGAATTTCACCGGCTGTCTGGACATGGACATCGCCATAGGAAAAAAATGTCTGGAAAATTCCTTTTTGCAGGGCGGAAACATCCTGGACTCGTTCCAACGTGTGTTCTGCGATTTCGCGATTAAAAAGTCCTCGCTGTTCTATATTGATAATGCGCCTATCGGTCACAATCCAGACATCAAGGTAATAATCAATAAAAGCGTTAAGAAAAAATAAGGCAATGAAGAGATAAAGACTGCAGGCTAATAAGAGTAAAACCGGGTAGCCTAACGGATGAGTTAAAACATCAGGATAATTAATACTGATGAAATAGTAAAAAAACGGAGGAATTAGGCCTAAAAATAAATAAACTGCCCAGCGGCTGAAAATAATAATCGGATGGCGCCTTAAAAATAAAACCAAGTTTTCATCTTTTTGCCTGTTAGGTATTTGTTTTTCGATTAGCATAAATAAAAAATTAAGGGAGAGTAATAATTTGCATCCAATCAAGGGGTGCAGCCAGCTTATAAGTAATAAAGAGAATTAAAACAGTAAGTCCCAAAAATAAAAAGGTGACTAAAAAGCTATAAAAACTTAGAAATCCGAAGCCGAATAAATGGTAAAGATTAAAAAAAACAAAGACTATAAAAAGGATGACTACAAGAGCAAAGGGGATTAAAATTATATAAAGGGGAAATTCGATCATAGGGTTATAGGAATGAAAGGTAGAATAGGAAGAATATGATTATAGGATTAGAGGACAAAAGGATTCTTATTATCCTATCCTCCTTTATTCCTTTGCTACCTATTCTTCGTATAATTCCTTTTAAATTAATGAATTTTGTGGGTCAATTGCGGGTTTAATTCCCAAGTGTTCATATCCCAGCTTAGTGACAGTACGACCGCGGGGTGTTCGTGACAGGAAACCCAACTGCATTAAAAATGGTTCATAAATATCTTCAATCGTCTCCATTTCTTCGCCGATGGCGGCTGCCAGAGTGCTTAAGCCGACTGGGCCCCCGGAAAATTTTTCAATAATCAGCTGCAATATTTTCCGGTCAATTTCATCCAAGCCAAGCTGATCAATATCCAATTTTGTCAAAGCATCATTCGCCAGCTCTAAATTAATTTTACCATTTCCTTTGACTTGCGCAAAGTCGCGTACGCGTTTAAGCAAACGGTTAGCCACGCGCGGTGTCTTTCTGGCGCGCTTGGCAATCTGTCCTGAAGCTTGATCATCAATTTCAATATCCAAGATTTTGGCATTACGCTTAATAATTTTTTCAATATCCTCATCATTATAAAAATCCAAGCGGAAATTTACGCCAAAGCGGTCGCGCAAGGGGGCGGAAATCAAACTTACGCGTGTAGTTGCGCCAATCAGTGTAAATTTCGGAAGATCCAATCGTAATGTTCGGGCGCTGGGCCCTTTACCAATCACGATGTCCAAAGCAAAATCTTCCATGGCCGGATAAAGCACTTCTTCAATGATTTTATTTAAGCGGTGGATTTCATCAATGAATAAAATGTCGCCGTTAGCCAGATTGGTTAAAATCGCGGCCAAGTCACCGGTTTTTTCTATGGCCGGCCCAGAGGTGATTTTAATGTTAGAACCCATTTCATTGGCAATGATATGAGCGAGGGTTGTTTTACCCAAGCCGGGACAGCCGTGAAGCAATACATGTTCAATCGGCTCATTGCGTTTTTTGGCGGCAGCCATAAAAATCATCAAATTATCTTTGACTTTGTTTTGTCCGATATAATCCGCCAGTTTCTTGGGTCGCAATGATTTTTCAAAATCAACTTCGTCGGCCGATTCTTTGGCGGAGATAATGCGGTTTTTGTCGTCTTGGGGCATAAGCTTAAGGTTATTTTAGCTATTATTGCTAAATAAAACAAGCCCTTGATTTTTTTCAGGACTTACTGTAAAATGGATATAAATAAAGGAAAAGATAGTTCTTTTCCTTTTAAGTTCAAAAAATTTTATTTAATTGATGATTGGTTATTGTTGATTGATAATTATTACAAGCGGGTGTAGTTCAGTTGGCTAGAACGTTTCCTTGCCAAGGAAAAGGTCGCCGGTTCGAATCCGGTCACCCGCTCATTTTCAATCTCGTGAACGATTAGGCCGTGGCCCGTCGCTCGCGAGCGACGGGCCGGGGTGGTGAAATTGGTATACACGAAGGACTTAAAATCCTTTGATAGCAATGTCGTGCGGGTTCGAGTCCCGCCCTCGGCACCATTTCTCGTTTTTGAGGAAGAAGCTGTTCCTTTACTTATATAAAGCAAGAAAGCTTCCCGCATCGCGGGGGGCTTTTTTGTTTGTTTATCAATAATTTTTGCCAAAGTTACTTTTATTGATTATAATAGCTACACAGTTAAATATTTAAAAATTCTACTTATGATTGCCCTACTGTACGCCTTAATTTCAGCATTTATCGTCAGCCTGATCGGCCTGGCAGTTTTTTTCGCCTTATATTTGCAGGATAAATTTCTGAAAAAAACCTTGATATACCTGGTCAGTTTTTCAGCCGGTGGTTTGATGGGGGGCGCTTTTTTCCATTTATTGCCGGAAAGCCTAGAACAGGTCCCTAATCCCCTGGTAGTTTTTATTTTTTTGCTGGTAGGCTTTTGTGCTTTTTTTATTTTGGAAAAATTTTTACGCTGGCATCACTGCCATAATAAGGAATGTCATAGCCATGCTCATTTGGGTTATTTAAATTTAATCGGAGATTCGGTCCACAATCTAATTGACGGCATTATTATTGCTTCAACTTATGTAGTGAGCATCCCCTTGGGAATTGTTACGACTATTTCTATTATATCTCATGAAATACCTCAGGAGCTGGGAGATTTTGGAGTTTTGCTTTATTCCGGCATGACCAAGAAAAAAGCCATGTTATATAATTTTATGGTGGCTTTACTTGCCGTGGTCGGAGTTTTTATCGGTTATTTTTTAACAATTTATATCCACGGCATTACCGGATTTTTAATACCTGCCGCAGCCGGCGGGTTTATCTATATTGCCGCCACTGATTTGATTCCTGAATTACAGGAAGAAATTAATGCCAAAAGTTCAGTTAAACATTTCGGCGTCTTTATTTTGGCCTTAGTTTTTATGTATTTTGTAAAAATATTAGGCGAATAGCTTGACAGTATTTCATAAGTCTGCTAAAATGTTTTTGTTGTTTAGCAGAGTTAACTTTTCACATTTAGGGGGAAACAATGTCTCAGTGCCAGTACAATATTGATCCGGATCAACTTTTGGCAGTTATGGAGGAGGTAGAAACACAAATTCGTCAAAGTGACATCAGCCAAACGGATAAAGTCAGTCTTTATCTCCAGCTAAGTTTACTTTATGGATTAATGGGGGATAAAGATCAGCAAGAATCTGCCCGGTTACAGGCACAAAAGCTATCTTCAGGAATTCAAGTTCTTGAAGACAGGGCATAATGCTTACAAATAGGTAGCTTTTTTTGTTTTCAGCGACCTGCCACGTTTATCGGGTGGGTCTTTTTTTTTGAAAAAAAAGCCACCCGGGAAAGGGGTGGCTGGTGGAGGTCCGCTTATTGTGGCGGCTTCCATCCTTTTGGCACTTTGAAGTACACATCTGTTCCGGACCGCATGATCATATCGCCCATCAAGACGCTGACCATGGCGGTTTTGGAGCGGTCGGACAGTGGAAGAATAGAGACTTCTTCGAAGATTACCTCGAGGACATCACCGAGCAGGGCAACCATGCCCTTTGTGTTTTGTCCTGCGGATCCTCCCATGTTATTCGTTGGCTGTGTTTGCATGATTGTTCTCCCTTATTTCAAGAATTTCAGTTTAAATCAGTACATATAAATATAGCATAATTTAATAAGTCTGTCAATAACAAAAACCTTCCGGTGGGAATAGGAAGGTTTTGTTTTTTTGCATTATTATGCCTGTTTTGCCGGCACATTGGCAGGATTAGTTGCCTTTAACCAGCCACCCAGCATTTTGCCTAAGCTATCAAGACTTTCGTGAATTTCTCCGTATTTATTATCAGATAACTGTTTTACATCTTTAGCCATATCAGCAAAGACTTTTAGGGTATCAAGTTTGCGCATCGCTTGTTTTAAGGTGCCAAACTTGTCTGTTTTGCTCTGTCTGGTGGCAATAACTATTAATTCCAATATTTCCAAAACCGTGATTTCAGAGCTTTTTCTTAAGGTATTATCTTCGCTTTTAGCCATATCTGCGCACTGCTGATATAGATTGTAAGAACGATCTAAAATAGGGAATTTTTCTGAAAAATTGTCTAAAATGTCTTTTGATTTTTGCATATAAGTTTAAGATTATTTATTTAATTTTTGCTTACAATTAGCCAAGATATTAAATTTTCAAGGTGCATATACAAGAGTTTATTGGGCCCTACTCTTGACAAAATGTTATATATGTGTTAAACTATGTAATTAGGCAAAAAGGTTAAAATTTCTAACAAAACACTTCTTTGACCAGGAGGTAGATAATCATGTCCAAACAGAGGGAACGATTTTTCCAGGCTTTCAATTGTCTCCCGAGCATCGTACGCAGTAATGCGTACCCGGACGCGGACTTGCTGGTGGAAAGAGGAATTAACTGCCTCTCGTCCAACGCCAGCTCGGAGGACTATTTAAAATTCTTCGAGCTCTACGACCAGGCCCCTGCCCAGCTTCGGGCATAAGCCTCAACCCGCCTTTACCCCCGCCTAATAACAGCGCCAGCTGGGCCCCGACTTTCAATAGCCGGGGTTTTTCTTTTAGTTGAAAGTTCAAAGTTCAAAATTTAAAGTTATTTCCGTAATAATCAATAATCAAACATCAATCATCAAACAAATTCTAATAATAAATATCTAATAATCAAATTTTTGTAATTTTGTTCTTTTCAATTATGGAAGTAAATATTTTTATCAATTGGGTGGACTCATCGATCAAATTATTTTGTTCAGATTCTATACCGCAGACATTGCCGGTTTCAATTAATTTTAACCATAGACGGCTTTCCTTTACTTCTTTGCGGCAAATTTTAAGTCTGTGTACAAAATCCTTTTTACTTAAAGCTTCATTAGCTTCAATATAATTAGCTGCTGTTGAGCCCGAGGATCTTATTAATTGCTTAGCATATTCCCAGTAGGATAAAGTTTTAGGAATTATTTTAGTAAAATTTCTGCATTTAATAGTAAATTGATAAGTTCTATCTTCTAAATCAAATGGTCTTAGCTCTTTCATGGATGTATTTAGTTGGAAATTAGAATTTTAAGATTAGTTATTGTTTGAATATTGATTATTGATGATTGGTGATTTTATACTAGTTTATATTAACTCAATTTTCTACTAAGTCCTTCGAGCTTAAGGTTTACTTTATGTCGCCAAATCACTATTAGGCCTATTACGAGAATAAGGGCGGTCGTTATCAAATATTTCAAAATATTATTCGTTTGCGGTTGCGTTGGTAAATTAGTCGTGGTTTGTTCATTCGGAATAATATTTTTAACCATATCTTCATCAACGCGGGGAAGTATCTGAAACACGCCGTTATATTTTCTCAAAATGCCGGTAACCGACAAATTGTCGCCTTCCTGATAATTTGTCTTTTTTATTTTGGTTAGGGTATTTATATAAATTTCAGCTTCACCTGTTTCGTCCTGGATGTAAAATTTAGAAATATTTTTTTCAATTAGCTGGCCTGTAATTTTTACCAGGTAATCAATCAACGAATCATTTAGTTCTTCAATTTTAATTTCTTGCGGTTGAGGCGGATCTTTGCTTTCGAGCACTTTTATTTGTCCCGGGTCTGTTAAAGCAATGCGTTTGTTTCCCTGGCTTTCACTGATTTTGCCTTGTACCTCCACCACGTCGCCGATTTTTAAATTTGGCCATTTGGCTGCGGACATATAGAGCTGAGCACCTGAGCCAGCTAAATACATAATTGTTTTGCCAAAAGTATTGGGTAGGGCGGCAACTGTTCCTGTTGATTTGATTAATGTTCCGGCTTCATAATTTTTAAAATCAGACAGCTTGATGTTGGTGATAGTGCTGGTTGATTTGCTTGTAGCTTTTTTGGCAGTAGTTGTTTTTTTGGTTGTAGTACTTTTGGCAATTGTTATTGGGGGAGTTGCAGTCTCAGCCGTTTTTGGTTCAGTTATTTTAATTTTTACTTTTTGGGTACTGGAAAGTTTTTGGTCGCTTAGAGTCAGCGCAAGTTCATAGGTGCCACTTTTATTAAATTGATAGGAAGCAATCGGCCCCGTAAAAGTTTGTTTATCAATTTCCCAGGTAAAGGAGAGTGCATCATTTTCCAAATCATATGAATCAGATGCATCACAGTTAATCAATTCGTTGAGCAGTGCTGTCTTGGGGCAGTTGATATCAATCTCAGGTGCGTGGTTTAGCAAATTAATTACATTATTTTCATTTGGCGTCAGAGTCGTTGTCCAATACCAGTTAGACTCGCTATCAATTGCATAGCTGCTATTGGTATTTAAGATAGGATCCTCCTGATATTTTATTGTGGCAATTGTTTTATCGCCAGAGGAAATCAGCTTAACTGTATCTTTATCATTATCAAGTGCCAGGCCGCTTAGTTTGCGGTTAATGGTAAAATATTGGCCGGGATTAATAATTGTTGAGGGAAAATCTCGGGCTGAAATAATATATACTTTTTTGCCAATATCTTTAATTTTCCAATTAGCCAGATTAATGGGCAGAAGACCGGTATTTTTTAATTCAATAAATTCAGCTTCCAAATCACTGCCCGATGGGTTAGGAAAAATTTCCGTAATAATAATATCCTTTTCACTGCTTTTTGGCTCCTCCTCTTGTTCTAATGTTTGAGTAATTATTATTGACGCAACATTTGCAGGTGGTAATGGGGTAATTAGATTTTCAGCGCCTTTAGTCGGCGTTTGCGTGACTACGAATTGGTTAGTATCTATTTGCCGGGCGGTAGAATTCGGATCATCGGCAGCCGGTGCTTTGGCGACTCCTGCCGGCGCTTGCCAGTCACCATAATAGACAAGATCAATTTCTTCGCCCGACGAATTTTGCAGGATAATTATATCCCCGTTATTGTTTAATTTACCTTTGGGATTTTCCAGAACAAAATAGGCTGTTGCTTCAATTTCTCCGCTTAAAACAGAGGTGGTATTTGAGCCGTCTAAAATTTTCCAGTCAGTCAGATCAATTTTAAAATTATTTTTATTGTATAATTCAATCCATTCAACTTCTTCATCACTAGGGTCACTGACAAATTCGTTGATAATGATGGAGTTTGGGGCAATAATATTTTCCGGCAATATTGGCGGATCATCCGGTGGATTTTCTCCCGGATCAGTTGGCAGAATATCTTCCGGAAATTCATTTGCCTTGCCGGCACTATCCGCCGCGATATGAAGTTCCCAATTTAGTTCGGTATAATCATTTAGTTCAAAGTCAATCCGTTGTAATGAAGTGTCAGGGCAGGAAATATAGGTAAAAGATTCAATTATTTCTAAGGCTTTATTTTTTAAACCAATCTCTTCGCCATTTTCATTGAGCGTTGTCCAAGAACTATCTAAAATTGTGCCAGTAAAATCAGGACGACTCCCTTTAAAATTAGCTGCTACATCGGCAATGATTGCATATTCATTTGGTTCGATAATCATGTCGCCCTGAAAGGCGGTTAAACCGTGATTAGTCTGATCCTCATAAAATTTCCAGCCCGTCAGATCAATCGCTTCAATCCCTTTATTATAGATTTCCAGCCATTCATAATCGCTGGCTTCAAAGGCAGCAATTTCAGAAACAACAATATCAGTGTCTTGCGCCAGCGCCAATTTTGGACAAAGAAAAAATCCCAACGCAATTAAAGTCAGGATGCTGAATAATTTTCTGTGTAAATTTTTCATAGTCCCCCTTGATTAATTATTAAAGATATTATTATCATACCAGCCATGATTTTGGGGACAAGATTTTTTTTATCTAATTTTTGTTATGATAACTTATCAGAATATTAGTCAGCCTGCAGTTATTACTAAATAAATTCGGGTATTTTAAATTATAAAAATGTTAAAATGCCTTAACAATGTTATTCACACTGTTTAGCTTGGCCAATAAAAAAAGAGCCCGCATTACGGCGGGACTCTTTTTAAATATTCTAACTTTTACAATACAGCTTCCTTTGCTGCTTTGGCAACGCGGAATTTAACAACAGTTTTGGCAGGGATTTTGATTGAAGCGCCGGTTGCTGGGTTTCGGCCCATTCTTTCTTTTCTGTGAACCTTTACTAATTTGCCGATGCCAGGAACGACAAAGACACCAGATTTTTTGACTTCAGCATAAGCCAGGTTAACTATAGCTTCTAACACGCCAGAAATCTGCTTTTTGCTCAATTCTGTCTTGTCAGCCAATACAGCAATCGTTTGAGACTTGGTCATTTTTGCCATACGTTTTTAACATTATTATTAATTATTAATTAAAGTTTCTAATTTGTATCTTCGGGTAATAAGAAATGAATCAATCGGGTTATATATCCATTATACAACAATTACTGCAAAACTCCAATAATTACAGGGGAAACTGTGTAAAACTGTTGGATATAAAATCTGTTGTTGAAAAGATTAAAATATGTTTTAATACAAGTATAAGCGTAGAATCAGCAGCATCTCCATATAATAATTAATTGTTAGAGCTAAAGGTTTTTCGCTAATTATTAACAAAAAGAGACCTATGGACAATGATAAAAAGTTTCTAGAAACATTGCTGGATATGTTAGTAAGTGAACCCAAAATGGTAAAGGTTGAAAGAATCGTCAATGAGCGCGGTGTGCTTTTGCAGGTTGATGTGGCACCGGAAGATTTGGGGACAATGATCGGGAAACAGGGCCATAATATTCAGGCACTCAGAGACATTGTCAGGATATTAGGTTTGAAAAATAAATCATTCGTAAGCATTAAGCTTAATCAGGATCAAAAAAATAAAATTATTTAAAATATTTAAAAAGAATCTTGCACTGCAAGATTCTTTTTTTATATCCTAACAGGAAACCCCGCCTGAAGGAGCGGCGAGAAGCGAGCCGCGACCGAAGGCGGGGATGAATGTGCTTAGCACACGTTAAGTGTGCTAAGCTGTTAGCATGAGAATTCGGCATCTAAATCATAGCGT
>JAPLYG010000023.1 GCA_026395685.1 Candidatus Parcubacteria bacterium
TCTCATGCTAACAGCTTAGCACACTTAACGTGTGCTAAGCACATTCATCCCCGCCTTCGGTCGCGGCTCGCTTCTCGCCGCTCCTTCAGGCGGGGTTTCCTGTTAGGATATAAAAAAGAGCCTATGTTTCCATAGGCCCGCTGTAGAAGGGACAGCCCTCCATTTTGATTTCGTCCTCAGAACACTTGGTGCAGCAGCGGCCAAAGCAGCTATTACATTCATTGTTCTGAAAATGCTGGCAGGTGGCGCACTTGCCGAAATAATCCCGATTTCTGATCTTGCGCATCAGAACCATGTTCCAGGCAAGAGCGAGGCCTGCGCCCACATTACCAAGGCTGATCTTTTTTCCATTGCTCTTACAGCCGAGACAAGGAAAAATTTTACCCTGATAATTGACATACAGACCGTACTGAGTCCTGTCACAATGGCCGTCGAGGTAAGTCGGCGACTTCAAATCCTTACCCGTAGCCGACTTGCAGATTTCCCTGATTTTTTCAGGGCTGGTTGCCTGGAAACATTCTCCTCTGCCAGAAGGCAGAATCGTGTCCACATCAGGATAGATATTGTTAGCCAGGCAATATTTCCAAATTTCCTCGATTTCATTTTCATTTTCCGGGATAATCGAAGTTACAAAACCTAAACGAGTCGTAACCTCACCATCATCCCCTTTTTCATTTTTGGTAAAATCAAGCTGCTTTAGGATCTCAAGAGCTTTAGCTCTTTTAGCAGCATATCCGGAAACACCCACGAGGGTATCTTGGATGCTTGCCTTGAAGCTGTTAAACTTTACCATCAGGGTAACCTTGAGCTCGTCCAGCTGTTTGGCTAAATCGAGCCCGATCAGATCTGCGGTAGTGAAAACGTAAGTTTTCACTTGCCGCTCCTTAGCATAGCGGATAATGCTAATGGTCAATTCAACATTCTGGGGATGGAAAGGTTCGCCATAGCCGGGAATTCCGATATACTTTCCGCCTAGGGACGCGAACTCATCAATCATCCGATAATAATCCTCAACCTTGAGCCAACTTTCTTCCTTGCTAGCCCTGCCCCCATTATTGAAGCAGAACTGGCAGTTAAGGTGGCAACTTGGCCAGATTTCCAGCCAAAGTACCAGCAAGCGGCCATGCTTTTTTGCCTCTGAAACCTCGATTTTGCTCGGGGTAGCGAATAGTCTCATAGTTTTTCTCCTTATTTTGTTAAAGGGCTGGGGTTTGTCTTTCTTCACCTTGATATAGTAGTATAGCATATTTTAATAAACTTGTCAAGTATTTTTCGTCATATTTATAGTATTCTCAATACATTGGCCAAAAAATGAATAAATACAGGTATTTATTGGTTAATTCTTAACAAATCCTTGACTTTAAATTTTAGTTATGCTATAATTTAAATATCTAATGACGACTTAACTTCGTCACAAATATATGAGCATAGAATCAAAATTAACTAATTTAGGCCTAAATAAGAATCAAGTTAAAATCTACTTAACTCTGCTTCAGCTTGGTTCAGCCAATATTCAGGACATTGCCCAAAAGGCTGCCATCAAAAGAACAACCGCCTATAGCATATTGGATACCCTACTCCAAAAGGGCCTGGTGAATTTTTCAGCCAAAGGCGCACATCGTGAATATTATGCTGAAAACCCCAAAAAAATTCCCGCCCTATTTGAAGAGCAGGAAAAAAAAATTCAAACAGAACAAAAAGCTTTTAAAGAAATACTGCCGGAGCTTCTGTCAATTTATAATATTAAAGGAGTAAAACCTAAGATTAGGACATATGAAGGACTTGAAGGTATAAAAAAAATATTTAATGAGTCAATAGAAGTAAAAATAGATGAAGAAATGCTGGTTTATTCTGCTTACGAAGAAGTAAATAAATATTTACAGCAATATATCAAAGAATATATAGCTAGTCGTGTTAAAAAAGGCCTTAAACAAAGATGCATTGCTGAAAATTCAGCGCAAACTAATGAATTACTAAAAGCAGATATTAAAGAATTAAGGCAAACCAGATTAATAAATAAAGATCGCTTTCCCCTTTCAAATCAAGTAATTATTTATGGCAATAAAATATATATTGCCTCTTACAAGGATCTGCTTGGCATTATTATTGAGAGCTCAACAATTGCCAGGACACAGAAATCAATATTTGAATTGGCTTGGATTGCCGCTGGATTAGAAACTAAATGACGTCCTCCCCGCACTCAAAAAACCGCCCCTAACGGGTCGGTTTTTTTCATACGGGGTTTCCTTTGCTCCGCTACTCATGAGAATTCAGCGACGATATTTCAGCCGTAACATCAACACCTCTGTCATAATTCCCTT
>JAPLYG010000018.1 GCA_026395685.1 Candidatus Parcubacteria bacterium
ACCGTAGGTTTGAACGAGGATGAAATAAAAAAATATATAGAGAGACAAGGGAATTATGACAGAGGTGTTGATGTTACGGCTGAAATATCGTCGCTGAATTCTCATGAGTAGCGGAGCAAAGGAAACCCCGTATGAAAAAAAACAACCCGTTAGGGGCGGTTTTTTGAGTGCGGGGAGGACGTCATTAAATATAAAAGACTTCCGTCTCTAGCGAAAGCCTTTTAATCAAGTATCTTATTTTTGTTCTTCTAGAAATTGTTTTAGCTTATTTAATGCTTGCCTGCGCATGCTTATTTTATTTTTTTCCTCTCGCGTCATCTCTGCGAAAGTTTTGGCAAATCCCCTGGGTTTAAAAATCGGATCCCAACCAAATCCGGTTTCACCGGTCGGTTCGGCAATTTCGCCTTCTAAATCACCTTCAAAAAAATATATTTCCTGAGGATTTTTAGCATAGCCGATAATGGTCTTCGCCTGGGCTTTATAATTACCATATTTTCTTGCTATTTCAGCTAAGCCATTATTGCCAATAGTTTTTAAAAACCATTTAATAAGGGGACCGGGTAATCCATTCAGGCAATCCAGATAAAGTGAAGTATCTTCAATTATGAATTCTCCTTTATGATTTTTAAGAGCTTCTAATAATTTTGCTTCAACTACTTTTCTGGCGTCAATTTCCTGGATTTCAGGCAGGTCAATGTCCAATTGCTCAACGTCAGGAAGGATTGATTGTACCTCGTGTAATTTTCCTTTATTGCCCGTAATGAAATACATTTTTGGCCTTTTTTCTTTTTTTTCAACTGGTAAGAGTTCTTTTGGCATAAAATAGTATTAAATAGATCAATTAATTTTCATTTTGCCATAAACCATGGATATTACAATAAATTCTGGCAATAATTTTTTCCGCCTTGACGCAGAATTCCGCTTCCGGAGCTTCACCCGGCTTTAAAAAAGTTTTATAACTTACGCCGTCAGCTAAAATTTCAATCCACTGGATATAATGTTCAGCCAGCATGGGGTGGGAAACTGAACCAACTTTAATTTTATAGCCAGCTTCAGCTTTTTCAATTACCGGCACATGCTTTTCCTTACCTTCGGTTTCTTTAGCTTTGGGTTCTAAGAGCTCCATGTTTTGTCCGCAGCAGACTAAGGTTCCGACGCCGGTATTTAGGACTTCAATAATATTGCCACAGACGGAACATTTGTAAATTTGGTTGGTTTGGGTCATAGGATTAAAAATATTAAAAGTAATATTAAGCGATAAGATATTGAATACATTAGAATCTTAGCATAAAAAATAAAGAAAGTCTGTATCAAAAGCAGATTTAAGGATAATGGTTGACGGATTTGCTAATAAGTGTTATGATTTAGAATCAGTAAATGCTATTTTAGTAATTGTAAACTTGGGAATATTGCTTATTATTTCTAGACACTGCCAGCGCCAATGGGGCAAAAAGGGAGGATTTATTATGGAATTTTTTCAGAGTGTGAAGTTACTTGAACAATTAGAACAAAGTGGGCTGGATTTGGATGTGTTGAAGTTGTTGCAAGACAATGAGCATCTGCGCGATCAAGTAATGAAAGCTGTTAGGGATAAGCAGAAGAAGATTAAGAACGGTGTCTTGTTTCTCAATACGCCTCATGAAATTACAGTTGATTACACTCAATCGCCTGAAGAAATGTGTCATGATGCGAAGCTTTCGCCAGGGTGGTTTGATTTTTCAAAGTGTCGTGTGGATTCAGCTCGGGGGCAACAAAAATTTAAGGTATGTGCCCATGAGTTAGTTAAAAACATTCACCTTACAGAAGCCGCCCATTTTTTGAAAAGTCATTCCTTGACGCCGGCAAGCCTCGAACATTTGTTGGCATTCAAGAAAATATGTCCGCAATTCGGCCACCCAGGTTTAATTGCAGCAGTCGGTACAAGCTTCGATAGAGGCTATGGTTATCCTTCATATCCATTTTTTCGATTTTTTGATGATGAAGAAGAGCTTGATACCACTGGACGGCTGGCTGTATCAGTCTATTGGCATGCCGGAAATCGCATATTAGCAATTTGCTAATTGGTATCGTATAAAGAAATATCCCCGAGGTATGAATTTTACCTCGGGGTTCTTATTTTTAGGTTTGTTTAAAGAAGATGTTTTAATTAAGTTGTTTGGTCGTAAGTTTGTGCCGCAAAGCGGCATCCTGCTACGCGGGATAAAGTATTTCAGTCCTTTAACGCTTCACTTTTTTTAATTTCCCGATAGGACAAAAATAAAAATAAAAGCAGAATGACGGCGGTATTAAGTGTCGGCATCCAGAAAGGCACTTCTTGTCCAAAAGATTCTAAAATCATAATCGCGCCCAGCACGCCAATGGAATACATGGCTCCGTTTTTTAAATAAGCATATTTAGTAATGATATTTAAGCCATGGATGGTGAATTCTCTGACTACAAAGGCGCCGATGCCATTGCCGATTAAAATTAAAGGCACGGAAACAGTAAAGGCAAATGCGCCGATGACACCATCAATGGAAAATGAGGCATCAAGAATTTCCAAATATAAAATTTTGCTCCAAGCACTCATTCCCGGGTTTAAAAGTTGTTTTTCTTTCTCCTCGGCATTTTTCTTAAATCCGTCAGTTAAAAAGAAGGCTGACGCGCCGATTGAAGCCGACAGGGCTAAAAGGGGATTGATAATCAAAGAAGTATAAATAATGGCAGTCAGGGAAACAGAAGCCAGAAAATAAAACCAGATGCCTTGGCGATGAATGAATTTTTCAACTAGAAAGGCATACTTTTTTTCTTCTAAAAACAGCCAGGCTAAAGCCACAAAAAACAGATAAACACCGCCGCCTAAAAGCAGAAGGGGCTTTGATTGTTCCACGTATTGTTCGATTTTGGGATCCTGGGAAAAAACAAAGGTAAAGACTTCGGTGACTGACAAAGCGGGATTAACCATCCAGACAATTAAAAAAGGCAATATGCCCCTGACAATAAAGACGGCAAAAATTAAGCCCCAAAAAAGAAAGAGCTTGCGATATTTTTCCGGCATTGTTTTGAGAACATGGGCATTGACTACGGCATTATCAACACTGCTGATAATTTCAAACATGCACAAGCCGATGATGACGATAATGATGTTTAGAATCATGGTTGTATGTTGTTAGGTTGTGCCGCGGAGCGGCATCCCGCTACGCGGGATAAAGTTGTAGAGTTATCAAGGTTGTAGAATATCCTCGGTCCTTCCGTCAATTGAAATCGCCACATCTTTAACTGTCGGGAATTGTTTCAATGTCTCCCTTATTTGGCTGGCAATGGCGGCCACTCGGCAAGAACCGCCGACCTGAAATTCTAGCTGGCTATTAAAATCAGCATATGCAACGCCGTCTTTTATTGTCACTTTATTCAAGCTAACGCCTGAATTGATTGAGGTAAAATATTTTTGCGTTAATTCATCTTCAGTCGGGCCTTTTAGGAGCTCTTCCAGGGATGCTTTGGCTGTGGTGACTGTTTTAGCAATAATGCGGTCAACCGGATAGACTAAGGAACAGTCCATTGCCCCCGGATTTTTCAATTCATTGCCGAAAAATACTTTCAGGGTCAGAGTTTCAGTCTTTTGAATTTTAACGGGAATTTCAAATTTCTCATCAAGTTCACGCAAATCCGAAGGATTGTCTTTCATAAAAACTAAAGTCCCGTTTTGATCTTTGGGAGAAATAAAGTTTAATTCAGCTTTAAAAGGCACCCAATTTTCAGTCATCCAGTCACTTTGGGCTGTGGCATAATGAGCAACCAGCACTTTGCCGTTTTCATCCAATAAAGTTACAGGAAAACTTCCTTCAAAGTACCAGAGCCTGGCAGAGCCGGTTATTGTCAGGGGAGTGGTGATAGTATCGCCAGCCTTGATATTGTCTATTCTTACATTAACTTCTTCAGGTATGGTATTTGTATTATTATTAGCATTTACATTCGCGTTATTATTATCGTTATAGTTATTGTTCGCAACAACTCCGCATCCAGTCGTAGGCATCGCGGCAGAAGGATTGCCGTGCTTGAGCCATTGGCCATTACTGCAGTCCCAGGAATCTTCAGTGGATAATTTTAAATAAGCAACCGAACCAATCGCAATGACAGCCAAAACAATTAAAATAATTGTGACGATTTGGAGTTGTTTGGACATAAGTTTAAAAATTAGGTTATATTATGTTTTATTAGGTTAGATGAAGTTTTATTCCGCGATCCGGAATGCCACTCCGTGGCATAAGGTTGCTGTAAAAATTTATTTGATAGATTTTTCCCAGTTATAAACAAGTGTCAATGATTATTTATCAGATTTTGTCTGGGATAATACTTTATTAATAAATTCTATCTTTTCTTTATAATAGGCTCTGACATTTTTGCCAGAGGCATTTTCTTTTAATTTTCGATATTCATCTAGCATAGAATGATTTGCCAACAATAGTTCATTAAATTTTTCACTATCTATCCACCCGTTGTCATTTTGGTTGATTACAAAAATATCAATATGTTTGCCATCGATTGAAGTTACAAATCGGGCTCGCTTCAAAGGGTAATTGCTCCTTGGATTACCAAATAGATTAGCAATATGATTGACTATGCGATCGAATTCTTCACTCAAAACGGGAATATATATATCAATTTCATCTTGGCCAGATATTTTTAAACTACTAGCACCGCGATGTTCAACAGCCTGTAGTTGGCCAAGAAGATCCTGAATTTGTTTTTTAATTTGTAAAAATTTGTTTTCACAAGTCGGATCCCAAGGCACAATAGTAACTGTTTCAGTATCGCTAAGATGGTCAAGCCATTGTTGTTGTTCTGTGGTAATCATATGTTTGTGATATTCGGGCTAGTGGGACTTGCCCGCCAGAGGCGGGTCCGCCCTTGGCGGAAACCCACCGATTTTGATTTTCGGGCTAGTGGGACTTGAACCCACGGCCTCATGCACCCCATGCATGCGCGCTACCAACTGCGCTATAGCCCGTCGGGATATATATATATATATTACTTTAAAATGACCTTAAAATCAAGGCTTTACCAGCCAAAAAACCTCCCGCAACGCGGGAGGTTTTTTGTATGAGAACAGTTTATTTGGCTGCGCCGATTTTGAACATTTTGGTGCCACAGTCAGGGCAAGTGCCGGTAACCGCTGGTCTGCCGTTTTTCATCTTTATTTCCTGAGCATCTTTCATCTCTTTTTTAGCTTTACATTTAACGCAATAAGCTTGAGTCATACAAGGTTTTAGAGTTAATAATTATCCTTCGACTATGTCTGATTAAAAATCAAACAATTATCTTGCGACTTTAGATTTTGTACGCAAACAGCTGGTGCAGATTTTTGTTTTTTTACCGTCGATTTTCTTGGTCTGCAAGTTTAAATATTTTTTTGTTAAGGTTTTGATGTTGGAATGGCTTCGGCTGGCACTTGATAAGGGGCCGCGGCCACAGATTTCACAAGTTCTGCTCATAATGGTATGATGTTAATAATTGTTAGTTCAGCCACGGAAATATAATCACGCTTAAGGATTATCAGGTGACCTAATTAATGAATGAATTAAGTTTAGCATAAAATATTAATATAATCAAGCTTTGTATGAATTTAGACCCGATTTTATTGGTAGTAAATTTTATTGCTTTTTTCTTGGCTTTAACTGTCCATGAATTTTCGCACGCCTTGGTTGCCTACTTATATGGCGATAAAACAGCTGCTTATGAAGGACGGTTAACTTTGAATCCGATTGCGCATATTGATTTGTTTGGTACCATCTTATTGCCCTTATTATTGATTATCAGCCAGACAGGTATTGTCTTTGGCTGGGCCAAGCCCGTACCGGTTAATTATTATAATCTTAAAAATCAGAAATGGGGGCCTGCCATAGTTTCCTTGGCTGGACCGGCTGCTAATTTAGTTTTTTTAATATTTTCTTTAATTTTATGGAATCTAAATAAATACTATTTAATGCTGCCCCAGGAAAATTTATTGGTGCAGTTCGTATCCCTGCTCATTATCGTGAATTCAATTTTAATGATATTCAACCTATTGCCTATATTCCCGTTAGACGGTTCCAAATTGTTATTTGCCATTTTACCCGATAGATATGAGAATTTTAAGATTTTTTGGGAACGCAATGGTGTTTTGTTCTTAATTATTCTGATGATTTTTGGTTCTGGGTTTCTGAACCTGCTTTTCGGCTTATTTTTAGGCTTGCTAACTCCTTTCATGTAAGATCCTTGACTTTTAAGCGATAAACCGATAGAATAAGAATGCAATTAGCCTAATAAGCTAATTTTTCATTTTTAATTATCAGCGCGGCTAAAGGTTAACAGACTTTAGCGCCTAATTTTTTAGTTATGCCGACAATTAATCAGCTAGTTAGAAAGAGTAGAAATTTAACAAAAAAGAAATCTAAAACTCCGGCTTTAGAGAGTGTTTTTAATACAATTACCAGAAAAGCGAAAAAACTAGATTCAGGCAGCCCCTTTAAAAGGGGGGTATGTTTGAAGGTAACAACTACGACTCCGAAAAAACCTAACTCTGCTTTGCGTAAAATTGCCAGGGTCCGTCTTTCAAATGGCATGGAAGTAACTGCCTATATTCCGGGAGAAGGCCATAATTTGCAGGAACATTCAATTGTGATGCTGCGCGGGGGCAGGGTAAAAGATCTGCCAGGTGTACGTTATCATATTATTCGTGGCCGTTATGATACTCAGGGTGTTGAAAATAGACGAAAAGGCAGATCACTTTATGGCCAGAAACGCCCTAAGGACAAAAAGTAAGTCTAAAGGCTAGATTTTAAATTCTAAATTTAGGAAGATAATTAATTATAAAACTTTATAAACTTTCTACTTTATAACTTTTAACTAATTTTATGAGAGGTAAACAAGCACCAAAAAGACCCAGCCAACCAGATGCAAAATTTAAAAATGCTCAAATCGGTAAATTTATTAATTATTTAATGCGCCGAGGCAAAAAATCAGTTGCTCAAAATGTTGTTTATGATTGCTTTGCCATTATTTCAGAAAAAACCAAGCAGGACGCCATGGAAGTTTTTGATACTGCAATCAGGAATGTCGGACCCTCTTTAGAGGTTAGAGGACGCAGAATCGGAGGTGCAAATTATCAGATTCCTTTTCCGGTAAGAGTAGAACGACGCTATAATCTGGCTTGTCGTTGGATTATTGACTCAGCTAATAAAAGAAAAGGCAGATCAATGGCTGAAAAATTAGCTCAAGAAATTATAGATGCCGCCAATAGCCAGGGTGAAGCGTTTAAAAAGAAAGTTGACGCCCATAAAATGGCTGATGCAAATCGCGCGTTTGCCCATTTTGCCCGCTACTAAATCAAATAATCAATAAACAATAATCAATAAACAAACAAACTGTTTATAATTACTAATTTCTAAATTCTAAAATTTAGCATTTGAATTTGGGAATTTGATATTGTTTGATGATTGTTGCTTGATTATTGGTAATTTAATTTAAATTTTATACTTAAAACTTTTTATTTATGCCTCGTGAATATTCTCTAGACAAAACAAGAAATATAGGGATTATGGCCCACATTGACGCCGGTAAGACAACTGTTACCGAGCGTGTTTTATTTTATACCGGTAAAAAGCATAAAATAGGAGAAGTTCATGAAGGCGCCGCTGAAATGGACTGGATGGAACAGGAAAAAGAAAGGGGTATTACCATTACTGCCGCTGCTACCACCTGTTTTTGGAAAGACAATCGCATTAATATTATTGATACTCCCGGCCATGTAGATTTTACAGTGGAAGTAGAAAGATCTTTACGCGTATTGGACGGCGCAGTTGCTGTTTTTGACGGCTCTCAGGGCGTAGAACCTCAGTCTGAAACTGTTTGGCACCAGGCTGCCAAATATGATGTTCCTAGGATTGCTTTTGTTAATAAAATGGATAAAATGGGCGCAGATTTCTATATGACGCTGGATTCAATCGCGGAACGTTTATCCCTCAACGCGGCTGCTATTCAACTGCCAATTGGTGCGGAAGAAACATTTAAAGGTTTAGTTGACTTATTAGACAGAAAAGCATTCTTATTTGAAGGCGAGTATGGCCAAAATATTAAAGAAATTCCAATCCCTGATGATATGAAAGAACAGGTGGAAAAATTTCGGAAAATTTTATTGGAAAAAGTAGCTGAAAATGATGAAGATTTAATGAATAAATATCTGGCTGGAGAAGAATTAGAAATTAGTCAGATTAAGCAGGTAATAAGAAAGGCTACAATCACTAATGATTTTCATCCGGTTTTATGCGGTTCAGCTTTAAAAAATATTGGCGTGCAGATGATGCTCGATGCTGTTGTTGCTTATTTGCCCTCGCCTTTAGATATTCCTCCGGTTAAAGGAAAAAATCCTGATACTGAAGCAGAGGAAATACGTAAAGCTTCTGACGATGAACCATTTGCCGCCTTAGCTTTCAAACTGGCAACTGATCCTTTTGTTGGTAAATTAGTTTTCTTTCGTGTATATTCCGGTAGTTTAAAAGCAGGTTCTTATGTCTTAAATGCCAAAACAGGCAGTAAAGAGCGAATCGGCCGTATTGTACGTCTGCACGCTAATTCCCGCGAAGATGTTGATGAAGTTTTTTCCGGAGAAATCGCAGCTGCAATTGGTTTGAAAAATACTGTTACCGGTAATACTTTATGTGACGAGAAGGCGCCCATTATTTTGGAAGAAATTATTTTCCCGGAACCGGTCATTTCAGTGGCGATTGAACCAAAAACCAAGGTTGATCAGGAAAAGATGGGTATGGCAATGCAGAAATTGGCTGAAGAGGATCCTACTTTTAGAATCCATACTGACGAAGAAACTCTGCAGACAATTATTGAAGGCATGGGCGAATTACATCTTGATATTATTGTTGATCGCATGAAAAGGGAATTTAAAGTTGAAGCCAATGTCGGTGCGCCGCAAGTAGCTTATAAAGAAACAATTAAAGCAGCAGCTGAAGCTGAAGGAAAATATATTAAACAATCTGGCGGACGAGGACAATATGGCCATTGCTGGATTAAAGTTGAACCGAGAGAAAGAGGTGCAGGCTTTGAATTTGTTGATGAAATTAAAGGCGGTCTCATCCCCCGGGAATTTATTCCTGCTATTGAGAAAGGCATAAAAGAATCATTAACCAAGGGTATTTTGGCAGGTTATCCGGTTGTCGATGTTAAGGCTATCGTTTTTGATGGTTCTTATCATGATGTCGATTCGTCTGAAGTAGCTTTCAAAATTGCAGGTTCAATGGCTTTTGTTGAAGCAGCAAAAAAAGCTAAGCCAGTTATTTTGGAACCGATAATGAAAATTCAGGTAATTACTCCGGAGCAATTCATGGGAGATGTCATCGGTGATTTGAATTCCAAACGCGCCCAGATTTCTCAGATGACTGATAAGGTCAAATTGAAAGTGATTGATGGTCAAGTCCCATTATCTGAAATGTTTGGTTATGCTACTTCGTTGCGGTCATTGACACAGGGTCGCGCAAATTATGTAATGGAATTTTCTCATTATGCCGAAACCCCGAGCAATATAACCCAGAAAATTATTGAAGGGAAGAAAAAATAGGAACCACGGATTTTGTTCACTGATAACACTGATATACGAAAACACGCCTAAGTAATTGGGCGTGTTTTTGATGGGGGCTGATTGACAATATCGGAACCATTTGTTAAGTTAATATCAAAATTGAAAAGGAGGGACAAAAATGTCCGAAAAACAAGTTTCTTTTTGGCAGACAGCGACAAATGTAGAAAAGATTATCAATTCAATTTTAACTCTCATTCTGAATCTTAAAGGACAGCTCATCCCCAACCATCCGTCAGCGATCTATCTGGTTTTTCCTCCGAATGAGCCTAAAAAGGCAGATCTGTACTTTTCTCCGCAGGCCAAGCTTCAACAGGAGGCGGATATTCTTTTGAGAAGAATCGAGCTGCCGGAAGGCATTTTGATAAATGAGCTTTTAGGCCTAGCCTCAGTAAGGCTTAATCAACTGTTGCAAGTATACTACAGTCCTAGCAGAAGCATATATTTGCTGGAAACTGAATACCGTGAAGGCGGTCTGATGATTAATATGATTAGGAAAGGTTAATTGTTTTTCAACCACCCAAAAAGGGGTGGTTTTATTTATGGCCGCAATATTTTGTATTTTGTACTATGTGTATAAAAAGTGCATAAACCTCGGGATAATTATGTGTATAACTATGTGTATAAGCATGTTGAAAATTTGTTTATAATTAGCCTAGAAATGGCTTGACGCAATCTGTAAATAATTATACAATACAATCACGAACCCTACTTGATTACTGAGTTAAGTATTTCTAATCTCAATTTTTTTGGGATTGGTATTTGGCTCAGTGTCCTAAGCGGGGTTTTTTGTTGGATAAAATTTTATGGAGGAGAACTTTAAAGGAAACACCACGCTGTTTCCTTTTTGTTTTGTTCACTGTCGTTTAGGAAGGTAATTAGGATGCTTAAGAGTTTTAAGGGATATTGGCAGATTAACGCAGTAACCAGCCAAAGAAGTAGAAAGGGGGAAGTCTAAAATGGTAGCGACCAAGCTCGTGATGAATAATCAGATCCCCAGAGTTTTCAAAAACCTGGATCCTGAAACTCAGCAACTCGCGCAAGCGATTTGCGGCCACAAAGTCAACGGCATAAATGTGCATCTGAAGCATTTGGCTGAAAACCTCAGACGTTCGGAAATGATTATTTGGGTGACCAAACGGCTCATTTCGGATGAGGCCCTTGGCGTCAACTGGGAGCATTTGCTGGAGGATATTACTGAACAATGCCTCAAACCGTTCCACGAAGAAACCTACCGCCATCTTAAGCGTATGCACCAGATCGTGGCGGAACAGTTGAAATTGCTGGAGCATCAAAAGCCTGAACAGCTGGATGACTTTGGCTGTGAAGACTTCCGTACTATGCATCATTTTGAACTGACTCCGGAAGATCAACAAAATCTGAAATGGGCTGCTGCTTTCCATGATTTGGGGCGTATGTGTTATCCAGTTTCTTTCTGGAATACGCCAGGTCGATTCAGCCAGAAACAGCGAGAGCAGCTTGAGTTCCATGCTCGGAATTTTTACTTCCTGGGAGAAATGCTTAATGTTTGCCAGGAGGTAATCGCCCTGTCAGTATTGCATCATTATCCCAATAAGGGCTATCCTGATAACGGTATTATTGCTAAGTTAAGGCCCTTTTTGGATCAGCCGAAATTTCAGTACATGCTGAAATGGCTGGTTACTAACGATGTTTACGGCGGTGCGACCGACAAGCGCAGTTACCGGGATCAAATCTGGACTCACGAACAAGTGATCCAGCAAACTATGCCTGTGGAAATGGCTCGCGTAGGCCTGGGTTGGGTGCCTTTTATTCAGGCGCTAAAACAATCCGGACAAAGAGTCGTTTGCCCAGCTTAACCCTTCAAAGGGCCCCCTTCTACTCAGCTCTATTGTTGGGAGGAGAGGGCCCTTGACTTTCTTTTCGATTTAAGTTAAGTTATATATAGTTTTTTAGAATTTTTGTCCGCCAGGGGCGGGTTCCCGCCATAGGCGGGCAGGCTGCCTTTGGCGGACAAACTTTTTTTATTTTATGATCAACTTGCAAAGAATTTTAGATCTTATACGCAAAACAGGGGATAAATATATTTTTGAAGATGAAAATAATGGCATGTTTGTAGTTATGTCTTTGCCTGATTATGAAAATTATATTTTTAAAAATAATCAGCTGAAAGACTTATCAGAGGAAGAGCTTTTAAATAAAATAAATAAAGATATCGCCATCTGGAAAGCTACCCAGGAGGACAAAACATTGGCTGAAAACTGGCATGATTTGCCCCTGGAAGAAAAAAAATCATCAGAAGATGATCAATACTATTTTGAGCCTGTTGAGGATGAGGAATAAAAAATACTTGCCAAGGCTTGAAATTGTGCTATAATTATAGACACATTAACCCAAATATAATTATTAATTAAATTTAGTGGGCGGCTGGATAAAACTCTCCCGTTTTAGGGTCAGAGGCCGTTACCCAGGAGTTAAAACAATGGCAGAAAAATACGAACGTAAAAAGCCCCATGTTAACGTCGGTACAATCGGTCACGTTGACCATGGAAAAACCACGTTAACAGCTGCAATTTTAAATTATATTAACGCTATTGGCGGCAAAGCGCAGCAAAAAAGTGTTGCTCAGATTGATGCAGCCCCAGAAGAAAAAGAACGTGGTATTACTATTGCCACTGCTCACGTTGAATATGAAACTGAAAAAAGGCACTATGCCCACGTTGATTGCCCTGGCCATGCTGATTATATCAAAAATATGATTACTGGCGCGGCACAAATGGATGGCGCTATTTTGGTTGTAGCTGCGACAGATGGTCCGATGCCTCAAACTCGTGAACATATTTTATTAGCAAGACAGGTAGGCGTACCTTCAATTGTTGTATTCTTAAATAAGGTTGATCAGGTTTCTGATCCGGAACTGATAAGTTTAGTTGAAGAAGAAGTTCGTGAATTATTGAAAAAATATGAATATCCAGGTGATGAAACTCCTATTATCAGAGGCTCAGCTTTGAAGGCCTTGGAAAATCCTAAAGGAGAAGATGGCAAATGCATTCAACAGCTTTTAGATGCTTTGGATAGCTTTATTCCTGAACCAAAGAGAGAGATTGATAAGCCTTTCTTAATGCCGGTGGAAGATGTTTTCTCTATTGAAGGACGCGGTACTGTAGTTACTGGTAAAATTGAAAGAGGTAAAATCAAGGTTTCTGAAGAAATTGAAATTGTTGGTCTCAAACCCACTCAAAAAACAGTAGTTACTGGTATTGAAATGTTTAATAAATCATTAGATGAAGGTATGGCTGGTGACAATGCCGGCTTATTATTGAGAGGTACTAAAAAGGAAGATGTAGAAAGAGGCCAAGTTATTGCTAAGCCAGGATCAATTACGCCTCACACTGAATTTGAAGCAGAGGTTTATATTTTAACCAAAGAAGAAGGTGGCAGACATAAACCATTTTTTAAAGGATATAAACCGCAATTTTATATCAGAACAACTGACGTTACGGGTGAAATTGAAATTTTAGGCGGCGCTGAAATGGTTATGCCGGGCGATACCATCCATTTAAAGGTAAAATTAATTGCTCCCGTTGCTTTGGAAGAAAAAGGTAAACTTGCCATTCGTGAAGGCGGCAAAACAGTTGGTGCTGGCGTGGTAGTTAAAATTATTGCTTAAGTGAATAGGGTAAACCCCCGCCCCCAAAAAAGGGGCGGGGTTTTATTCCCGAATAAAATTAAAAAATAGTTAAATAACCTAATTAAAATTAATTAATAGTTCATGTCTAAGATGGAAAAGACAAAAGAAGAAAAACAGAAAATCAGAATTAAAATCCGGGCATACGATCATAAAATAATTGATCAGTCAGTCAGGACAATTATGGATACAGCAACCAGAACAGGAGCCCAAATTTCAGGGCCCATTCCCTTGCCTGTTGAAAAGAAAAAGTACACAGTTTTAAGCTCTACATTTGTTCATAAAAATGCTCGTGACCAATATGAAATGCGCGTCCATAAGAGATTAGTGGATATTATTGAGCCAACACCGGCAACTATCGAAGCTTTGACGAATTTGAATTTGCCAGCCGGGGTTGATGTTGAAATAAAAATGTAAGCCTTGACAAGTAAACTGAATTTCGCTAAGCTTATACTAGGTTTAAAAATTTTTGATTTTTTGAAATTTTTAACTTTTTAGATGTAAAGAAAGCTTCCCTGATATAGGGAATAACCTTTATATTTAGCGAGTTAATTGAGGAGACATTAATTTCCAAATAAAAAATAAATCCAGAACATCTTTACTAATCAGGCTGCTTTTTTTAATTTTAATCTGGATTTGAGTACCAGATTTTTTATTTCTAAAAATTTTTAATTGGCAATAGGAAGGTTGAAATTAAGTGAAGATTATTTCAAGTTTCTAATTTCCAGTAAGATTAAATATATTATGAAGTTTATCTTAGGTAAAAAAGTAGAAATGAGCCAAAAGTATAAAGAAGATGGGCGCGTAATTCCCGTAACTATTGTTAAGGCAGGGCCTTGTTTTATTAGTCAGGTAAAAAATAATGAAAAAGACGGTTATCAGTCAGTCCAGGTCGGCATTGAAGGTAAGAAAAAGTTAAATAAGGCATTAGGCGGTCATTTGAAGGGATTAAAAACCGCTCGTTGCTTGAAAGAATTTAGAGCGCAAAATGAAGAAGGATTTCAGAAAGGTCAGGAAATTACTGTCGCTGTTTTTACTCCGGGAGATAAAGTTACGGTCACTGCAAATTCTAAAGGACGAGGTTTTCAAGGGGTTGTCAAAAGACATCATTTTTCCGGCGCTCCTAAATCTCATGGTGATAAGGACCAATTAAGAAAGGGAGGCTCAATCGGCGCTCAGCGTCCACAAAGAGTTTTAAAAAATAAGAGAATGCCGGGTCATATGGGCGATGAGCAGGTAAGTGTTAAAAATTTAGAAGTAATTGAAATTGATGAGAAAAATAATTTAATTTATATTAAAGGAGCTATCCCAGGAAGCCGCAATGCTTTGGTAAAAATCGTAGCTGAGGGTGATATGAAATTGGCTTCTGCAGCAGTTGCAAATAAGGAAACCCCTGCAGTTGAAGTTCAAGCTCCGGAGAATAAAGATAACAAAGAACAAGTTGAAGAAATTGTCGAAAATAAATAATTCTAGATGCTATTTTTATGATAAAAGTCAAAGTTTACAATTTAGAAGGCAAAGAGCTTGACGAACTGAAATTGGATCCAGCTATTTTTGGAATAGAGATAAATCCGAATTTAGTTCATCAGGTTGTCTTGGCACAGCAAGCCAATGCCAGATTGACTTTAGCTCATACTAAAACTAAAGGAGAAGTTCGTGGAGGCGGCCGTAAGCCTTGGAAACAAAAGGGCACTGGTCGCGCTAGGCACGGCTCTAATCGGTCTCCTTTATGGATCGGCGGTGGCATCACTTTTGGTCCTCGTACTGATAGGAATTTTGCCCAGAAGATAAACAGAAAAATGAAACGAAAAGCCTTGTTTATGGGTTTAACTGATAAGGTTAAAGAAGATAATTTTGTGGTTGTTGATAAATTAGAATTACCAGAAATTAAAACAAAAAAAATAATTAATATTTTTAGCAAGTTGCCATTAAAGAAATCGCCTTCAATTTTAGTCGTACTGGCAGCAACTGATGAGAAAATAATGAAATCAATACAGAATTTGCCGCAAGTAAAATCAATCTTAGCAGATAGCTTAAATATTATTGATATTTTGCAATACAACTATATTTTAATTGATAAGGCAGGCATAAATAAAGTAATTGAGACATATAAGAAATAATAATATGGGAATTTTAGACCGATTTATTAAAACAAAGAAAACAGAAAAGGCAAAAGAGGTAAAAAAAGAAACCCCTGATGTTAATACTGAGAAAAAACAAGCGGTTAAGGCCATTACTGAAAAAACTTCGTCATTAAAATTGAAAACAGAAGCAACGAAACCAGTGGCAAATACTGACAAGGCGGCAAAAACAAAAAAAGGAGAATCTGACTATGCTTTTAGAATATTATCCAAGGCGTTGATTACTGAAAAGGCTACAAACTTAGTGGGATTAAATAAATATTCTTTTAAGGTTAATAAATCAGCAAATAAGATTGAAGTTAAAAACGCAATGAAGGCTTTATATGGGGTGGAACCGGTTAGCGTGAATATAATTAATGAAAGAGGCAAAAGAATAAGCTATGGCAGAATAAAAGGTAAAAAGAGTAATTGGAAAAAGGCCATTGTTACCCTGAAAAAGGGAGAAAAAATTGAAGTTTACGAGGGAGTATAATTTAAATTTTAAATTTTGTAGATATGGGAATTAAGTTTTACAAACCAATAACCGCAGGTATTCGTCACGCAAGCGTTGATGATTTTTCTGATATTACAAATAAGAAGCCTTTGAAAAAATTGATTTGCATTAAAAGAAAAAGTGGCGGCCGGAATGCTCAGGGTAAAATTACCGTTAGACATATTGGCGGAGGTTCCAAACAATTTATCAGGCTGATTGATTTTAAACGTGATAAATTTGATATTCCGGCAACAGTTATTTCCATAGAATACGATCCTAACCGAAATGCCAGAATCGCTTTGATTAAATTTACCGATGGTGAAAAAAAATATATTATTGCCCCCGGTAATTTAAAAGTCGGTGATCAGGTCGTTAATTATAAGGAAAAAACGCCAGAAATAAAAGTTGGTAATTCTATGAGTTTAGAAAAGATTCCAGTCGGATCATTTATTTATAATATTGAAGTAACGCCAGGTAAAGGGGGGCAATTAGTCAGAAGTGCTGGCAATAGCGCCCAGCTTTTGGCAATTGAGGGCGATTATGCAACTATTAAACTGCCGTCTGGCGAAATTCGTAAGCTATTGAAAAAATGCACCGTGGTTTTAGGTACCTCGAGTAATCCCGAGGCAATGAATATCAGATTGGGCAAGGCTGGACGCACAAGGCATCGCGGTATTAGACCAACTGTCCGTGGTAAAGCCATGAATCCAGTTGATCATCCTCATGGTGGCGGCGAAGGTAAGCATCCTATCGGTATGAAATATCCAAAAACAAAATGGGGTCGTCATGCTTTAGGTGTAAAAACACGAAATCCAAATAAATATTCAAATAAATTAATTATTCAAAGAAAAAATAAACAGAAAATGGCAGTTTAAAGTAAGTACTAATTTATTATAGTAATAAAATATGTCAAGAAGTTTAAAAAAAGGCCCATATATAAATGAGAAGTTATTGAAAAAAGTATCCCAATTGAAGGCTAATGATAAAACAGTAATAAAAACTTGGGATAGAGCGTGTACTATTACTCCGGAAATGGTCGGCTTTAAAATTGGAGTCCATAATGGCCGGGAGCATATTGTAGTTGATATCATTGAAAATATGGTCGGTCATAAATTAGGTGAGTTTTCAGCGACTAGAAAATTTGTTTCTCATGGTGGTAAAATGGCTAAAGAACAGCAAAAGGGCCCGGAAACAGCGGCTCCGGCAGTAACCGTTCCTGCAGCGTCTAAAACTAAAAAATAATTTTTATTGCTAAATTAATTATATATGCAAGTTAAAGCACAATTAAAATATTTGAGAATGTCCCCGAAAAAATTGAGGTTAATAGCCGATATTATAAGGGGAATGAAAGTGGAAGATGCTTTGATCCAGCTGTCTTTTGTTAATCGTTTAGCGAGAAAGCCGATAATTAAATTGTTAAATTCTGCGATTGCGAATGCCGTGAATAATTTCAATTTAAAAAAAGATAATTTGATGGTTAAGGAAATAAAAGTAGATATGGCGGGTATGCTTAAAAGATGGCAATATAAAGCTCATGGAAGAGCGACACCGTTAAGAAAAAGAAACGCTCATATTTTGCTGGTATTAGAAGAAATCGTGCCTAGTAAGACAAAAGCCAAAAAAGTTAAGGCTGAAAAAGCAGTAAAAGTTTCTTCTTTAGAGGAAATCAAGGATAAAGAAATCCCCAGGAAATTAGAAGTAAAAGAAGAAAAAATATCAAAAGAAGTTGAAAAGGGCAATGAAGAATCGCCCATTGATATAAGAATGGAAGGGAAAAGACGACATAAACAAAATCTTGATAAACGGCAGATGAAAGGTGAAAAGGGATTTATTAAGAAAATTTTTAATAGAAAATCAGGTTAAATAATATTTGATAAAAGTTTTAATAATATGGGTAATAAAGTTAATCCAAAAGCAATAAGAATAGGTGTAAATAGAGGCTGGGATTCCAAATGGTTTTCACAACGCAACTTTTGCATTTACTTGCGGCAGGATTTAGCAATTCGTAAATTTTTAAAGGGCAAATTGAAAGATTCAGGCGTCGCCGGTATTGATATTGAAAGATCTGGCCAAAATTTAACCATCATTATCCATGCTGTCAAGCCGGGTGTAATTATCGGACGTTCAGGTGTCGGCATTGAAGATTTAAAAAATGCCTTAAGAAAAAATATTTTAAATAAAGAAGTATTAAAGACACCGGCTAAAGTTAATTTAAATATTAATATTTTGGAGGTTGACAAACCAAATTTAAATGCCCAGATCGTTTTAGATAATATAATCGCAGATTTAGAAAAAAGAATTCCTTTTAGACGTACCATGAAACAGTCGATCAGTAGAGTCATGAGAGCCGGAGCTAAAGGTGTTAAAGTTAACATTTCTGGCCGTTTGAACGGCGCAGAAATCGCACGCGATGAAGTTTTAAGCGAGGGTGAAATCCCTTTGCATACTTTACGCGCAGATATTGATTATTCCCGCGGAGCAGCGCAAACTATTTACGGCAAAATCGGAGTTAAGGTCTGGATTTATAAAGGGGAAGTTTTTAATAAGAAAATAATTAAATTATAAGATAGGATATTATATATGTTGATGCCTAAAAAAGTAAAACATCGAAAATGGCACAAGGGCCGCAAGCGCAATCTGGGAATAAGTGCCAGCCGCACGGAATTGAATTTCGGTAGTTATGGATTAAAGGCCATGACTCACGCCTGGGTAACTGCCAGGCAAATTGAGGCTGCCAGAAGAACCCTTACGCATTATTTAAAACGGGGAGGTAAAGTCTGGATTCGAATTTTTCCTGATAAGCCTGTAACCAAAAAAGGCTCAGAAGTGCCGATGGGTTCGGGAAAAGGAGCTCCGGATCACTTTGTGGTAGTTGTAAAACCCGGAGTAATTATGTTTGAAATGGAAGGCGTTGCTATTGATAAGGCGCAGGAAGCTATGAGGTTGGCCAGTTTTAAACTTCCGATGAAGACTAAATTTATAAGTAAACAATAATTTAATAGTATTGAATATGAAAGTTAAAGAAGAATTAAAAGAGTTAAAAGCAAAATCAAAGACAGAGCTGAATAAGCTTTTGGTTTCTAGTCGTGAAAAACTGAGAGAATTGCGTTTTAAGGTTGCCCAGAATAATTTAAAAAATATCAGAGAAGTTCGTGTTCTAAAAAAGAAAATTGCCAAGTTGAACACTTTGCTCGTCAGTAAAGGAAAGGAAGTCGAGACTAAATAATAGCAAATAATTATTTTAATATGGGATCACAAAAAACCAAAAAAATTATAAGACAGTTTCAGGGGATTGTTACCAGTGATAAAATGGATAAAACCAGGGTGGTTATTGTCTCTGCTTTTAAATGGCATCCGAAATATAAAAAGCAGTATAAATCAAGCAAGAAATATAAAGTTCATGATGAAAAAAATTTGTCTCGGGCGGGCAATGAAGTTATTTTTCAGGAATGCAGGCCTTTAAGCAAGGATAAACGCTGGCGTTTAATAAAAATAGTTAAATAAAATATATGGTTCAATTAAGATCGATGTTAAAATTAGCTGATAATACCGGCGCAAAAAAGTTGCAGGTTATTAGAGTTTTAGGAGGATATAAAAAGCGTTACGGCCGTTTAGGTGATATTATCACAGCTTCAGTTAAAGAAGCCGTTCCTCATGGCATGGTTAAAAAAAGTGAAGTTGTTCATGCAGTTTTAGTGCGCACAAGAAAAGAGGTCCGCAGGGCAGACGGGTCATATATACGTTTTGATGATAATGCCGCAGTAATTATCGATATGAAATCTCATGAACCTATTGGCAGCCGTATCTTAGGCCCAGTGGCCAGAGAGTTGAGAGCCGCTGGATTTAATAAAATAATTTCTTTGGCTCCGGAAGTATTATAAGAATTGATTATTTAATGACATATGAAAAAAAATTTAATCCCCGTATTAAGCGGAAAATTAAAAACAGGCGACAGGGTAAAAGTAATCGCAGGCAAAGATAACGGCAAGAAAGGGAAAATCTTGCAGGTTTTTGCTGATCGCAATCGCGCCTCAGTTGAAGGAATTAATTTAGCAATCAAATATTTAAAACCCAGAAAACAAGGGGAGAAGGGCCAGAAAATTGAATTTCCTGCTCCTATCAATATGTCAAACTTAATGTTATTATGCCCAAGATGCAATAAAGCTGTAAGAATTAGGAGTAAGTTTTTAGATACAGCAGGTAAAAAAGCGAAAAAAGTCAGAATTTGCGGAAAATGTAAAGAATTAATTGATTAAAATAGTTTTAATTTATTACTATGAATTTCAAAGAACAATATACTAAAAAAATAGTGCCGGAATTAATGAAAACTCTTGGTTTTAAAAACCAAATGCAGGTACCTAAGATTGAAAAGGTTGTTTTGAACGTGGGTTTAAGCAAGGGTTTGAAAGATGCTACTTTTATTGATACCGTAGAAAGTACCCTCACTCGTATAACGGGTCAGAAACCGATAAAAACCAAAGCTAAAAAGTCAATTTCCAATTTTAAAATAAGACAGGGCATGATTATCGGCATGAAGGTTACTTTACGCGGGAAAAGGATGTATGATTTTATTGAAAAATTAATTAAGGTAACCTTACCCCGCGTCCGCGATTTTAGAGGATTAGATTGGAAAATTTTAGATCATAAAGGAAATTTGAATTTGGGAATTAAGGAACATATTTCTTTTCCGGAAATTCGTTCAGATGAAATTGAAAAGTTGCACGGTTTAGAAGTAGCTATTGTTACTAGCGCAAAAAATAGGGAAGATGCAAAGGCATTATTTAGCGCCCTAGGCTTTCCTTTTAAAACCGATAATAAGTAATTAGTTATATATTTTATGGCAACATCAGCACAAATAGCAAAATCAAATAAAAAACCAAAATATTCGACCAGGATTGTCAGACGATGCTGGCGTTGTGGCCGTAGCCACGGCTATATGCGGGATTTTAAGATTTGCCGCATTTGTTTCAGGGAATTGGCTTCGCAAGGCGCTATCCCCGGAATAAGAAAAAGCAGCTGGTAAATTTTTATTTAATTTATATTTTATAAAATAAGTTAATTTATTTAAATATGATTACTGACCCAATTGCAGACATGCTAACAAGAATACGGAATGCGCAAATTGTGAGAAAAAGCGAAGTCTTAGTACCTTTCTCTAAGCTTAAGTTTGAGATTGCCAAAATTTTGAAGCATGAAAAATATATTGAAAATCTGGAAAAAGTTGAAGAGGCAAAATTTCCGCAGTTAAAAATTACCTTAAAGTATAATGAAGATCAGCCAGCAATCACTTCAATTAGAAGAGTAAGTAGGCCGGGTCAGCGTGTATATCTTAGTAAAAATAATGTTTTTAACGTTTTGAATAATTTAGGCATCGCAATTTTATCTACTTCGGCCGGCTTAATGACTAGCAGAGAAGCAAAAAGGAAAGGTGTCGGCGGTGAAATTATTTGTGAAATTTGGTAATAATTTATAATGTAAAATGAGCCCCAAACTTATAATCACAATTGAGTAGTTGCCGTGATTAAAGTTTAGTGGTTAAATTAACACATATAACTATGTCTAGAATAGGTAAAAAACTGATTACTGTCCCCGAAGGAGTGGAAGTAAAAATTAGTGATAATTTAGTAACAGTCAAAGGCCCTAAAGGAGAATTGACTCAAAAAATTCATTCCTTGGTTAAGGTTGAACTACAAAATAAAGAAGTAATTTTTACCGTTAAAGATCCGGAGGATAAAACTAATAAGTCTTTATGGGGTCTTTATAATAGATTAGTTAATAACATGATAGTTGGCGTTACTAAGGGTTTCGAAAAAAAATTAGAAGTTATCGGCGTAGGTTTCAAGGTAGCCTTACAGGGACAAAAATTAATTTTAAATTTAGGGTTTTCTCATCCGGTTGAATATCTGATTCCACCGGAGATGACCGCGAGTGTGGAGAAAAATACAATTACCTTGAAAGGGTATGATAAATATTTAGTAGGTGAAACTGCTGCACGTATTAGGCGTATTAAAAAACCGGAGCCATATAAAGGTAAAGGTATTCGATATCTCGGAAGTAAAGGCAAAAAAGGGCAAAAAAATAGATAAGGCTGTTGAGGTCGGAAAATTAATTGCAAAAAAAGCTTTAGAGCAAAAGATTAAAAACGTGGTGTTTGATCGCGGTGGATATAAGTTTCATGGTCGTGTTAAAGCAGTCGCAGAGGCAGCACGTGAAAACGGTTTAGAATTTTAATAAATATATTAAATTAATTTATATATGCCCAAAAGAGAAAAAATGTATAAAAAGGACGAGGAATTCGAACAGCGTATTGTTGATTTGGCGAGGGTTACTCGCGTGGTAGCAGGCGGCAAGAGAATGAGATTTCGTGCTACTTTAGCTATTGGCGATAAAAGGGGACGGGTAGGCATGGGAGTCGCCAAGGGCGCTGATGTTACAATTGCTGTTAATAAAGCATTTAATCAGGCGAAAAAGCAATTGATACATGTCCCGATTGTCAATGAAACAATTCCACATGAAATACATGTAAAATATAAGGCCGCAAGAATTTTGTTAAAACCTGCTCCCAAAGGTACTGGTATTAAGGTTGGCGGCGCAGTGCGGGTTGTCTGTGAGTTAGCTGGTATTACGAATGTGAGAGGTAAAATATTAGGTTCTAATAATAAGATCAGTAATCTACGGGCAGCTTTGTTTGCTTTGCAGAACTTTAAAAAAGGCAATAAAGAGGGAAAACAGGAAATTAAAGGTGACACCATAGAATTTAAGACTGCAAATTCAGAAAAAAATCAGGACAATGAAGTTAAAAAGGAAAAGGTGTCAATTAAGGAAAAAATTAAAGGTTTAATAAAAAAAGAAGATAAATAAGAAAAGGAATCACTAAATTTTTATCACGAAAATACACGAAAATTCGGTGTTATTTAGTGAAATAATTTCGTGGTTCAGATAACCTAAATAATCATATGGCTTTGAATTTACATAATTTAAGACCTGCTAAGGGCGCTAGAAAAAGAAAGATTAGAGTAGGGCGCGGTACTTCTTCAGGCCACGGCACTTATTCTGGCCGTGGTGCAAAAGGACAGCGAGCGAGAAGTGGCGGTAAAGGCGGCTTAAAAGCTTTTGGTTTGAAAGGAAATATTTTGAGTACCCCGAAATTAGGTGGTTTCAAAAGCAGAAGACCAAAATTTGAAATTGTGAACCTTAGTGATTTAGAAAACAATTTTAATGATAATGAGCTGGTTACCCCCGAGATTTTGCTTGCCAAGGGGTTAATTGCAGATACCAGGCCAGGTGTTAAAATTTTAGGAGAAGGAAAATTGACAAAAAAAATTAATTTACGTGTCCATAAAATTTCTGAAAACGCCAAGGTAATGATTGAAAAAAATGGCGGTAAAGTGTTTTTGTTCGGTCAAGCAAAGTCGAATGATAAAAAAGCGAACAAAGAATAAATATTATGTTTGATAAGATAATTCAAATTTTTAAAATCAAGGATTTAAGGATGAAGATTCTGACAATCCTCGGATTATTGGTAGTTTTTCGTATTGCGGCGCATATTCCAATTCCCGGCGTTAATCTGGAAAATTTGAAAGAATTTTTTTCATCTAATCAAATTTTTGGTTTGATAAATGTATTTTCCGGTGGCGGTATGGAAAATTTCTCTATAGTTGCTATGGGTGTCGGCCCCTATATTACAGCCTCCATCATTTTTCAGCTACTAGTCATGATTATCCCGAAATTGGAAGAATTATCAAAGGAGCCAGGCGGACATCAAAAAATTAACAGCTGGACAAGATGGCTGACAATCCCGATGGCAGCTTTGCAGGCTTATGGAACAATCTCCATATTACAAAGACAGTCTACATATCAAATTATTAGCGGTTTAACACCCTTTACCCTTTTTTCTATCATTGTAACTTTAACCGCAGGCACAATCTTTTTAATGTGGTTGGGCGAAATAATTTCCGAATTGCATATCGGTAATGGCATTTCACTTTTGATTTTTGCAGGTATTGTTGCTAATTTGCCCTTGGTTCTCCAAAGAGCAGTTGTAGTTTTTGACCCATCTCAAATTGTTAATATAGTAATCTTTGCTGCTATTGCACTAATTACAGTCATTGGAGTAGTCATTATTAATGAGGGTACTCGCAATATCCCTGTTTCTTATGCTCGGCATGTGCGCGGCAACAGAATGTATGGCGGAGTAAATACGTATTTGCCGTTGAAGGTAAATATGGCAGGTGTAATTCCGATTATCTTTGCGATTTCTCTAATCGTTTTTCCTCCAATGATTGCCAATTTCTTTTTACAGGCCAAAAGCCAGATACTGGTAAAGGCTTCTGAGTTTGTAATTCAGGTTTTTCAAAATCAGCTAGTGTATGGTATTTTATATTTTGTTTTTGTTTTTGCCTTCACTTATTTTTATACTGCAGTAATTTTCCATCCTCAGCAGATTGCAGAAAATTTGCAGAAACACGGCGGATTTATTCCGGGGATTAGGCCTGGAAAAAATACCGAAGAGTATTTAGCCTCAGTAACTAACCGTATTATTTTTACAGGTGCTTTATTTTTGGGCTTAATTGCTATTTTGCCTTTAGTTGTTCAGCAATTTGTTGGTGGTTTGAACCTGGTCATCGGCGGTACTAGCTTATTAATCGTTGTCAGTGTGGTAATTGAAACGGTAAAACAGATAGAATCACAAATGACCATGAGAGACTACGAAGGGTTGTAAAGGCAGTAGGATTTTATCTAGTATTTGCAATAATTGAATATATGTTATAATAAAAAGGGAAATCACCCTTTTTATTTTTTTCCGCCAGGGGCAGATCAGTCTTTGGCAGAATCATATAATAATATGAACTTAATTTTAATCGGACCCCAAGGTAGCGGTAAGGGTACACAGGCGAAATTGTTGTCACAATTTTTAAAAATACCCGCTTTATCAATGGGGCAACTATATCGCCGGGAAATATTACACCAGACAGCGATCGGCAAAATCGCCGCACCTTATGTTGCTGCGGGTAAACTCGTACCCGATGAAATTACTGGCAAATTGTTAAAAAAAGAGTTAAGATCTAAAAGATATAAAAAGGGGGTAATTTTCGACGGTTTCCCCCGCACTTATAAGCAAAATATGTTTCTGGAAGATTTGTTAAAAATTGACAGTGTAATTTTGATAGATATTCGCCGCAAAGCAATCTTAAAAAGATTAAGCGGCCGATATATCTGTGATTGCGGCCAGACCTATAATCTTTATTCCCAGGAATCAGAAAAGCCAAAGTATTACATGATTTGTGATAAGTGTGGACATAAATTAAAGCAAAGGCAGGATGATACACCGAAGGCAATAAGGCAGAGATTAAAAATATATCGAGAAAATACCAAGCCTTTATTCGCTTATTATAAAAAACAAAAAAAATTGATAACAATTAGCGGGGAGCAAAGGATTGAGAAAATTTTTAGGGCAATTTTGCTTGCTTTAAAATATAAAGGAACTATTTCATGATTATTTATAAAACCCAAAAAGAAATTGATACTATAGGAAAAGGTGGTAAGATTTTAGCGCAAATTTTAAAACAGGTGGCCCAAACAGTAAAGCCTGGAGTCGGCACAAAGGAATTGGATGAAATGGCTGAAAGGCTGATTTTACAAAGTGGCGGTCAGCCATCATTTAAAAATTATCGACCTTCAAGCGCAGACCGTCCGTTTCCTACGACTCTCTGCACTTCTATTAATGATGAAGTAGTCCATGCACCTGCTATTCCCAATCGTTTTTTGAAAGAAGGGGATATCATTGGGTTGGATATCGGCATGCAATATAAAGGGCTATATACAGATATGGCTGTAACTGTTGGCGTTGGTCAAATCAGCAAACAGGCACAGCGGCTTTTAAATGTAACCCAAGAAGCCTTGAGTTTAGCACTGGACCAGGTTAAAGAAGGTAATTATATAAGCGATATTTCGGCAGCCATACAGCAATATGCGGAAAAAAATGGTTTTGGCGTAGTTCGTGAATTGGTTGGCCATGGGGTAGGAAAGAAAGTTCACGAAGACCCTAATGTTCCAAATTTTGTGACTGAAGAAAGTAAGCTGATTATGATTAAAAGGGGTATGGTGCTCGCTCTTGAGCCGATGATAAATATTGGCGGATGGCAGATTGAAGTAGCAGATGATGATACTACGTTTAAAACAGCTGATGGCTCATTATCCGCGC
The DNA here is from genome assembly GCA_026395685.1 of Candidatus Parcubacteria bacterium. Classification (GTDB taxonomy): domain Bacteria; phylum Patescibacteriota; class Patescibacteriia; order CAIXNZ01; family CAIXNZ01; genus JAPLYC01. The sequence goes on from JAPLYG010000018.1 coordinate 26,092, forward strand.
AATTTGAACATACAGTGGCCGTGGATCATAATGGAGAGACTAGGGTGCTTACAGCATTTGAATAATCATCGGTTATTAAATTTTATGTGTTACCATTTATCAGTCAATCGCAAACAAAAAGAGCTGGAAAAAAGGTTTGGGGCAGAGTTTTCCAAACCCGATTTGTTCATGCCGATTTTTTATGCCAATGGCTTTGAGGCACCGAGAATTCCGGTGATAACCAATGAAGAACCCGAAAAAATTCAGATGCTGACCTGGGGCTTGATTCCTCATTGGATTGCCAATGAAGATAAGGCTAAGGAAATCAGGTTTAAAACTTTAAATTCACGAGCTGATACTTTATTTACCAAAGCTTCGTTTAGTGAGCCAATCAGAAAAAAGCGCTGTCTGATTTTAGCTGACGGCTTTTTTGACTGGCGGGAATATAAAAGCAAAAAATATCCTTATTATATCTATTTAAAATCAAAAGAGCCTTTTGCTTTTGCCGGGATCTGGGATGAATGGATAAATCCTGATAACAAAAAGAAAATTAAGACTGTTTCAATTATTACCACCGACGCCAATGACTTAGTTGCAAAAATTCATAATCTAAAACAGCGTATGCCGGTTATATTAAGCAAATTTGAGGGAAGGCAATGGTTGGGTGGCTTGGATGATCAGGAGATTAAAAGTATGCTTGACCCTTATCCTGCTAAGGAAATGGCAGCATATACTGTTTCAAAGTTAATAACTGCCAGAGGCGTTGACCGCAATGTGCCGGAAGTGATGGAAAAATTTGAATATAAGAAGTTAGAACCAATATAAATGAAAAAAATGATAGACTTAGTACAACTTCCGGAAAATGTGATAATTCCAAATTTTGAAAGGTTAGCGGATTTGCTTAAAATATTTAAAGAACAGGGTAAAGATAAAATTCATGTTTTAGCTGATTTTGATCGTACTTTGACTAAAGCGATTGTTGCAGGGCAAAAAATGCCTTCTATTATTTCTATCTTGCGCGATGGACGATTTCTAACTCCTGAATATGCCCAAAAAGCTCATAAGCTGTTTGATTATTATCATCCCTTTGAAATTGATCTAAATTTAGGTTTGGCGGATAAAAAGAAAAAGATGGAGGAATGGTGGCGTAAACATTTTGAGCTATTGCTTAAGTCTGGTTTGAGCAAAAAAGAAATCAGCGAAGTAGCCCAAGACCCTAGAATCCAATTGCGGCCGGGCGCAGAAGAACTCTTAAAAGAACTTAATCAACAAAAAATTCCTTTGGTGATAATGTCATCGGCGGGATTGGGGACTGAATCTATTTCTTTGGTTTTACAGAGAGAAAAAAGCCTTTATGACAATATTAATATTATTTCCAATGAGTTTGAATACGACCAAAGCGGCCAAGCGATTAAGGTCAAAGAGCCGATTATCCATACTTTAAATAAGGATGAAACAATGATCCAACAATTTCCGGCTTATCAGGCCGTTAAAAACCGGCCTAATGTTATTTTGTTAGGTGATAATTTGGAGGATGTGGGTATGGTTGATGGGTTTGATTATGATAATTTATTGAGGATTGGATTTTTGAACGAAAATGTTGATAGAAACTCGGAAATTTACAAGAAAAATTTTGATGTAGTGATAATAAATGATGGGGGGATGGAGTTTATTAATATAATATTGAAAGAAGTTATATGAACGAAAAAATATTAGGACTTGACTATGGCTTAAAAAAAGTCGGTTTAGCTATCGGAGACACTGAGACAAAAATTGCCTCTCCTTTTAAGATACTTGAAAAAAGCATTAGCATTTTTAATGATCTGTCGAAAATTTGCCAGACTCAAGAAATTACCAAAATTGTGCTGGGCGTGCCGGTCGGATTAAAGGGTATTAAGTCAGAACAATATGAACAAGTAATTGCCTTTAGTGATAAATTGACTCAGGCATTAGGACTTGAAGTTATACAGCAAGATGAAAATTTGAGCAGCACATATGCCCAGCGTCTTTTGCAGGGGACTAAGGCGAAGGGCAAGGATGATGCTGTGGCGGCGATGATTGTATTGCAGAGCTACTTTGATGGGCAATTATAATATAATTTAAAGTTCAAAGTTTAAAATTAAAAATTACAGTTAGTAGTTTAAAATTTCGGAAGATTTATTATAAAAAATAATACATTAACTTTGAATTTCAATCTGTAACTTTGCACTTTGCATTTTGAACTTTTAACTATATGTCACGAACTTACACCACTACCGGAATTATTTTGAAACGCCGAGACTATCAGGAAAATGATAGGCTCTTTTGTCTATATACCAAGGATTTTGGCAAGATTGAAGTGGTAGCTCGAGGCACAAAAAAAATTACCAGTAAGCTGAAGGGATATTTGGAACCTTTTTATCTGGTTAAGCTGATGATTGCTAAAGGCAAGGTAATTGATAAACTGGCAAATTGCAATTCTATTAAGTGTTATGAAAATTTAAGAAACGATCCGACACTTTTAGGCTTTGGTCTAATAAATTATCTTGCAGAAGGAACAGACGGCTTGATTTCCGGGCATACTTCACAAAGCGATAAATTTGAATTGCTTTTGGAAGCATTGGATATCATGGAACAGGAAATTATTAAAGATTTGCCTGAAAAAAAAGAACGCATGCAATTTTTAGCCAATATTTATTTTATTAAATTGCTTGGACTTTTGGGTTATCAGCCGGAAATACATCGTTGTGTCCTCTGCCACAAGGGAGTATTACTGACAAAAAATGTTTTTGATTTTTCTAAAGGCGGCCTAATTTGTGAGGACTGCAAAAAGGTTTGCCTCATTGAGGATTATATCCGTGTTTCTGACAGCGTGATTAAGCTTTTACAATTGGCAAAGGAAAAGCCGCTTGAGTATTTCAGGAATTTAGCAATTGAAGCTAATGAGCTGAACGAATTTAACGGAGTTGGGGAAAAATTGCTTTTAATTAATATGGAGAAACCGATAAAGTCACTGGAATTTTTTAGCTCAATTTGATAGCTTAGATGAATTAAAATTTATAACTTTATTTAGCGAAAAGTTCATCTTGACGCTGTCGCTCGCGAGCGACAGGGTTGACAGGGCGATTTTTTTTTGTTAAGGTCAAGTAAATATTGGAGTAATCTTCCCATTAAAACTAGTCAAAGGAGGGGACTTTGGAGATTTTAAAGGTGATAGCGGCAAAGTTGGATAAAGCCTTTTTGTCCGGAGGTCATTCAAAATTCTTTACGGTTATTGATTTGGTTTTTAAAAAAGATCAGATCTTATCCGAAGAAGATGAAGTAGCCTTACTGGAGTGGATTCGGGCAGAAATAAAGCCGGAGTGGACTTATATTTGCTGTAATCGAGCCTGGAAAGAAGGCCCCAAGTTTAAGGCCTTTTTGCATCTTTATTGTTTTGACACGGAACAGAAAATGTATCAGCAGTTGCTAAAAGAATTTAACGTTTTACGATAAGAGAAGGATCTTTTTAGTGAAAGGAGGGAATATGGAGGATTCATCTGATTATACAGAAGCCAAAAAGGAAGACAAAAAAGGCCGGCGTAAGAAAAAGAAACCGGATAACCGAAAAAAAGAACTGCGCAAAAACTGGAAAACTAGGTGTGCGGCAAGAAGAATATAAATATTTTGGAATTCAAGGACGTTCTCAATGGCGTCCTTTTTTAATTCGAGGAAGGCTGAAATACGAATATTTCGATTGTTGACTTATAGAGGATATCTTGCTAAGGTTTGGGTACAAAAAGTTATTTGAAAAATCAAGATAAAGGGAGGATGGGACATGGAAACATGGAAGATTCAGGTTGGTGAGGCTGTCGTGGTTTCTAATATTCTTAAAGCCAAAGATACTTGGGAATTAGAATTAAACCTAGGTAATGACCTTGATGTGACTGCTTTTTTGCCCGGTCAGTTTGTCTGCTTAGCGCCTTTGGATCCGAGCTCAACTATGGCCAGGCCATTCAGTATTGCCAGTATTAGTACTTTCAACGGCACTTTTTCCTTGCTGTATAAAGTCATTGGAAAAAACACGGAATTGATGGCCAGGCTTGCAGTCGGAGAAAAGGTAAAGTTCTGGGGACCTTTGGGTCAGGGATTTCTACCTAACACGGATGAGTATGATGAAGTCTGGCTGATAGGCGGTGGAATCGGCATTGCTCCGCTGATTTTCTATGAAAAGGTCGTTTCGGAATTTCAGGGCGGGATTGTCAGGGTTTTTTATGGCAATAAAACCGGGGCAGAAATTATTCCCTTGGATTTATATTGCCAAGAACCTTTGATAATAGTCACTGACGATGGCTCCATTGGCTGTCAAGGTTTTGTAACTGATGTTGTACAGGCCTACATGAAAGTGGCCAATGAAAAAAAGATTTTAGTCATTACCTGCGGTCCCAAAGTCATGATGCGCAAAGTTGCGGATATCTGCCAGCAGGCAGGCCAGGATTGCTATGTGATTTTGGAAACAATCATGGCCTGCGGCCTCGGAGTTTGTCTGGGCTGTTCAATCAAGACGTCTTCGGGCATGAAACGCATTTGCCATGATGGACCGGTTTTTCCGGCTAAGGAGGTAATCTGGGATGAGCTCAGTTAATCTTGGCGTTGAGATTGGCGGTATCAGACTGAAAAATCCGATTATGCCGGCCTCAGGAACCTTTGGCAACGGAGAAGAATTTGCCGGCATTCAGGGCATGGATTTAAGTGCGCTGGGAGCGCTGGTTACCAAGGGTACAACTCTGGAACCGCGAGCTGGCAATCCGCAGCCACGGATCAGAGAAACAGCCAGCGGCATGATCAACTTTATAGGCCTGGCAAATCCGGGTGTTAAAGCTTTTATTGAAGAAAAATTGCCGTTTATGGCTCAGTTCGAGACTCCGATCATTGTCAATGTTTCCGGTTTTACGCTTAACGAATATGTTCGGATGGCTGAGTTACTTGATCAGGTGCCATCTGTTGCAGGATTGGAAATAAATATTTCCTGTCCCAATGTAGAAGGCGGCAGAATTCCTTTTGGCAGTGATGCTCAAATCGCTGCCAATGTTATTCGAGCGGTGCGCAGGGCTACGAAATTGCCTTTGATCGTTAAGCTGACGCCGAACGTAACTGATATTGTGCCGATTGCTAAAGCAGTAGTTGATGTCGGAGCCAATGCCATTTCCATGATCAATACGGTCCGAGCTGCATTTATTGACCGAGGCAAAATCATCCAGGGCGGGCTTTCTGGCCCGGCTATCAAACCAATTGCCCTATGTCTAATCAATCAGGTGTCTCAGGCAGTCAATGTGCCGATAATAGGCATGGGCGGAATCAGTACCCTGCAGGACATTTTTGATTTTTTCCAGGTCGGTGCGTCAGCTGTTGCCATTGGCACAGCGAATTTCAAAAATCCGCTGGTGATGATGGCGCTGATTGACCAGCTGGAAAAATATTGTTTGGAACACGGCCTAGCCAATATTGACCAGGTCAAAGCAAGGATAAAAGGAGGAAAAGGGTGATGAAGGAAATTGCTAATGTCAACGAAAGGTTGATCGTGGCAGCGGACTTTGAGCTGGAAGGCAATGACGTACAGGCGGCGATAAATGTTCGCCAAAAGGTGCTGCAACTTGCCGATGCTCTCCACGGAACAGGCGTGATCATCAAGGTCAACTCCATCTTACGAGCCGGGGGATACAGCCTGGTCGAAGAGCTCCATGAGCGCGGACTTAAGGTCATGGCTGATCTCAAGCTGGTGGATATTCCCCAGACCATGAAGATCGACGGACAGCTTCTGGCTTGCTATAAGCCGGAGATTGTCACTGTCATGGCCAATGCCGGAATCGATGGCCTGTCAGCCTTGGTTAAGGCTATGCCTGCGACGCAGGTTTTAGCCGTGACGGTGCTGACATCGTTGGATGAAGAAGAATGCCAGCAGATCTACTGCTGCTCAACCAAAGCCGGCGTGCTCAGATTTGCGCGCATGGCTCAAGCCGCTGGTTGCGCAGGCCTGGTGCTTTCACCCAAGGAAGTGGACGTGATCAGGAAACGGCCGGCGTTGAACGCGCTTTCCCTCAATACTCCGGGCATCCGGCCCACCTTCGGCGTGGTCAAAGGCGATGACCAAAAACGGACTGACACTCCGGAAGCAGCTTTTCTGGCCGGCGTGGATCGGATCGTGGTCGGACGTCCGATTACCCAGGCGGAAAATCCGCAGGTAGCAGTGCAATTGATCTTGGAGGAGATCAAGGTCGCACTTGAGAAAAAGGAAAAGAAATAACAGCCAAGGGATTCCCATCCGGGAGTCCCTTTTTTATTTCGTTAATCGTTTTTCGCTATCGATATTCGTTTCATTTATCGTTATACGTCTAACGTAACGAACTTTGATAACTGATTGACGAATTAAACGAGGTTTGATAAGGTGGAGGAAATTAGGGATTGTTTTTAAAGCAAAAAAGAAGAAGGAGGAAAGTGATGAAAGAATTAGCGGTTATTGAGACAGTGAAAAACGGAGGCGTCTTTGCGCTAAATTCAAGTGACTTTGAAGGGCGGCGCATGACCATCAACGAGGTGGTGGCGATTTTGAGCGCCTTTGATGCCTTTTGGCAATATCAAGGCGATCCTTGCGTCCAAAAGCCACATGCGCTACTGAAGTCGGGCAAGCACAGCAACGGTTTCATCAATTGCAAGGAGGTGCTGGATTATCCGCTGTTGTGCATGTTGCTGGCGCATGAGATGCTCAAAGAAGCCAAATCACATCTTGCTCAGGATGTTCTGGCCACAATAGGCGGGGTGGCTGCTTCAGCCTATTCGGCCTTGGATCCCGGCTTTTGCCTGGCTTGGCTGTTGAGCAAAGAGTACAATCACCGGATCAAAGCCTTTAAGGCTGAAAAAGACGATAAGGGCAATCCGACCATCATTCGTGGTGGGATCGACCCCAGCTTGAATGTCTTGGTCATCAACGAACTGATGACCACGGCCAGCGGCTCAACTTGGGAGACCAAACAAGCTGTCTTGAAAACCAATGGCGACAAGCCGGCGCCTAAAGTGCTGGATAAAGCGATCGTGTTGATGCACAGATCAAAGGATTTCCAGTTGCCTGACGGCTCACTTGTTGTTCCAGTCTTTCATTTCGACATTGAGAACTTCGAGCCGGAAAACTGCCCTTACTGCCAAGTTGGTTCGCAGGCTATCAAGCCCAAAGTCGGCAACAACTGGAATATTTTACACGGCTGGGCCTAGCGCTATTCAAACAAATTGGCCGCCCTCTGCGTTATGGGGGGCGGTCTTTAAATTTGACTTTTTATTGAATTTTGCTACAATATAATCACCAAAAGCCGTTTGACCCTACTAACAGTAGGGGAGGCACGGGAAGAAACCATTTGGGAGTAGAACCCGTCGTAAACCTGCGTTAAGGGTAAATTAAGAGGCTCTCCTCGGAGGGAATCAAGGTGGTACCGCGAAGAAAAAACTTCGTCCTTGAATCTATCAGTATTTGGTTTTTTGATAGGTTTAGAGACGAAGTTTTTTTAATAACCAATCATCAATAATCAAAATCCAAACAATATCTAAATTATAATAACTAATATTCAAACCGTTTAGTGATTAGGAATTGGTTATTTGTATTTGTTTGATGATTGAGACTTGATGATTGATTATTAATCACAAAAATCTATGTTAAGAACACAAACCTGCGGCGAATTAACTAAAAAACAAGTCGGTAAAAAAGCTGCCTTATGCGGCTGGGTAAATTCCAGACGCGATCATGGCGGTATTATTTTTATTGACTTGCGTGACCGTTATGGCTTGACCCAGATTAAGTTTGATCCCAGAATTTCTCAGCCAGCCTGGGATGAAGCCAATAATGTAAGGCCAGAATGGGTGTTAAAAGTAACCGGTGAAGTTTTAGCGCGTCCCAAGGATATGATAAATCCCAAAATGGAGACCGGAGAGATTGAAATGGCAATTACTGAAATTGAAATTTTAACTCAGGCCAAAACTCCGCCTTTTGAAATTGATCAGGATAAAAATGTAAATGAGGATTTGAGATTGAAATACCGATTTTTAGATTTGAGGCACAGTCGATTGCAAAAAATTATTGCTGATCGGGATAAATTGATTACCTATGTACGAGAATATTTTCATAAAAAAGAGTTCATTGAAATTCAAACACCGATTTTAGCAAACTCTTCTCCTGAAGGGGCTCGTGATTATTTAGTTCCTTCAAGAATACATCCTGGAACATTTTATGCCTTGCCTCAGGCACCCCAACAGTTTAAACAATTATTAATGGTCTCTGGTTTTGACCGCTATTTTCAGATTGCGCCTTGTTTTCGTGACGAAGATCCGCGATCTGACCGCCATCCCGGAGAATTTTATCAGATTGACTTAGAAATGTCTTTTGTGGAACAGGAAGATGTCTGGCAGCTGGTTGAACCTTTGATGGTTGAACTGACTGAAAAATTTTCTGAGAAAAAAATTATTGCCAAGCCTTTCCCAAGAATTACTTACAAAGAAGCTTTGGAAAAGTACGGATCTGATAAGCCGGATTTGCGTTTTGATATGGAAATTAAGTCTATTTCAGAAATGGTTAAAGCTTGCGGATTTTCTGTCTTTAGCGAAGCTATTAAAAACGGCGGTGTAGTTCATGCTTTGAAAGTTGAGGCCGATGGCAAGTTTTCCAGAAAGGATATTGATGAAATAACTGAAATTGCCAAAGCAAAAGGCGCTAAGGGTTTAGCTTATATTATTGTCAAAGAAAAAAATGAATTACAGTCGCCAATAGTCAAATTTTTAGGCGATGATCTTTCTCTTAAATTAGTTAAGGAATTGAAGGCGAAAGTCGGGGATATTATCTTCTTTGGTGCAGATGTTTGGAAGACCGTTTGTAGCGCTCTGGGAGCAGTAAGAAACGAATGTGGCAGCCGTTTAGGGCTAAAAGATCCTAATAAGGCAGCCTGGCTATGGGTGGCTGATTTTCCCATGTACGAGTATTCTGAAATTGAACCGGGACGTATTGATTTTTCCCATAATCCATTTTCCATGCCGCAGGGTGGGCTGAAAGCACTGATGGAAATGAATCCTTTAGATATTTTGGCACATCAGTATGATTTGGTCTGTAATGGCTTTGAAATCTCCTCAGGTGCCATTCGAAATCACCAGCCGGAAATTATGTATAAAGCTTTTGAGATCGCCGGCTATACCAAAGAAGAAGTTGATGCTAAATTTGGCCATATGATTAAAGCCTTTGAATTTGGCGCGCCCCCTCATGGCGGCATTGCTCCGGGTTTGGACAGGTTATTAATGGTTCTCTGGGATTTACCGAGCATCCGCGATATTTATGCTTTTCCGAAAAATGGTTCTGCACAGGATGCTATGTTAGGCGCGCCAAGCGAGGTTAGCGCTAAGCAACTTAAAGATCTTCATATTAAATTGGACTTGGATAAATAGGAGGCGAAAACGTCCGATAAAATATTATCGTAGGGGACGCAGATCTGCGTCCCCTACGTTTGTTTTACAAACGGCCGTTTTTGTCCGCGACTTGAATATTCATCATTTTTAGGCTAAAATTAAAGAGTACCTATGAAACTTTCTGGCTTACAGAAATACATAATTTTGCAATGTTTTGACTCCAAAAACAAGCTTGATCGCAAGGTTTTGCTGGGCTTTTACGGTTCTAATAAGAAGAATCCTAGCAAAGAGATAATGGTTAATTCCATTACTAATAGTATTGAACGATTAATCAAAAAGGGGTTGATTGTGGGGTTTGGAGAGATTACTAAGGAGAAAGTTTATATCAATAAAATAAGATTAACTAGGGCGGGACAAGTATTGGCGAAGAAGGCGCTGGGGGAACAAAGACACCTGCCCTTTAAGGCTAAATTTTAAATTTAAAATTTTAATTGTAGGAATATTATTTAAAAATTTAAACATTAAAAATTGATTTAAAATTAAAAATTATAAATTTAAAATTAATTAGAAATCCTATGCCTATCCCAAAACAAATTACTAACTATCTGGACAAGCGTGATGCCAAGTATGCTATTGTCACTCATAAAAAAGTTTATACTGCTTATGATGCCGCTCAGACATTAAAGAAAAAGTTGGATGAAATAGTAAAGAATTTATTAATTAAAACTGATAAAGGATTTGTTTTGGTTTTATTGCCAGCGTCAAAGCGGCTAGATCTAAAGCAGTTGAAGAAATTGATGAATAGTAAAGGTAAGGGAGTGAAAACAGTAGAAATTCCCAAAGAAGGCGCGATGGTCAGATTGTTAAAAGTAAAACCAGGCGCTTTGTCAGCTTTTGGTAGGTTGCATGCTTTGGAAGTTTATATGGATAAAAATTTACGTAAAGTCAAAAAGGCGATTTTTTCCAGCGGCAGCTTTACGGAAAGTTTTGAAATGGCCATGAAGGAATTTGAAAAACTGGAAGAGCCGGTGGTAGGCGTATTTACCGAAACAAAAAAATTTAAGCCGATAAAGAAGGTGTTTAAGAAAATAAAGAAGACAGTTAAAAAAGCAACAAAGAACGTTAAAAAATCAATTAAGAAAAGAAAGTAGTTTGGCTTCGTGCCTAGGGTTTTGAGCTTAGAGCTCATAGCCGATAACTCGCAGCCCACAGCTTATATGGAACAATATAAGGTACAATTAGAAGACTGGCAGGGTCCTTTAGATTTACTTTTACAGCTGATTGAGCAGCAAGAATTGGATATTACCAAGATTTCATTATCCAAGGTCGCTGACCAGTTTATTGCGTATATGAATATGAAACCTATTTCCCTGGAGGAAACTGCTGATTTTTTAGTTGTAGCCGCAAAGTTGATCTATATTAAATCAAAAGCACTTTTGCCGACTTTAAGTTTGGAAGAAGATGATGGCATTGATCTGGAAAAGCAGCTCAAAATGTATAAAGAATATCTGGAAGCTTCAAGGAAAATACAAAAAATATTGAGTAAAAATCAGTTTTGTTTCAGCAAAGAAAAATTTCCCGACGGAATTACTTCTCAAATTTTTTATATACCGCAAAGTCTTACCCCCAATAAGCTTAGTAATGTATATGCTCAAATTCTGGGGCGCATCAAACCGATTTTAGAATTGCCGAAGAGAGTGATTGAAAGAACAATAAAATTGTCAGAAAGAATTTTACATATTAAAGAATTGGTATTAAGAGAAGCCTGCTCATCTTTCAATAAGCTATTATGCGATTCTAAATCTAAAACCGAGAGGATTGTTTCTTTCTTGGCTATCTTGGAGCTGGTAAAACAAAAAATAATTAATGTAGAACAGAACGAATTATTTGAGGATATTACTATGAACAAAATTTAAGATTCAAAGTTTAAAGTGCAAAGTTACAATTATTAATTTAAATTTATTGATATTTATGTCATTAAAATCTAAAATTGAATCGTTATTATTTATAACTACCAGGCCTTTAGCGGTAAATAAAATTGCTGAATTGGTCGAGGGAGACAAAAATGAGGTAAAAGAGGCAATAGAAAGCCTTTATCAGAAATATAATAATGAAGAAAATGGAGTCATTCTGCAAAAAATAGGAAATGATTATCAGTTGGTTACCAGGCCGGAAAACAGCAAAATGATCAGTGAATTTTTAAAGGAAGAAATTACCGGGGAATTAACCCCGGCTTCACTAGAAACTTTAACGGTTGTGGCTTATCGCGGCCCCATAGCACGCGAAGAGTTGGAATTAATTCGCGGGGTAAATTGCAGTATTATCTTGCGCAATTTGTTAATCAGAGGATTGATTGAAGAAATCAATGATAAGAATGAATTGGTTAAGAAATATCAGATTACTTTTGAATTTTTAAAGCACCTGGGAATTTCAGAGCCGGCTCAATTGCCTAACTATGAGCATCTTAACAGCGCAGAAGCGCTGGAACAGCTTTTAAAGCAAAAACAAGGCGAACAATTAAAAATTACAGATGCTCCCGAGACAGGGGAGGCAAATGTTTAATTATTAACGTTTAGAACTTAGTTATTATGTTGGTTGATATTTTTTTAGAATTTTTAATATTTTCTACTTTAGGTAGCGCAAGTTTTGTTGCTAATCATTATATAAATTTAGATAATTTAGCTAATTTTTCGGATCTTGATATCCAAAGTCAGCAAGAGCAAAATGCACCGGACAGAATGTATACTGATTATGTGGATATTGTTATTTCCGCAAAAAGTGCAATTGCCGTAGATGTCAAAAGCGGCAAAATATTATACCAAAAAAATACGGAAGAGATTTTACCTATTGCCAGCATCACAAAATTAATGACCGCCCTGGTTTTTTTGGATTATAATCCCGGTTGGCAAAAGGAATGGTCAACAACTTCTTCTGACCGCAGAAACGGCGGCGTAATTTATTTAAATACCGATGAAGTTATTACTCTAGATAATTTATTTAAAACCGCACTGATCGTTTCCGATAACGATTCAGCCATGGCCTTATCTCGGGCAAGCGGATTAAGCGAGGATGAATTTATCAGACAAATGAATATTAAAGCAAAGAGCCTTGGCCTTTTAAATACTGTTTTTGTTGATCCGACGGGCTTAAAATCAGGCAATCAGTCAACTGTCGGCGATTTAGCAAAGCTTTTAAATTTTGCTTTACAAAATAAGGAATTAAGCAGAGTTACCAGCACGTCTTATTATGAGTTTGAGGTATCATCTCTGGATAAAAAACGTACCGTAAAATTAAAAAATACTGATTGGCTATTGAAAAGTTATTTGAATGTTCTCGGCGGCAAAACAGGGTCTTTAGAATCAGCAGGGTATTGTTTGGCAGTTAAAATTAAGGGAGAAAAAAATCAGGAAATAGTTATTGTTGTTTTAGGCAGTCAGTCAAATAGCGAAAGGTTTCAGGATGTTAAGGCAATTAGTGACTGGACATTTTTTAATTATCAGTGGCGATAATTTATTAATATTATATGAGAATAGGTATTGATTGCAGAAGAATTTTAGATGTCAAACATAACCAATCCGCGGGCGTCGGTTATTATACTTATTATTTGATAAAAAATTTACTGAAGATTGATAAAACTAATCAATATTTTCTGTTTTTGTATGACGCCCGTATTAATCTGGATGATTTAAGACAGGATAATGTCCAGATTGTATATTTCCCTGGCTTGGAAAATATCGGTAAAATACCATTTCTTTACCGCCATGTAATAGTGCCACATGTTTTAAAATTATATAAGCTTGATGTTTACCATAATCCCGCCTATGTTATCCCGTTTTTTTATTTCGGCAAATCAGTGATTACGATTCATGATATGGCGTATTATAAAAATCCGGCCTGGTTTCCCGATCATCAATTTTTCAATACTAAAATTTTAACACCTCTCAGTATTTGGAAAGCGAAAAAAATCATTGCAGTTTCAGAAAGTACCAAAAAAGATACCATTAAGTACTTTAAAGTCAAAGAAGATAAAATTAAAGTTATCTTGGAAGGCATTGATGATTATTGCAACATAGTAGTTGATGAAAATAAAATTGATAGTAAGCTTAAATTTACTCCGTCATATTTTTTGGCTCTCGGCACCTTAGAGCCCCGTAAAAATTTGGTCAGACTGATCAAGGCTTTTGATAAATTCTTGAAAGAAAATTCGGGAAGTAATTTTAAACTGGTATTGGCAGGTAAAAAAGGCTGGAAATATGAACCGATTTTTGAAATAATAGAAGCATTAAAATTAGAAGATAAAGTAATCTGGGTTGGTTATGTCACCTTGCCAGAGAAAATTTTTTTATTAAGGCATGCTTATTGTCTGGTTTTCCCCAGTTTATATGAGGGTTTTGGCCTGCCGATTTTAGAGGCTATGAATATGGGGGTCTCAGTAGTTACTTCAAATGTCGCTTCTATTCCGGAAATAGTTATTGATAACGCGGTACTGATTGAGCCCGAAGATGTGGATTCAATTAAAGACGGTTTAAATAAGATTTATCGTGATTCGGCTTTGCGGCTGAAGCTGATTGAACGGGGGAAAGGTATTGCCCGACATTTTACCTGGGAAAAAAGTGCGCAAAAGACTCTGGAATTATTTGAAAGTTTAAAATAAAAAAATGGTCTCGAGAACGGGACCATTTTTTGTATAATTTATTATTGGTATCTGAGGATTAAATAGATAATAATAATCTGGACAATGATGCCGAATTTGAGAGGAATACTCCATTTAAATTTTTCATGGGTCCAATTATGAAATTTATGGGTGCGGGTAAAAAATTTATCAGAGATTTCATGGATAGCGACTAAAATATCAGGTAAAACTCCGCCAATAATACCCCATAAAACCGTCTGGCTATAAGAAATTTGGCCGGTATAAAATAAAAGCACCAGTAAAATAGGAGTGGTAATCAAATCAAAATAGATTAAATAAAGCATGGCTTTGTTTTTGAAATCGTTACGGTAAGCCTTAATTAATTCTTTGTCGCCATGCGGGATCAAATCTAAGAGAAAATGGGAAATAAACGAAAAAACAAAAGCTAAAAGCGGTTTAGAGACATTCTCGCCTATAATGGCGCCTATGGTTGCATGTACGGAGATGAGCATATTATATATAGATAGCGATTAAGATGATTAAAGTAAATATTTGCATAAGCAACCCCCAGACAATCGGGAAATCAAAGCGCTTAGAAATTAAATTATGGGGATATGTATGTAGCATCTGTATTTTTCCAAGAAGCTTATTTTTCGGGAAAATAAAGTAAAAAAGCTGCATGACATCAGGGATAACGCTTCCTAGTATAGCGGATATTTCAACCAGAGTAAAAGTTTTAGCCCGTATAATAATTAAACTAATAAGTAATATAGATAGTACGGAAAGATCAATAATTCCCGCAGTAATAATGTATTTTATCTGGTAGAATTTTGCTGAAACTTTCGTATCTCCGTGGGGTATTATATCAAAGATATAGTGAAAGATAAAGCCGATAAAAAATGCCCAAAGGGGATTTGTAACCCCACGGCTGACGACTAGTCCTACTGAACTGTGGACTGTTAAAAACATAGTACCAGGGGAGGGGATCGAACCCTCGACCTCGGGCTTATGAGTCCCGCGCTCTAACCAACTGAGCTACCCTGGCATAATAAACTCATAACTCAGAGTTTTTAACTTAAAACTTAGGCAGTTTTAAATTATTAGTTTTGAGATTTGAGTTGTTAATGTGCCGCTGGTCGGAGTCGAACCGACATGAAATTGCTCTCACACGATTTTGAGTCGTGCGCGTCTACCAGTTTCGCCACAGCGGCATGTTAATTATAAATGTATTCTTTTTTTAAAATTACTTGGACAGCGCGTCTATCTACCTTCGCTCCTTGGAGCTACGGTGGACAGGCCAGTTTCGCCACGGCGGCTTAGTTACAGGGATAGGTTAACAACCTATCTTGCATTAATTTTAGTTAGTAATATTTAAAAAGGCTATATACGGCCATTACTTAAACTTGTAACTGGCCGAGGCCAGATATCTGCCTATAAATACCAGCCTTGAAAAGCACGAAAGACGATAAAAAATCGTCCTAATCCCTATAATTTTAGCCCTGAGAGGGCTTCTTTGTCGTAAATTAATCGCTTACGCTTAATCATCATTATTTTATCTTATTTTATCAAAGATGTCAATTGGACATCTTGTCTAAAATAGTATAAAATATAGATATATATGTCTCATATAATATCAATAGTTAATCAAAAAGGGGGAGTAGGAAAGACTACGACAGCTATTAATTTAGCCGCTTATTTGGCTTCTTTGGGCAAATTTGTTTTATTGGTTGATATGGATCCTCAGGCGAATGCAACCAGTGGCTTAGGTATTGATTATAATAATTTAGAGCGGGGAATCTATGAAGCCTTAATCGGTTCTTATAGTTTAAAGGATATTGTTTTGAATACAAAGATTTCCGGCTATAAGATTGCACCGGCGACAGTTAATTTGGCAGGTGCAAATGTTGAATTGGTAAATATTGAGAATCGGGAAACAAAACTTGAGCAGGCGCTGCTTTCAGTAAGAAATGATTACGATTATATTATTATTGATTGCCCGCCCTCTTTGGGTCTTTTGACACTCAATAGCTTAGTCGCCGCTGAGAAGCTATTAATTCCAGTTCAGGCTGAATATTATGCTTTAGAAGGATTAGGCCAATTAGTTAAAACCATTAATTTAATACAGGCGCATATTAAACCAGAGTTAGAAATATTAGGCGCTGTTTTAACAATGTATGATAAGAGGACTAAATTATCTGACGAAATACTGCAGCAACTTTATCAGTATTTTCCCGATCGAATTTTTAGGTCAGTTATCCCGCGTAATGTAAGATTAACCGAGTCTCCAAGCTATGGAAAAACTATTTTGGAATATGATCCCAAATCAAAGGGCGCTAAAGCCTATGAAAGATTAGCTCGAGAAATAATTGATCTGACAAATTTTAATTTTAATACCTACTAACTTTTAATTTATATTTTATGCCTTTAGGAAGGGGGTTGGATTCATTAATCCCGAAAAAGACAGTTGCTACTAAATTTTCGAATGACGAGATTAATAAAATCGATGAAAAAAACAGAATTTTGGAAGTTAATCCTGATAAAATTCAGCTTAATCCCCATCAGCCCAGAAAGCAATTTGGGCATGAGGATTTGGAGGATTTGGTAAATTCAATCAAAACACACGGGATAATCCAGCCTTTGATTGTAACAAGGCAGGATGATGAGAATTTTCAGCTTATTGCTGGTGAACGCCGCTTAAGATCCGCCAAGATATTAAATTTGTCTGCTGTACCGGTTATTGTGCGTGAAGCCAAAGAACAAGATAAGCTGGAATTGGCATTGATTGAAAATTTGCAGAGAAAAAATCTTAATCCTATTGAAGAAGCAATTTCCTATAGGAGGTTAATGGATGAATTCAATCTGACACAGGAACAAGTATCCTTAAAGATAGGGAAAAAGAGGTCCAGTGTCGCAAATACCCTGCGGTTGCTTACTTTGCCGGAGGACGTCCAAAAAGCAATTTTAGACGAGAAAATTTCCGAAGGACATGCCCGTGCAATTGCGGCTTTAGAAAATGAAAAAGATCAGCTTGATTTGTTAAAAAAGATATTGCGCAATCAGCTCACAGTCAGGGATGCCGAGCAACAGGTTAAAAATGCCAGACAGCCCTATCAGTTTAAGAATGACCCCTTGCTTTTAGCGAGGGAAGAGCGGCTGCAAAATTTATTAGGGCATCAGGTGAATATTAAGGGCAATAATAAAAAAGGAGAAATTGTCATTAAATACAATTCTCCCGAAGATTTGAGTAATATTATTGAAAAGCTCAGCGGCAAGGAATAATGTTTTTATAATAGCATATAAATAATCCCGCCTTATAAGGCAGGATTATTTTTTTAGAAATTTTTCGATTAATGTTCTTTTGGCGAGAGCGCTTTTAATTTTATTTTTCGCTACGCTCGTTTTAACAAATTTTAGCCAGTCAGCACTTGGGTTTTTGCGATTTTTATCAGTTATGATCTCAATCACATCGCCGCTTTTTAAGGGCGAGTTCAGGCTGGCAATATGATTATTAATTAAAGCCCCCGTGCATTGCGCACCGATATCAGTATGTACATAGTAGGCGAAATCTATAGGGGTGGCTCCTTTGGGCAAGTCAATAACATCTCCTTTGGGAGTGAAAACAAAAATTCGGTCATTAAAGACATCGATCTTTAAATTTTCTAAATATTTTTCGTTTTCGGATAATTCTTTTTGCCATTTAGTCAGTTCATCTATCCATTTTATTTTCTTGGAGGGTATTAATGATCCTTTTTCATCATAATGCCAGTGGGCAGCAATGCCATATTCAGCTTCCTCTTCCATTTCCTTAGTTCTGATTTGAATCTCAATTATTTCGCCATCAACCGTAAAGACCGTAGTATGCAAAGAAGAATAGCCATTTGGCTTGGGTTGAGCAATATAATCCTTAATGCGCCCTTTAAGAGGTTTCATCTTTTTATGGATAATTCCCAAGACAGCATAGCAGGTAGGAATATCTTGTACAATAATACGAATGGCGACAAAATCATAGACGCGGTTAATGTCTTTGTCATGTTCAAGCAATTTGGCATAAAGGCTGTATAATTGCTTGACGCGTCCTTTGACTTCCAGATATTCAATCCCTTCTTCTTTCAGCTCTTTTTTTACAAAAGCGATTATTTCATCTAAATATATTTCTTTGGTTTTAAGTTGTTTTTCTACCAAGCCTTTTAGCCAGTTGTATTCTTTAGGATATAAGTATTTGAAGGATTCTTCTTCTAATTTACCTTTCATTTCATACATGCCGAGTCGATTGGCAATTGGCGCATAAATTTCCAGAACTTCAGAGGCAATGCGAATCTGTTTATCTCGAGGCAAAGCATATAAGGTCTTTAAATTATGATACCGGTCGGCGAATTTTATGAGGATTACCCTGGTATCTTTGGCCATGGCCACAAACATTTTGCGTAAATTTTCAATATATCGTTCAATGCCGCGGTATTTGATGTTTCCTAATTTTGTAATGCCTTCAACTAGCGTAGCAACTTCTTCTCCAAAATTTTTCGTAATATCTTCTAACGTATATTTTGTATCTTCCGGCACGTCATGCAAAAGGCCGGCTATGATAATATTAGGGCTTAATTTCATGTCCGCCAGCATTTGAGCAGTTGCTAACGGATGATGAATATAATCTTCACCTGTCAGTCTCTTTTGGCCGTCATGAGCCTGCTTGGCAAAAAGAAAAGCCAGCTCAATAAGCCCTAAATCAGCTTTGGGATTGTATTCTTTGATGGTTTTTAATAGGTGTTGTATTTTTTTCTCAAGTTCAGGCATATATTAGGAGTATAACTTAAAATTAGCTAAAAATAAAGGGAATTTCCACAATTTGGGTCAAACCCTTGACATTTTTCTTTAGATATGCTAAAATACGTGTAGGATGTAAGGGGATAACCCTATTACAAGCAAAATGTCCGCGGCGCAAGCCGGGGATATTTTGTTTAAAAAAGGCGATTTTTCCTCTTGACAAAACTGTTAAAATATGATAACTTTATAATGATGGGAAGTAGCGGCCCTTACATCCACATTGTAATTGGGGCTTTAGCTATTTTTCCCATCACTAAAAAATCCCCCCGCATTGCGGGAAGGGATTTTTTAGTTAAATGGAGATATAAATTACTCAGTTTGGGGAGGGTCCTCAGTTTTGGGACGTTCCCAGGTAGCATAGTCGCAATCCGGATAACGGTTGCAGGCATAAAATATCTTGCCTCTTTTGCTCTTCTTAATGACTACATCGCCCTGATTGCATTTGGGGCATTTCAGTCCCAATGATTTTTGTATTGGCTTGGTAAATTTGCATTCGGGATATTTGGAACAGGCGAGGAATTTTCCAAACCGTCCTGTTTTGATCAGTAATTTGGCATTGCACTTGGGGCAGGTTTCATTCGTTTCCAAAGCGGCATGCTCTTCATCTGTTACCATCATTGATTGGATATTTTTACATTCAGGATAATTTGAGCACGCTAAAAATTTACCAAAGCGACCCATTTTAACTATCATTGGGGAGCCGCATTTATCACATTTGAGGTCAGTTTTTTCTTCAGTCAAATCTTTCTTATTAATTTCCTTATCTTTTATTTTTAAATTGGCTTCAAACGGTTCGTAGAATTCCCTGATTACCGGCTGCCATTTCATTTTGCCTGCGGCGATCTCATCAAATTCCTCCTCCATTTTAGCTGTAAAGTTTAGGTCTACAATTTTCGGAAAATGTTCGACCAGAAGGTCAGTTACCAGCATACCGATTTCAGTCGGCGTCAGTTTTTTCTCATCATTTTTCTTTACATAATTTCTATCCTGGATGGTAGACAGAGTAGGCGCATAAGTGGACGGTCTGCCAATTCCATATTCTTCCAAAGCCTTGATTAAAGTTGCTTCTGAATATCTGGCTGGCGGCTGGGTAAAATGCTGCAGTTTCCTTAATTCAATTAAATTCGGTTCATCGCCTTCTTTCAATTCCGGCAAGATATTTTCTTTAATACTGGTTTTATAGACCTTCAAAAATCCGTCAAATTTGATGGTTGATCCAGTCGCGCGAAAAGTATAATCATTAGCTTTAATATCAACTTTGGTTTGATCAATAATTGCCGGATTAATTTGACTAGCCAGCGTTCTTTGCCAGATTAATTTATACAGTTTTAATTGTTTGGGCTCCAAATAATTGGCAATAGCATCAGGGGAATGATTTACATCTGTTGGTCTGATAGCTTCATGGGCTTCCTGTGCGCCTTTGGATTTTGTTTTATAGATGTTAGCTTTTGCCGGCAAATACTCGGCACCTATTTGATTTTTGATATAAGCGCGGATATTATCCAAAGAAAAAGTAGAGAGGTTTAAAGAGTCTGTTCTCATATAAGTGATTAAACCGACAGAACCCTCCGACCCCAATTCAATACCTTCATAAAGCTGCTGGGCTAACATCATTGTCTGTTTTGCTGAATAGCCGAGTTTTTTGCCGGCTTCTTGCTGTAAGGTACTGGTGGTAAAAGGAGTCGGCGCTTGGCGTAAAGATTCTTTTCGTTCAATTTTTTCAACCTCATATTTGGCCCCGTTTAATTCAGCTAAAATTTTCTTGGCTTCTTCCTCATTTTTAATAGCCATTTTATCCAGAGACTTACCTTTGACCTGAGCCAGCTGGGCAATGAAGTTCTGCTCATCTTTTTGCAGTTCAGCTTCCAGTGACCAGTATTCCTCCTGTTTAAATTTTTGTATCTCTCGTTCACGGTCAACAATCAGGCGCACAGCTACTGACTGTACGCGTCCGGCGCTCAAACCGCGGGCAACCTTTTTCCAGAGCAGGGGAGAAAGCTTGTAGCCGACTAGCCTATCTAATATTCTGCGTGCCTGCTGGGCATCAATTAAATTGTAGTCCAAGTCGCGGGGATTTTTTAAGGCCTCTTCAATCGCATTTTTGGTAATTTCATGAAAAACAATTCTTTCTGTTTTTTTGTCATGCAAATTTAGAGACTCCACCAAATGCCAGGCAATGGCTTCACCTTCGCGGTCTTCGTCAGTTGCGAGAATAATTAAATTTGCTGAAGAAGCAAGCTTTTTAAGTTTATCGACTTGTTTTTGGGCTTTAGCCGGTATTTCGTAGTCAGGTTTAAAATTATTTTTAATATCAACGCCCAACTTTTTTTGCGGCAAATCGCGGATATGACCAAAAGAAGACTCCACCTTGAAGTCTTTGTTTAAGAATTTAGTTATTGTTTTGGCCTTGGTCGGTGATTCGACGATGACTAGTGATTTTGCCATTTGGATAAGTTATAGGATTTATAGGAAGAATAGGTAGTAGAGGAAAATAGAATAAGATGATCACAGTCCTCTAATCATCTTCTTCATCTACTTCTTCTAATTCCTCTTTTAATTAATACCAGATTTTTTACTGATTGTCAAATTCGGGTTTTCGAACCCTTCATTGTTAATAATCAATAACCAATAACACAATCATCAAACAATTCCTAATAACTAAATCTAAATACTAAAATTAGTTATTAGAATTTAAATATTTTTTATTGTTTGATGTTTGATTATTGATGTTTGGTGATTTTTATAGAAGTATATAGTTTTGTCCTCCTAAATTCTTAATCATACCCTTCATCTCCATTAGGCTTAAACAGCCGGAAACTAAAGAAGCAGTCAATTTTGTCGATTTTATAATATCATCAATATGTTTCGGTTCATGATTAAGGTTTTTATATATTAATTTTTCTTCAGTTGTTTGGGGCAGCACCAGCTGGTTGGATATATAACTTTTAACCTCATTAAGATTTAGTTCTTCCAAAATTTCCTGATAGTTAGTTATTAATTTGGCACCTTTTTGAATTAATTTATTCGTGCCGATAGAATTCTCATTATAAATTGAGCCTGGGACGGCGAATACTTCGCGGTTTTGTTCCAAAGCTATATAGGCGGTAATTAATGCCCCGGATGTTTCAGCCGCTTCAATTACTAAGGTTCCTAAACTTAAACCGGAAATTATGCGATTGCGGATCGGGAAGTTATGCTTAAGCGGCAACATGCCAATGGGAAACTCCGATATGATAGTGCCATCATGCTCTAAAATGTTTTTAGCTATATAGCGGTTTGAAGAAGGATAAATACTGGTGGTATCTAAGCCGCTGCCTAAAACTGCGATTGTTTTTCCCTGAACATCTACTGCGCTCTGATGGGCTAAGGCATCCACGCCAATTGCCAATCCGCTGACAATTGTGAAGCCATTTTGGGCTAAAGGCTTTACCAGTTTCGGCGTTATCTGTTTGCCATAGTTGGAAATTTTTCTGGTGCCCACAACAGCCAGATTATAGCGGCAGTTAAAATTCTTGATATTTCCTTTGATATATAATAAGGCAGGTGGATTAAAAATTTCTTTAAGCAACTCTGGATAGTCTTCATCTTTAACCGTAAGCGCGTTAATGCCTTCAGTTTGAATTTTTTCCATTTCAGTATCGGGATCAATTTGTTCTTTAGTTAAATAAAACTCCCTGGCAATGTTTTCCTCCAGGCCGCTTTTTTGCAATTCTAAAAGATCGGCTTCCCAGGCAGCTTTCATATCAGGGAAGTGATTATAAAGTTTTTTAAACCTGTTTGCGCCGATTTTGGCAAACTGGCTGATGGCGATCCAGTATTTTAGATCATTGTTCATTGTTTTTATTTCCTTTTTGCGTTTATTAGGCAATTGGTGTTTAAATGATTAATAACAAATTTTTAATTTTTAGTGAATGAAATAATGATTTAATGTCTAAATTCAGACATTACAAACTTAGTCATTGAATAAAAATTATAAATTAAAAATTAATAATTAAAGAAATGGTGCTTTTTTGTATATTATCACATAAACTTTAGTCTTGACAAAAGGTCATTTTTTTGATATGCTGGAGAATAATAAAAAATTAGTAGATTAGTAGCCAATTAGTATTCAGACTTCTATCTGCCAGCGCGAAATCAAAAGGGACCCTCCTCCTGATTAGAGAGTAGCTAAGTTAGGGTATTAGCCTTGTGCGAATTATTCTACGCTGGCGGGTAGTATTCTTGATAGTAATGGCAAGGGGGCTTTGAGTCTGGTATTAAGAGCCTTTTGCATAAAATCAAACCAAAGCGCAAGGAGGATTGATCATGAATTGTCCGTTAATGAAAGGTGATCAAATAAAGATGTGTGGGGCTTTCCAATGCAGACTAGTTTTGTCCCCGGAGGAATTGAAGGAAGTCTGTTCCAACGACAGTTGGAGGAACTGCAGCTTTTATTTAAAGCACCAGCAACAGGGGCAACAGTTGCCGATTCATGAACACTATGACCACTATGATAAACGGCCGCCTCTGTGTTAGAGCGGAGCTGCTTTAGCTCCCGCCTACGCTCATCCTTCACTTCGCTACGGAGGGCTTCGGCGGGCAGGCGACCCTTGTCTGCCCCGCCAAAAAAATCATGCGGTTTGTCGTAAGACAGCCGCTTTTATTTTTGGGAAATAAAAAATCCGCTCATTTTTTTAAAAAATGTAGGGAACGCAGATCTGCGTTCCCTACAAATATAAATTATTTGAGCGGATTTTTTAATTGAATTTATTTTGAACTTTATTTAGAGGTTCCCCGTTAATTAGGAGATTAAGCGCCTCGAGTATCTGAGGAATTGAATTTTTTATAATTTTTTTGTCAGCGGGAGTGAAGTTTTGCAGGACAAATTTGTCAGCCGGCATTTTTTCGCGGAGGGAATTGGCCACGCCGACGCGAATGCGGATAAAACCTTTACTGCCCAGTTCTTTAATAATTGACTCTACGCCATTATTGCCGCCGGAACTTGCGTCTTGGGAAATTCTGATTTTGCCGAGTGCTAAATCAATATCATCATGAACTACGATTATATTTTCCAGCTTGATTTTGAAAAAAGTCTTAATAGTTTTGACTGCCTGGCCAGAATTGTTCATAAAAGTTTGGGGCTTAGCCAGGATAAAATTAGCGCCTTTCGCAATTTCGGCTTTAAATTTTTTTTCCAATTTAAATGTCGGTACAACACCGAATAAATTCGGTATTACCCGAGCAGCATCTAAGGCTTGAAAGCCAATGTTATGGCGGTTATTTTTGTATTCTTGGCCGGGGTTGCCCAGACCGACTATTAATTTAGTCATATTTTTTTAAAAATCCTCAATAATCAAGTGCCAATAATCAAGCAATATCAAATAAATAAATCCTAAATTCTAAACCTTTGGTAATTATATTTTTAAATTTAGAATTTGTTGGATGATTGATTATGGTGTATTGATTATTAAATTATGGCAATTTATTCGCAATTATATTTAAAACTTGGGGCAGAATTCTTACATCCAAATAGGGGAGCTCGAAATTGTCGCCGTCTATTTGTTTGGGAACTTTTTTATGCAACGGTAAAATATAAATTCTTTTAGCTTTAAAAAATTCATAGCGCCAGTCTTTTAAATAATAACCTTTAATTAGCCGAAAGGCAATTATCCCCAAATCTCTAAGATTTAGTGTTTTTAAGATGCTTAAGCTTAAATAGCCATCATTTATTTTGGAGGCAGGATTAAGATTAAAATTGAAAAATCTGGCAAAGTTGGATATAAATACGCTCTGGGCAGTCACGGTATATGACTCATCATCAATTTTTATAAAATATTTATTGGCATGAGTATTGAAAAATGAATATATAAGGCTAAAGATATAAGCCAGAAATCCCCAGGCTTTTTTTAATTTGCGCGAAGTATTTTTAATTACTTTGGCGTCAAATCCGCAACCGGTGGCAATTAAGAAGTATTCACGGTTATTGATAAGACCGGCATCAATTTTTTGGATTTTTTCGCTCAGCCCCAGTTTCAAGGCTTTGCCAAGATCGAAGGGGATGCCTAAAGCAGAAGCTAAAATATTGGCACTGCCAATGGGAATAATGGCAATTGGGGTCTGGCTGTGAGCACTAATAATCCAGGCCGCTACTTCTTTGATAGTGCCATCGCCCCCAGCGACAAAAATACGTTCAAAACTGTCCGGGTTAAGACCGATAAATGAGCCGGTGGACAGGTCATGCCAGTGATAATCCAGATTCAGCTGCTTGCAGATGCTCCTGATCTGCCGGTCTTTGGCTCTTTTTTTACCGGCCATGGGATTGTAAATAATTAATGCGTTCATGAATCTTTTAGATTGATTTCAATCGGCGTGCCG
Organism: Candidatus Parcubacteria bacterium; assembly: GCA_026395685.1. Classification (GTDB taxonomy): domain Bacteria; phylum Patescibacteriota; class Patescibacteriia; order CAIXNZ01; family CAIXNZ01; genus JAPLYC01. The sequence continues at coordinate 51,272 of JAPLYG010000018.1, forward strand.
ATCAGATCAAACTCTGTGCGTAATGAATTTTCCAGATAGCGTAAATAGGACTGATTTAGCTGGTCCTGCTTGCGCAATTTAATTTCAAAAATTGGAGGATTTGTTTTTACCTGCGTCAGACCGAATAAAAACGGATGAGTAAAGCCTTTAGAGCGCGATGGTCTGTGCCTTTTTATGGTTTTCTTTAAGAACGTGTCTAAAGGTTTATCTTTGATTTGAATTTGTCTTTTTTTATAAACCTCAAGCGCCAGATCCAGAACATTTTGCGTGCCTTTTTGCGTCTTGGCGGAAACGAAAATAATCGGCGCCCAGGTTAAATAGGGGAAATAGCGGTAAATATATTTGGTAAAATTGTTTTGGGTTTTGTCATCTTTATCAACAATCAGATCCCATTTGTTGGCGACGATAATAATGCTGGCTTTTGATTTTATCAGGACATCGCTCAATTTGTTGTCCTGGACAGAAATTGGTTCGCTGATATCCAAAATTAAAAGACAAATATCAGAATGACGCGCATTTTCCAGGCTTCTTTTGACAGAAGTATGTTCCAGTCCGACATTTACTTTAGACTGTTTACGCACGCCGGCAGTATCGACTAATATTATTTTTTGGTTATTATATTCCAGTTCAATATCGATTGATTCTCTGGTCGTAAACGGAATAGGTGAGACAATTACTCTTTCTTCCCCCAAAATGGCATTTAATAATGACGATTTGCCGACATTGGGCTTGCCTACCATGGTGATTTTTAAGGCTTTTTCTTTTTCCGGCTTTTCTCCCTTTTTTAGGAGGTGTTTATTTACTAAAGTTTCAGTAATTGCATCCAATAAATCACCGGTGCCTAGTCCGTTTTTAGCGGAAATGCAAACTGGTGCGCCCAGTCCCAGCTTGAAAAATTCTGTAGTCTGAGGCTGCCTGTTAATAGAATCCATTTTATTGGCAACCAGAATAATCGGTTTTGCGGGCAGTAATTTCTCCAGTGATCTTTTTAATTCTCGGTCTTGCGCCAAGACACCGACTTGGGTATCAACTACAAAAACGATCAGGTCTGCTTCTTTAAGGACTTGTTGGGTTTTTCTTATTATTTCTACGGCAAAATCAAGATTTAATTTAGGTGCTAGATTTTTCAGCTTTTTTTTCGGAAGAATAGTATCTATGCCGCCAGTATCGATCAATTCAAAATTATATCCCTGCCAATAAACCTGTCCGACATTAAAATCTCTGGTTGTGCCGGCAAGCGGAGAAGTAAGGGATTTTGATTGTTCAATCAGCCGGTTAAATAAAGTTGATTTGCCGGTATTAGCCCGTCCGAAGATTATTACGCGAGGATATTTTTTCATAAATTCAAATATTGCTAATTCGTAATAGCTTTAAGTATTAGTAGTAAAAATTTAAATTAAGTTTATGGTAGTTTTGATATTGACTTAAGGTCTTGGCCTAAGATAATTAAAAAGTCAGCTTCAATATTGTCGCTTGTCATCCAGTCCGGTTTAGTGTCTGTTAACTTTGCCTGCAGTTTTGTTTGCAGCTCTGTAAGCTGTTCTGCTTTTTGACCCTGGGTTAAATCATATATAAGAGTGTTGGAATAGTCTTGTTTTGACGCATTGCCTATTTTGGTAATCTTGTAGCCATCGGCTTTCAAGGTAACGGAAGTCCTGTAAGCCAGGCCTTCTATTTTAGTGCCGTTTTGGATTTCTAATTTTACAATTTCTACTGCTTTCTGCTGCTTTTGCGGGTCAAAAACATATTTGACAATGTTTTGCAGCTGTTTGAAAGACATGTCTTTGGGCAAAAGCAAATAGGCGCCGTTTATGTTGGTGGCAAAAAGCGGACCATTTGGTTCAACCTCTAAAACAACATTATTAATATTTGAAGTATCAATTTTTTTTGCCAGTTTATAGAATTTGTAAATTTCCCAGGGTTCCAGATTGGTTGTGACATGGTCTTTATACATATCTAACAGTGCACTGATTTTGCGGTAGCTTATGAAAGTACTGAAAGATAAAGCCTTGTCTTTGATGGCCTGAAGGACTTTTTGTTGGCGCTTGCTGCGGGCAAAATCAGAGTTTTCTCCGTTGGTGCCGTGGCGTGACCGTGCATAATTAAGCGCTGTCTTGCCGTCCATTTTTTGCCAGCCTTGTCGGAAAGATACTGTCTGGTAGCCAAAGTCGTCAGTCGGGAATTGGGGATCGGAAAAGGCATTTTCAACATTGATTTTAATGCCACCAAGTTCGTCAATTAATTTTTCAAATCCTGAGAAATCAACCCTGACATAATAATGAATCGGCTGGTTAAAGGTTTTATTCACTACCTCAGAGGCAAACTGGGCGCCATTGCCGTTTTGGTCTGTCTCTCCGAAACTGTTGGCATTATTTATTTTACGCCAGCCATAACCCGGAATCGGCACTGATAAATCTCGCGGAATAGAAATCATCGAAATTTTATTTTCTGATGGCTTGAGGGAGGTCAAAATTATGGTATCGGTCAGATAGGGCCCAGGATGGCCAGCGCCGCCCATGCCAAGCAATAATATATTAATGCGGTCATCTGCTTCGCCTTTAAGCAGCTTTTCATTATCCAAACTAAAGCCGATATTCTGAAAAATATTTATTTTTTCCAGGTTATCAATCACGCTTTCCCCGGATAAAATCACTTCTACTGAAAACACCAAAAAAAAGACCGCGATAAAAATAAGGGGATAAAAAAGCAGTTTTAAAAAACTGACAGGCTGACGGGTCTCCCCCTCTTTCTTATTGGAACGAAGCAGGTTGATTTTGGGTTGGGTCATGTGGATAAACTTAAAATTTAGAGAAAATTAGTCTCTCCTATATATATTTAACCAGAAAAAAAGATAAAAATCAAGTTTTATCGTTGGGATTATGCAATTTGCCTTTCTTTGTTTTTTATGATATTATTTTACTAATCGTTTATATTATTAAACAGATATATAAAGTATGAACAAAAATAATGATCAAGATGAGCAGTTTGAATGGAATACAAAGTCATCTTATGATTCGCTGTTAAAAACAGTGGGGGAATTTTTTGTTGAAATTGTTAAGGTGGTTATAATTTCTTTGGCAATAATTATCCCGGTCAGATATTTTCTGATCCAGCCTTTTTATGTCAAAGGCGCTTCCATGGAGCCGAATTTTTATGATCATGAATATCTGATCATTAATGAAATATCGTATCGTTTTACCGGACCGGAACGCGGGGATATTATTATTTTCCGCTATCCCAAAGACCCGAGTCAGTATTTTATTAAGAGAGTAATCGGATTGCCTGGGGATATCATTAAGCTTAAGGATAATAAAATATATATTAAGACTAAAGAGACTTCTGATTTTGTAGCCTTAGATGAAACAGAATATTTAAATGAAGATGTGAACACTCTAAGTTTCGGGCGTTCTGATTATGAGCTGGAAGCGGATCAGTTTTTTGTAATGGGAGATAATCGTGAACAAAGTTTGGATTCCCGCCGGTTCGGACCCATCGATAGGCGCCTGATTATTGGTAAAGCTTGGATTAGGGGCTGGCCGTTTGATAAGGTTACGATTTTTAAAACACCGCAGTTTAATTTTTAAGCCTTAAATTTTTAGTGGTTAAATTAAAAAATATTTTATATTCAATTTAAATTTTAATTTTTCCGTTATGGCTAAGCTTAAGAAGAAAGAAAAAAATGTGAAAAAAAATATTAAGCCGATTAAAACAGAAAAGGCTGATGAGGCTAAAAATTTTAAGGTTTCTAAAAAGACGCCCCAGGTTTTGCGCGGGTTTAAAGATATTTTGCCGGGCGAACAAAGATATTGGGATTTGCTTTATGCAAAAGTTGCAAATTTGACGACAGATTACGGTTTTGAGAGGATTGATTTACCCTTACTGGAAGAAACTTCGTTATTCATCCGTTCAGTCGGCAAGGAGACAGATATTGTTGATAAGGAAATGTTTTCCTTTGTTGACCGCGGCAATGAAAATGTAAGTTTACGTCCTGAGGCAACTGCGCAAATTGCGCGTGCCTACATAAATCATGGCATGTTTAATCTGCCCCAGCCGGTTAAATTATATTATCTTGGTCCCATGTTCCGTTATGACCGTCCTCAGTCAGGCCGTTATCGCCAGTTTTACCAGTTTGGCGTGGAGGTTTTGGGAGATAAGCAGCCTGTTTTGGATGCCCAGATTATTATTATGGCCTATAATTTTTTAACCAGCATTGGCTTGCCGGTTAATGTTCAGGTTAATAGCATTGGCTGCAATAATTGCCGCAAGGAATATAAAGTGCAACTGGTTAATTTTTATAAGAGCCAAAAGCATGATTTATGCGAGGACTGCAAGGAACGCTTGCCGAAAAATCCCTTAAGGCTTTTGGACTGCAAGGAAGAAAAATGTTCGGCCATTAAAGAAGATGCTCCCCAAATCGTAGATTTTTTATGTGATGAATGCAAATCACATTTTATGAAGGTTCTGGAATTCTTGGAAGAGCTGGAAATTCCCTACAGTTTGAATTCCCAATTGGTGCGCGGTTTAGATTATTATACAAAAACAGTATTTGAAATCTGGCCTCAGGCGGAACAGGCTGCTTTAGACAAACAGCCAGAGCCGGGCGCGGAAGATAAAAAAGCGCAGATTGCCCTGGCAGGCGGCGGCAGATATGATAATTTGGTTGAAATTTTGGGCGGACGTCCGACTCCGGCCGTGGGTTTTTCCATTGGCCTGGAACGCGTGATTTTGAAAATAAAAGAATTGAATCTGGCTGTGCCGGAAAAGGAAAAACGCGATATTTTTGTCGCACAGTTGGGTGAATCAGCGAAGAGAAAAGCAATGAAACTTTATGAGACATTACGCAGTGAAGGCTTCAAGGTGGCAGAATGCTTTGCCAAAGACGGCTTGAAAAACCAGCTGGAAGTAGCCAATAAACTAGGGGTAAAATATACTTTAATTCTGGGACAGAAAGAGCTGTCAGAGGGTACAATTTTGCTGCGCGATATGGATGCCGGATCGCAAGAAACGCTGAATTTTAATAAGGTAGTTAAAGATATAAAAAAACGGCTGGAAGTTTAAAATATAATAGCAAAATAATAGAGAAAGGCGTTAACTAAGGTTAGCGCTTTTCTTTTGTATTTATTAACAGGCATTTTATTTGACGTATTAGCCAAATCCTGATATATTTAAATTAACTTTTTATAGAAAGGAGATAACCTAAATGAGTGAAGTAAAACGTAAAAAAGGAGAGACATTTGAAAGCCTTTTAAGACGCTTTAGCAAACGTATGATTCAGAGCGGAAAAATACTGCAAGCCAAAAAAATTAGGTTTATTCAAAAACCAGAAAATAAAAACTTGAATAAAAAATTAGCTTTGCGCCGCTTAAAGATTAAAACTAAAAAAGATTATTTAAAAAAGATCGGCAAGGAAGTTGAGGAAACCAGAAACAGAAGGTAATCTTTAACTTGGCGCTTTAATTTAAATCAATGTCTATCTTAGAACAAATTGCCAGTGATTTTCAGCAGGCTCTTAAGGACAGGGATATGGGCAGAATCGGAATTTTGCGCCTGATTAATGCTGCCACTAAAAATGAACGAATTAAAAAAATGGCTGATTTGACCGATGAAGATGTAATTAAGGTTCTAAAAAGTGAAATAAAGAAGCGCAAAGAAGCGATTGTTGATTATACAAAGGGAGCCCGCCAGGATTTGATTGACAAGGAACAAGCGGAAATTGTAGCGATTGAAAAATATCTGCCGCAACAAATGGGAGAGGATGAACTGCGGTCCAAAATAGCCGCCATCATTGAGGCTTTGGAAGAAAAGGATAATATCGGCAAGGTTATGGGCAAAGTAATGGCCGAACTCAAGGGGCAGGCAGACGGAACCCTGGTCAAAAAAATCGTTGAAGAATTATTAAATAAAGAGAAAAATTAAAAATAATCCCATGCAAAGTAAAAAACTCTTGGCGTTTTTATTCAGCCGGGAGAAAACAAACAAACTTGTCAGAAAAACTGCCAAAGCATTATTTTTTGTAATTGCTCTTATGGCGGTTTTTTTGTTTTCTAATCATCCGGCTTTGGCTCAGGATACTTATGGCTTAAACAGCTTTTCTGATAGCGGATTAGCGACCGCCAACTTAATGGCCATAATTGCCCGAATTATTAATGGCTTTTTGATTTTGCTCGGCCTGGTAGCAGTAATCATCATTCTTTACGCAGGTATTTTATGGATGACTGCTTCTGGCAAGGAAGAGCAGGTAATGAAAGCCAAAAAGACTTTGATTAACGGGGTAATCGGTTTAATAATTATTCTGTTATCTTATGCTTTTGTCAGACTGTTATTCGGTATTTTAGATCTTCAATTCCAAAACAACGAGGGCGGTCCCGGCGGCGGGGGAGGCGGGTATGAACCAGGCACCGGAGCTTTAGGTGCAGGTATAATTCAGAGCCATTATCCGACGCGCAATGCTAAGGACGTACCGCGTAACACCAAGATCGCCATCACCTTTAAAGAGCCGATGGATTTAGCTTCTATTATTAGTGATACCAATAATAATAATATTCTTGGTGATTGCGTTGATTCTGATGATGCTAATGATACCATTGATGTGATTGATGCCAATAATAACGGTAAGTTTGACGCCGGGGATTTTTCGGAATGCGACTTGATTAATCCTGCCAGTATTAAAATCAGAAAAAATGCAGATGATCCGGCTGTTGGTCCGTTTGTTGATTTTGTAAAAGCCATGGTTACTCTTGATAAAAAAACTTTTGTCTTAAAGCCTGTTACTTATTTGGGCAGTGCGGCAGAAAAAGTAGATTATACTGTAAGCCTGACATCTAATATTAAGAAAGCTTCAGGCGATGCGGCTTTTGGCAGTTCAGCCGGCTATAAATGGACTTTTGAGGTTTCCACTTTCTTAGATACAACTCCGCCTCAGGTACTGTCTGTTATTCCCAAAGCTGCTGCCAATCCACTGGAAAAGCTTTATGCAAGGAATGTAGTAATTCAGGTTAATTTTAATGAAGCCATGGATCCGCTGGCTTTGAGCGATAAGCTCGAAATTGAGGGTGGCGGCACGACAGGAGCGGCATTAAAAAACACTTCTAAGGAGATAATGCCGATTAAGGTCGGAACCAATTATGTTGCTGGAGAATGGTATTTTAGCAACCAATACCGTACAGATGAATTTATTACTAATTCACCCTGCGGTGTAAATTCCTGCGGAAAAACCATTTATTGCCTGCCTGGTTTATCTGAAATTACCACGCTTTTAAAAGCGGCTACTTTGGCCACTGCAGGTTCTGCTGAAGCTTTAGAAAAGCCTGATTTATTGAGTAGTAAAGGGACTTTATATGACGGTTTAACTGATATGTGCGGCAATTCTTTGAACGGCAATAAGGATAACACGCCTCAGGGACCGGCCGGGACATATAATTTAAATTCTCTTTCCGGAGGCGGTGATAATGCCATCTGGAAATTCAATACGAATGACACTGTTGATTTGATTCCGCCCTTGATTGAATCCAGAAACCCTGATCAGTCAGAAGAAGTTAGCCCGAAGGCTGATTTAAATTTGTTATTCAGTAAATTACTTATGTTTAATTCTTTGGTTCAGGGAAGCACTCTCACTCTTGTTCAGACTGATGATCCTACAGCCTATTGGTTTGAAAAAAATAATGATGATCTGACGGATAAAACAACAGTGATTATTAAAACAAACGGCTTGAAGCCAGATGGGGAAGAATATCCGATTATTGTCGGTTCGGGCACCAAGGATCTTTACCAAAATTGCTTTATGCCGCCGGCGGATACCCAAAATTGTATTCGCGTTCCGGTTGCGGGACAGCCTGGCCAGTATGAGCCGAGCAATGTATCGGGTGAATGGAAGGGTACAAAACCGAATTGCGATTTAAGATAAATTATCAATTCTCAATCCCTAACATATAAAAATCTCAAATCCCATGCTTATGAACAAAAAAAAATATTTGAGCAAAATATTATTAGCTACGCTCCTGATAGTCGGGTTTTTGGCTGCCTTTAATTTTATTTTGGCGCAGACAGCTGACACTGAATATGGCCTGACAAGTTTTGGCGCGGAAACTACTTTGCCGACGCGCAATCTGCAGGTGGTGGCAGCGCGCATTATTAACGCTTTGTTGGGATTATTGGGATTGATTGCCGTAGTGCTGATTATTTACGGCGGCGTTTTATATATGACTGCTCACGGCGAGCAGGAAAAAGTCCAAAAAGCGAAAAAGCTTTTAATCGCCGCTTTGATTGGCCTGGTGATCGTGATTATGGCTTTTTCCATTGCCAATTTTGTATTTAGCGCCTTGGGCATAAATGCCTGGGGAACTGAGCCAAGCGGCTGTACATCGGGCACATCCAGAGCATGCGGCTGTGATAATAGCGGCCAGCAGACCTGCAGTGAAAGCGGTACTTGGGGAGAATGCTCGGGAGAAGTTTGCCCTGCACTCTGTCCCGGCGGAATTTGCCCTTTATCAACCTGTCAAAATCCCGGAGCAGCTGATGATCCATATATTTGCGGGGTTGTCCCGACTATTAACGGTGCAGGCGGTACCTTGACTATTTCAGGCGGTAATTTCGGTGACTATACCGAAGGGACAAGCAAAGTGATTTTAGGCAAGGGTGGAGATGAATATGAGGCTGCAATTGAAGTCTGTCCGCCAAGCACTCCGGTCTGGACTGCAGATGAAATTAAAGTGCGAGTGCCTGCTGATTTACCGTATGTTGAAGGCGGGAACAACGTTTACCATGTTTTTGTTCAAAACAATGCGAAGGAAAGCATGGATAATAGTATTGATAATAAATTAGTAAATATTTTTACTTTAACCAATAAACAGCCGACAGCAGGGATTATTTGTATTGTTCCGCCTGCTGCGCCAGTAGGCACGGAGGTGGAAATTTATGGCCGAAATTTTGGGACTACTGATGACAGCGGCAATAGCAAAATATTTTTTAATCAGAATGTCCCTGCAACTGCCACAGAATGGAGCGATGAAAAAATCACAACCACAGTGCCGACAACGGCGATCTGGGGCAATGTTTATGCCAGAGTTAATGATGTTATCAGCGCAGGTGAAAAGTTTTTTGTCACTTGCGATAATGCAACCGGCTGCGCAAGCAGTTGCTGTCATAAAATAAAGAGGTATTCTTTAAAGGAAGTGTGTGATGCAACTTTACAGTGCTATACCTCTGCCAAAGTCGGAGATTCATGCGATGGCGCTGCTACTTCAGGATGTCAGCCGAATAATAGTATGTGCGGTATTGAATTAGTTTGCGCTGACCCCGATACTGCCGAAGCCTGTACCTGCCAGGAATCTCTGGTAATCACTGGTTTAAGCCCTTATAATGGCAAGGCTGGAAATTTTGTTACTATTTTCGGCAAGAAATTCGGCACTTATTCAGCTGCTTCCAAAGTTATTTTTCTGGGTAATGCAGCTGATCCTAATAATATTGAAAAAGAAGCCAGCCTGCCAACAGTTTGCGGGGATATGGAGCTGTGGCAAGATAATCAAATTATCGTGGAAGTTCCCAGTGGCGCTATTTCAGGACCGATTAAAGTCATTTCCGGCAGTCAGAGTGATGCTACTAATGATAGCAAGGGACGAGCGTTAAATAATTTTATCATTAATAATACAGTAAGGCCTGGTCTATGCGGGGCAGTAACAACTACTGCCGGTGCTAATGAAGGCTTAGCCCAGGGATTTTTTGAAGAAGAGGTTAAACTTACGGGTAAAAATTTCGGCCCTACCAAGGAAGCCACTTCTGCGGCTTTGCTGGGCGGTTCAAATTTTAATAATGAGGCAAGCTGGGTGTGGTCAGCTGAAAATATCAGCGGTTTGATTGTGCCCAATATGAAGCCGGCAAAATTAGTAGCGCAGGTTAAAGTGGGTGAAGAATACAGTAATTCTGTGAATTATACTGTGGCGCAAAGAGCTGATTTGCCTGTGATTATGGATGTTGATCCCAAACAGGGTCCTGCCGGACAATATATTACCATCATTGGTTCTAATTTTGGCACTGAAGCAGGAAAGGTACAACTTTTAAATGACGGTGGTGATTGGATAGATGCGGATACTGATTTTCCCATAGATTGTGCTTCTAAATACTGGTCTGACACTCAGATTGTAGTGAGAGTACCTGGTGCTGCCAGGATAGCAAACGGTAAAATCGTAGTATATAATCAAACAACAGAATTACAAAGCGCAGAATATGATTTTGGCCGTTGCATTAAAAATGAAAGCGGCTGCCCTTTGACTCCGGGTATCTGCGCTATAAAACCGGATAATGGGCCAAAGGATTCGCGAAATATAAGAATTTACGGTAATAATTTCGGAACATATGGCGGTTCTGCCACAGTTACTTTTTCCAGCGGTAAAGACGCTGTTAACTTATCAGGCAGCTGGACAAGTAAGCAAATCGGTACAGAGTCGGGCTCAGATGGTCAGATTGTTCTGCCTGAAGATGCTGTTTCCGGACCGGTGACGGTTACTGACAGTGACGGTGTTAAAAGTAATTCTTTTATTTTTAATGTGGCTGACTGCCGCGATCCTGAAAATCAGGGAATTTGTACCGGGTCTGATATTTGCTGTCAATACACAGGCTCCTGTCTTTCAAATGCGACTTGTAATTCCTATAGTGGCAATGTGGCTACTTATACTTATAGCTTTATAACAACCAGCAGCACCGCAACCCAGTTGCCGCCTCAGGTCGTGGAAAATAAAAATTGCGGCAGTGGTGCTTTGCAATCGCCATCACCATGGAGAGATTCTAGTGATGCCTGTGTAAATGCTCAAGTATATGCCAGGTTCAACCAATATATGGATGAAGCATCTTTTGCTGTTGCCGGCAATATTTTATTGGCAAGCTGTGCTTCGGATCAGGCTGGTAAAATTGATATAACAAACTGTACGGATCTCGCGTTTACTACCAGTTTGGGTACATATACCCAAAGACAAGATGCTGCCGGAAATCCTATTATTGGTTATGATCAGGTCATTATCACACCAAGCGCAGCCAGTTTAACAAAAAATACCTGGTATCGTGTTACCTTGAAAGGCAGCGGCATTAAATCCGCAACCGGGCAATTTTTAGACGGCGATAAAGATCGCCAGCCGGGCGGTGATTATAGCTGGGAATTTAAAACCAGAAATGATGCATCTCCCTGCCCGGTAACCAGCGTGGCAGTAACTCCTGACAATTATATTATTGAAAGCTTAATTGTCAGGCCGAAATATCTTGCCAGCGCCAATGCAGCCAATTGTAATATGCTCAGACCCGATGCTTATGATTGGGGCTGGTATAAATTGTATGATCCTTATAACCCCACAACAAATCGTGAGGCAGCCCAAGCAATTGATAAAGGCGGGTTTGCCCAGATTTCTTTAAATAAATTAACAAATGGCAATACTTCATTTCAACAAACGATAATTCCGCTCAAGCAGGTAGAAATAATGCGAATCGGCGCCGAAGTCTTTGCTGGTACGCCAAACCGTCGGGCTGATGATCAAAATAATTTAACGATTGATTTGAATTTGCCGGAGATTCAGTCTTTTTCTCCGCGCGACGGAAAAATAGATGAGCCTGAAGTCAATGCTTATGTCACGATTAAAGGTATTAATTTCGGCGTATCAGGCACGGTTTCCTTTGAAACAGCAACGGGCTGGAAAACAGCAGCCTTGGCCGGCTGTCCTAATCCCTGGACTGATGAGGAAATCAAAGTAATAGTGCCGCAGGGCATTAAAGACAATTCCTGGATAAAAGTGGAAAATAAATTCGGGGTCAGTACGAGTGATTATAATAATGATAAGGAACATGATCCCGGAAATAAGGAGACATTTAGTAGCAGCGAAAATGTCTATCCGTTTTTATGCGCCTTAGCTCCTTTTTACGGCACAGAAGGCGTATCAGTCAGCGCCAGCGGTGATAATCTGGGCAACAGCAATAAGACTGTGTTTGGCGGCAAGACTTATGGCACGGGCAGTTACATTAAATTTGATATATCGCCAACTCCGGTACTTAATAAAGATATTTCCAGCTGGACAAATGAAAAAGTTTCCTACAGAAATCCGCTCAAGGATTTAAATGTGCCGGAAATAAAAGTCTATGCCGCAATTACGCCCTATGCCGAGCCGTATAATGATCTGGATGAAAATGGATTTTATTCAGCAGGTGATACATATGGCGATTTGAATAGTAATGGGAGTTATGACGGCAAAGAATTCACTAAGCCCGATTATGTAGAAAAATTTGAACAGTTAGACAGCAATCAGTTATCGTTTTATATGCCCCCGGTTATTACCGCAATTTCTCCGAATAATGGGCCTGTTGACCAGTGGGTCACTATCAGGGGCCGAAATTTCGGTTATCAGACCGGTGAAGTTTGGATTGGAGGAAAACAGGCTGAATTAGCGCCGTGTGAAATCGGCATGTGGCATAATGACGAGATTATTGCAGTGGTGCCGAGAGATATTGGCAATTTGGGAAATAAAAATGTTTATGTAATTACCAAGCAAGCTTTGCAAAGTAGGGATTTTACTTATACGCTCAATAACAATCCGATTGGCGCGGGTTTGTGCGCGATTTTTGATCCTGTCTGCCTTTTGACTAATGATCCGAGTCTCTGTATTAAGACTAGTGGCAGGGTGACTGATATTGTTTCTGCGCAAGGTGTGCGTTTCGGGGACACAAAAGAATCAAGTGAATTATTATTTTCCTCCAATGTGCCGGCAGTTGTCAGCCTGGCAGGTGATTGGAGCGATTCCAATATTACCGCAAAAATCGCGATTGATTCCGTAAGCGGAGACATTGTAGTGACCAAAAAAATTCTGGTGGGTCAAAAATGCTCCGGCTTCAGTATCGGTTCCTGGTGTTCCACCAATAAATTTGAGGACGATTATATTACAGTACCCAGCAATTCAAAATCAATATTTATTACCGGATCCTGTACTGACAGCGGCTCATTGCTGGGCACTGTTTCCGCCCGTGATGACGGCTTTCAGACTGGGGTGGCGACTACTGCAGATGATGATGACGGCAATTTAGTGGAATATGACAAAATTAATCTCGGTCCGATGGCCACGCCGGATGGCAAATATATGTATGTAATTGTTCAGTCATCGGATTATAATCTTACACTCAATGATCCCCAAGATAATAAAAGAACAATTGCTAAAATTGGATTAGGCAAGGGCGGTACTATTTTAGGCAAAGTTTATAAGAAGTATAATCTTGATTATACGCAAAATACACCAAGTACTTTTGCTTTGACTACTCCGGGAAATTATGGAAATCATGCGTTAAATGATGCAACTAGTCCGCTTTGGCAAATAATAGCAACTCCTGACGGCAGTTTATATTCTAGTTTAGAGGTCGTGTTGCCAAATAGGCCATGGTTAGCGGCATCTGATTCTCAATATAATAAAAGATATAGGGCAATTGCTAAAATAAAGCTATTTGATTGTCCGGACTTCAGATGTACATACAGCTATGAATTTAAAGAAATTCCTCAAGTCTTAAATACTTCTGCGATTCCGAATTTTGCTGATACTGCAGAGAGCAGTCCTACCTTGGTATGGGCAACAAGATTAAATCTAGCCAGTAGCGGTAAAAACATTTTTAATATATCTGCTGATAAACCAGTAAATCCCACGGGTTATACTATCCAGGTTTTAGATAATAATTTCAAATTAGTAAAAGTTTTTACAGTTAAAAATGTCGAAGCATTAAATCCTAACCCCCAATTTTATAAGGCGGATGTACATTCGTATGCAACAGCTGATGACTCTATGATTTATATTTTACGGCCGTTTCAGGGATCTAACCAAATGAATCCCTATCATATCCAGGTAGTTGACTGGCAAAGGGAAAAATATGTTAGCGCCTGGAGCACAGCAGGAGATATTTCCAAAGAAGCGTTTGGTGCTTATGACTGGAATAATCAGAAATTCTGGTTTGGTACCTTTGTGACTAATTATTACGGCAAAAATAATCTGCTTTATCGTTATTCCAAATGTTCCTCTTCAGGTCTTGGTGCTTGTCTAAGTGATCAGGAATGCTATCAAAACGGCAAATGCTCCTCTAGTATTTGCAGCAACGGCCAATGTACCCCGTCAATTCAAGGACAATATCCGCCTAATGGCCCGATCGGACAATGGGTAAGTATTACGGGATGTTATCTGGGTTGTGATCCTGGTAAGGTATATTTCAATAAGCCGTTTCTTAAAGACAGTGACGTGCCAAGTAATGGCTTGGTGGCCGGATATTTATTTAATAATAATCTCAATGATATTACCGGAAATAATAATGGCTCATTTATACTTAACACCGGAGCTCTTCTTCTTAATGCTTCAGTAAGCTCGGGCAAATTAAGCAGTGTCCCTGGTACGCCGACTCTAAAAAACGAGATGAAATTGCCCAGCTTAAATTCAAATTTTCCAGCAGGCCAGCCTCAAAATATTTCTTTCTTCATTCGGTTCAAACCAACATTTCCGGCTGATAACGGTTATTGGACTCTGGCAACTAGATTGCCCGGCATTAAATACTTTGCTGTTAAAGATGATGGATCTATGTCAATAACATTAGGGACAACAAACACAGCCGGAGTTTGTAATCAGGAAAAAAATATACTCACGGCAACACAATTAATTGTCGGCGGACAATGGAATACTGCAGCTTTTGTTTTTAACGGAGACGCAAAGAGTTACAAACTATATATTAATGGGGCATTGGCAAAAAACCTTCAGGAAAGTAATTTATGCTTTTATATTCCTCCTGATGAACCTCTTATCGGCGGGAAATTTATAGGAGAAATTGAGGATTTGCTTCTTTATAAACGTGAATTAACTCAGGATGAAATTAAAAACTTATCATTGATACAGGGGGCAACCCCGATTGATGATACGGGCACAACCTGCCAGGCAAGCGAGATGTGGTCATGTTCTGATAATTATTTGAATGAAGACTATGATAGTGTAATTGCGGAAGTGCCTCAAAGAGAGTTTGGTTCGGCGCCAGATGATCTTACTAACGATACTATTTCCGGCACTGTTGTCCTTGGTACCGGGTCATATTTATTGAAAACCGGGAATTTTATAGTTGATAATTCTGCGGTCGGCGCAAGATTTTGCAGTTGCAATAATGAAATATTGGATGAGGGTGAACTTTGCGACGGTAGCTTGTTTGCTTCTGGCCTTGATCAGTGTTCTTTATATGAAGCGCCGGATGATTGCACTATTCAATGCCAGAACTGTTCAATCCAAGTCTGCGATGCTGTTGGGGAAGATTGTGAGTCTGCAGCGGATCTGCTGTGCGGCAATAAAGTACTTGATGCCGGTGAGCAATGCGATTTAGATGCTGCTGACCTACCTCTTTTAAACGGGGCTACTTGCGCAAGTGTAACAGACGTATTGGGCGCAACCGGAACTTTGGGCTGTTATGCCAAGGGCGCAACAAATCAATGTAAGTTTGATATTACACTTTGCGGAGTTGATAAGACACCGCCGCAGGTGGAGAAAACCATTCCGACTGATTCTGCCACGGATTTTTGCAGAAATGGAATTATAGATATTGATTTTAATGAAGTGATTAATTCCAATACGATTACCAAAGATAATTTTAAGCTGGGCAGCTGCACTGGCGGGCCATTGGTAAAAGATGAGCCTTTGGCTAAGCAGGCGTTTGCTTTTGTCAGTGGTCTGATCTCCAAATTATTGGGCTATCAACAGACAGCACTGGCAGTAACCTGTGAACCAACCTTGCTGAAGGCAGATCAATATGAAGTAACCTACAATCATATTTCAGCTGGCGGAAAGACATTTACCCGCGTTTCACTGGAATTGACAGGAGACGCTCTGCTTTCCCCGCAGAAAGATTATATTGTGCAAATCAGCGGGCAGGTAATGGATTTGGCTAAAAATAAGTTAGATTACACTACTGCGCCATATGGTTCAAAAATTACCATAGTAGATGGTGCTGGCAAGGCTTATCAGGGTTATGTCTTTGGCTTTACCACTGACGGCACTAGCGGTAATAATAGTACTGGCATTTGTGAGGTTAGTGATTTGTCGTATTTAATCTATCGTAATCCTATTATTGTAGGGACGGAAAGATTTGCTGATCAGATTTTCCCCTTGCCAACAGAAACTCCGACTGACATTTTCCGCTGCGCAGGGAAAAACGATTGTGCTTTGCCGGCTATTTTAGAGGGTAATACTCCTGCTGATTATGACCAGGAATCAAAGGTTAACCAGAATCAGCATGCCTATAAAACTGAGCCAATAATAACTAAGGGGAATAATGAATACAGATTAAGCGCTACATTCCGCTGGGTAAAATCAGCTGCTTCCGATCCTGAAAGCATGTTAAATATTTATAATTCTTTTGATGATAATGAAAAGGATAATCCCTTGGTGGTGCAAAATAAATCCGGAGTGACTTATGCCACTATTTTGCCTATTAAGGCTGATGAAAATACCAGCTTGCTGGTGGCAGAAGCACAGGCCAGAGGCAGTACGGTGCTTTATAGCGAAATATTTAAAGTTGATTATATAAATTGTACTAATCTTTGGATTTTTGATGAGCAAGATCTGGAAACGTATAAAGGATATGGGAGCAAGACTTATTATTGCCGCGATAAGGAAGATGAACTTTTACCCGGTGCAGGATGCATCGGCTGCCAGTTGTAGGAAAGATTAAAAGATTGAATAAATGATAAAATGCGATAAATGAAAAAGACGATTAAAATTTCATTGTTATCGTTAGTGTTCGTGTTAGCCTTGTTAACCGTTCCGCAGAAAAGCGGAGCGGAATCTTCGGGTTTGCTCAAAGAATATCTTTTTCCCATAGAATTTGAAGATGTGACAAAGGATGATTTAATCGGCTTAAGAATCTATGAAAATCTGGAAAATAAAAGCGCTCGGGAATGGTATTTTGATCACGTTGCCAATCCTGCCGAATTTATTGCTGATGTCACAGTTGACGGTTACCGCGGCATCAGAGACGGACGTTCAGTTTATGTTCAGGCCGGAAATTTAGCAGCGGATAATACGGACAAGTGGGTTTTATTTACGAATATTTATGTTTTAGCCTATAACCAAAATGCCAGCAAAGAAACAGCGCAGATTTTTGACAGCATAGTTTACAATTTTAAATTCAATAAAGATATCATGCAGTCTTTCTGCCTCAATGCCCAGGCACAAGCGACAAAAGATAAAGTCAGGCGCGATACTGTCAGGAAGTCTGATTTATATTATATCGGTAAGGCATTAGGCATAAATGGAAGCAAATTGAATCTGGAAGCAGGCACTTATGTGCCTCAATTGTCAGTTTCCACCTGGCCGTCCTGGCAGCAAACTTTCAGCAAGCAGTTGGGTGTTGATCTGCCGGTTGATCCGCTCAATGTTATGGCGGTAACCATGAAAAGATGCACGAAAGACAGCGACTGCAGATGTAGCGCCAATGGCTATTGCAGCGATTGTCCGCTTGGCTATGATGCCAATACCTGCTGGGATGAAAAAAATAAAAGCTATTATGGCAATATTCCGGGGCTTTACTATGCTTATGATAATCGTGAAGATCGCGGAGTAGTCAGTTTATCTTATGAGTATCAGAGCATCAGCTTTCGCGGCATTATTGACAATCAAAACAATGCCTGCGGTTTGGGCTGTGTCAAAGACGGAAACTTTTACAAGCAGGGAGTGTGTATTAGCACTCTTGGCCAGGTTTGCGATGCGGGAGAGTGGAGAACAGTGCAATGCGGAGATAATATTCTCCAGTGCCAGGAAAAATGCGAAGGTGAGCAATGCCTGCATTGTTTGAGCTGTTATGACCATTATAATTTAGTGGCTGGAAAGTGTCAGCCGGCAACACGGCCGGTAGACAAGCTGACCCTGGATTTATCTGTGAGCGAAGAACAGGTTTGGACAGGAACAGACTGGAGTGAGCCTTATGCCACCAACTGCAAGGTTAATGCCCAGATTATTGATAATATTTGTATTTGCTCTATAAATTTTCATGAAGAAACAGATGAAGACGGAATCCATTATTGCGCCGAGAGTACGAGAATCTATACTTGTCCGCTTAAACCCGGAGTAAGGACTGTTTGGAATAGTGTGGCTGCCTATACGCAAAAATGGGATAAAGATTTACAGGATTGGCTTCCGGCTAAAGATTTGATAACAGACTATAATGTGGAAGCAAAAGACGATCAATGCCGCTTTAAATGCGCATTGGACGATGATACCTGGAATGAAAGTAAAAAAGATTGTGAAGGCCTGACTCCGATTCAGACTTATACTTGTTTGACCGACACCAAGCCCGAGCATACTGTTTGGAATAGCGTGTCATTTTATGTACAGTCACAGCAAAATGATGTCTGGCTGCCGCCTGCAAGCGATACAATTTTTAGCAATGAACCGGCTACTGAAGCCTGCCATTTTATTTGCGAACCAAATTATACCTGGGATAATGTCAGCAAATGTGTAGCTGATTATCAACCTTTTACTTGTACCGGCCTGATCAATAATGCCCAATGGAATAAGGCAGCTGCTTATATCCAGACTTGGGATGGAACCTCTTGGCAGCCGCCGGAAGCTTCCGCCGAATATAATGAAAAGGAGACTCAAACAGCCTGTCATTATATATGTAAGGAAAATTATGTATGGGATTCGGCAGAAGGCAGATGCAATCCGGAAATCAAGACCTTTAAATGTGAAGCCAGTCTTTTGCCTGATCATGCAAAATGGTTTGAGGTTTCAGAGTATGAGCAGGAATATACTGGCAATGGCTGGTATCCTCCTGATTCCATTCCTTTTTATAATGACACTATAGCGTCGGCTGATTCCTGCCAATTTAAATGTAAAGATAATTATGAATGGGATCAAAATACCCATCAATGTAATGCTAAAGTCAAGGAATTTATCTGTGATCCCAAACTTGAGCCGGGTACACAATGGTTTTGGGTAAGCAGTTTTTGGCAGACTTGGGATGGCTCAGCCTTTTATCCTCCTGCTGCTGAAACAAAATTCAGTACTGAAGAAGGAAATTGTCATTATAAATGCGCTTTCAACTATTCATGGGATAGTACCAAATGCATAGCTCAAGAAAGAGACTGGGAATGCCCGTTGGAAAAGCCTGATTATACCGAGTGGAATACTGTTTTTAAATATCATCAAAAATGGGCGGGAAGCGATTGGGATCCGGTGGATTCAATTACAATTCACAATGATCAGCAGACTACCACAGCCTGCCACTATAAATGCCAAGATAATTTATTCTGGGATGGCAATAGCTGCGAGCCAAAAACGCAGGATGCTTTTTGCGCCGCCAAGCCAGATAATTCTGACTGGAATGACGGCGGCAATAATGGAACGTTTAGCCAGATCTGGGATCCTATTACCAATAAATGGAATCCGGAAACAAGGCCTATTGAATTTAATAATACTGAATCAGGCGAATGTCATTTTACCTGTAAACTGAATTTTGTCTGGGAAAGTTCCATTTGTAAGCCGGCAGCTGGAACAGCTTCCTGTGGAACTTTGCCTTTAAATGCTGATTGGAATTATACTTCTGATCCCGGCAATTATAGCCGCACCTGGAACCCGGGAACAAATGACTGGGATCCGTCTGATCCTCCCAAGGAGTTTAATGACACGGTTGCTGGCGATTGCCACTTTAAATGCAAAGAGCATTACATATGGCATGGATCATCATGTGACGCAGAGGCACATACATTACCCTGCGGCACTCAGCCCTTAAATTCCAATTGGAATGACGACGGCATAGGCGGATTTTTTATTCAGACTTGGAATGGTTCTGCCTTTTATCCTCAAACACCGCCTCTGGAATATAATGAAACAGCAGGCGAATGCCATTTCCTCTGTTTAACTGATTATCATTTTGCTCTCAGCCAGACTTGTGAAAGTAATTTTAAGACCGGAACGTGCAACACAAAGCCTGATAATACTAACTGGAATGACGGCGCTAAAAACGGAACTTTCAGCCAGATTTGGGATTCTGGTTCCGGGTTTTATAAACCTCAAGTTAAGGCTGCCGAGTTTAATTTTTCAGAAGTAGGCGACTGCAATTTTGTTTGCAAGAGCGGATATAACTGGAATGGAACCGCTTGTATTGCTGCGCCAGCAAGAACATATTATTGCGGAATTCCTTCAAGTTCGGAAAATTATGAGTGGAACAGCGCTGGCAGCTATACTCAAACCTATAACAGCATTACCAAAAAGTGGGAACCGTCGGCTGCGGCGACATTCCATGATGATACTTATGTGGCTGCAAGCTGTCACTGGAAATGCAAGGCAGGTTATGTTTGGGATGGATATTTTTGTGTGCAAAGTCCGCGCCCATATAATTGCGGTTTTAGTCCCGACAATACGGCCTGGGGATTGTCTAATGGAACATATCTTCAAAATTTAGTTAATGGAATTTGGACGCCGCCAGCCACTCCGACTCAATTCGGCGATGTGGCACAAAATAATGAGCCTAATAGCTGTTATTATCATTGTGTTAATTCTACTAGATGGGAAGGTAATATTTGCATAACGTCACCCCGCAATTTTACTTGCGGATCTAAGCCAGCTAACACTGTCTGGACTGACGGAACAACTACAACTACAAAGTTGTATAGCCAAAATTTTGATTCCGGCTCTTGGACACCGGTGGCAACACCGACAATATACAATGTGTCAGATATTGATTCCAATAAATGCAATTATAAATGCGCGCCAACATATAGTTATACTTCCGGTAATTGTATTAAAACAGGAACTCCTCCTACATCAAGGATCTATACTTGCGGAAGTTTACCCGATAAGGCAGCTTTTTACGCTTCTTCCAGCACATATACTCAAACATATGATAGTACATCCGGAACATGGTTACCAAGAGAGGCAGTACCTACCCATGGTACAAATTCAGGCCCCTGCATGTTCAAGTGTGCATCGAATTATTCGTGGAATGAGATTTCCAAAAATTGCATCCCTTCATCAGTTAGTTATTATTGCGGTTCAAAACCGATAAACACTGCTTGGACTGCCAATATGTCATCAGCTGGCACTTATTATTACATGGCTGATTGGTCGGGAAGTTCTTATCTCCCAATGCCTCAGACTACAGAATATAGCAAAAGTTCTGGCGGATTAACAAAAATCTGCCAATATACGTGTGCTTCAAATGTTTGGGATGGGATAAACTGTATACCCTCAATTTCTCCTGTATATTCGTGCGGATCAAAACCACCCAATAGCTTGTGGACTTATAATGGTTCATTTTCCCCCTATTGGAATATTACTTCATATTACCCTGTGCCGCAGGCTCCTGTATATAATCCTGACACGACAAATTCATTTTATACCTGCAGATTCAAATGCGCTTCCGGCTATGTTTGGAAGGATGATAATTGCGTGTCGCAATAATTTAGGCATAGGTTTTTAGCTTATATTATGAGAAAAATTATAATTCCATTGTTATTGTTATCGTTATTTTCAGTACCACGGCAAAGCAAGGCGCAGTCTTTGGATTTGCTCAAGGAATATCTTTTTCCGATTGAGTCTTCGGAGGTGATCAAGGCGGATTTAATCGGTTTGAGGATATATAAAAATAAAGAAAATAAAGGTGCGCGCCAGTGGTATCAGGATAATGTGGCCAATCCTTCTGCCGGCCTGCTTGAAGTTACAGTTGACGGCTATCGCGGAGTCAAAGATAACAGGTCAGTCTATATTCAGGCCGGCAATGTGGTAGTCAATTCTGATCCTGATAAGACATCTCCTGATTTTTATACCAATATTTATGTTTTAGCCTATAATCAAAACGCTGCTCCGGAAACCGTTCAGATTTTTAACAGCATGCTGAAAAATTTAAAATTTAATAAAAATATTTTAGGAATATATTGCCTGGAAAAACAAACAGAAATAATTAAAGATAAAATCAGGCGTGATACTTTAAGAAAAGCAGATTTTTATAAGGTTAAAAATATTTTTAGTAATTTTTCCGGGACTTTAAATTTACAAGCAGGCACCTATGTGCCTAATATGTCTATTTCCACCTGGCCTTCCTGGAAAGATACTTTAAGCAAACAGCTGGGAGTAGAATTGCCGGTTGATCCCCTAAATATAATGGCCAGGACAGCGATTAAATGCATCGTAAATGAAGATTGCGGCCAAGGTCAGTGTAGCGGAGGCTATTGCAGCCAATGTCCTGAGGGTTATGACCCTAAAACCTGCTGGAATGAAAGAGAAAAAAAATATTTTGATGTCGACGGCTATATATATCGCTTTAAATCCGGACAAATAGCATTCAGATATGAATATCTGGAAATTGTTTTGCCTGCTACCGGCGGAGAGCGCTGCATTTTAGGATGTTTAAAAAATGAAGTATTTTATGAGCAGGGCAGGTGTATCAGCAAAGATGGTGTTAAATGCAATGCGACCAACTGCTTTTGCGATGCCGGCTCCTGGCAGCCGAATTACTGCGGTGACGGTTTAGTCAGATGCGGGGAAGGGTGCGATTATCTTGCCGGGCAAGATCCGGACAAGCGTTGCATAAGCTGTAAAAGCTGCAGAACTAATTATCATGCTATTGGCGGTAAATGCGAACCTGATACCAAAGATGTGGAAGTGACTCAATCATTGTCAGTTAAAGAGCAGACAGTCTGGCAGGGTGATGATTGGAGCGAAGCTTTTGCCACTGAATGCGTGGCCAATGCGATTATAAACAGCAAGGGTGTTTGCGTGTGCAAAGAAGGATATCATGAGAGCAATGGCAACTGCAGTACAAGCAGCAAAACATATAATTGTCAGCCCCTGCAATCAGGCGCTTATATGTATAACTCTGTTTCGTCTTATGATCAGAAATGGGTTAACAATGTCTGGTTTCCTGAGGATGATCCGATTACAGAATTTAATTTGTCAGCGAGCAGTACCTCTTGCCAGTTTAAATGTAAATCAGGCTATGTCTGGGATGGCAATATCTGCAACTGTCCGAATGATTACCATATAGACGAAGATAATTGCTTGCCTAATACCAAAATATTCAGTTGTGAGGATAATTTTGATCTGCCCCAAAATACTAAATGGTGGCTGCCTCTTTATACTCAAAGATGGACTGGCGGCACTTCATATTTGCCGGCAGAAGATACTCAAGCTGAATATCAGGAAACATCGTTGACTTCTGACTGTGCTAATGACCAGTCCTGTAACTGCGTGTTTAGTTGTATCAATCCCGAACAGTATACTTGGAATGGTTCAGAATGCGAGATAGTCCTCTAAAATTTGAAGTATTATGAAAAATATAATAAAAATTAAATATTCAATTTTAATGATAGTACTGTTATCGTTGCTGTCTTTTTTTGTTGTTTTGCAAAAAAGTGAAGCACAGGCAGAAAATTTACTTAAAGAATATCTATTTCCCGTGGAATATGTGGATGATTTAACCAAGACTGATTTAATAGGCTTGCGCATTTATCCCAACCCGGAAAATAAAAGCGCGCGGGACTGGTATTTTGCCAATGTCAAAAATCCCGCCACCAATGTATCCAATATCACGGTTGACGGTTATCGCGGAGTTTTGGACGGCCGGTCAGTCTATGTCCAGGCCGGCAATTTAGTGGCCAATCCTGATCCTGCTAAGACTTTTCCAGATTTTTATACCAATATTTATGTTCTGGCCTATAACCAAAATGCTTCGCCGCAAATGAAGGAAATATTCAACCAGATGCTCAAGAATCTGAAATTTAATAAAAATATTGTTAATACATATTGCTTAAGCAAGCAGGCAGAGGTGGTCAAAGATAAAATCAGGCGCGATACTGTCAGAAAGGCTGATTTTTATACAGTAAGCAATATTTTTAGTAATTTTTCCGGAACTTTAAATTTGCAGGCCGGCACCTATGTGCCCAAGATGTCTATTTCCACCTGGCCGTCCTGGAAAGATACATTAAGCAAGCAGCTGGGAGTAGAATTGCCGGTTGATCCTCTGAATATAATGGCCAGGACAGCTATTAAATGTACTGTTAATGACGATTGCGGTCAAGGCCAGTGTAGCGGAGGCTATTGCAGCCAGTGTCC
>JAPLYG010000014.1 GCA_026395685.1 Candidatus Parcubacteria bacterium
GGCACGATTCAGCCAATCGCGGAAATAAGCAAAATTGTTCATAAAAAAAACGTGCTTTTTCACACTGATGCTTGCCAAGCCGCTGGATACGAAGATCTTAATGTTAGCAAACTGGGAGTTGATTTAATGACTGTTAACGGGTCAAAAATTTACGGGCCAAAGGGAATAGGATTTTTGTACGTTAAAAAGGGCATTAAATTACAGCCGATTCTTTTTGGCGGGGAACAGGAAAAGAGAATGCGGCCGGGAACGGAAAACGTGCCCGCCATTGTCGGTCTGGCAAGAGCGTTTGAGCTGGTTCAAAAAGACAGAATCAAAGAATCAAAACGCCTCACAATTCTCCGCGACTATTTTATCAAAAAACTTTTGGCAGAAATTCCAAAAACTTTTTTAAACGGTCACCCTGTTCAGCGTCTGCCCAATAATATAAATGTTTCCATATTGGGCGTTGAGGGCGAATCCGTTGTTTTGTATCTTGACGAAGCAGGTGTGGCCTGCTCCACCGGCTCTGCCTGCACTTCTGAGAGCCTGGAGCCGTCCCACGTGATAATGGCGCTGGGCAGGCCTCATCAGTACGGCCATGGCTCCTTGCGCTTTACCTTGGGCAAATGCAACACAAAAAGGGATATTGATTATGTGCTTAAAATTTTACCAGCCATTATTAAAAAATTAAGAAGTATTTCAGCAGTAAAAGCATAATACAAATCAACGAATGATATTCGAATGCAACGAATAAATTAAAATAGAAATATGCACAGGTTATTAAAAGAATCTAAAAAGATAAAAGCACAGGCCGACATGATTTTGAAAGAATCTGATATAGTTGAAATTCTTAAGGATTATGGAAAGGTAAAGATCAGCGGTAGTTATGCACTTGATGTTATGTTGCGGCCAGATTTAGACCTCTTTGTTATTACTGAAAAGCACGATTGGAATAAGGTCATAGATATTCAATCTAAAATAATGAATTTGAAATATTTTAGGGATTTCAACTTTGCGAATTGGGTTGATTTTGAAGATAAGACTATAACTCCGATAAAAGGTTATTACTTCCAACCCTGGGTACCCATTAACAATCAGTTATGGAAGATGGACATATGGCTCATTACTTCGGAATATGACAGAACAACTGAATTAACCGAACATTTTAAGAAATTACTTGATCAAGAGCCGGATGATATAAAAAGAATCGCGATTCTTGAGATTAAAGAAGCAATGAAAGAGAATAAGAAATACACCAAAGGAATTAACGGAAAACTGATCTACAAAGCCGTATTGGAAAATGGAATTACTAATGTTGAAGACTTTAATAAGTTTCTGCGGATACAAGAATAAAATCAAAAAAATATCATGGAACATACGAAAATAGATAGCAAAGTTTTATATCCCGACCTATCATATAAAATTTGCGGACTATGTTTTAATGTTCATAATCAACTTGGTAGATTTAGAAATGAAAAATCATATGCTGACGCGCTGGAAGGCCTATTAAAGGAAAACAATATAAGTTATTTTAGAGAAAAGCCGTTTAACCCGTCTTTTGAAGAAGAAAAAGAAAGAAGAAATATTCCAGATTTTTTGATTGAAGATAAAATTATATTAGACCTTAAAGCAAAAAGAATAATTACTAAAGAAGATTATTTCCAGATGAAAAGATATTTAATTTCTGGCAACAAGAAATTAGGACTGATTGTTAATTTCCGTCAAAAGTATATTAGTCCAAAACGTGTCCTTAATTAAAAAATTTGTATTATTCGTGTAAATTTTGTAGATTAGTATTATGCCTGATGTAAATCAGTGGTATTATTCGGAAAAAGTTAAAGACCACTTTTTTCATCCCAAAAATTTTATTACTGAAGAACCCAAAGAGGGAGAATTTGACGCAATGGGGGAGGTGGGCAGTTTTGCCTGTGGCGATATTATGAAAATATGGATTAAGGTGGAACCCGAAACAAATAGAATCAAAGAACTTAAATGGCGGACCTGGGGCTGTGCCACTGCCATTGCCAGCACCTCTGTTTTTTCGGAAATGATTACCAAGGACGGAGGAATGACCATAGACGAGGCCTTGAAAATAACGCCAAAAGACATTGCCGAGCGTCTGGGAGGCATTCCCGACCGTAAATTTCATTGTTCGGTGATGGCGGACCAGGCCTTTAAAAAAGCCGTGGAAAATTATAGGAGCAAAAAAATTTGACACAATAAATAATTTAAAATAAAATATTAGTATAAATGGATAATCTTACAAAAAATCAATTAATAATGCTGGTTTTGCTCGTCAGTTTCGTCACCTCTTTGGTGACGGGCATTGTTACAGTCAGTTTGGTTAATCAGGCGCCGGCGCCTTTTACCCAGACCATTAACCGGGTCATAGAAAAAATAGTGCCGACTGAAAGCAAGGAGCAGCAGGCCGCGCCAACTCCGCTAACCCGAGATGAATCAATAATAAAAGTGGTGAAAGACGTTTCTTCCAGTGTCGTCAGTGTTGTGGCCACCAAAGATTTACCGGTGATAGAACAATACTTTATCAATCCTTTTCCGGACCTTTTTCCCGACATTCAAATTCCTCAGTATCGCCAGAAGGGAACAGAAAAAAAACAGG
>JAPLYG010000008.1 GCA_026395685.1 Candidatus Parcubacteria bacterium
TATGATTTAGATGCCGAATTCTCATGCTAACAGCTTAGCACACTTAACGTGTGCTAAGCACATTCATCCCCGCCTTCGGTCGCGGCTCGCTTCTCGCCGCTCCTTCAGGCGGGGTTTCCTGTTAGGATATAAAAAACCGCTTACGTCCGAAGACATAAGCGGTTGTATTCTTTAAACCTGTGAATCCAGAATCATCCGTAAATGATTCAATTGGGCAAGATTTTGAGAAGTAATCTTGCTGACCGAACTCAAAGTTTCAATATCTTGCTGGAATTTGGTGCCAGCCTCCTGCAGAATATTTTTAGCGGCATCAAATCCATCCACTCTGGCCAGGGCTGTTTGGGCCACGGCCATTTGCTGTTCAAACTGCTGATTTGCCTGCGTAGCAGTATTGAGGGTTTCAGCCAGGCGTTTTTGCTCGCTGGCAATCAGCGCCCTGACTTTTTCCTCTGCTTTGCAGATGCGATAGGTAATGCGCTTGGACAAAGCCTGCCAGGTTTTACGGTTGGAAGGCAACCGGCAAATCACGTCTTCGCCGGCTCGACACTGAGGATCATCCAGAAATTTAACCAAATCAACAAAACCGTTACAGTCCCTGGTAAGGGTATAGGCCAGAGCCGAAAAAGGCGGCTGAACAATCAATTCCACGCCCGGATCAAGCGTTGCCAGATGATGCAAAAATACTGCCATGATGTAAAGATTTTTCTCATCCAGTTCGCCGACCACGGAGATAATCGCTTCCGCATGATTACGGTAGCCGTCAAAAGCCGCAATGCCAAATGCCGAAACCAGATCTTCCTCGATGCGGCCTCTGACAACCCAAAGGTTCTTATGGTGATTTTCCAGATACTTTCTTTTCGCTTCTTTGGGATCGCCGCCGCCATTTTCAATAAAGGAGCGGACTTCCTGATCGAGCTTGAAATAGCCGGAACGTTCATGTTTCATTAACGCGGAAAGAAATTCCCGCAGTTCATTTTCCTGCATCTGAGTGCCGGCAAAACGAATTGTTGCCCATAAAGACTGCAAATGCTTGACTTTGCCGGTTTCATCCAGGCCCTCGTCAATATATTTTTCCGACCAAAGTTTCAACAAAATATACGGCGACCAATAAGGACGCTTTTCGCCGATATTGGCATTGATAAAAAACATATTGCCCAGATAGGCGCCGAAAGCTTCACCATCGTGAATATAACTGAGAAGAGACGGCGGTGCATAAACAAAGCTGATTGTTTCTTCTTTGCCGCGGATCATCAGTTTGACTTCACACTTGGGCTGGCTTTCCCAGTAATCGATGAGTTCATAAACCTTGCCCAGATAATCGGGTACGATTTCCAGGCGCTGCACAGTCGTGGGGATCGGCCGCATGCTCAATTCCAATTTAATGGACATGAGTCCCTCCTTCGGTTAGGGGTTGAACTTTTCAAAGAATCCAAAACTGACAATTTTACATTTTATCTTAAAAAATGATTTTTGTCAAGCGCCCGGGTATACGCCAATGCTAAGCATTGAGGCTTGTTGCTATCGCTAGCCAAGGGAAAAGGGCATTTTCGCCCGTCATTCTCGGGGTAACGCCGAGACTGCGCGTTTGTGTGGAACAACTTCCGCAGGGTAAACCCCGAATTTATTCGGGGTTGTATGAGCAAAGTCGGATCACCGAATGAATTCGGTGATACCCCCAAAAAACTCCTATGGGGTAACCCCGAATTTATTCGTGGTTGTATGTGCAAGTACGAATCACTGAATGAATTCAGTGATACCCCCAAAAACTCTTATGGGGTAACCCCGAGACTGCGCGTTTGTATGGAACAACTTCCGCAGGGTAACCCCGAATTTATTCGGGGTTGTATGTGCAAGGTCTGATCACCGAATGAATTCGGTGGTACCCGAAATTAATTCCTCTTTTTTCTTAAAACCTTTTTGACTTTCTTAATCAGTAAAACAACAATAATTATCACTACTATTATAATGACTAGCCCAATTCCTAAAAACTCGCCAATTTTATTTGCCAAGGCGCTCCAGGGAGATTTATTAAAAATTTGGGATTTTATCTGAGGCAAAGTAATGATTGTATTTATAATTTCAGCAGGAGGAAATGATTCAATTTCACCGATTGCCAGAGAATACTTACCCATATTTTGTGGATTAGAAACTCTGATCAAATAATCGCCGGCTTCGACTTTTTGCCTTAATTCCGGACCCTTCAAATATCCGTCCCCGCCATACTCTTCATAAAAATATACCCAGTCAAAAATCTTGCCATCCAAAGAATAAATCATTTTATCCGCGACAGCATCTTTGCCTCTAAAAACATCAACCGTGAAATCCTTGCGACTATCTGCCAAGTCAGGCGCTAAAATATTAAGATATAAATTAAAGGGTTCCTTTTCACTAAGCTGGAATAATTGCGGCTGGCCAATTAAGTTGCCGTAAAAAGCCTGAGATATTTCCGGATTTTTAACCATTATTATTCCCGGATCGGAAACCAGACGAGGCTGATGAGCGCAAGCCGGCGATACAATAACAAACATCAGACAGAAAAACAGGCTTATTAAAAATAATTTTTTGTTCATATTTTTGTTATAAAAAAACAGCCCTTAAGTTTGGCTGTTTCTAATTATCTTTTACAATTGCCCTGACAATTAAATAATTTAAGGATAAGAAAACAAATATCAGAACAGTAAAGGCAAAAGTGCCAAAGTGTTCAAGCGGATAAATTATCCGTTCCCAAACATCAGCTAGCAGACTGAGAGGATTGAATAACAGATCCCAGCTATTCCAGCGCAAAAAGCGTCCTAAATAAATGCCAAAGCTGGCCAGAAATAATGCGCTGATCGCAACTACCCAGCTTTTGGCCAAACTCCAGGAATTTTTAATGTAATTCTGGATATTAATCAGGGAAATTATGCCCAAAAACCAGCCGTTAATCGCAAATGAGATAATCAGAATCATATCATACCAAAAAGGCACGTCTCCGCGCGGCCGTAAATGGAACAGGTCAGTAAAAATATACGGCGCATTGGGGAAAAATAGCAGCCAGCAAAAAATCAGCAAAATAATAAAAATCTTATTATTTATTTTAGCAGAATATTTAATTACTGCCAGGCTGATCAGATACGGAATCCAGGCAAGAAGCAAATTCCAGATTAAAAATCTGAAAGTGGAGAAAGAAGAATAATAGATACGGAAAAAAACCAGAGAAGTATTAAAGATTGAAAATACAAACAGAAGCAAAAACAAGTGCCACTTGACTGGCACGAGTTTATTGACTGCTACCTGATATTTAATTATCCTGTTGCTAAATTTACCCATTTAAAATAATATAAAAATTTAGGCTCAATTCCCCATACTTAAACCTTATTCAATAATGACATTTACAAAAAATCTTTTCCCTTTTTGGATCAAATGTTTACCTTTTGTCAGAACCTGATTTACATCTTCAATCACCACATCATTAGATTTTACGCCCTTTTGTTCAATTAAACGTCGAGCTTCAGACTTAGATGACGCCAAACCTGTTTCAACAAGAATATTAATTAAATTACCTGCCACAGAAAAGTTACCCGCACTAACTTTTATTCTATACTCATTAATTTCTTCCGGCTTTTGCCCCTGCGAAAAAACTTTAATAAAATTATCACGGCTGGCTTCTGCAGAATCAGCATCTTTATAAATTTTAACCACTTCATATGCCAGCTGTAATTTAAAATCTCGCGGATTGGCGCCCTTATTCATGGCCTCGCCCATTTTTTCAATTTCTTCCAAAGGAATATCTGTCAAAATTTCAAAGCCGATTTTTATCATCTGGTCAGTCCAGGACATGACTTTGCCGAAAATATCTTCAGCCGTATCAGTCAGATTAATCATATTACCTTCTGTCTTGCCCATTTTTTTGCCGGTCGGGTCAGTCAGCAATTTCTGAGTTAAAACAAATTTTTCCTTATCCTTTAATACCCGCATTAAGGTGCGTCCGGCCAGCATATTAAAAGTCTGGTCATTGCCGCCGATTTCCAGATCAACATCCAGAGCCACGCTGTCATAGCCCTGCATCAAAGGATACATGAATTCATGGATAAAAACCGGCTTTTCATCTGCCAGTCTTTTCTGGAACATATCGCGTTCCATCATTTGCTGGACGGAAAAATGGGAAGCCAGTTGCAGGACATCAGCAAATTTCATTTTACCCAGCCATTTGCTGTTGTACATTAATTTTGCCGGATTACTGCCGGAAAATTTTATTAAATTCTGCGCCTGTTTTTTCCAGCTTTTGCAATTACTTAAAACCTGGTTGCGGCTTAACTGGGTGCGCGCTGCTTTTTTATCAGTCGGATCACCGATCATGGCAGTGAAATCGCCAACTAAAAAAATAACTTCATGCCCGAGCTCCTGAAACTTGGCAAGCTTGCGGATATTAAGGGCATTGCCAATATGAAGCGAGGTTGCCGTGGGATCAAATCCGCAGTACAATTTAATGCGTTTTCCGGACATTAAAACTTTTTTTAAAGAATCCTTGTCAGGATAGATGGTTTCCACTCCCCTGCTTAAAACTTTTTCAATTTGTTGTTCGTCAGTGATGACTTTAGTCATAATATTTGGGAATTATAAACCACTGATAAATTATCACAGATAACACAGAAAATAATCAGTGCAATCAGTGAATAGAATCTGTGGTTAAACATTCATTATATAACCAATTTACCATAAATAGCCTAAATTTTCAAATAAAAAAAGAACCGCAAGGGCGGTTCTTGGGAACTTTTTTAACATAGCGCCAGGTTACTTATCTGTTCCAGTTCTGCCAGTAAGGCTTCTGTTACTGAACCTTCACCGTTTTTGCAGACAATCCTGACTTTTTGCCTGGCTGAGGGGTCGGCTTCATCCAAAATCTCCAAGGATTCAGATGTTGAGAAGATGATTACTCGTGAGGCAAAATCGGGCTTTTCCTTGAGAATGTAATTTTTCAGCCATATCCAGCCTGTTGTCCATCCATCTTTGGTTTGCTTTTGTTCAGCTTCGGTCAAACCAACATAGGTACCGGTAACATCAATGATAATGCAGTCAAAATTACCCGGGTTGTAAATCCAATACCCATTGGCATCTGAAGGATTTAAAGCGCCCACAACTTCATGGCCTTCATCCTGTAAAATATCGGCGAATGTTTTCGCGCACGAATGACTGTCCACAAACAATATTCTCACTTTTTGTTCCTCCTTGACTTTAAACCTAAATTTTCCAAAGCATAGGAAACTAAGGCAAAATTAACAGGCTATTACAAAATTGTCAATAAAAAGCGGCTCCTCTTCAGAAGAGCCGCGTATTCCTAATTTACCTAGTCACTCAATAACCTTGCTCAGCATCATTACCAAGTCGCTGAAGTTCTGATATTCATCCTCAAAGATAAAGTCCAGATCACCTTTGATAAAATCATACTCCATGTTTGTATCCGGAATAAGAAAGATCATGGGCATGGCAGGCCAGGCAGAGCGCCATTTTCTGTAAATGTTTTTTAGGTCTTCCATGTCAACCGGGGCTTCCAAAGAGATAATGATGCATTCAACATCATCACCCAATTCTTTTTGCACAGTTTCTTCTTCATCAATCTCATAGATAGTCAGACCGCAGCCCAATTCCTTTTCCAAGGCCTGACATAGCAGGATACCTGAAGTTGATAACGCAGTAGTTACAAAAAAAGCTTTCTTTTTGGCCATTGCTTCCTCCTTTTCGTAATGGATGTTGATAATGTAACACTTTTATTAATTTTGTCAATAAAAAACGGCCCGCTATTGCAAGCGAGCCGAATGAGTCTACCGGGAAAAGAAAAATTCAATGGTCGGCAAATTGCCGCTGTTTCCATGATTGCCGGAATCTTCAATTTCAACCGGCTTCCAGCCCACGTAATAGCCACCTGAGCAATATGAATTTAGGCTGATTACCAAATAATCTTGGGTCTCACTGGCGTCTCGGATGGAATCCAAGAGGACAGAACCACTGAGCTCAAACCAGCCATCGCCCAAATCGACCATAGTAATTCTTGGTTCCACAACATCAAAGGAATTGCCAAGTGAACAGTATTCAGGAGTACAGGTCGTTGGATTGCCTGCTGTCGTGCAGTTGCAGGCCGAAGCCAGCAATGCCGGCAAATCAGAGGACATTTTAATGGAAACCGAAATGCTTTGTGTCGGACAAGCCTCCCAGCCGGGAATGCTAAACTCGTCATAATTCAGCAAGAAGACTTTTAAACTGACATCCTCGACCATGTCCCATGCAATCTTTCGATAAGGATCCAGCGGCAGAGCCATCACGGCCAGATCATAGTCCATGTCATAAATGTCCGCCTGATCCGACAGCATGGCACCATCCGTTTCCAACGTGTTGGTGAAGAAACCGTCAGCGCCTCTCTGTCTGATGAGATAGCCGTCCAGGTCATCAGTGGTGATGACCAGCTGGCCATCATCATCGTAGCCCGGCCAGAAATCATCCCGATTACAGTACCCATCGGAATCCTGATCGTGACAGGGTTTGTGCGAATCCCTGTCCAGATCCCTCTGACCGCAGTTTGTGTTGGCCATTAGACTCAAAAATAAGGATACCAGGATTGCCATAAAACTGGACTTAGACATCTCTCTCCTCCTGTTGATCGGATAACCTGCTTTAATGCATGATTGAAACATAAACAGGCTCGGGACTTTGTTTATTAAAGAACTGCATTATCCATCTAAATTAGCATATTTAGCACAATTTGTCAATAATTAAAAAACGGCTCGCTTCCCTTTGCTATAAGCATTGGAATGCAAGCCGCTTATTTGTTTTTCAGCGCCTCCTGTTCTTGCAGATATTTTTCCCAGCTGAAATTTGGGTCAAATCGTGACTGAACAAGGTCTCCAACTTCTAAAATAAATCCCTGAGCTTTAGGATCGCCATAATCAAGAATCTGTAATTTACCAGAATCCAGAGTAAAATTTTCCGGATTTGTGAAATGATGATTGGCTCTTAGAGGCTGGCAATTGGGGAAAAAATAAAACTGATTGCAAAAATCATATCTGTCCATTTCCAAAGTGGACACAAGCTGCTGGATGTTCAAAAAGCCAAAGAGAGAAAAATAAGTTGGCACACAAAACTGATGATGATACTTTTGGTAAAAACGCCATTCCAGCCAATTGGCCATAATTGCCCAAAACATCCATTGCTTAAATGAGCCAGGAGTATAGGCGCTAAAATCATATATCTCATGATGCCGCATTATCTTATTTTTCAAAATTCTTACGAAATTCCCAAATGCTCTACGCCAATAGATCCGCGGGAACTTTATGACAATGCCCAAAGCCGGAATCAAAAGAACAATCCGCCAGGTACCTCTCTTTATCTGCATGAGTTTTCCTCCTCTGGAATTTGAATATACCCTGATGATTAAAATTAACAGAAGATAGTTAAAATGTCAATTTATGAACATTCACACCTTGACAAATATTTTAATATATGATAAACTAATTTATTCGATAGTTTGAGATGAAAAGGCGGCCTTTCCCAAAGAAAGTGCCTATGTTAAACCCCCAACCAAAGGAGGACCCGACATGAAGCGATTCAAGTACAAGAAGCTGATCGCCACCCTGATTATCCTGATGTGCTTCCTCGCCAGCGCCCCGGCCATCGCCAGCCAGACCAACACCAACTCCTGCAAGTCCGCGACCACCGACCAGACCGCCTGCACCGACCAGACCATCCAGAACTCGACGACCACCGCCACCGCCACCACCGCCGGCCCCGACACCGGCCAGGCCAGCCCGTCGCCTCAGTCCAAAACCTGGAAGAGCATGATCGCCCTCGGCCTCGTCTCCGGCACCATCGCGGCCATCGTCGGCGCCCAGCATCGCTGAGCGCCCAACATCAACCACAACCCAAGGGGCCTCACCAGCCCCTTTTTTTCTTGTTCTCAAATATTGACAAAATCATAAAAATATGCTATTATAATATAATAGTAATTTTGAGTTCATCTGCTACCTAACCCCCTAAAAAAGGAGTCAGCATGAACATGAATATGGAAGCAACCAAAAAATGGGAAAACAAGGTCCTGGTCATCGTTTTGACCGCTTACCTGCTGGCCCTGGTCGTGCCTATCGTCGTCTTCCAACCCGAGATTGAAGCGGCCAAAATCGAAATCATCCTCGGCGCCACCAGCAGCGTAACAGCTGAAACGATGCTCCACCAGATCCAGAGCGAAACCACCGAGAGAGTGAAAGCAGCCAAAGAAGAAAGAAGCGATCTGGGTGTTGCGCTTATGTGCTTGTCGCTGTTCCTGTTCGGTGGCCTCATGGTCATCGACCTCTAACCGCACGCCAAAGGAGGCGAAGATGATGTTATGTCTGGTTGTGATGATTCTGTTCTACGAGATCTTTCTTCACGACTAGCCCCAAATCCTAGGCGTTTTCCAATAGTCCAACCGAAAGAGGTCCTCCCAGGATCTCTCTTTTTTTTACAAAGCTGTCTAAAATCACTTGACAACTATTTTTTCTTGTGTTATTATAGTAATACAATAAAACATTATGAAAAATTCCAACAATAAAAATCTAGACAATCTATATACTGCGATAGTTTCTCTTAAATCCGAAACTGAAGCCAAGGCGTTTTTGCGCGATCTCTGCACCTTGGAAGAATTAAGAGCCATGGCTGAAAGATGGCAGATAGTTTTACTTTTAAAGCAAGGCCTAGCCTATCGGGAAATTGCCTCGCAGTTAAAAGTCAGCACCACGACAGTTAGCCGCGTAGCTTTTTGGTTAAATAACGGCACCGGCGGATATAATTCAATTTTTAATCGTACTCATCACTCTTCTTCAGTTTTCAAGAAGAGCTAAGTTTTTATTTTAATTTATAAGACCTCTGCCCTTCTTGAAAGTCAAGAAGGGTTTTTTGTTCTTTACAATCTTAGGAGGTTCAAGATGGCAAAAGGTAATGAAGTCTGCACGATTACCCAGATTGATTTTAATAAGGTTAAAGGAATAACATGTTCCGTGGTACCTGTCATTATTCAAGATAACCGCACCAAAAAAGTTTTACTTTTAGCTTACACCGACGAATCTTGTTTGAAAGAATCCCTGCAAACTGGTTTGGTTTGCTTATGGTCAACTTCCAGAAATAAACGCTGGCTCAAAGGCCAAACATCAGGCGACTATCTGCAACTTTGCGAAGTCAGACTTAACTGCGATTCGAATTCCTTGCTTTATTTAGTCAAACCTTTAGGCCATGGCGTTTGTCACACCAAAATAAATGGTCTAGCCCGTTCAACTTGTTTTTTTAGTCGAGTAGAATTGCGTGGCCAACAGCTGTTACAAAAAGAGATCAAACCAAGGAGGAAAAAATGAGAATCGCCATTCCTAGCGGCAGCTTGTTTAATCATTGCCAAATACTTTTGGCCAAAGCCAACATTGCGGCAGACTTTAAGCCTCGCGAATATTTCGCCGATGTTGCCAACCATCCCCTGATCAAGGAAGCAATTTTGTTAAGGCCTCAGCATATTCCTGAGATAATTAATCAAGGCCTGGCTGATTGCGGTTTGTGCGGTAAAGATTGTCTGGTTGAAACAGGCCTGCAGTCAGTACTGACGGTTTTAGCTGAATTCAACTTTGCCAAAATAAAATCAGACCAACCCGCCAAATTAATTATTTTTGGGCAGACTGATACTTTACGGGACGATCGCGATATAATTGTTGCGGCTGAATATCCCGAGATTGCCAGAGCAGAGTTTCCCCAGGCCAAAATTATCTTTTCCCACGGGACAACTGAAAGTCTGGTAAGAATCGGTGCGGCCCATTATGGATTAGGCGTGTTTGAATCAGGCGAAACCCTGATTGCCAACGGCCTGAAAAAAGTCAAAGAACTTTTTGACTCCCCGGTGGTGCTAATCTCCCGTTCCAATAACGAGAAACTCCAAGAGCTAACAAGTATCCTGGTAAAAAATCAGGCGAATTAAACAACGTAGGCGCCACAATATTGTGGCGCCTACGTGAAATTTATTTATAAACCTGGTGTTTACAGACCTTTCAGCTGTTCTTCCAGCTTTACCACCTTACCTTTGGCGTCTGCCAGCTTTTCTTCTTCACCCGCCACCACTTCCTTGGGCGCGTTTTTCACAAATTCCTGATTGCCTAATTTTTTCTCAAGAGTAACTATGTAATTTTTAATTTGCTCAATTTCTTTGGTTAACCTTTCGGTTTCTTTGGCCTTATCAACTAAACCTTCCATCAAGATATAAACCTCTACGCCAAAAACAACACCGCCAACTGATTGCGCCGGTTTTTCACCTTTGTCAGTAATTTCCAGATTTTCAATCCTAGCTAATCCCTGAATTATACTCAGTTGATCCTTTAACAATTTAGCATTTTTACCTCCAATCATTCTAACATTAACTTTTTTCGCTGGTTCAATCTTGTTTTCTGCGCGCAGATTGCGAATCAAGGAAATAATATCAACGATTAAACTAAATTGCTTAAAGGCTGTACCTTCCGAAGCTTTAGCGGAGGAGGGCCAAACTTGCACCATCAATAAATCATCAGCGTCAAAATTTTCCCAGATTGCTTCAGTCACAAACGGAATAAACGGATGCCATAAAATCAACAGCCTTTCTAATATGTAAAGCAAGATTTCATCTTTATCTTTTTCAATCTTAGAAATTTCCAGATACCAGTCGGCAAAATCATTCCAGGTAAAGGCTCTGAGCAAATCAGTGGCCAAAGAAAAATTACTGGCTTCCAGCTCTTTATTAGCATTTATCTCTAAGGCAGCCAATTGATTTAAAATCCATTCATCGGCTAAAGTGCTTGCTTTTGGCTTTTTATCAATGCGCTTAATTTCCTTTACTGAAGTTAAAATGAAGCGGGAGATATTCCAAAGTTTATTTACAAAATTACGATTGCCTTCAACTTTTTCTTCATAAAAACGGGAATCATTGCCGGCGGAAGTTCCGGAAATCAGGCTGAGGCGCAAAGCATCTGTGCCAAATTGATTTGCCACTTCAATCGGGTCAATGCCATTACCCAATGACTTGGAGAACTTTTGCCCATTTTTGTCGCGCAGCATCCCGTGGATATAGACGTCTTTAAATGGTATTTCCTCCAGAATATAGGTAGTCATTAAAATCATGCGCGCCATCCAGAAAAATAAAATTTCATAACCCATTTGCATCCAAGTCGTGGGATGAAATGCTTTTAAGTCGCCTATTTTTTTGCCCTTGGCATCAATATTTTCCGGCCAACCCAAAGTAGAGAATGTCCACAGCCCCGATGAAAACCAAGTATCAAGAGTATCTTCATCCTGCCTAAGATTATTCAAACCGCACTTAGTACATTTTTCCGGTTTATTTTCAGAAACAATTATTTCTCCGCAATCAGCGCAGTACCAGACAGGAATTCTGTGGCCCCACCAGATCTGTCGTGAAATGCACCAGTCTCTTAAATTATCTATCCACTGCATATATAACTTACTATAATGATCCGGCGTTATATTTATAATCTGGCTCTTATCGCCATTATTGCCAATTGTAACCGCGTCTCGCATCAAATCCTTGAGAGACTTTTTACGTCCGGGAATTTCCTTATTAACATTTATCCACCACTGAGTCATGGGAATCACTTCAACCACATCGCCAAAGCGATCAGAAGTCCCGACATTTTGTTTAATATCTTCTTCTTTGCTTAATAAACCATTGTCTTTCAAATGTTGCACAAATTTTTCTCTGGCTGCCATAACAGTCAAACCTGCATAATCATTACCAGCCTCTTCTGTCATTTTTCCATCAGGACCAATCACCGGAATAATTGCTAGATTATTTTTTTGCGCCATTTCATAATCAACCAAAGCATGCGCGGGAGTAACGCCCAAAGCACCGGTGCCAAAATTCGGATCAACCTCAGGATCAGCAATAATTTTTATTTTTAAAAGCTCCTTAGCGCCGACATTGGCTGTAAAAGTCTGGCCGATATATTTTTTATAGCGCTCATCTTTGGGATTGACTGCCACTGCTGTGTCTCCTAATTTTGTTTCCGGACGGGTAGTTGAAATTTCAAAAGGGAAATCTTTATCATATTTAAATGTATAAAATTTAGCATCACGTTCAATATGAACCAATTCATCATCAGAGCAGGTTGATTGCCCTTTGACAGACCAATTAACCACGCGGTAACCGCGGTAAACCAAACCGTCATTATACATCTTAATAAAAACCTTATTTACAGCGGCTGATCTTTTTTCATCAAAAGTATAGGCCAGACGACTCCAATCACAGCTGGTACCCATTTTCTTAATTTGTTTTATTATTATTGTTTTGGAATTTTCAGCATACTCTCGAATTTTCAGCAAAAGAGCTTCCCGGCCCAATTCCTTGCGCGGATCCTTAATACCTTCTTTTATTAAATTCTTCTCCACCCTGGCCTGGGTGGCAACTGCAGCATGATCTGTTCCGGGAATAATCACTGCCTTTTTGCCTTTCAATCTTTGAAAACGAATAGCTGCATCCATAATCGTATTTTCCAAAGCATGTCCCAGATGCAAAACTCCCGTCACGTTGGGAGGCGGCATGGAAATCGAAAAATACTCTGGCCTTTTGCCCGGCAGATTGTCAGGATTGAAATAGCCTGAATCTTCCCACTTTTTGTAGATTCTATCTTCTGCCTCTTGGGGATTGTAGGCTTTGTTTATATCTTTCATGTTATTACCATTAGACTTGATTTAGGCTACAAATATATAATAAATACAAATTATTACAAATTTTATAAAGCAACCTCATAAAACTTAATAAAACCTCATACAACCTCATATAACCTTATTTGTAATCATTTGTCACAATATTTGTACATTTGTATCCTAATCTTACCAAAATTACCCTAACTTGACAAGAAAAACAACTTCCTGAAATTTTACTAATCTGCGTTATCACTTGACTTTTGAATTTTATTAAGAGAATATGCCCTTAGTGAGGCAAAACCTTACAAAGGAGGATAATAAAATGGTGCTTTTAGGACTCTGTGTATTGCTGGTACTCGTGATAGTGAAGGGTTTATTACTACATCACAAAAAAACCGAGCGGGTTATGCGAGATAAACGAGATATCCGCGTACCGCTAGTCGTGAAATGTCCCGATGGTAACACAGTAAATGTTTTTATCGTTTCTGATGACGGCCCAATCCTTCGAGGGCACGGTTTTCTTCATGTTCAAGTTATGTTAAACATGGACAATGATGGAGAGGTAGATCCGGCGGCAGACCGAGTATGGAGGGTACTATGTAAAGAACTTGCGTGCAATAAACCAGGTTCTGGCACTGACACGTGTTTTGATGATCGATCGGTCATTATGACTAGCGGGGGCACCACACTCGTTGACATAGTGGAAGCACTCAAAAAAAGCGGATTCAGCGTGCAATCGTGTGTAGTTTAAAACACAATTTTTTTCGATTACAAAGCCGCATGGTATTTACCTGCGGCTTATATTTTTAAACTGCTGCTATTTGACATGATTTAATCAACGCGATATACTCAAATATTACTTACTTTAATAACCAAACATCAACAATCAATAACCAAACAATACCAAAATCCTAATAACTAATACTATTTTAATTTAGAACTTTATTATTAGATATTGTTTGATTATTGATTATTGGTTATTGATGATTATTTATAGAGAATTATCAAAAATTATGTCATTAAACATCCAGCAACAAATCTTTGAACAAGTTAAAAACAGCCAAAAGATACTCATTACCTTTAAAAAAGATTTTAATGGCGATGCTTTATCGAGTGCTTTGGCTATTTTTTTGTTGCTCAAAAAACTGAACAAACAGGCGGATATCATTTGCCAGGATTTTATCATTCCCAAAAACTTTTCCTTTCTGCCGCAAATCAGCCAGATCAAACAGTCGCTAAGCGGCATTAAAAGCTTTGTAATTTCCCTGGACATGGCCAAAGGAAAAATCAAGAATTTTTCCTACAATATAAAAGACAATATGCTGAATATTTATCTGACTCCGGAAAGCGGCAATCTGGATGAAAAAAACATCGACTATAAATCCGGCAGTTATAAATATGATCTGATCATTACCCTGGACAGTGATTCCTTGGAATCGCTTGGCACAGTTTATGAACAAAACACCGATTTCTTTTTCAATACCCCGATCATCAATATTGACCACAGTCCAGAAAATGAGCAATATGGCCAAATCAACCTGGTAGAACTAACCAAGACTTCCACTGCGGAAATTGTTTTTGATTTAATTGAACAATACGATCTCAATCTTTTGGACCAGGAGATTTCCAATTGTTTGCTGACCGGCATGATTTCCAAAACTAAAAGTTTTAAGACCACAAATGTCACCCCCCGCGCTTTAAATATCGCTTCACAACTAATCATAAACGGTGCTGACCGCGATTTAATTATTCAGCATTTATATCGCACCAAATCAATAAACACCCTGAAACTTTGGGGCAAAGTTTTAGCGCGCATTAAAAATGATCCTAATTTAAAAATGGTCTGGTCATATTTAACCCAAAAAGATCTGATTGAATTAAATCTGCAAAACCCAAATTTGAGCGAAGTAATTGAAGAGCTGATCATTTCTTCTCCGGAAGCAGAAATTATTTCTTTATTTTATGAAAATGAAAAAAATACCATTTCCGGTTTAGTTTATTCTTCCAAAAATTATGACTCTTTATATTTAGCCAAAGCCTTTAATCCGTCCGGCACGAAAACCTTTGCCACTTTTGAAGTAAAAACCTCAGATCTGGGCCAAGCCAGCAAAGAAGTAATTGAAAGCGTCAAAAGCAATATAAAATAAAAATGACTCCCAAACTCAGGGTCATTTTTATATGTGGGCAACAGAGGAGTCGGACCTCTGACCTTCTCGACGTCAACGAGACGCTCTAACCAACTGAGCTAGTTGCCCTAATTATCGTTTTAATTTTAAGTAGATGATGGATAGCGAAGTTGGTTGCCGTCCATTTCTTTGGCTTCATTTATTACTGCCTGCCCGCCGAAGCGGAGCGTAGGCGGGAGCTAGTTGCCCTTGAATAAACAATAACAAATTACACAACTAATTCAACTTTGGGCATGGATGGACTCGAACCATCGACATCTAACTTATAAGGGTAGCGCTCTAACCAACTGAGCTACATGCCCGGATATTATTTTAATTTACGTTACATTAACGTTAGCGAAGTTGGTTGCCATCCATTTAACTCGCTACCCTATATAACTGCCTGCCCGCCGAAGCGAAGCGTAGGCGGGAGCTACATGCCCGGATATTTATCAGTAAAATATAAAATTATCTTAGCAAAAAAAGACTGGCAAATCAAGCCCCAAGCCTAAAGTTATTATTTTTTTACTTTTTCCTCAATCACCATTGCCTCATCAATAATCGCGCTCCAGACTTTATATAAAAAATGATTTGCTTAAGCCGTGCTTTTTTGCAAATTTGTCAAACTTTTTAAAAATTTCTAGCTCGCGAATGCTAATATCTAAAAGCTAAAATGTAGAATTCCCTATTTCGAAAGTCAGCTTTAAACTTACAGAGCTAAGTATCTTATTATTCTATAAAACCATGTATCTCACCGTCATTTCCTTTCCCTGATTGGTCTAAAACATTCTCACCGTCATTTTTCTTCAAATCCCACCAGGCTAATAAACCCTCCTTATTATTAACATTCTTTTTATCATAAAATTCTTTAACTTCTTCAGCGGTTAAAGCTCGTTCCCAGACGCTCACATGCTCAATTTCTCCCTGAAAATAATTAAAACAGCGGGTTCGCGGCAGATAATCTCCTAAATTCATCCCCTCAAAAAATCCCTGCTGAACTTGGCTCGGTTGATAATATAAACAGCCAATATCGAATTTTACCTTACTGGTATCCTCAACGCCTCCGACGCTTTTATCAAAAAAGATGTTTATATTATTATTTCCTCTTTTATACACAGTATCAACTTCCTTGCC
The DNA here is from genome assembly GCA_026395685.1 of Candidatus Parcubacteria bacterium. Classification (GTDB taxonomy): domain Bacteria; phylum Patescibacteriota; class Patescibacteriia; order CAIXNZ01; family CAIXNZ01; genus JAPLYC01. The sequence continues at coordinate 15,969 of JAPLYG010000008.1, forward strand.
ATTAATATATACTTTATTACCGCTGATATCTGTAGTATATGCGACCAAGTACCATTTATTCAACTCGATATTATAAAGAATATCTAGACGATCACTATCATAATCTCCAACCCACTCAATATCTAATTTATCGCCCCCTTCAATATGACGCACGCCCAGCCACATTCTGGAAACGTAAATGTCCTCTAAATTTTGGGCCGATAAAATATAGCTTCTTTCTGCTGGTATTTCTTCCGCCTTAAAAAAAGCCATAAATGTACCGCTGGGACCGACCTGATTAAAAACATTGTCAGCAAAAGAAATATAATCATTGGCGCCGGAAAATCTCCAAATATCTTTTCTCCGGCTTGGCTTTACTAAAGTTTTCTGCAAATTATCTGCTGATACGATATCGTTTATCAGACCATTATCATTTCCTACAATACTTTGCTTATCTTCCCGATTAATTATTAACTCCGACATACTTGATTTTGCTGTTTTTAACTGATAAATTTGGTACATGAAAAATACAGAGCTGGCAAGTAAAATTACAGAGATAATTATTAAAATATTTACTAAGCCATCAGACTGTTCTTCTTTTGTTTCTTCTAAGTAGGGCTTCAAATTGTTTGCCATATATTTTATTAATAATTACTACAACAAAACTTCGGACTTTGGACTTCACTATGTTATTATTATATCATAATTACGAACATTCGTACTTTCGTAAGATTACTATTAACCACTATGAACAAAACCAAACTATCGTCCTACGATTTTAATCTACCTAAAGAACTAATCGCCCAAAAGCCTGTATCACCTGCTGATACCTGTTGTCTTTTAGTTTTAGACCGCAAAACAAAAAGAATTATCGATGAAAAATTTTTAAATCTAACGAAATACCTAAATAAAGGTGATGTTTTAGTCTTTAATAATTCCAAAGTTTTGCCTGCACGTTTAATTGGCAGAAAGAAAACTGGCGGTAAAGTGGAAATTTTGCTTTTACGACAGATCAAACCCGATACTTGGGAATGCCTGGTCGGCAATTTGCCCGTACACAAACAGGTCGGTACCTCGCTCCTCTTCTCGGGTAAACAAGAGCATGCTTCGACTAAGCTCAGTACAGGTCCGCTCTTGTCAGGGCAAATTGCCGCGCGAAAAAACAACATTGCTCAAATCAAATTTAATTTATCCGGCAAAAAATTAATGGACCAAATATTTAAACTCGGCCAGACTCCTACTCCGCCCTACATTAAACGTCTTGCTAAAGCCACTGAATATCAAAACTTTTTTGCCAAAAAGATCGGTTCTGTAGCCGCCCCAACGGCAGGACTACATTTTACTCCGCGAATATTCAAACTGCTAAAACAAAAAGGTGTGCAAATTGAATTTGTCACGCTTCATGTAGGTCTGGGCACTTTTGCGCCTATTAAATTTGAGGATATTACCAAGCACCAGATCCATTCGGAATATTTTGAGCTGGACAAGGCGACTGCTAAGCGACTTAACCAAGCAAAAAAAGAAGGCCGCCGCATCATCGCCGTGGGCACAACATCAGTTCGTGTTCTAGAATCATGTTCTCAATCCAAAATCTCAAAGGCTTCAAACTTCGGCTTGCCCGCCGAAGCTTTAGCGGAGGCGGGCCTTCGGCCATCGGCCTTTATGCTTAGAGCTAATTCCGGATACACCGACATCTACATCTACCCCGGCTACAAATTTAAATTCATCGACTCCTTAATCACCAACTTCCACGTCCCTAAATCTTCTCTTCTGCTTTTAGTCAGCGCCTTGGCCGGAACAGAATTTATCAAAAAAGCTTACCAGTACGCAATCAGGAAAAAATACCGGTTTTATTCGTTCGGGGATGTCATGTTAATTAAATAAAAAAGACGCAGAATGGAATCCACGCCTTTAGCAGAAACTATTAGGATGAATGCACTATTTAAACATTTCATCCGTTTCGGAATCGTCCGGTGGTTCAGGGGCTGGTGGAGCTTGCATATCAATGAGAAATTGCAAGCTAACGACCTCTGCATCGTCGGCCACATCATACTTGCGAAAATACTCGAGGGAACCTTCTACGTCGATGTCCCCCATCCTCTCAAGAATCTTACGACAAATATCCAGGTCCTTATCACCCGCTATTCCGGGGAAATCCCAGTCAATCTCGTTATCAATAACTTTACCGTCTTTTACTTCAACTGCAGGCACATGGATCCAATTGCAACCTTCTTCGCCTTGAAGTCGGTCCACGAACTCTTGCCAACGAGGATGCTCAAGGGTCATCACGCTACTCATTTTTGAATCCTCCTTAGGTTATTACCAGCCAAAGATCCGAAAACCTACAAATTATAATACCATATTTACTTTTTCTTGTCAACCCCACTACCCTAGAGGTTTTTTATTTTGCCTGTAAAATTATTTTGCCGTTGGATTCACTGGCTGCAAACCCGAGTTCACCAATTTTGCTGCTTCTGAACAGTTCCACTATTTTTAGAGGCAATTTTTCTTCACTAAAAACTATAGGCATTTCAATATTTTTTTTCAGGGATAAATAATGTAAAATAGTTTCTTCTTGTTTAGCAGCAGGCACATTATTAAAAAACTTCAAAACTTCCACAATCACCTTGTCTTCTTCATTTTCTTTGCTTAAATAATCAGCCGCCAAAATATAGCCCAAAACTTCCTTTGCATCCTTGTTTTTTTCCAAAAAGACATTGCTGTGATTGTCGGGAAAATTCAAACCGCCATCCTCATCATCCTCCCCCTTGCCGATTTTATCCAAAATCGTCTGTGCTTCCTCGATTTCCGCTTTATTCAATTTTTTCAGCAAAGGAGACTCGGAAAAATTATAAATAGCCAGCCCCAGCAGATGCAGGCCGTCTTTATTTTTAGTATTCTCTGGATCATGAAGCACATAACAGCTCGAGTGTTCAAAGCAATCAGAATATTTCAAGGGCCTCACAGGCTCATATAGCATATTGGGATTTTCCAGTTCCCCCGTAACCAAACCGCCGTCATCATTATAGCTGGTGCCCAAAATAACCAATTTGTCGGAAAAATGCTTTTTAAAAAAATTATTATAGGCTTTGGCAATGGCTGGCCTGTATTTTATGCCCCGGTTGGCAATTTCAATATTATCAACGGCCAAAACAGGGAAATCACGCTTCTTATCTAAATATTTTTTGTTTGGAATTTCATCCGCCTTAAGCTTGGCTGCAACTAAAACTGACTGGGCAATCATATCTTCCTGACCATATTCATCAACCACGGAAACCGTAAAATAAGCAGTATCTTCATGGCTCATGTATTCATAATTAATATCTGTGCCATATCTCATGCAACAGTCTGTGAAATCGCCGGCCACCCAGCCTTTAGGGTCAGACTTTCTATGAATTTGTACCACCATTTTTTTGCCCTTGATCTCATATTTATTAAGTTTTAAAATATTACGAACACTTTCTTGATCTTCTTTCGGTATTTCTTCCGCTAAATAATCTGACACTATTTTTTTACCCTGATATTTATCTTTAATAAAGCTTGCCAAATCATTGTATAATTTTTTGGCCTGGCCTGCTGGTTGCGAGCCATTAATCCCCAAATCAATCAGCTTTAACAGCAGAGCAAAAACCTGCTTATTTTCCGAATCTTTATCTATTGCCAAATCATGCTTTTCTAAAAATTCATACAGCTTTTTATATTCCTTTTTCTTGAGTAATTTTAAGAAAAAATCCCTAAATGGCGAATCAAAATTCAAATTGAAGCTTTCCTCCTTAATATTCTGCAAATTAATAAATTTCCCGCCTTCTTTCAAAATGGCTGATTTATTTAAAGCTACCTTGCGATCATTGCTTAATCTGATTTTTGCTTTTATTTTCTCCTGTTCGCTGATTGAGCCATCAATTTGAATCGCCTGCAAGCGCGGCTCAAAATCAGCCTTAATTTTTTCTTTACGGTCTTTGTCCTGCCATTCAATTAAATCAAAAATTGAAAAGTCACCCATAATGCTCGAGATTTTTTCATTTTTGATTAACTGGCCGATTACCGGAATTATTCTTGTTAATTCCTGGCTTGGAAGCGCATTTTTTACAATTTCATTTAGCGGTGTAATTTCGTATTCTTCCCTTAGCGGCTGAATCAAAGCTTTTTCATCTAAGCCGTCTTGATTTTCCGCCTGACGTATGATTAAACCGCTTTTGACATCACGTTCAATCAACCCGATATTAATACCCGGAGCTTTCATCTCTAATATCTTTTCAACAAGTTCCGGCGATAGATTATCAGGTAAAATTGAACCCAAGCCGATAAGGTCGATTTGATGCTTGAATTCGGCATAGCTGGCAAAATTATAATTTTCAATATGGTGCAGATTGCGTTCTTTCCTGGATTGCTGCTGCTTGGTAAAAAGTTCCGGAGAAAACTGATTCATCATTTCATGCAGTTCAAAGGGGTTAGGCGCCTGCTTTATTAAGGTGCTGAGTATTTCAGGGCTAAAAACATTTTTTTCTTTCAGGGAATCAACGAAAAGAAGTAAATCATGGGTTGAATGGCCCCAATGCTTACTTTTAAATTCAAAAAACTTTTTAAGGCCGATAATATTTTTCAAATACTCAAAATTTGCTCTTACCTGTCCGGCCCAGACACCTGCTGATAAAATTTTTACTGCCTGTTCATATTTGGCTTCCGAGGATAAATTTTTGAAAGTTTCCTGCTGATCCTTAATCGCGACAAATTCAGACCCGTTTACACCCAAGTCCTGGGCTAATTTCAGTAAATCATCGGTAATTTTTCCAAATGATTCAATATTTTTAGACACAAAGTCAGCTGGCATATCCCAAGAATGCACTCCGTGTTCCAACAATTTAAGTGCAACCTCATTATTTAAATGCTTGAATAATTCAAAGTTTTTTACTACCAATGCAATATTTCCATTTTTGATTGATATCAATGCGACTTTATTATGGTCTAAACCCTGAAATTTTTCAAAATGAGCTATTATGTACGTTTCATTCATTCGCCGCTCAATAAGCAGATAGGCAATTTCCTGATCCAATGGACCCTGAAATTTGGGTAACAATTCCGCAAATGTCCGTAAATTATCATTCTCGATTAACTTGAGAGCAAGGTCATTATCAAAAACCAAGCCCTGGAAGGTTCCCGGCTCTTTAATTGACCAATGAGCATTGTGGCTTTCAATTAATTTAATTGCCACATCAGCATCAAGGCCTGTAAAGGACTTATAATAATTATCAACAACCCCGCCTTTTCCCGCTTCAATCAATTTAAGAGCTACCTCTTTATCTAAAGAATCTTTAAACCGTGAAATATTATTTTGTAATGTTTCAATTTCTCCCAATTCAATTAATTTAAGGGCAATTTCCTTATCAAAACCAACATTTTCAATGAGGAAATTATTGCTTAACACCTTTTTGCTCTGGCCCACCTCAATCATTTTAATAATTACCTCCTTATCAAGCCCCCGAAACCTAGCAATGTTATCCAGCAGTATCTCTGGCCTTTTGGCTTCAATAATTTTTAAAGCTATGCTTTTGTCTAAGGTGAAATTTTTAAATCTTTCCGGATGACCAACCACATACCAAATTTGACCGGATTCTATAAGCTTAAGCGCAAAATCTTTATCTAAACTATCAAATTTATCAAGAATTTTTTCTAGATCGTAAGCGGCAAACATACCCTTTACCAGCTCCCAGGCAACTTCATTATCCAGGCCGGAAAATATCTCCAGGTTCTTTACTATGGCCGATTTCTGATTATTCTGAATTAATTTAAGTGCTACATTTTTATCTAAATCTTTAAAGCTTTTAATATGTTCGGCTACCTTACTGCTATGCCCGTCTTCAATCAATTTAAGAGCGATTTCTTTTTCAAGTCCGTTTAATTTATTCAGATACCAGCTTAAATCATAACTTCTGCCGGCTGCTATCATCTCTTTAGCGATTTCATTATGGCTAACACCATCAAAAAACTTGAATTCCTTAAATAATGTATGGTAACAGGCTCCAGTTTTAATTAATTTAAAAGCAAGATCCTTTTTATCCAAGTCGCGAAATAGTGAATCCAGATGTGAAGTCACATATATATCCAAATCGCTTTCAATAAGTTTATAGGCTATGCGCTTTAAATCCACATTTTTATAACTTCTAAGATCCTTTAATAATTCATTAATATAGCGCCTTTTCTCAATCATCTTAAAAAAGACTTGCTCGTCCAAGCCACTAAAATAAGAAGCACGGTTTAAAATCAAAGACTCCTGATTATGTTCAATCAGTTTGAGCGCAATTTTTTTATGAAATTCGGGCAAAATGTCTTTTAACTGTTCTAAATGAAATCTTTCCCCGGCTTCTATCTGCTTAATAATTTGATCAACTGTCGGCTTTTTAAGAGCCGGCTCTTCAATATTATTATTTCCGCCAGCTGGGGGCTCTTCAATTTTTGGCATAAATATAACTTTATTATTTTTTTATCTTCCTGAGTTCCAAACGATGGAATGTCTCGCCTGCTTCTTTCATTTTGGTATCAACTGCTATTTCATAATTATACTGGCCTGCATATTTCATAATAATCGGATAAGATGTTGTTTCCCGGCACCTCATCACAATCGGCATTTTATTTAATTTATCATCATTTTCAATTTTTTTCATTAAACCCCAGGCCAGTTCCATTCCCACCCCTGTTTTCTGTTTGTCCGGATCTACCGCAATATCATGAAAATATATTTTTGTTTCATCCCTGCCTGGTTCTTTTGCCAAATAACCCAAAACATAGCCGTCTAAAACGCCAGCGTCAGTAAAATGACCTAGCGTCAGAGCATTTGTTTTTTCCTGTTCAGCTTGGAGATTGGAAGCAGTTAATATTTTCTGCATTGTCGTTATACCTTCAACTAAGGCGGGATTAGAGCCGTATATTTTTTCTTCCAGATAAGCGACCGGAAAAGTATCGCGCCAGCTGATATCCTGAATGCCAATTCTTTTAGCGCTGTCTTTTGGGGCACCTTCGGGTAATAATTCCAGACATTTGTCATGCAGATTATCAGAATAGCTGATTAGAGCCTGCGGTAAAAATTCATTGGGCGGTGTTGTTTTAATATTCTTTAAATAATCCAGATATCCCAGGCCAATAACAACTCTGCTATTTTCCATGCCCAATTGCTTTCGATACTCGTCAAAAAAGGCTTTATAAATAACCGATATAATGCTTTCATCATTTTTAATCAGGCGCTGGACCAGATTATTCTGGCCTTCGACATTATCGCAGGCAATTACATTTTGGCTGTTATAAAATTTTTCCAAAAAATCAGGTCCTAGTGTTTCTTGCAGATTTACCTCTCCGTGTAATCTTAAATCTGTGACTAATTTTTCAAATTTTTCTTTGCCTATTCCCTTATCCAGGGTCATAATGCTCTGGACTACGATTCTGGCTTCTTCAGGCGACTGGCCTGGCTGGCGGAAGCTCAAAGTCATGGCTCCGCATTGCGGGGAAAATAAATATACATTTTGTTTACCCGAGCCAAACGGCATACAGCAGGATGTGTCATCCCCGATTGTGGCATAGCGCGGATCGCTGTGCGGCAAAATTTCCGCCCTCATAATTATTTCTTCTCCGCTATATTTCAGGCGGTGATCTTCAATGACTGCTTTCATATCTTCAATTAATATCTTCTGTTCTTCTGGTATTAAATTCTTAACTTCAAATTTTTCCCGTTTAGACTTAATTTTTTTAGCTAAAAATTCCGCCTTAATATCCTTACTCTCCAAAATTTGCCGCCAAACTTTTTTAAGATCGTCTTTATCCTTTATTTGTGTTATTTGTTCCAATAAAGCCTCCGAATTATCGCCGAACTTTTTGCCGCTGACAAGCCCGGCTGCCCGTTCCTGAGTGTATTTTTTTAATTCCTCAAAATCCAAATTTTCAATTATTTTAAAAACTTCCAGGGACTTATTTAAGTCTGCGCTTAAATACTGATTGCTGTCTGCCAAATATACTGTGATAAACTTTTCTAAGTTTCCTTCAATCTGCTTGGCTAAATGATCCAATTCTTTTTCTTTGTCCCTGGCCTCTTTGTTTTTCAAAATCATTGTATAATCTTTGCTATACGGTTTAAATGGTGACATTGTATCAATCTGCCCCTCAACTAACGCTTTAACAATATCCTCGGGTCTCAAAGCTATCGTATAATATCCGTCTCCCAATTCAGCCCACTGATTGGGCTCCAGTTCTGACTGCAGCTTCTTATTGGCATGGCTATCAGGCAGCTGTAAAAATCTCTCGGCATCAGTAAACAACATTAATGCCGGCCCCATACCCACTGTCGGATGGGCTATCAGTTTATTGGCATATTCATAAAGCTTGGGATTACTTTCCTGCAAGTTATTTAAGGCTTCCTGCATTCTAGGGGTCATTTTTCTTCTCAGCTCCACTTTTTTTCTGAAAGTCTTTACATTTTTAAACCAGCCTTCTTTTTCAAATTCTTCCCGCCAGCCGGGCTGGAAATTTTTTACCGCATTAACCAAAAGCTGACGGCTATCCATGCCTTCAATACTTACAGCCGAATCCGACGCAGTCTGAAGCAGTATATTTTTAAGTTCTTCCTTATTAGTAACTATTTGAAAAAGGTCGGGCAAAAAATACAAAGCATCATGGCGGTCACTGCCTTTGATATATTTCCAGGCATTTTCCGTACCGATTAAAGAGGCAAGCTCTTTAAACCAGGCGCATATTTCCCTGTCCCAAATATACCCCGGATTATTTAAAAGAAACTCAGCCACCTTATTGACTCTGTTTTTTTTATTTAGTTTTGAAAGCTCATCATAGTGCTCATTAATTTCCCAAAACTCCTTGTGTTCCAAGCCCAAATCTTTATAATAATTATATTTTTCTAAATTTAATGAAACTTTCTTTTCCTGGCAAAATTTTACCACCTTGTCAGCGCTGGGCATTTCAGCTAAAAGCGCCTCAAGAATTAACTGGTAATCTCCTCCTTTTAAACCGGTAAATTTTTCCAAATCATCAGCCACCGCCGGCCCCATACCATTATGAATAAGTGCCAAGGCAATCATTCTATGATCCAAATCCACAAATTTATGTAAATTATCAAGAACTGTTGTTTCGAAATTTTTTATTATCAATGCTATGGCCACTTCATTATCCAAACCCTTAAAATAATCAAACTCGAAACTAAGGACCTCCGGAAGGTTAGCATTTATAAAAGCCAAAGCAACATCCTTATCCATTCCCTCAAATTTCGTTAAATTGTCTGCAACAGCCTTGCCTTGACCATTGGCAATAAGTCTAATAGCCATTGCCTTGTTATTCAGGCCGGGAAATCTATCTATTAGAGTGGCTACTGTATACCCTTCACCGACCTCAATAATCTTATCGGCTATTTCCGCAGGGTCAATATCGCTAAATTTTTCTAAATGTATTACCACAGCAGCACTCTGACCTGCTTCAATCAATTTGAAAGCTACCACTTTATCTAAATTATTAAATTTTCCTAAAAATCTTGCTACCAAATCTGCTCTATTTGCCTCAATTATCTTCAGAACTATTTCCTTATGATCTAGCCCGATAAAGATGCCTAAATTGAAAATTAATGCATGAGGCCCATCAGCTACTTCAATAATTTTCAGGGCAATCTCACGATCTAAATCTTTAAAGTCCTCTAAATATCGCACAACCATGAAACCTTTTCCTTGCTCAAAAAGCATTAAAGCGATTTTTTTATAATCCAACTCTTTAAATTTTTTCAAATTCCTGACAAGGGCAGAACTCCCAACAAGAGAAGAGCTCACATTATCCTGCATAATAAGCGCCTCAGCAACTTGCTGATAATTAACACCGTTAAATATATCCGGATTCTCGGCGACCGGGATCTCCAGTCCTTCTTTAATTAATTTCAACGCTGTTTCATTATCCAGTTCATGAAACCTTCTTAAATATCCTTTTTCAGCGATATAAGTTTTTCCGCCTCGTACGTTTAATAAAGCTAATAATATTTGTTTGTGGCTGGCTGGATCAAATGCCTCAATTCTTCTTACCACATCTTCTGCCTTGTTATTATTAATTAATTCTATGGCAATTTCCTTATGATTTAAACCTCTGAAATTCCCAAGATAGTTAGCCACATTCTCGCCCTCCCCTCTTTTTATAAGTTCTGAGGCAATTTCCTGATGATCCAACCCTATAAATTTCCCGAGATTTTGAGCCAGACTCCTGCCCTTACCGCTATCAATAAGTTTTGTGGCGACTTCTTTATGATCAATTCCTTTAAACTTTTCTAAATAATCAGCAACAAACTCACCGCCTCCATACTCAAACATGGCCCAGACTATTTTCTGATAGTCCAGCCCCTTAAATTCTTCTAAATTTGCAGCAACATCTTTACTTCTTCCAGCCTTAATAAGCAGCAACGCAATTTCTTGGTGAGCATGCCCTTCAAGCTTATCCAAATTATTAATAATCACAATGGGCCTAATCTTCCAAATAAGACCGGAAATAATATCCCTAGTATTTTTTCCTTTATTATCCTTTATATATTTATCTAATACTTCTTCCTCCTGCTTTAGAGCTCTTAATTCTTCAACATATATATTATATTCAACTGGGTATTTTTCTTTCAGCTGAGCAGGCGTCAGCTTGTAGTCTTCCTCAGCAATATCAAAAGGAACTCCTTTTTTAAATTTCAGAGCTTGATTTTCAAATTCTTCTTCTGATTTTAGATGTTTGAATTCAGGCATATATTTATTTGTAATGTTGTCTTAATTTTAGCATAATTTTATGGGTAATTACAACCTAAAAAGCGGCCAGCCAGACAGTTATTTTAATTCCTTTATAACTGCGCTGCCATTTACTCAAAAACCTTGATTTTTTGCTAATAATCAAGTAACCTTAAAGTAATGACTGGCAAAAATTCCAACATCTTAATCACAGCTTTTCTAAAGGTTTTTAACCAAAACCCTGATTTTAAATTTGTTGATAAATTACTTAAAAAATTTCCAACAGCTGAAATATATCTGGTCGGCGGCAAAGTGCGCGATATTTTACTGCAAAGAGATTCTTATGATTATGATTTTGTTATCCGCAAAATCAAAGCCAAAGACCTGGAAACATTTTTAGCCCAAGAAGGCTCAGTCAATTTTGTCGGCAAGTCTTTTGGCGTATTTAAATTTGTTCCCAAAAAATATGACAGCCAAGAACCGATCGATATTGCTCTGCCCCGCACTGAACAGTCATTCATGACCGGCGGATATAAAGACTTTGATGTCCAGACTGATCCGGAACTGCCCTTGGAAAAAGATCTTGCGCGCCGTGACTTTACCATCAATGCCATGGCAGTAAATATTGCTACCGGAGAAATAATTGATCCTTTTGACGGACAAACTGATTTACAGAATAAGCTAATCAGAACAGTAGGCCAGCCAGATGAAAGATTTCAGGAAGATTATACCCGCATGATCCGCGCCATTCGCTTTTCCACTCAACTATTTTTTAAAATTGACCAGCCGACTTATCTGGCTATTCAAAAACTGGCAGCCAAGATTAAAACCATGGCTACTGAGAGGCTGACTGAAGAATTTACTAAAATTATTATTTCTCCCAATGCCGAGTATGGGGTTCAAATTTTACAGAAATCAAATTTGCTGAAATATTATCTGCCTGAGCTGGAACAAGGCGTGGACGTCTCCCAAAACAAACACCACATTTACAGCGTTTTCACCCATAATGTTAAAGCACTCGGCTTTGCCGCTCAAAGAAATTATAATCTTAATGTGCGCCTGGCAGCTTTATTTCATGACATTGCCAAACCCCAGGTCAAAGCCGGTGAGGGGCCGGATTCCACTTTTTACAACCATGACATTGTCGGCGCCAAAATTACCCGCAAAATTTTACAGCGTTTGAAATATTCCAATGACATCGTTGATAAGGTTTCACATTTGGTAAGACACCACATGTTTTTCTACAGTTTAGGCGATATCACTGACGCTGCTGTCCGCCGCTTATTGGCGCGCGTGGGCAAAGATAATATCGGTGAAATAATCCAGGTCAGAATCTGCGATCGTTTAGGCATGGGCCGTCCCAAAGCCAAGCCATTTAAGCTGATTGATCTGGAAAAACGTTTGCACGAAGTCCAGCTTGATCCGATTTCTGTTAAAATGTTGAAAATTGACGGCTCGGAATTAATGAAGATATTGGATATCAAACCCGGCCCTAAAATCGGTCTGCTTTTAAATGCGCTTTTAGCCGAAGTACTGGAAGATCCCAAAAAAAACAAAAAAGCTTACTTACAAAAACGACTTAAAGAATTAAATAAGCTTTCTGACGACAAACTTAAAAATCTGGCGCCCCAGCTGGATAAATATGAAGAGGAACGGAAGAAAGAATACTTTTCCCATGTTAAATGGGTGGAATAGGGCGAAAACGCCTGCCTCAATGTCACCCTGAGGCTCTCGAAGGGTGGCGCTCATGGTTCGAGAACCTCACCATGACAACAAAGGGCGTTTTCGCCCAAACTAAACTTCGGCCTTCGGACTTCATCCTTCGGCCTTAAAACCCTATGATTATAAAAATTAAACCCGAACAAGTTGACCAGCGTCTTGATAAATTTCTAACCAACAACCTGCCTATCACTCGCAGCCAAATCCAGAAACTGATCAAGGCGGGAAAAATTTTAGTCAATGGCGAACAATCTTCTGTCCATCGTTTTTTAAAAGGAAACGAAGTGATTAAAGTTGTCGCCAAAGATATTGATAAAATTACTGAAATAAAAGAACTAAAGCCCAATAAAAGCGTGAAGTTTAAAATTATTTACGAAGATGATAATATATTAGTGATAGACAAACCGGCCGGTCTTTTGGCCCACCCCACAGAACAAATGGAGCCCAAAACCTTAGCCAGCGGCTTGCTTGCCAGATATCCGCAGATTAAAAATGTCGGAGAAAATAAACTGCGTCCCGGCATTGTCCATCGTTTGGATAAAAATGTTTCCGGCCTGATTATAGTCTGCAAGACACAGGAGGCGTTTCATTATTTTAAAAAACAATTCCAAAAAAGAAAAGTCAAAAAAATTTATACAGCCTTAGTTCATGGTAAAATGGAAAAAAACGAAGGTACTATTGATTTACCGATTGCCCGTTCAAGCAGCAAAGGCAAAATGGCTGTAAAATCTCAGGCTCAAGGCGGGAAAAATGCCATTACGAAATATTGGCTCAATAAGCAATTCAATAATTTTGCCTTACTGGACATAGAAATTCTAACCGGCCGCACCCATCAGATCCGCGCTCATTTAAATGCGATCCAGCATCCGATTGTCGGCGACAAACTTTATACGCAGAAATGGGTAAAGGAAAAGCTGGAAATTGATCGTCCGTTTTTGCATTCCAGCTATTTAAGCTTCAAAAATTTGGACGGAAAAACGCTGGAATTTAAATCAAAACTCCCTGCAAAACTAATTAAAATCCTGGAAAATCTAACATAAGCATTCCCGAGAAATAACCAATCAACAATAATCTGCCTGCAGGCAGGTCAATCATCAAACAATTTCAAAAATCTAATATCAAAATTGGAAATTAGGATTTAGGTAATTAGATATTGTTTGAATATTGATGTTTGATTATTGATAATTATTAAATATTTCAGCCTTCATACTTTAGTCTTTATACTTTAGACTTATGTATCAAATTATAACCATCTCAGGCACACCTGGCTCTGGCAAATCAACTATTGCCCAAAAACTCGCAGAAAAACTTAATGCCGAGCGCATTTATGTCGGCGCTATCCGACGCGAATTAGCCAGAGAAAAAGGTATTACTCTGGAACAGCTCAATGAATATGGGCTGACCCATCCGGAAACAGATGTAGATATTGACCAAAAAATTGCAATTGAGGCGCGTGAAGCCGCTAAAAAAGGCATAGTAATAGTTGAAGGCAGAGTCCAATTCCATTTTATTCCTGAATCATTCAAGATCTTCATTCATGTTGCCGTGGAAGAAGGCGCCCGCCGTATTTGGAAGCAAATGCAGAATGAAGCTGACAAAAAAATGCGCAATGAAGGTGAAGTTAAAGACATCAATGCTTTGACCGAGGATATTAAAAAAAGGATAGCTAATGATAAAAAGCGCTATAAAAAATACTATAATCTGGACCATACCGACGGATCTCATTATAACCTTGTCATTGATACCACTAAAATAACCGCTGAGGCGGCAACCGCTAAAATCCTCAAAGCCCTGCCCAAACTTGACTAATTTGACAGTTTGAGGTAATATTAGCTTACATAAATCCTTCCGGATTTCTTTTTAATTAAAGGGCTAAAACGCCCTAATTTCTTAATTCATACTTCTAACTTCATACTTCAATCATATGGCAACTTCAAAAGTAGCAGACAAACAACTCATTGATAAAACTCAAGTTAAACCGGGCATGGTTGTTCGTGTTTTCGTAAAAATTAAAGATGTAAATGCCAAAGGCGAAGAAAAAGAAAGAATTCAGGCATATGAAGGCTTGGTCATTGCCAAGAAACACGGCAATGAACAAGGCGCAACAATTACTGTGCGCAAAATCAGCGAGGGCATTGGTGTTGAAAGAATCTTCCCCATCCATTCACCCCTCATTGAAAAAATAGAGCTGGTTGACCAAAAAGTAATTCGCCGCGCAAAACTTTATTACACGCGCACTTACAAAAAGAGACTTAAATCAATTTCTGAAAAAAAGCATAAATAAAAAAAGACGCCGTCCGGATCCACCGAACGGCGTTTTTTTGTTTAAAAGACGAAGCAGGTGCTTCGCCTTGTTAGACTTACTACCCGAAAACCGGGCAGGCCAGTTCCCTGCAGCTTTCACAGCAGTTCGGACCCTTGGGCGCACAATGGCGTTCAAAATACCCGGGCTGTCGCAAACTTTCCAGTTCGCGCTCAATCGCCCCTGGATCAAAATCTTCCACGTCACCGTTAGTGCATAAAATCAGATTATCATCTTTTGCTATGGGCATAATTTCCTCCTTTGTCTAAATGTTTTTCTGCGACCATGCGCCTAAGATCGTGATCCTTTGGTGTAAGCTTAGAATCGGGAATTATCCGCGGATTGTCGCATTGCGATTTATAATCAGGACCTTGAACCATGACTGTTTTGGGACCAATGACTTCAACCACTACTCCGCGGCGAGTCATGCTCGGATCTGCCACAAAAACCGCTTCCACAAAATCTCCCACTTTCACTACCGCTTTTTCGCTCAGCATCAGCATCCTCCTTTGTGGCGATCTTAGATGAGACAATAACCTCTGTACTATAAACAATCACCAAACATCAATAATCAATTTTCAAACAAATCCTAAATCCAAATATTAAATAACCAATATTTTTAAACAATTGTTTGATGATTGATTATTGTTTATTGATTATTAACCACTATATCATCTTCTTCAAAAACTGTCCTGTATAACTATTTTTTACTTTAATAATATCCTTCGGAGTGCCCTGAGCAACTATATATCCTCCCTTATCGCCGCCTTCCGGCCCCATATCAATCACCCAGTCAGCGGATTTAATAACATCCAGATTATGTTCAATCACTAATATTGTATTACCCTTATCTACTAATTTTTGCAAAACGCCTAACAGCCGGTTGATATCGTCAAAATGCAAGCCGGTTGTCGGTTCATCAAGAATATATAAAGTCTTGCCTGTGGCACGGCGTGATAGTTCAGTCGCCAGTTTAACCCTTTGCGCTTCGCCGCCTGACAAGGTCGTAGCGGGCTGTCCTAATTTAACATAACCCAAACCGACATCGCAGAGAATCATTAATTTATCATGAATAATTGGGATATCTGAAAAAAATCTTTTTGCTTCTTCTACGGGCATATCCAAAACTTCGGCAATATTTTTGCCTTTATAATAAATCTCCAGCGCATCTTTAAGATAACGGCTGCCGTGGCATTCTTCACATTCAATATAAACATCAGGTAAAAACTGCATTTCAATGCGCACCAAGCCTTCACCGGCACAAGCTTCACAGCGACCGCCCACAACATTAAAGCTGAATTTCCCCGCATCAAACCCGCGCATTTTAGCTTCTGGAATTTGAGTATATAAATCGCGGATATAAGTAAAAACTCCGGTATAAGTTGCGGGATTAGAACGCGGTGTACGTCCAATCGGCGATTGATCAACAGTAACAACTTTATCCAAATTGTCCAAACCGACAATTTCCTTATGTTCTGCAGGCTGCTCTTTAGCGCGGAAAAAATGTTTGGCCAAAGCACGTGATAAAATATCGATAATCAAAGTGGACTTGCCTGAGCCTGACACGCCGGAAACAGCCACAAACTTGCCCAAAGGAATTTTGCCCTCTACATTCTTCAGATTGTTTGCGGTCGCGCCTTTAATGGTAATAAATTTATTATTACCCTTGCGATAAACTTTGCGCGGTTCAATCTTATATTTCCCCGATAAATATAAACCTGTTAAAGATTCTTTATTCTTCTTAATTTTATCCATTGTGCCGATGTCAACCAATTGCCCGCCGTATTCACCGGCGCCGGGACCAATATCAACAATTAAATCAGCTTCTTTCATAATCGCCTCATCATGCTCAACCACAATCACGGTATTGCCCATATCGCGCAACTTTTTCAAAGCATCAATCAGGCGCTTGTTGTCTCTTTGGTGCAAACCGATTGAAGGCTCATCTAAAACATAAATAATTTCCGTTAAAGACGAGGAAATCTGTTTTGCCAGACGTATTCTCTGCGCTTCGCCGCCGGCCAAGGTAGTCGCGCTCCTGTCCAAAGTCAAATAATCCAAAGAAACAGCATTTAAATACTCCAAACGTCGTTTAACTTCCTTGATTAACTGCTGAGCGATTTTATATTCATTTTCTGTTAAGTTTAATTTCCCCTTATTGGCTTCCGTGCGATACAAACCAGCCTTAGAATTTTTTTCCACCAGATCAAAAAAATCATAAAGAGTCTGCAAATCCATATTAACCAATTCTGAAATATTCTTATCTAAAACTGTAACCGCCAGGCTTTCGGGTTTTAATCTTTTGCCCTGACAAGTGGGACAAATTATTTCTCTCATATAATCCTCGATTTCTTTTTGCACATATTCCGAGTCTGTTTCCCTATATTTCTTTTCTAAATATGGAATAATGCCTTCAAATTCATGTTTTTTGCCTTCTATCTCAAATTCTTCTTCGCCCGTGCCATATAGGATAATATCAAGTTCTTCTTTTTTAATTTTTTCTACTGGCTTGTCCAGCGGCACTTTATAATTTCTAGCGACTGTCTGCAGTAATTTATTCATAATCGGCTGATTAGCAGTCAAGCGCGTCCAAACCTTAATCGCTCCTTGTTCAATTGTCAGACGAGGATTAAAAACCACCAAAAGCGGATCGATTTCCAAACGCACTCCCAAGCCGGTACATTTAGGACAAGCGCCGACCGGAGAATTAAATGAAAAGCTTCGCAATTCAATTTCCGGCAAATTAATATTGCACTTAGGACAATGCAAATGCTGGGAATAAGTCTGTTCCTGATTATTATCACGCCTTAAAATCGTGACCATGCCATTAGCCAGATCCAAAGCTTTATCAACTGCCTGATAAAGCGCTGTTTTATGAATTTTTTCCAATGATGTCTTTTCTACAAAAACATAATCAATCAGCACATCCATATTATGTTCCGCCTCTTCATCAATCATCATTTTTTCCAGTTCATGCATGCTGAAAATTTTTCCATCTAAGCGCAATTGATAAAACTCAGCTTTTTTCATTTTTTTTATAACATGATCAAGCTTGCCCTTTTTGCCGATTATTATAGGCGCCAAAACAGCAACCCGAGTTTGAGGCGGCAATTCAAAGACTCTTTCCACTATTTGTTGCGCAGTCAATTTTTTAATCGGCTGTCCGCACTTAGGACAGTGAACTATTCCGATTCTGGTAAATAAAAGACGGAGATAATCATAAATCTCCGTAATAGTTCCAACGGTTGAACGCGGATTATTGGATGTAGTTTTTTGATCAATGGCAATAACCGGAGAAAGCCCTTCGATCTGATCAACATCAGGCTTATCCATTACGCCGATAAACTGGCGGGCGTAGGAAGATAAACTTTCCACGTATTGCCTCTGCCCCTCGGCAAAAATCGTATCAAAGGCCAAAGAAGATTTGCCTGAGCCGGATAAACCGGTAATGACAATAAACTTATTCTTGGGAATTTCCACATTGATATTTTTCAGATTGTGGACGCGCGCGCCTCTGATAATGATTTTGTCTTGTTTGGGCATAAAAAAATAGTTTAGAGTTCAAAATTTAAAATGCAAAATTACAATGTGTAGTTTAAAATTTATGTAGATTATTAAAATATATATTCCAAAATTTTTAATTATTAACTGTCCCGAAGGGATCCCTTTGGGATAACTTTGCACTTTACACTTTGAACTTTTAATTCAATAAGCACCGATTACAAACATTCTATCATGCCTGTCAAGACTGGTCAAGAGGGTAAGGGTAGAACGTGCAAAATAATCAAAAAACGCCCTGTTTTCATAAGGCGTTATCTTCTCCGGCTCTTACACTTTTTTATCCGCCATAGCTTTAGCGGAGGCGGAAGTGTAAGAGCTTCGTACCTGAACACTAAAGTGTTCAGGCCTTTATTTTTCTTGGCCTTTTGCCTATTGGCTAATGGCAATTACTTCAAATTATATTTGGCAATATTGTCATTGCAAATTTTCTGTAAAATTTTTATCTGTTCCGCTCCTTTCGGATCCTTGAACAAATGCTTAAACCTGGCGTGATACTTTAAATATTCATCAACCTTAGGAGCATCCTGAGGCACTTTCATGGAACTTACCAATTCCCCGTTGACAAATTCCACTACCGGGAAAAATCCTGTCTTTTGCGCCAATTTGCCTAGTTCAATCGCCTGATTATCCTCAATTCCCCAGCCTGGCACGCACGGCGTTAAAATATGGATAAACTTTGGGCCGGGTGTGTCCCAGGCTTTTTTTACTTTGCGTTTAATATCTTCAATATATCCTGAAGTAGTAGTTGCCACATAACCTACTCGGTGCGCTAAAGCAATCTCCAACATATTTTTTTTAAACATTCTATTACCTAAAGATTTTTTACCTGGCCAGGTTGTGCGCGTAAAAGCGTCAAGAGGCGTAGCGCCTGAAGCCTGGTAGCCGGTATTGGAATAAACTTCGGTATCATAACAAACATATAAAATATTGTCCCCGCGCTCCCACATGCCGGAAATCAAACCAAACCCAATATCAAAGGTGGAACCGTCACCGCCTTGCGCCAGGACTTTAACTTTTCCGTCCAGGCCTTTATGTTTTATAGCTGCTAAAATACCGGAGGCGACTGCTGAAGGATTTTCAAACAAAGAATGAATCCAGGGAACTTTCCAGCTTGAAGTCGGATGCTTTGATGTTGTCACTTCTAAACAACCCGTGGCATTGGCAATAATTGTATCGGGACCGCAGGCGTCAATCACATGACGCGCAGCAATCAGCTGGCCGCAGCCCGGACAAGCAGTGTGGCCGGGATTGAGTAAGTGTTCGAATGGGTTAGTATATTTTGGCATATTATATATTTATACCCTGCTTTAGCAGGCAAACAATCTTTTAATGACTAATTTTTAAGTATTAATTTTTATTGAATTTTTAATGACTTTATTTCTAATTTTATTCATTATCATATTAAATCATTATTTAAAAATTATAAATTAAAAATTAATAATTAGACATACTATCTTCCAACAAATCCTATTTTCCCAGTCTTAACCTTGGCCAAGTCAACAATGTCACTTATCATCTTTTCCGTAATATCACGTCCTCCCAAACCAACGACAAAGGAACTTATCTGTGCTTTCAATTGCCCATAGCAGGCGCGCTTAATTTCAGTCGCTAAAATACCCTCAGTACCGATGGAAATGGCTTTATCTACTACGGCAACATATTTAACTTTGCTCAAAGCCTTAACAATCTCAACATCAGGAAACGGTCGGAAAGAAATTATTTTTAATAAACCAACTTTTTTTCCCTTGGTTCGTAATTGATCAATCACCTCTTTAATTGTCCCGCAAACAGAACCCATGGCCACTAAAATGATATCAGCGTCTTTGGTTTTGTATTCTTCAATCAAGCCATTACCGATGCCACGGCCAAAAACTTTTTTAAATTCTGAATTTTGCCTGACAATTTCTTTTTTGGCAGCCGCAACATCTTCAAATAGCTCCTGACGGATTTCCAGATAACGTTCTGGCGTAGCAAAAGTTCCCAGAGAACGTGAATTAGCAGTATCAAGGGTTGAATCTTTAGGAGCAAGGTAATCGGGCAGGAATTTCTTAATCAAACTTACTTCAGGGATTTCCACTGATTCAAAGGTATGAGTCAGCACAAAGCCATCCATATTGACCATAACCGGCAACATTAAACTCTCGGCCAGTTTATACGCTAAGATATGCAAGTCAACTGCCTCCTGATTTGTTTCTGCGTAAAGTTGCAGCCAGCCTGCATCACGGATGGTAACTGAATCCTGCTGATCATTCCAGATATTTATCGGCGAAGAAATTGCGCGATTGGCACAGGTAACCACCACCGGCAAACGCATGCCGGCAATATTAAATAAAACTTCAGTCATTAAAAGAAGTCCTTGTGAAGAAGTTGCCGTATAAGTCCTGACACCGGTAGCGCTCGCGCCCAAAACCATGGAAGCAGCGCTAAATTCCGATTCCGCATTGATAAATTCAAAATCAGCCTCGCCATTATCTTTCATCTTGGCCAAGTCCTCCACAATATGCGTCTGAGGTGTGATCGGATAAGCCGCCACAACCGCCGGCCGCAAATTTTTCATAATTTCCGCGACCGCATGGGATCCTTCGACGATTTGTTTTTTAGTATTCATAATATTTTAAGTATGAAGTCCGAAGTACGAAGCTCGAAATTTAACTTCAGCCTTCATTAAAGCTTGACTTTTTTAAAAAATAGTAGTATATTTAAATGTTCCAAAAACTTAAGAGAAAGGAGCTTCCAAAATGCCAAATGAACATGGTCAGGTTACCGTAGGCGACTTCAAAGCCCCTCCGGGTCAGTATCGAATCACTCGCGAAGACATGGAAGATGGCGCCCTGTACATCATCGCTGACATTTTCAACTATGAGTGCGCGATTATAATTACCAACTGGCTGCGAGAGGAAGACGAAAACTCTGTCTTTTTGCTCTGGGATGATAAGGGCCAGGAAATTATCTGCTAAAAGAACCGTCATCAATTGACTTGCTCAGCGAAACAAAAGTAGCTGGGCTTTTTTATTTCTCGGGCGAAAACGCCCGTTTTATTGCACCGATACGTAGAGACGCATTGCTATGCGTCTCTACCGTCCATCATCAAGGGCGTTTTCGCCCTTCAACCAGCAACCTCATACAACATAATAAAACTTCTTATAACCTTATAAAACCTTATTTATAATCATTAATCATACTTATCGCGCTCACCGGGCATTCCTTAGCGCATAAACCACAACCTTTGCAATAATCCAAATCATTATCGTAAAAAATTCTGCCTTTGGAATTTTTCTCGCTGGTTGCAAAACAAACACCTTCAGGACAAACTTTATTGCAGGTGTCACAGCCAATACAGACCTCGTGATCAACCACAGGCTTAAAGGTTCGCCAGGTGCCAGTGTTATACTCTGTCGTTGTGCCGGGCTTGGCGTTTAATATGTTTTTCAATATTTTATTGGACATAGCTTTTTAATCATCAAACATCAATAACCAATCATCAAACAAATTCAAATCAACGAAATTCTAAATTGTTTGGTTATTATTGATTAAGCATTAGATATTGTTTGATTATTGATGATTGATTATTGGTTATTTTACGTAGTCATATGCCGCTACCAGCGCCTTAATATTCTTCTCAATTATCTCCTTATCATACTTCTCCCCCAAGTGTTCGCTAATCGCATTTTTCGCCGCTTCTAGCTCAATCAATCCTGAAATTCTGGCAAAAGCTCCCAAAATTGCAGTATTGATAATCGGCTTGCCAATTATCTCTAAAGCTATTTTTAATACCGGTACGCAATAAATTTTTCCGCCGTAGCCTGGACAAACCTGATCAGGCAATTTATCTGAGTTAATAATGACAATAGTACTTTTTTTGGCGCCGTTTAAAACATTGGCAATCGCAACTAAGCTGGGATCAAGCACTATGATATAATCAGGCTCATAAACCTGCTCCCGGCTGCGGATAAACTTGTCATTAATCTTTACAAAGGCAGTAACCGGTGAACCTTTTCTTTCCACGCCGAAAACCGGAAAAGCCTGCACCTGCTTACCATTATAAAATGCTGCCATGGCAATCAGCTCAGCCAAAGTCACATTGCCCTGCCCGCCTCTACCATGAATACGAATTTCTATCATATATAAAGATTAATTTCGCAGGCCGAAGCTCGCTAGAGCGAAGGCCTGACCTCCTCTACCATGAATACGAATTTCCACCATATATAAACGATATATAAAAAATTATTATAAACCTCTAAGCTCTTTATATTTATTAATCATTTCCACAAAAGTCTCATAAGGTATTACGCCGCTTGGCAGTTTGCTGCCATTGATAAAGTATGTAGGAGTGCCTTCGACCCCCAAATTAATGCCTTCGCGCAAATCATCCTGCACTTCTACCAGATATTTTTGGCTGTCTAAACAAGTGGTGAATTTTTCCATATCCAATCCCAGAGTTACCGCTAAATCGTTGTAAAGAGTGTCCGCTAAATCAGACTGATATTCAAAAAGCAAATCATGGTATTGCCAAAAACGCCCCTGCTCATTAGCGCAATTCGCGGCTAATGCCGCCTTGAGTGCCGAGGGATGACTTATCAGGTTAGGAAAGTCACGAAAAATAATTTTAACTTCGGTGCCGTAATTTTCAATAATTTTACTCAATATCGGTACTGATTCACGGCAGTAAGGACATTCAAAATCTCCAAATTCTACGATAGTAATCACGGGATTTTCAGCGCCGATAAAGGGGTCATCTTTCGTTTCTATGCTAATTGACTTAGTGGTGTCCTCCTGGTAATTTCCCTTCTGTATTTCTTCATAATAATAAAAATAATTATAGATAAAAATTCCGCCAAAAATTAATGCGCCTGAAAAAATCAGCAATAAAAAAATACCCCACCAGCGATTATACCATTTTCTTGATGCTTCTGTTTGATTTTCATTTACCATTGATTTTATCTTAAATTGGCATTATACTTTTATTATAGCACATTTGTATTGACTTAATTAATTATTTCTGATATGCTAATATCAGTTTATTAATCTTCTTTAACGTTTTATTGAGTAAAACACGCTAAAATTGAACTAATTTTACACCTTTATGATTTTAAACATAATTCAAATTATTATCTCTATATTACTAATCCTGGCGATTTTATTACAAAATCGCGGCGCAGGATTAGGCTCAGCTTTTGGCGGTGAAGGCAATATCTACAGAACTAAGCGCGGCGCCGAAAAATTTCTTTATTTTGCCACTATTATCCTGGTGATAGCATTCATGGTGACGGCCTTCATAAACATTATCTTTTAATCTCTTACATATAAAAAACCCTTGTGTACTCTGTGATTAAATTCTTTTTGAATTTGAGCCAGTCTGCTAAAAATTATATACTTTTTTATTTGGCAAAATACAGAAATGAGAAAAAAATAAGTCAGCAGAAAGATCTTGATAAAAAAGTTCTTGCCGCTCTAAACGGCAAGAAGCTGCCAAATTTAAAACAATTGAAGAGACTGCCTCAAACATTAAATAAGCATGAAAAATTTATTTTAAAAGGCTTGATTCTAATCGCCCTTGTTACTGGCGTGTTCCTTTTTTATAACGGATATTATAAAAATCTGATCAGCCTGCCTGCTACTGGCGGAGAGTTTTCTGAAGGCTTGATTGGTTCCCCTCTATATATAAATCCTATTTTCGCTTTTAATGATGCGGATAAAGACTTAAGCAGCCTGATTTATTCCGGCTTAATCGGCTATAATGAAAAATTAGAGCCTATCCCTGATTTGGCTGAGAGATATGAAGTTTCGGAAGATCAAAAAACTTATACTTTTTTCCTTAAACGAAATATTAAATGGCATGACAATAAAAACTTTACGGCAAATGATGTGCTGTTTACTATTTCTGCAATCCAGAATCCTAACTATAAAAGCCCTTATTCCCGCAGTTTTACCGGCGTCGGCGTGGAGCAAGTAGATGATTATACTGTTAAATTCACACTCGAACAGCCTTATGCGGGATTTCTAAATATTTTATCAATCGGCATTCTGCCAAAAAATATCTGGGAGAATACTCCGGCAGCCAATGCCAAAAACGTAATTTATAATCAAAAGCCGATAGGAACCGGACCTTATAAATTTAAAAGCTTGGTGAAAGACAAAAGCGGACAGGTTAAATCTTACGTTTTGGAAAAAAACAAAAATTATTACGCTAAAATTCCCTATATCAACAAAATAATTTTTAAATTTTATCCTGATTATGACAGCGCTACTTCAGCCTTGGCCAATAAAGAAGTACAGAATCTTAGTTTTTTACCCAAAGAAAACTTAGCCAAAATCAACAAGCGAGACATAAATATTCACAGCATTAATTTGTCGCAGTATACTGCCTTATTTTTCAATACCAAAAACAGTGAGCTTCTAAAGGATAAAATAATCCGCGAAGCTTTAGCTTTGGCAATTGATAAAAATAAATTGCTGGAAGATGTCTTAAGTAACCAGGGAAAAAAGATTGACGGGCCAATTCTTGCTAATTTCCCGGGCTATTCTGAAGATATAAAAAAATACGAATATAATCCGCAAAAAGCATTAGAGATATTGACTGCTGACGGCTGGACAATTGATAATGAAAAATTAAAGAAAAAGGATGTTGAACTTAAAATTACCCTTACCACCGTTGAACAAAATGACAATATCAAAACAGCCAATTTAATTAAAGAATTCTGGGACAGTATCGGTATCAACGTAGATTTGCAAATTATTGCCAAAGACAAAATCCAAAGTGAAATAATAATGCCTAGAAATTACGAAGTCTTGCTTTACGGGGAAATAATTGGTTATGACCCTGACCTTTTCCCCTTTTGGCATTCATCACAACGTAATGATCCTGGTTTAAATATGTCTTATTATTCCAATCGCAAGGTTGACCAATTATTGGAAGAAGCCCGACAAACAAATGATTTAAGCCAAAGAGCCGCCAAATATCAGGAATTTCAGAACTTACTGATTGATGATTTACCGGCAGTCTTTCTCTACAGCCAAAATTATCTTTATCCGGCCACAAAAAAAATAAAGGGCATTAATGTCCAAAGGATTGCATCACCGTCTGACCGTTTTATTAATATTGAAAACTGGTATATCAAGACCAAAAAACAATTCTTCAAATAAATAATCGTACTCAAATAATAAAATTTAACTCCTTAAAAACTAACTAAGGCTACAAACATACCGCAAAACGGCATTTATTTGTTAGCATTATTAAACTTATGGTATTTAAAAAACCACACATTCCCCATCGCGAGGGAAATTATTCAAAAGAACCCAAATTACGCATCATGGTTTTGGGCGGGCTGGAAGAAGTCGGCCGCAACATGACTGTTTTAGAATTTGGCAATGACATTATTATTGTTGACATGGGCCTGATGTTTCCCGAAGAAGACATGCCGGGCATTGATTATATTATTCCCAATATCTCCTACTTTAAAGGTAAGGAAAAAAATATTCGCGGCGTAATTATTACTCATAGCCACATGGATCATATCGGCGGCATTCCTCACATAATGCCCAAAATCGGCAATCCCATTATTTATACCGCCAAATTATCAGCCGGTATTATTCAAAAAAGGCAGGAGGAATATAAGTCAGCTCCAAAACTCAAATTTTACATCATTGATGAAAACACCCATTTGAAACTGGGAAATTTCAATGTAGAATTTTTCCGAGTTAATCATAATGTGCCTGACAGCTTTGGCGTTGTGATCAAAACTCCGATCGGAACTATTGTGCATACCGGAGATTTTAAAATTGATCATTCCCCTATTAATGACAAGCCTGCTGACCTGGGCCGCATTGCTCAAATCGGCTCCCAGGGAGTCTTGGCTTTAATGGCTGATTCCACTGATGCCGAACATGAAGGCTATCAGATTTCTGAAGCCAGAGTCGGCGAAGAATTGGAAGGTATTTTTGAAAAAGCGACCAACCGCATTATTATCGGCACGTTTGCTTCACTCTTAAATCGCGTTCAGCAAGTTATTACTATCGCTGAAAAATTCGGACGCAAAGTTATGATTGAAGGCCGCAGCATGACAACCAATGTAGAAATTGCCCATCAGCTCGGCTATATGAAAATCAAGCCAGGCACTTTATTGGAAGCAGAACATTATAATGAAAAAAAATATCCTGATGATAAAATTGTGATTATCGGCTCCGGCGCTCAAGGTGAACAAAATGCCTTTTTAGTACGCTTTGCAGAAGATGAACATCGTTTTTTGCATATTAAAGAGGGCGATACTGTTATTTTTAGTTCCTCGGTTATTCCCGGCAATGAACGCACGATTCAAAATTTAAAGGATACTTTTTATCGCAAAGGCGCCAGAGTTATCCATTACAAACTTATGGATGTTCATGCCGGCGGACACGCCAAAAAAGAAGATTTAAAACTATTGATCCGTTTAATCAAGCCTAAATATTATTTTCCGATCGAAGCCAACCATTATATGCTGCGCTTAAATGGCGAAATTGCGGAAAGTTTGGGAATACCCAAGGATCATATTTTTATTGCTGAAAATGGACAAGTAGTAGAATTTACCCACAATGCCGGACACTTAACCCCGGAAAAAGTCCCGACCGATTATGTAATGGTGGACGGACTGGGAGTCGGCGATGTATCAGATATTGTTTTGCGTGATCGTCGGGTCATGGCTGCTGACGGCATGATTGTAATTATTGCCACCATTGATCGTAAAACCGGAAATATAATCGGCAATCCTGATATTATTTCCCGCGGTTTTGTTTATATGAAAGAAAATAAAGAATTGATTGAAACGACCAGAATGAAAGCCAAAAAAATATGCGGAGACACCGATCCTAAATCACCGGCTTTCGATGATTATATTAAAAATAAAATCCGCGATGATATTGGCCAGTATCTCTATATTAAAACCAAACGACGACCCATGATTTTACCCGTAGTAATTAAAGTCTAAGACATAAATATTCCTAAAAAATTCCCCCTAATATGGGGAATTTTTTAATTATTAGTAGATTAGTATGGTATTAGTAAATTAGTAGCCTAACTAAACCGAAGCAATGCCCTAAAACCCTTTATTCTTAGCCAAAACCAGCCACTCAGCATTGACAAAATCAAGTATTTATGCTAATATTCCCTATTAAAGTAATTATTTAAGCTATTGAAATAAGGTAATAATTGTTATCTTATTTTAGTAGCTTATTGCTGCTGAATTTGCGAAGGGAGAAACAATACCCTTTTCACATAGATAAAGTGTTTTTCAGACAAAGAACTTTGACAACTTTACGCATAACAACCAAAAAGGAAGGTGAAAGATGGATAGGAAAAACCTGACGGAAGTGATTCCGGGAGTATTGTATGACACCACCGTAGGGGATGATTCTCCGCTGCTTTTCAAGACCCAACCCGACGTCCTGTACGACGATGAGGGCCTGGAAATCAGCATCATCGTTGGCGACTTTGAACTCAAGTGTAAAAGCGAAGAGTTCAACAATAAAACACAGCTCAATTTCCACGAACCACAGGAGCTGCAAGCCAACCTGACGACGATCCTTACATCGATCGTTTTCAGTAACAACGCCGAAGACAGCGACCCAACGTGGAAGTACGTGAGTAAAGGAATGGTCGGGGAAATCAAAGGAACTGCCGCGTCCACGGCCAAAGAAACCGAGGATGCCGCGCCCATTCCCATGCCCCCCCTGATTGCGGAGGAAAAACCCGAGGCCATTCCCGCTCCACCCGCCGACGAGGAAAAAAAACCTGAGCCGGCAAAAGACCCGGAACCGCCAAAGCCCTGGGACGAGGAAGAAGAATTTGAGGACTTTCCCGATTTCCCCGTTGACGAGGGGAAAAAACCCGAGCCTGAAAAAGCTCCGGAATTCCCAAGGCCCGGGGAAGAAGAAGATCCTTTCCGTTTTGATGTACGAGAACCCGAGCCTGAAAGAGCGCCAATACCGCCGCGACCCAGGGAAGACTGGGATCGCCCCGCGGATGAAACAGACGATGACATTTTAAGCCATCGCCGCCCACTTCCCCGACGGGAAGAACCGCCTGAAGAGGAGGCACCGATGAAACGAGGGATTCTCACTTACATTTTGGCGGCAATCGGGATCATCCTGATTTCCGCAATGCTGATTCTTCTGGGTCTCTTTCTCGGAACCTGGTGGGGTCAAGCCGACATTGACCGCCTGAAGGCCGACAACGGGAAACTCCAGCAGGAGATGAAGGGACTGAAAGCCCTGAATCCGCAAATCAAAAAGCTGCAGGAGGACATAGTCATTCTTCAGCAGGATAACCGGCTCTACAAGCTGAAAGCGGACCGCTACAGCCAGATTCTCACGAAACTGCTGTGGCCTATTCCCGATGACTCGGAGCTGCAAAACTTCGATGTCAACAATAATTTCTGCGCTAACTGGTGCCAGTGGTTGAAGGAGAGCCTTCCCCTGGTTCGCCAGGACGCGAAGGCCAACTGTCCGGCATGTTCCAAGCCGGTTGTGCAATCTAGCCGCAACACGAACGTAAAAAAGGCAGTTGCGGCTTGCCCGACTTGCCCGCCGGCCACTTGCACGAATTGTGTGGAAAGGGATAAAATCTATCCGACGACTCCGCAACAAGTACAGACCCCACCGGAACAAGTGCAGTCCCCGCCGCCACCGCAGCCTCAACCGGCTACGGAAAACGGTCCGAGGACAAAAGTTTACCCCGGAACTCCGGCGCCCGGTCCTGTCCAACAGGCAAACGCTCCGGCTCCGGAATCCAACACCACCGTCAGAACACAAACTATCGACCCCTGATCCCTTTAAGGGACAACTTCTTTCACAAGGAGAAAGAAATGAAGAAATTTTTCTACGGCATCGTAATTCTGATGATCATCGGCTTCGTGTTCCCGGCTCTGGCTGACAGCAATGTCCCGAGCAGGGAATCCAACACGCCGATGGCCTTCCCCACGAAACCGACCGTCACCTGGGGAGCGAACAACTACCTGAACGTGGCTCTCCCCGAAAACCCGAGCGTTCCCCTGGTGTTCGGCTACAACGGGAATGGATTTCCCGGCGGCACCAACTGGCAGATCACGGAAAAGCAAAACTCGCCGAGCGAGCCCCTGCTTTTCACCGTGGAAGTCCAGCTTCCGGGCAGCGCCTACACCGGCCTGACCCCGAGCATGCTGATCAACACCAGCAAAGCGAACGAGGGCGAAAGATCCGGAATCAACCCCTGGTCTTCCGCCGCCGGCCTGCCTGACAAAGCGCAGTGCCGGGTCAAAGACGGTCGCTTCCAGTGTCGCTCCGGCTGGGCTGGACAATGGGAAGACGTCAAGATGCCCAATGCCAATTCCGAGGACATCGTCATCTACGAGCGCGACGTCCCCGACCCCGAGCATCCCAGCCGGGTCGGTGGCAAACTCTGGGTGATCTACAACACCAAGACTGGTGAGACCATCGTGATTTATCCCAACATCACGGGCCTCTACCGTACCATCCGATACGGATTTGCCGCAACCGGCGGAACCATTCTGCTGTGCTTCGTGGCTTTCTTTGTCATTTGAACACAAATGAATACAAGCCGAGTATGCCTTTAAGGCAGCTCGGCTTTTTTATTTCAATTTATTGACAAAAGTTATAGAATCTGCTAATATCTTATATTAAACTATAAATTATAGTTACTACGTACATTTATAAAATTTTAACCCTAAACACTTCCCTACGGGGAGCAAAGGAGTCAAGATGAAGAAATTCTTTGTGATCATGTTTTTGCTGGTAGTAGGCTTTACGGTCTTGGCTCAGGCCGAGCCGGCACAGCCTCCGCCTGCGAGCAACCAGCCGGGCGTACTGCCCAATGTTAATGTCATTGTCCCTCCCTACTTATGGATTGATAACTTTGTAACCGGGGAAAATGGCATTCTGGAACACCATGTTGCCAACCTGAGACTTATTCAGGAATGGCTGCGTGATAATCCCTCCGACATTGCTGCTTTGATCGGCATGGTCTCTGACCTGAAAATCAGAGGCTATTGCTACTACAATTATTCAACAGGCTTTTATAGTCTGAAGTACAATCAAGCCGGCAGTACTGTCAATCAGGGAGATCGAGTCTGCCAGGAAGCCCTGTCGCTCAGCCGGGCAATTTCCATCCGCAACTGGTTGCTTACGCCGCAAAACTGGCTAAAAGACAAACAGGGCAATCCCATTAAAATTGATGAGTTCCGTATCAGAATCCTGGATGTGAAAGCTCTGGGATTACGCGGGGGCGGCAACTTTCCCAACCAGTCAGTCGCTGTCTGGATGCTGTCTTTTAATCAGGCAAAGCAAGGTCCTGGCATTCTGACGCTGACGCAGGGCCCTCCTGCGCCCGTGCCAACGCCCGAGATAGCTCCTCGCAGGCGACCCAAGACAACGATCTATACTCAGAAAATTGACCCTTGATTTAAAATCAACCGGGCAGTGAGTTTTCACTCGCCCGGTTTTTCTTTTCTAAATATTTGCTAAAATATTATTCGCACGGTATATTGCAACTATATGATAGGTAAGTATGCTTTTTACATTCTAATTTTGGCTAACTTAGGATAATCCCTTAAAATATTGACTTTTTATAAAGCAAATGATAAACTCCCATATCAAGTAAGAATAAGCTTTTTAAAAGAATTCATTTGTCTAAATTGATTCTTTCAAGCAGCTTAAAAGCTGTTGAGAATAATAGGTTGAGTTTTTTCCATAAACCAAAAGTGTTTTGTTATTTCACAAAAATTCTCCCTCACGGGAGACTAGATTTCCCTGAAGGGAAAGGAGGATCAAGTGATGATCAGAAATAAGATGACCTTGCTCTTGCTTTGGATCAGTTTTTTTGCCATTGGCGCCTCCGGGCAGTTCAACTGCATTGACGGTGATGTGCACGAAGGTGATAAAAACTACTATGGCGATCGTGATCCTGACGGCGACGGTTATAATAACCGAGTTGATTGCAGTGATCAGGATCCCAATCGTTGGGTATTCATCATTGCATATCCTGACCATGATGGTGACGCTATGCCTGAACAAGGCCCGACCATTAATATCTGCTCCGGCACTACAACTCATGCCCCTGCGGGCTGGACTTTCAATGACTCACCAATGGATCCCTGCCCCAATGATCCCGAGAACATCTGCGGGGTAACAGTTCCATTTTGCCAGCTCGCTGGCGTTGCCAATGGCCATACGACTACCCTAACTGCCACAGCTACTTACACCAATGGCTCCTTTGACCGAGTGATTTTCTACGCAGGAAATATGGTGGTCAAAACTGATACCACTCCAGCTGACGGCTGGACTGCTATCCTAACCAATGTCCCCAACGGTGTTTACACCTACCATGCCATTGCCTTTGCCACTGACGGCAATTCTGCCTTGTCTAACTTTGTTACCATTACCATCAATGACACTGGCGCTTGTATGCCGACACTGACCATCACATGGGCTTATGCCATTGCTCCTGAGAAAACCTACTATGGTGGCTGGTTTGGTTCTTGCTTTACCAGCATTTTCGGACAAGATCCCTGGTGGCAGTTTGGACCGTTTAGCAGCTGCCATGAATGCAGCCAATCCGGCGTAGTTTTTCCCGGTAGTTTGAATTTGGGCTTTTGCGAATTCAGTGGCACTGTGCCCAGAAGCCTGAACGAAAATCCAACAGCGCCCTTTACCACCGATCGCGGTGATATTGTGGACTATTTCATTACCGGCTATCCTGACGGACACATTTATAATGGCTTGGCTCCTGGATCGCCGGCAGCTTACTTCGACAACTGTGCCAGTATTATTCAGCTCTCAGTAGCTCAGATAAATCATCCGTGGGGTGCCAACTATTTCATTGCCTTTACTGCCCCGCTGGCAGGTAATACGGCTAATATCTTCGTTACCTCGCCGATTGACTCTGATAGTGACGGCTGGATGAATGCTTGTCCTCCCAACACAACTTGTCAGGCGGATAACTGTATCCGTTTTGAAAATCAGACCCAGCTGGATTCAAACAGCGATGGAGTCGGTGATGCCTGTACTGCCAATCCTGACCCGAATTTTTGGGATCAAGATAATGACTGGTACTTGGACGGACCCAATGTTGCGGAATCTGATCGGGATCATTACCCGACTGATAGAACCCGGCATTAAATTTTAACTATTACGGGCTGCGACTTAGACACATCTAAGCCAGCCCGTTTTTTTATTGAAAAAAGATCTCCAAAAATTACATTTCTTACCCTTTTATCCCTGTCTGCGAAATTACCCATAAATACGCCTAAAACCACATTTTTAAAATTGCTTATTTTAGCTAATTTTACCCTAATTCTAGCCAAAATAAAACATCAACCTCTTGACATTTGCAAAAAAATATGCTAATATACCCTATTAAACTAATCTTAGATAAAAGCCGAATTTAAGCTATTAAAAAGAGTTATATAATAATTAATTCTTTTTAGCAGCTTAATAAGCTGTTTTGGATATTTAGAGAAATAAAAGCATGGACTTTAACTCCTGCTTATTGACATAGATGGTTAAGCATTTTTGGATAAAGGAATTTGTTTTTTGACAACACCCTACTCTCCCCCAAAGGAGACGATTTTCCCCGCGGGGGAAAAGGAGAATACCATGAACGCGAAAAGACTTATTACGGTTCTTCTGGTTCTCGGCTGTTTGACTTCGACCATGGGTGCGACCTGCATCGACGGCGACCTCAACGAGGGCGACAAAACCGTCATCAACAAAAACGACCACGACAACATCGACACTGACGGCGACGGCGTGCTCGACATCAACGACTGCGCCCCGCTCGACCCGAGCAAGTGGGCCGAGAAAGATGCCCGCCCCGACACTGACGGCGATAACCTGCCCGAAAATGGACCGGCAATGCAGGTCTGCAGTGGGAACACCACCCCTGCGCCTATTGGCTGGACCTGGGTGGCTTCGCCGCTCGATCCCTGCCCCAATGACCCGCAGAACATCTGCGGTACGGTCAATCCGACCTGCCAGATCACAGCGGTGGCCAGCGGCCACACTGTGTCCCTCACGGCGACTGTCGCTTACACGAGCGGCACTATCGCCCGAGTGGAATTCTATAAGGGTATCACGCTGATCGGGACGGACAACACAGCCAGCAATGGCTGGAATCTGACCTGGACCAACGTGCCGAATGGGACCTACACGCTTCAGGCCATTGCGTTTGCCTCTGACGGCAAGACCGCAACCTCTAACGAGGTCACGGTTACCGTCAATGTCGGCGCTCCGACATGCGTGCCCACGCTGGCAATTAGCTGGGGCTATAACATTCCCCAGAACACGACCTACTACAACTCGTGGTATGGATCCTGTTTCACCACCTTCGACGGCCAGGACCCCTGGTGGCAGTATGCGCCCTATGGCTACTGCCGCGAGTGCGCTCAGGCTGACGAAGTGTTTGCCGGAAGCTTCAACGAGGGTTTCTGTGATTTCAACAACACGGTTCCCAAAGTGCTTAACGGCAACCCGCTCGCTCCGTTCACCACGGATCGTGGCGACATCGTTGACTATGCCCTTGTCGGTTACACTGACGGGCATATGTACAACGGTCTGGCCCGCATGCCGACTGCGACCTTCAACAACTGCATTACTACGGTCAGTCTGCCTGTGGTCCCCGTGAACCAGGCCTGGGGTGCGAACTTCAGGGTGTATTTTACGGATGCGGTCGATCCGATTGATGGGGACACCATCAACGTGATCGTCAGCACGCCGATCGATTCCGACAACGACGGTTTCCCGAATGCCTGCCAGCCCGGCACCACGTGTCAGGCCGACAACTGCATTCGCTTCGAGAATCCCGAGCAGACCGACACCGACCATAACGGCGTCGGCGATGCCTGCACGAACCATGCCAATCCGGACGAGAACGATCCGGACAATGACTGGTTCATGAATTTCGAAGACGCATTTCCGTATGATCGGACGCGTCATTAGAACTTGACTACAAACGGGTTGCGACTTAGACAAATCTAAGCCAGCCCGTTTTTTATTTATACGAATATTATTTTATATACAACGAATGGCAGATTAATCATCTTAATTAACCTTGCGCAGAGTATCCTTATAAAATGTAATAGGTGAAGCTTTATTATGCGAATATTATTTTTATACTGCGAATAACTGATTTTGAAATACTCTTCCAATTACCAATGCCTAATGCCCAATACCAAATTACAGTCTATTTACAGCCAGAGTATAATTAAGTAGAATTAATATATTGTATATACTGGTAACCAATCAAACCTTGACAAAACGCTAAAATTATAGTAAAATATCCATATAACTGAACACTATTGTTCAGTAGCTAAATATCCAAACAAGCAGATGATCACCCCTCCGAAGCTTTAGCAAAGGAGGGGAGGAAAGTCCGGACTTTATGCCCTGCTCCGCACCGGAGATTCTAAATCCAAAAATCCTAAATCTTAAACATTTTTTAATTTTGTTATTTGAACATTTGAATTTGTTTGAAATTTGGTGCTTGAGATTTGGTGCTTCCGTTGCGGAGCAACGGTAAGGGTAACGGGTAACGCCCGCCCGTTTAATAGCAATATTAAATGAGGACCAGTGCCACAGAGACAATTCTAGCGAGTCCCGCTTTGCGGGGCGGGGTTGACTCGGCGGCTTATAAGCCGCCTCGCCAAAGGTGAAAAGTATCTCGATGTTTTTTGTTCTCGAGACAAAAGGCTACGAGAATCGGCCTCTGGCAACAGAGTGTCCGCGGTAAACTCTACCTAAAGCAAGGACAAACCCACCCCAGCGCAAGCAACGGTGGTGACAAGTAGTCCGCTAGAGCTCGGCAGCAATGCCCAGCCCAGATAGATGATCATCCTTCGACAACCTCAGGATAATCTCCTGATAAGTCGAGGACAAAATCCGGCTTATAGTTTGTTTGGATATTCAGCTATAATTTTAAATTTATAAAATATTCTATTATGTCTAATATGTCCGCCAGAGGCGGAAAAAAGACAGCGCTGATTTTTACTATAATTTTATTGCCTCTTGATTTCCTGATGCTGATTTTTGCATCGTTAACAGCCTACTCTTTACGTGTCGGCTCTTTTGTTACTGAAATTAGGCCGGTTATCTACACTTTGCAATTTTCCGAGTATCTATTTTACAGCATTCTGGTTTCTTTAATCTGGCTTTTTATCTTTGCCTTTGCCGGATTATATAAAATCGAAAGGCGCAAATTTAATGATGAATTTGTTAAAATTATCCTGGCTTGTTCCACCGGCATTTTGGCAATTATCGTGGCTATTTTTTTAAAAAGAGAATTATTTTCTTCCCGCTTTATTATCCTGGCTGCCTGGGGCTTGAGTATTTTATATGTAACTCTGGGCCGTTTAATTATTTCTCAAATTCAAAAATCACTTTTGAAAAAAGGAATTGGCGCAAGAAAAATCGTAATCATAGGCAATGACAAAAACACCAAGATTATTGGCGAAGAGATTAAAAATCACGCTAAATTAGGCTACCAAATAATTAAAACTTTTCCCAGCTATAATGAAACTATTAAAACTGAGTTGTTGAAACTGATTAGCCAGGGACAATTAGATGAGATTGTCCAGGCTGATCCAAACTTGGACCGCCAGGCTACTTCTGATCTAATTGATTTTACTGAAGCCCACCACATTACTTTCAAATTTACTGCCGATATTTATCGCACCAAAACTTCGCGCCTGGAAATCGACACTCTGGCAGGCTTGCCCATTTTTGAAATTGCAAAAACCAAGCTTGAAGGCTGGGGCCGAATTTATAAGCGAATTTTTGATATTATAACCGCCCTTATTTTGATTATTATATTTTCACCTATATTAATTATTACCGCTATTGCCGTAAAATTAAATTCCCGCGGACCAATTATTTATAAAAATATCCGCGTCGGCCAGGACGGCAAGGAATTCAATCTTTTCAAATTCAGATCAATGTATTATGAGTTTAGTACTGGTGTCGGTAATCCGGAACAGCAACAAAAAGCCTTGGCTATGGAAAAAGAACTGATTGCCAAACAAAATGTACGCGAAGGCGCCTTATATAAAATTAAAAATGATCCCAGAATAACAAAAGTCGGAAAATTTACCAGAAAATGGAGCATTGATGAGCTGCCGCAATTTTTTAATGTTTTATTTGGACAAATTAGCTTAGTCGGGCCGAGGCCTCATCAACCCCGCGAAGTTGCCAAATATACGCAATCTCAATTACGAACTCTAGACATCAAGCCCGGGGTAACTGGTCTGGCGCAAATTTCAGGACGATCTGATTTGGATTTTGACGAAGAAGCTAAGCTGGATATTTACTATATAGAAAACTGGTCGCTTTGGCTCGACATAATTATTTTGCTCAGAACTCCAAAAGTCGTGCTTTCCCCAAAGCGCGAAGCGCTTTAATTTCAGTCCTTCATTTTTCAATTTCGACATTCGCCTGCCTACCGAAGCCTAATGAACGAAGACAGGTTACGTTCAACGTTTGACCTGCCTGCCGTCAGGCAGGCGAAAAACATTACGCCAAATAAAACCTGTAAACGAATAACCAATTTAACAGCCAACAGCTGTTTTTTTGATTGTCCAAAAAACTTGATATTTATGCTAAAATAGTTTAAAATATGGTTATTATAGTATTAAATACCTTGGCCTTTCCCGCGTAGCGGGATGCCGCTTCGCGGCTCAGACTTCAATTCCTATGAAAGTAGCATTATTACATGATTACCTTAACCAAGCCGGCGGCGCAGAGCGGGTACTTTTAGCTTTGTCCAAACTTTATCCCGATGCACCGATATATACCCTGGTTCATAATCCCAAACAATTACATGGCTTTGAAGATAAAATTATCCATACTTCTTTTTTACAGAAAATGCCCTGGGCCGGATCAAAAATCCGCTGGTATTTACCCCTCATGCCAACCGCAATTGAACAATTGAATTTAAGCGGATATGATATAGTAATTTCCTCTTCCTCCGCCTTAATAAAAGGCGCAATTACCCCTCCGCAAACTATGCATATTTGCTATTGCCATACTCCGACTCGCTATTTATGGAGCGAAGCCCATTCTTATGCCAAAGAAATAAAAGAGGGAAAAATTGTCAAGTATTTCTTGCCTTTATTATTGAATTCATTGCGCAGCTGGGATCAGATAGCGTCGCAAAGAGTTGATCATTTTATTGCTAATTCCAAATTTGTCAGCCAGCGCATAAGAAATTATTATCACCGCGAGAGCGAAGTGATTTATCCGCCGGTTGATACTGAAAATTTTTATATCTCTCCAGAAATAGACAATTACTACCTGGTAATTTCCCGCTTAAAACCCTATAAAAAAGTTGACCTGGTCATTAAGGCTTTTAATAAACTCAACATGCCGCTGAAAATTATCGGCACTGGCGAGGAAGAAGCTCGGCTTAAAAAAATGGCCAAATCAAATATTGAGTTTCTGGGTCCGGTAAGCGAAGATAAAAAACGCGAATACCTCTCCAAATGCCTGGCCTTTATCAATCCCCAGGAAGAAGATTGGGGCATTACACCTGTTGAAGCCATGGCCTCCGGCCGTCCGGTTATTGCTTATGCGGCGGGCGGGGTTTTAGAGACTGTTATTGACGGCCAGACAGGAAAATTATTCACCGAACAAAGCTGGGAAGCCTTAATTGATACGATTTTGAAATTCAAACCTCAGCAATATGATCCCCATTTTATTAAAAATCATGCTGATCAGTTTAATACTCGGCATTTTTACCAGAACATCAAAAACTTCGTAGATAACAAATGGGATGACTTTAAAAAAAGTGAATAGTGAATAGGTAAAGAAGCTGGTAAATATATAGTTTAAGGCTAAAGTGTTAACCCAAGCACATTACCTCCGACACCTATTAGCATCTTAACCTTAACCTAACCCCCTTATGCAAATAGCCATCGATATCCGTTGCCTAATGTCGCCAACTTACAGCGGAGTTGCCCAATATACCCATAATCTCCTCTGTAATCTCTTAAAAATTGATCGCCATAATCAATACAAGCTTTTTTATAATTCCGGCCAGGATGTAAAAAAAAATTTACCGAACTTCGATCAGCCAAACGTGGAAATTTATGGCTTTAACTACCCAAACAAACTAATAAATAGTTCCTTTTTATTTTTGAATTACCCGAAAATTGAAAAACTATTGCATGGTTGCGACTTATTTTTTATTCCGAATCTAAATTTTTGTGCCCTAGAATCTGCCACCCGAAAAATTATTACCATCCATGATTTATCTTACGAGCTTTATCCTCATTTTTTTTCCGACAAACAAAGACTTTGGCACCAGCTTATTAGGCCTAAAAAATTAATAAGCCAATGCTATAAAATCATTGCTGATTCTGAAAATACGAAAAAAGATTTGCAAAGAATTTATCAGCTACCCGCTGAAAAAATCAATGTGATTTATCCGGGCTTAAATCATGATTTTTATAAGCTAATTGAACCAAACCACCCAAAATTTAAAATAATAAAAGAAAAATACAATTTGCCCGAAAAATTCATTCTGTATCTTGGAACAATCGAGCCCCGCAAAAATATTATCGGCATTATTGAGGCTTTTAATTCTTACCAGGCAAAAAACAACAGAACTGATTTAAATTTAGTTATTGCCGGCGCCCAAGGATGGAAAAATAATAATGTTTATAAGGCAGCGCAAAATTCTCCCTATAACAGCCAAATTATTTTTACTGGCTATATTGCGGAAAGCGACAAGCCTTATTTATATAGCCTGGCTGAACTTTTTGTCTTCCCCTCTTTTTATGAAGGCTTTGGCTTCCCGGTTTTAGAAGCGCAAGCTTGCGGCGTTCCGGTCATTGCTGCTCTAAATTCTTCATTCCCTGAAATTCTGGCTGACTCAGCAGCCTTAATCAATCCTGACAGCATCTCCCAGCTGGCCGTAGAAATCGAAACTATTTTAAATGACAGTATTTATAAGCAGTCTATAATTAACAAAGGGATAGCTAATTGCCAGCGTTTCTCCTGGCAAAAATGCGCCCAAGAAACTTTAAATCTCTTTTCACTTTAATTTTTTCAATATGTCAAAAATCGGTATTGATGCCAGAATGTACGGCAAAGCCCAGTCCGGTATAGGTAATTACATCAAACAGCTTTCCGCTGAGATTTTCCTACTGGACAAAGAAAACGAATATTATCTTTTCCTTTTGGAACCGATTTTTTCCCAATATCAAGCGCCTCATGAAAAGATCCATAAAATAAGAGTGACTTCTTCCTGGTACAGCCTGGCTGAACAAACCAAGTTCCTGAGAGAGATAAATAAATACAAATTAGACTTAATGCATTTTCCCCATTTCAATGCCCCGATTTTTTATAATCGGCCCAGACTGGCGACTATCCATGATATTATTCCTCATTTTTTCCCGGGCCATAAACAAAAAACCTGGTACCGTAAAAAGGCTTATGAGCTGGTTTTACGATCAAATCTCAAAAAATCCGCTAAAATTATCACTATTTCGCAGGCAACCAAGAATGATTTAATGAAATTCTATAATCTCCCGGCAGACAAGGTGCCTGTGGTTTATTTGGGGATAGAAGCACACTTTATTAAAAGCGAAAATTATGCTAAAATAGAAGAGCTTAAACAACGCTTAAAGATTACCAAGCCATACATCTTTTTTCTCAGTGCTTGGCGCAATCATAAAAACTTTGAAGGGCTGATTAAAGCCTTTGAAATTATAAAAAAAGAGGCTGCAATTGACTGCCAATTAGTACTGGGCGGACAGGAAGATCCGTATTATCCCGATATAAGCCAAACTATAAAAAAATCACCCAATCAGGAAGAT
Source organism: Candidatus Parcubacteria bacterium (assembly GCA_026395685.1). Lineage (GTDB taxonomy): Bacteria > Patescibacteriota > Patescibacteriia > CAIXNZ01 > CAIXNZ01 > JAPLYC01. The sequence goes on from JAPLYG010000008.1 coordinate 56,096, forward strand.
ATTATCACCCCGGGATTTATCAGTGATGAAGATCTCCCCTTATACTATAACGCGGCTGAACTTGTCGCTATTCCCTCCTTTTATGAAGGGTTCGGACTAATCGGCCTGGAAGCCATGGCCTGCGGTACTCCGGTTGCTTCCTCTAACGCTACCAGTTTGCCGGAAATTTATGGGGATGCCGCCCTATACTTTGATCCGCATGATCCCAATGACATGGCTGAAAAAATCAAACAGCTTCTTATTGATAAAAATTTAAAGGAAGACTTAATCCGCAAAGGCACAGAACAACTTAAAAAATATTCCTGGCAGAAATGCGCGCAGCAAACCCTGGGAATATATCAACAGATACTCCAAGCAAACCGTGCGAAATAAAAAGTTAAATCTACCTTACAAACCCATGCCCAAAATTAAAAAAACAAAAATTAAAACCGCCTTAAAGAAGGCACAGAAAAAGACCATGAAAGCCAGAAAGCCTTCAAGACTTAGAGTTGCCTCCAGGATTAAAAAGCCGGCACTTTCAAGAAAAATAAAAAGGACATTAAGAATGCAAACAAAGTCTGAAATAATAGCTAAGCCCAAATTCATCCCCAAACCGGGCTATCTTGTTCCGCTTAATCCTTTGCCTCAAAGACTGGCTGCTCCTCCCAAACCGAAATTGATGCATAATAAAAATGGACAGCCTTCCCGACACGTATTAAATTTGAAAAAACTCGCGCCGCAGGATATAAAAGATGAGGCCATAGATCAAGATAATTACGAACATTTAATCAATAAATTTGCAGGCAAAAAGAATTTTAAAGCAAATTTTATACGAAAAGTCAGCCAGATTCAACAAACCATTACTACTCCAAAAAATAAAAGTGCTCGAACTCCTTTGGAAAAAAAAATTTCCGGTCCAATTATTCTGCCGCCAAGAGAACTAGTAACTCCTGATCTTACTTTGAAGTCAAGCCAAGAGACCAGAACCTTTAATAAATACCTGCCATTACGCTGGCCCAAGGCGATTTTAGCTTTTGTTATTTTCTGTCTGGTGATTGTGGCGCCTTTTCATATTTATAATTATTACCAAACGCTGCAGGGGAAAAAATCCGATGTCTTAGAACAAGCCAGCCAGGCGCTTATGCATTTAGCCACTTCTCAGAAAGCAGCTTCCGCGAAAGATGCTTATTATACGGGGATGGAACTGCAACAAAGTGCTGCCAATTTTTATCAGGCAAAATCAGATCTCGATGATATTAATGTGCTGATTAAAGGCTTGATCAAACTGAGCCCAGAACTGGATAAGGAATTAACTACCGCCAATAATCTGGCTGATGCCGGAGAAAAGCTAGCCTCCAGCGCCGCTCTGCTTGCCAGCGCAGTCGATGAAATAAAAATTAATAAATCAGTTGATAAATTAAATTTAACTGACAACTTGGCTGTTTTAAAGGATAAATTAAATTTAATTTTACCTGACCTTGAGGCGGCAAATGAAGATCTTAATAATGTCGCCCTGGAAAAATTGCCGGAAAATTATCGGGATAAAGTTATTACGCTGCAGGAAGCATTGCCGCTGATAATAAGTAATATTGATAATTTTATTAATTCTTCAGATCTTTTATTGAAAACATTAGGCCAAAATACAAGCCAGCGCTATATGATCCTTTTCCAAAATAACAATGAGCTTCGTCCGACAGGAGGTTTTATCGGAAGCTATGCGATTGTTGAAATTGATAAAGGAAATATTGTAAAGATTGATGTGCCTGGTGGCGGACCTTATGACTTAAAGGGCCAATTAAAAGCGACAATTGAATCTCCGATTCCCCTTCATTTGGTAAATACCAGATGGGAATTTCAAGATGGCAATTGGTATCCGAATCTGCCCACTTCAGCTGAAAAACTCACTTATTTATATCAAAAAAGCAGCGGCCCGACAGTAGACGGCATAATCTTTATCAATGCAACTTTAATGCAAAAAATATTAACTATTACCGGCTCGATTGATTTGCCAGAATATAATTTAACTTTGGATGCGGATAATTTTATCTACCAAATTCAAAAAAATGTTGAGCTGGACTACAACAAGGAAGAGAATCGACCCAAGGAAATTATTAATGATTTAATCCCCCAATTATTTACTAAATTGACAAATTCTGATTCGGAACAATTCTTTTCTCTGCTTGATTTATTTATTTCATCTTTAAATGAAAAAGAAATACAGTTTTATTTTACTGATCCGGAGATGCAACGATTTATCAATAAAAATAACTGGGGCGGGCGGATCAAGGATACTACGGGTGATTATTTAAATATTATCAGCACCAATATCGCCGGCGAAAAAACAGATGCCAAAATTGAGCAAACCGCATTTTTGGATGTTAACGTACAGCCTGACGGTTCAATAATTAATAAGCTGACAATTACCAAAAAACATAACGGCACTGAAGGTGAATTATTTTATGGCGTGCCTAATCTTGATTTTATGAGAATTTATGTGCCAAACGGCAGCCAGCTTTTATCGGCCCAGGGATTTGAAACAATTCCCTCTGAATTTTTTCTGGTAACAAATCACGCTGTCTATGAAAAAGATCCCGATATTTCACAACAAGAAGTAACTAAAAACATTGACGGCCAAAGCGGTACGGAAATTTACTCTGAAGAGAATAAAACTGTTTTCGCTAATTGGTTTAAGGTAAATCCCCAGGAATCAAAAACAGCCTCAATCGAATATCAGCTGCCAATCAAGCTGGATTTAACCAATAATACTCCGAGCAACATTCTGGAAATTATTGCCAGACAGCTTAATTTTAATCGTGACGATGTCTTGTCAGAAAAAACTTATTCCCTACTTTGGCAAAAACAATCAGGCAAACGAAATTTTAATATCCACGTTAGTGTCCACTTTCCGCTAGAATTAAAAGCAAAATTCATTTATCCGAATTATATTCAAAAAGATCTGCAAACCTTTACCCTGACCGATGAATTAAATATTGATAAATTCATGGCTATAAATTACAATGAGTAATTTGACTGAACAAAATGAAATAAATTCAACAGAGCAAGAAGCCAAGCAAACATCGAAGGAAAAAAATAAAGAAATTGATAAGGAGTTAAAAAATATTTACCGTGACAGCCACGGCAAAATGCCAAATTTAACTCAGCTTGATTATTTGCTCCCAAACAGCAAACGCAATATCTTTATTGGTTCTGTTTTTGTTTTAGCTGTTTTTTGTCTTATTACTTTTTTTGGGTTTCTTGTTTTTAAAAATAATCCGAAATTTAGCAATAAAAAAGTAACGATGGAAATTAAAGCGCCCTTTACCTTAAATTCCGGAGAACTTATAAACTACCACATTAAAATCACTAATAATGAAGGAATCAGCCTGACCAAAACACGACTTGATATTAATTTTCCGCTTAATTTTAGTTTTATTAATGCTAATTTGCCGACCAGCGATACACCCGCAACCGGAAATAATATAAAAACTTGGAACATTGGGGATTTAATGCCTGAGCAGAGCGAAATAATCGATATTAACGGTTATCTTATCGCCCCGCTTAATTCTAAGCAAGTTTTGGCGACGACCTTAAGCTACACCCCGACGAATTTCAGCTCAGAATTTCAAAAAAATGAAAATTTCACCACTGAAATAATTAATAGCTTAATTAATATAGAGTCAGAATATCCGGCTCAGCTCGCAAATAAGGAGGTAACAGATCTCAAAATTAAAATTCGCAACAAGTCAGAACAAACCGCGTTAACTAACCTCCAGGCAGAATTTGAATTTCCTCAGGAATTTTCTCTTTTAACCGGCCAAATTATGGCTAAAGGCCAAACCGCCAAGGATATTATTATTCCCAAAAATAAAGAGCCAGAAACTTCTCCTTACATCTTAGAACTGGGCGGACTGCTGCCGCAGGAAGAAAAAATAATCATCTATCATGGTAAATTTGAAGTTTCAGAAAGTAAAAAGCTAGACTTTAATCTGAGAGTAAAGCAAAAAGGATCAGCTGGTGAATATATACTGCAAAAAGAAGCACAATTTAGCATGGAAATTATTAAAGGCGATTTATTAGCCAATCTTATAATCCAGGGATCAAATCAAAATAAGCCGGTAAATTTTGGCGATACTTTGAGTTTCTTAATCTCCCTACGGAATAAAAGCACTAAAGCGTTAGGAGATATAAAAGTGAGCGCCATCATAGAATCAAGCCAATTGGACAGGAATAGTTTTTCTGACCAGAATAATGGCCGGCTTGATGGCAGCCAAATTCTTTGGACCAAAGAGCAGATTCCCGAATTAGCCTTGCTTTTGCCGGAAGAAGAAATAGAAATTAATTTTCAAATTAAAATTAAAGATTTTGAAAGCGCTAAGACGTATTCAGTAGAGGACCTGCAAATTAAAAGCTTCTTTGAGACTCAGGTTAATAAAATAAATAATGAGGAGACAGAAGTTGAACTTGAAAGTAATATTATTATTAATGAAATAAATACTAACCTGGCACTTGAATCACAGGGACGTTATTTCGGCAATAACAGTGAAACCATTGGTTCTGGACCGCTGCCTCCGATTGTTGGCCAAAAAACAACTTACAAAATTTTCTGGAAGTTAACGAACTCACTTCACGAAATCAGCAATATTGAAGTTAAGACAAAACTTCCAGATTATATTATCTATGAAGGAAACAATAATTTGAGCGCCGGGACATTAATTAAAAACGGAAGCAATGAACTCGTCTGGCAAATTTCACGTGTTCCTGTTTCGGTTAATGAAGTAACCGCTGAATTTGAAATATCATTAACCCCTAAATCCAACGATGTCCAAAAAGTACTTACACTAATGCAGGATATTTATCTTAAAGCTACGGACAACCAAACTAAAGGTGAACTTTTACTTAATGCCCCCGGGATTACCACTAATCTTGACACAGACCCCTTGGGCAAGGGCAAAGGCTTGATTCTGGCAGAATAAAGAACAATTATAAAACCCCGCGCCGTTTCTGGTGCGGGGTTTTTTTATCTGGATTTTTTTAGCAATTTATATAATTTATATTTTAATTCATTTATCGGCAATTCCCAAGCCCCCTGATAGTGCACTTCAAAGCCTCCAAATCCCAGTTTAAACCTGGTAACCCCCGGCCACTTTACTGGATCTATGCCCCAAAAATCATAATATTTATAACCCAGTTTCTTGGCGTTAACAATTTGTTCCCACTGCAATAGATGCGGAGCCATAATACTTTTGTCATTAAAAGAAGATCCCCCGTGCAAATAAGTGGCTGTATCCCCATAAAAAATCATCATATTGGCGCATAAAATTTTATTCTGATATTCCGCAAAAAAAATCTTGGCCATATCTTGCTGATATAATTCATGGTAATATTCCCTGCTATGTAGACGTTTGCTTTTACGGCGATAAGTATCTAAAAGCAAATCATAAAAGGCGGTAAACTGTTCTTGCTGACACGTAACCATATGCACTCCTTTTTTTGCGGCTAAACGAATATTATAACGGGTCTTCTGATGCATCTCCGCTAATAATTCCTCTTCGCTTTTATTTAAATCAAGCATTAAAGTTTTTTCCGGCTGGACAGCTTTAACTTTTTCAAATCCCAAAACAGCCAAATCCTGTTTAATTGGCTCAGTCCTGATAAATAAGCTTTTTTCATTGCGGGCCAATTCTTTGATTACCTCAAGCTTGGGATTATCCAATTCCCAAAATATACGGGGAATGTATAAATAATTGTGACCAAAAGGCAGAGACATTTTAATAACCAAAACATAAACACCTTCTAAATCAAGCCTCCAGATTTTGCGGTTTAACTTTTGCTGGAATCCCCCCCAATCCCAGGACTGCAAAAACTGAGCCTGCGATTGCTGGCTCATTTTTTGTTCCCATTGTTCTTTGTTAATAATTTCTTTAAGCATATTTTAAAATGGCGGCGCTTCTAATTTTAAAAAGTTGGTGGAGCAAGTAGCCTTATCTTCATAATAATCGCATTTCTTAATAATTTTACTGGTGCCGGTTTTACGATCAAGTACATAAACGGTATTAAACCCGCCAGGTCCGTCACCGCCGCCGCATGAATATACTAAATTTCTTTCAATAAAGCCGTCTATGTGGCAAACTCCGATATCGCCCATTCCTAAATCATATTGTTTATCAAATAGCCATTTATTTTCGCCGGTTGCAGAATCTTGGGTAAAAAAGCCAACAATATTATTTTCCTTACCAAAATCTCCATACATAATAAAAGCTTTATCGCCGCGATCAGAAATGCAAACCTGCTGCAGGCCTCCTTGGCCAAGATAATTCTGATAATCTGCTGATACCTTACTTAAATCCAAATCAGGGAAAACTTCTTTTAATTCCAGCTGCTTAGGCCAATAACAGTAAGAAGTAACTCCGGCACCTTTGTCAGGCAAAGTATTTAAAATCTCCTCCCGTGACTTTAGGTTCTCTTCTATTGTTTGTTTTTCAGTTTGAACTTTAGCTAATTGACTCTGTAAATCATTAAGCTGCTGAATCAAATCGTTTTGTCTTTCATTCTTAGGAGCAGCAGCAAAAGAGCAACCGCTTAAAAAAATTAAAATCCCCAGGCCAAAAATTATTACTAAAGATTTTTTCATAAATTTTTATTTACTTAATAATTTTAAACATAATTTTAATTTTTCATCCATACCCAATTCCTTATCCACTTGCCTTAAGGCGCCCCGCGCCTGATCAGCAGAATACCCCAATCCGATTAAACCGTCAATTACATCCGCGTCGCTATTGTTCTTGCCGTTTAAGGAAGCGGGCGCTACTTTGCCTTTGTACTTGCTTTTTAACTCCAGGACAATCCTTTCCGCAGTTTTGGCTCCAATACCTGAAACTTTAGTCAAAACCGACACATCGTCATTAATAACTGCGGTTTCAATTTCCTCAATTGTCGCAGCTGATAAAACCCCCAAAGCTGTCTTTGGCCCAATACCCGAAACCCCGATCAATTTCTCAAATAATTCCATTTGCTCACGATTATCAAACCCGAATAAATCCAAAGCATCCTCGCGCACATGCTGGTGGGTAAAAATTTCCACTTCCTTGCCGACCTTAACTGAATTTAAAAAATCTTCGGTCACAAAAACTTTGTAGCCAATATTGTTTATCGCCAGTTCAATGAAATTTTGACCAATGTATTGAATCGTACCCTTAAGATAACTAATCATATATTTTATTTATTCGGACAAAAACGCCCAGCAACCTTATATAACTTAATAAAACTTCATAAAACCTAATACAAATTACCTCTTTTTGCGTAATATCGTCATTACGGGGACTTCTTTACTCAATTGTATCAAAATTGCCTTATCTTGTCCTCCATGGACTTCCTTAACAAACTTCTTCTCGTCTAAATCAAATATTTCAGGGATTTTAAATTTAAAATTTTCACCCTTAGGAACTATGGCCTCAACCTCATCTCCCTGCCGTATTACATTATGCACTTTAATTACCACTTTAGGACTTTCGACTTTAGACTTTAGACTTTTTATGATTTCACCGCAGAATTCCACATCAGGCCGCACATACGGCGCATCATATTTCTGCATTTTAAACTTTTCCGTCCCAAAATAAAAACCTGTCGTAAATTCCCTGTTAGAAATTTTATTCAACTCCTGAAATAACCTATTAATCATTACCTTTCGTATTTTCGTACTTTTTCGTACTTTCGTAAGATCAATACCCTGTCTATACACCTTCACCACATTCGCTAAGTACGAAATGCTCTTGGTCCTGCCCTCAATCTTAAAATGCTTAACCCCAGCTTTAGCCAGTTCATCCAGATACTTAATCATACAGATATCCTTAGAGCTCATTATATATGTCCCATTGTTATCTTCTTCAACCGGAATAAATTTGCCGGGGCGGGTTAATTCTTCCAGATATAATTTATAAGCCCAGCGGCAGGGATGAGAGCAATCGCCTAAATTCGCACTGCGCTGGTTAAAATAGGCAGACAATAAACAGCGTCCGGAATAAGAAACACACATGGCACCGTGGACGAAAACTTCCAATTCCAATTGCGGGACTTTCTTATGAATCTCTGCAATTTCATTAATGCTTAATTCCCGGGCCAAAATTATACGCTTAACGCCCTGCTCATACCAAAACTTTGCAGCTTGCCAATTTGTGCAATTTGCCTGGGTAGACAAATGCAAATCGATTTTTTTCAGATATTTTTTAGCCAAGGCCAGAATGCCGGGATCGGAAATTATTACTGCATCAGGCTTTATTTTTGCCAATAACTGCAATTGTTTTTCAACTTTGGGCAAATGATAATTATGGGCATAAATATTAACCGTAACATATACTTTTTTACTGCGCTGATGTGCATATTTTATTGCTTCTTCTAATTTTTTCGGGGTATAATCATTGACTCTGGCGCGTAAACTTAAATCAGGCAAACCCAGATAAACTGAATCTGCCCCGTATTCCAAGGCGTATTTCATTTTAATAAAGTTGCCGGCTGGCGCTAGTAATTCCATTTGGATATATTTAGTGTCTTGACATTTTTTGCTATTTACAGTACTATACTTTTGTCCCCTTACAATATGATATTTGGAGGTTTTTACATGAAAACCAGGAAAAAAAGGTCGATGAAAGCAAAGACAATTATCTTAGTCGGTATCTATGTTCATCCGGTCAAAGGACTTTTAATGATCCAGTCTCCCAGCGGTAACTTACTATTGCCCGGAGGGAAAATCAATCATTCGATGCGTCCCCGCATGAGCCAGATCCAGAAAAGACGTGAAAATTTGAAGCTCCAGCAGACTACTTTTGAAAAAAGCGGGTTTATGCTTGATCCTGCTCCGCCTATAGTTCTTTATCCTATCAAGGGCATGCTTTATAAATGTTTCAGATTAATACAGAGTACTACCTTAAATTTGTGCTGGGCAATAAATCCCAATTATAAAGCTATTTATCTGCAGCCTGATTTGGAGATGATTAATAATATGCCTGAAATTCCTGATGAAGATAAAAAAATTATCAATGATTTTTTGGGAAAAGGATCTGTCAAAAGCGCTGATTACGCCCAATCTGTCTGCAATATTGTTTCCTTATAAGAAATTACGCGTCCCGTATAGCGGGACGCTTTTTTTATTTTAATAATTTCAAAATTAAATTTACGCCAAAACCGCTGGAACCATGATTAAGCCATGATTTACTGCCATCTGACCAAGCTACACCGGCAATATCAAGATGACTCCAGGGATAATTAACAAATTCTTTCAAAAAAGCCGCGCCCGTAATGGCTCCGCCATATCTCGTAGTGGCAATATTTCTCACGTCAGCAATCTTACTTTTTATTAAATCGCTATATTCATTATCTAAAGGCATTGGCCAGACTAATTCGTCAATTTCAATTCCCGCTTTATCAATCTGATTTATCAAAGCTTGATTATTGCCAAAAAGTCCGGCTCTCAAAGTACCCAAAGCCACCAAGCAAGCGCCAGTTAAAGTTGCTAAATCTATTACGAATTCCGGCTTATACTTTTGAGCATAGCTTAAAGCATCAGCCAAAATTATACGGCCCTCGGCATCAGTATTTAATACTTCAATAGTTTTATGGTTTGCCGCCAATAATATATCACCTGGCTTATAGGCTTTGCCTGAAGGCATATTTTCGCAGGCAGGTATCAAACCAATTACGTTAACTTTTAGACCCAACTCACAAATAGCTTTAAACGCGCCCAAAACTGAGCCGCCTCCCGCCATGTCCATTTTCATCTCATCCATATTATCACCGGGCTTAAGAGAAATTCCGCCTGAATCAAAAGTAATAGTTTTTCCGACAAAAACTTTGGGCTTAGCGCCTTTTTTTCCGTTCAAATATTCTAAAATAATAAACTGCGGTTTATGCTGAGAACCGGCTGATACTCCCAAAAGTCCGCCCATCCCCTGTTTAATCATTTCAGTTTGAGATAAGATTTTAACTTCCAGATTTTTATGTTTCTTCGCCAAATCAGCTGCTTCATCCGCAAAATATTGCGGAGTAATCTTATTAGACGGATGATTAACTAAATCTCGGGTATAATTGATTGCCTGTCCGATAACTTCCATTTCAGCTATAACTTTTTTCAATTTATCAGAAGCCGGGAGATTTATAAAATTTATTTCTTTAATAAAAGAGGCTTCCTTGCCTTTACTTTGGTAGGCAATAAATTTATAATTGGCCAGATTAAAATATTTAACCAGCATGGCCATTATTTGCTCCCTATTTTTATATTTGCTGGCAGCGCCTTCCGGCCAATCCAGGTCAATTTGAGTAATTTTTTTCTTTTCCAAAGATTTTACCAAATTACCGATGGCCTTACCCAAAGTATGCTGAGTAAAATTTTCCTTTTCCCCCAAGCCAACCAGAATCAAGCGTTCTAACTTTTTACCGTCCATTAAAGGATAGCTAAAGACTTCGCCTGCGCCTGCTTCAAATTCCTTATTGCTGATAATTTGCTTTAGAATTTTATCATGATCGGGGGAATTGAATTTCATTTCTTTCTCAAATGCAAAATAGACAGTGTTGGAACTGATTTTTTGTTTATTGATGGTAAATTTAATAATCATAATGATATTTCTTAACCACAGATCAGACTCACAGATAACACAGATATTATGGGCAATCAGTGTAATCAGTGAATAAAATCAGTGGTTCCGTTCTTCTACTTAATTATACTTATATTTATCTTCTGCCCGTTTATTTCCAATTCAACCGTCCCCTTCCCTGCGCTCAATTTTTTCGTCAAAGTCGCGGTTTTAATTTCCTCACCAAATTTTGCCAAAGTATCTTTTAATTCATTTGATTCAGTTTCATAAGCTACTTCAACCATATCGCCGATGGACAATCCCATTTCTTTTCTTTGGCTATTAATCTGACGAATCAATTCCCGGGCATTACCCTCCAGCTTTAAATCTTCAGTCATGGTAATATCCAGGCAAACTTTGTAATTTTCATCAGCGCCAACTTTCAAATTATCGCCAGCCGGTAATTTATCAGTCACCACAATTTCTTTAACATTGACTTCATCTTTGATCAGATAGAATAATTCTTCGGGTAAAGACTTTTTAGTAATATATAATTTATCCAATGGCTGGCGCACTTTGAATCCGCTAGCTGCCCTGACTGACAAGGCTTGCTCGATAATCTTCCGGGCCACATCCATCTGTTCAATTAGCTTAGTATCAATCAAATCAGCGGAAACTTCAGGCCAGTCTTCCAGGTGAATACTCTCTTTAGGCGCACCTAATTTGCCGTATAATTCTTCGGAGATAAAAGGCAAGAAAGGAGCCGCTATTTTGCATAAATCAATTAAGACATAATTAAAGGTGGCCAAAGCTTGCTTTTTATCTTCCATATTATCACCTTTAAATCTATCGCGGCTGCGGCGCACATACCAGGTTGAAAGCTCATTGATAAAATCGCCAATCGGGCGCGCAGCGCGGGTGAGATCAAAATTATCCATTTGTTCCGTCACTTCCTTTATTAACAAGGTAAACTTAGCCACAATCCATTTATCCAGAATATTCTGCAAATCCCCGGGCTTTAATTCCCTGTTAAATTCAATACTTGGTTCGTACAAGGCAAAAAAACTATATATATTATTCAGGAGCATGACGGTTTTCCTCATTGATTCTTCGACTAAACGATCGCTGAATCTGTAATCCTCGCCGACAGGAGAAGAAGTCAGTAAAAAGAAACGGACAGCATCAACTCCGACTTTATCAAATAAAAGTCCTGGTTCAGTATAGTTCTTCAAACGTTTTGACAATTTCTTGCCGTCTTCGGCCAGAATCAAACCATTAACAATGACATTCTTGAATGCCGGCTTATTAAATAAAGCCGTACCCAAAACATGCAAGGTGTAAAACCAGCCGCGGGTTTGATCCAAGCCTTCGGCAATAAAGTCAGCCGGAAAACCGGATTCAAATTTTTCCTTATTTTCAAAAGGATAATGATACTGAGCATATGGCATGGAACCGGATTCAAACCAGCAGTCAAATACTTCTTCTATACGGCTCATCTGTCCGCCGCAAGCGCATTTAAAATGAACTTCATCAATATAAGGACGATGCAAATCTTTAATTTCTTCATTTCCTAATTCCTGTCGTGAACCCACTACTTTAATTTGATTACATTTTTCGCATTGCCAGACAGGCAATGGCGCTCCCCAGAAACGATTGCGTGACATATTCCAATCTCGAGCGCCTTCCAGCCACTTGCCGAAACGTCCTTCTTTAATATGTTCAGGCACCCAGCGAATGCCTTTATGCTTTTTCCCATTCGGATCTTTCAGTTCCTTGCTGCTGTTATTTTTTATTAAATTGTCGGAAATTTTGGTTACCGTTACATACCAGGCGTCTAAGGCGTAATAAATAAGAGGGCTGTCACAGCGCCAGCAAAAAGGATATTCATGTTCAATCGTTTCTTCCAGCGCTGAGATCAAAATTCCCCGTTCTTTCAAATCCGCCATTATCTTTGGATCAGCCGCTTTGACAAACATACCGGCATAATCCGTTACTTCAGGCTTAAATTTGGCTTCCAAATCAATAGTCATTAATGTCGGCAAATCATTTTTTTTGCCGACCTCCATATCATCAATGCCAAAAGCCGGAGCAATATGGACAATTCCGGTACCATCTTCTGTGGATACAAAATCAGCAGAAATTACATAATATGCTTTTTGCTTTAAATTCTTAGTATAATAATCAAAAATCGGTTCATATTCCCAACCTAGCAAATCCTTGCCCTTGAAATATTCGACAAACTCAAAAGCATCAAAATATTTTTCAATTACCTCAAGCCGCGCCTTGGCCAAGATTAAAAACTCATTATTTACTTTAACTTTCACATATTCAATTTTTGGCCCGACTGCCAAGGCTACATTTGAAGGCAAGGTCCAAGGAGTAGTTGTCCAAACCAAAAAATATGTATTTTCCTGGCCTTTAATTTTCACTTTAAAATAAATTGAAGGATCTTTGGTCTTGGCATAACCCTGATTAACTTCAAAATTTGAGAGCGGGGTACCGCAACGAGGACAATAGGGAGTAACACGATAGTCCTTGTAAACTAACCCCTTATTATATAGCTCTTTAAAAGCCCACCAGACGCTTTCAATATATTCATTATTTAAAGTCGCATATTCATTGGTATAGCTAGCCCAACGTCCAATGCGCCTGAAAGTATCTTTCCATTCATCAACACAGGTAAAAACTGAGGCACGGCAAGCGTCATTGAAAACTTTAATACTGTTATATTCATTATCCGCCAAGCCCAAAATATCCTTCTTGGATTTAAGTTTCATTTGCTTCTCAATCATATTTTCTACGGGCAATCCATGACAATCCCAGCCAACAGTTCTTTCTACTTTGTAGCCACGCATGGTCCAATAGCGGGTAACAGTATCCTTTAAAGTTGAAGCTAAAACATGGCCATAATGCGGGGAGCCAGAAGCAAAAGGCGGGCCGTCATAAAAACTAAAAACCGGCGCACCTTCGCGCTGTTTAACTGATTTTTCAAAAATTTTATTATCTTCCCAAAACTTGATGACTTTTTCTTCATTTTGGGCGATTTGACTCTTATTTTCCATAACTATTAAATATTATTAAATAAATATTCAAATCTCTAATGCCTAATGCCAAATACCTAATACCCTTAATAACCTTATTTTAGCGAAAAACCACCTTTTTGTCAAAAATATAAATTACTCTAAATCTACTAGTTTATTTCATCAAATTGAATATTATTTTAACAAATAGTTCCTATTGACAAAATATTAATATTTTGCTAACTTTAAATAGAATCAAAGTTGTCATTATTTTTTACATCACAAAAAAAAGGAGAGTGTCATGGGAGGAGAGGATACTAAGAATTGGGACCTGAATAAAAATGCTTTAGTACGTCTGGGAGTCATTGCGGTTTTATTATGTTTGATGTTATTCCTTGGCTTTATTGCCGGATCTAACGCCTCAAAAGGAAAAGCAGGAACTTTGAAAGCCGGGGAATATCATGCTTACAGCGTGCAAAAAGCTTTCACCCCGCAGGGGAACCCGATTTATTGGATCCTTGCTGAAGAGACAAAAGATGTGAATTTGTGTCCTAATGGAGCAGTTCCAGTTATTCAATCGGGAACACTGAAATTTTACGAAGTTCCTCGCGAACGTGTAACAAATCTTGAGTACGACAGCAACCCAGATCCAAAATTCAATTACCAGGGAGAAATCATCATAAAGTAATCCCCACCCCATCCAAAACCGCGTGCTGCTAGCCGCGGTTTTTTCTTTAAAATAACCATATTACTCAAATTCCCCCATTTTTGCTATACTTAATTTAATAAGGACGAAGTTTAAAGTATGAAGTACGAAGCCAAAAATTTCAAACTTCATACTTTCCCGCGTAGCGGGAAGCCGCTCCGCGGATCATTCTTCGTACTTATAATTAAATAATTAATTCTCAATCTATGGAAAACAATCAGATTGCCAAGCGCGGCTTGAGTTTAGTTAAAAAAATTATTATTGCAGTAGTTATCGCAATTATCGTAATTATTGCCTTGTTTATCTTTGTTGTTTCATATTTTAGCAAAGACTTAGCTAGCCCGGATTATTCCAGCCAAAGTATGGGGTTTGCCAGTGATTCATTCAGCGACTCAATATCATTATCTTCGGGTCAAAAAATGGCAAGGGAAGAAACTGCCACCCCGCCGTCAGCCGGCACCACCTCTGCGCCAATTGACCAAAAAATAATAAAAACAGGCAGTCTAAATATTATGGTTGCTGAAGTGGAGCAGACAGTCAGTAAAATAACCAATGAAACTTCAGCCATGTCAGGTTTTGTACAAAATTCTAATATCAGCGAGACTACAACCGGTCAAAAATACGCCAATCTTGTAGTGCGTGTTCCTGCTGCCAATTTTGACAAAATGATAACTAAAATTAAATCTTTTGCCCAGCTGGTTGAGCGCGAAGACATCAATGGACAGGAAGTAACCCAGCAATATGTTGATTTACAATCCTCGCTGACTCACAATCTGGCAGTTGAAGCTCAGTATCTGGAACTTTTAAAACGCGCTCAAAAAGTTGAAGAAATTATTGCCGTACGCGAAAAGCTGGATCAGGTTCAGGCGGAAATCGAGAATCTCAAGGGCAGAATTAGATATTTGGACAATCAGACTGAAATGTCCACCATTAGCATCAATATTTCCAGCGAAGCCAAAGTAACTTTGCCGGCTGAGAAATGGCAGCCCTGGGAAATAGTTAAACAATCTGCGCAAAGACTGATTGTCGGCCTGCAAAATTTCATTAACTTTATTATTGTTCTAATCTTTACTTTAATTGCGCTCCTACCTTACCTGCTGCTAATTTATGTTATTTATTTACTGGTCAAAATGATTTACAAAAAGTTTAAAAAGCCAAAGCAACTAAAATAACAGCCTATCAAAACGCCCCTTTAATCGGGGCGTTTTTAGTATTGACCTAATAGAAATAATCTGCTATAATAATATATTAGAACTTAAGGTTAATTAATGTCTATTTATGAGGTAATTTTTTAATATAGGCAATGGTAGGCAAAGTATTCTTTGATAAAACTTACACAGCAATTATTTAAAAGGAGATGGCAGGATGGAAAAAGAAAAAATTAACCACGGTAGAATGGAAGAGGAAAAAGATAACCATTGGAGGAATGAATTTACAGTGTTTATTGCATTAGTCATTGCCAGCTTATCCTTTGGAGCCGGAGCATGGTATGGAAACAATGTCGGCAATGGTCAACCAATATACAATGTAAAGGCGGGTGAATATCATGCTTTCTTAACTCATAAAGCATTCAACCCTTACACCGGAGAACCTGTTTATTGGGTTATTGGCACTGAACTTAAACTAAAACTGATTCCTATAGGGAATACTACTGTTAATGCGGAGGTGATTCAAGAAACTATTCAATTTTACCAAATCCCACGCAGCAGGGTCACTAACCTGCCCCATGACGATCTTCTTAACGACATCTATGATCAGCAAACCGGAGGATTAATTTCAAAATTTGATTACGAAGGGAAAATCACTGTAAAGTAGTACTCTGTTTCCCACGACCGCGGGTCCATCCGCGGTCTTTTTTTATCGGGGAATAAAAAGCCCAGACAAATTCAATAAAATGTTTAAAAAAACACTCCGTTTAAACGGAGTGTTTTTTATTCTATATTATTTTAACATCTATAAACACTGACCTTTTACCGCAGAAATATTAATACATTGTTTGCATGTGGCGATACATTCTCTGTAGCTATAGCATGACGGGCTAATAGAATTACCATCTAAACATCGATATCCGTCGCAACTATCAGTCGCATAAGTATATGGATCCGAACGACCAGCGTCCGGCCAAACCATATTTATGCCTGTACATTTAACTACGCAGGCTCCGTCATTACAGCCATTGGGGCATAAGAATCTTTGAGTGTTTTTTGTATAGTCTGTTTGGCTATTACATACAGTTTCAATTAAAGCAGTATTATCACAACTATCATATTGCTCCAAAACATCAGGATTATTGGCATATATTATAGTTCCTTTTAAATAATAATCTATCCCGCCATCAGTATCTCGGCAGGTACTCACCTTCACTGACGGCGTTTCTGGTACAACAGTTACAGGAGAATCTTCGGGAGTGACAATCAGAGACGGGGTTTTAGGAGTGATTGTCACAGGTTGCGTTTCGAGTTTACCCGGTCCATTCGGGTTATAGCCTTTCTCAATTTCTTCTTTATCTGGGTAACCGTCGCCGTCAGTATCAGGCTTTAAAGGATCAGTTCCATAAGTAGCTTCATAAGCATCTGGCAGTCCGTCAAGATCAGAATCCAGCATTGTTGAGTTGCCTTGCATCAAGCTCATGACTTTATCAATAACCTCTTTTAGTGTCATTACATTTTCCGGTTCGGTAATGTCTATTTTCTGGTTAAAATCGGAAAACTCCTGCGTAAACTCCAAGCTGCCGACTTTCTTTTCAGCAGAATTAATCTCGCTGATCGCAGTATATTTATATAAAAGCTTATCCTTTTTTCCAATCCACAATTCGCCGGTTAGCCCTGTCACTGTTTTATCAAAATTCTCTGAAAATGTTTCTATTGCTTTATCAAAATTATCCAACATCTCTTCGGGTAAATTATCCTTAAAAATTGTAACGAATTCGATTAGAAACTTTTTAAACTCCTCTTTATTGAGCGTATATTTAAAATGGTATGTGTTGACATTATTTACGGCTTCATCCTTCAATTTCTCAACACCAAATAGTTGATATTTATTTATTAATCCTGCGATCTCCTTCAATTGTTCATCTGTTAGCTTCGTTTCAACTTCACCCTGAGACTTTTCTATTTCTTTAATATAATCTGCATATTGTTTTTCCAGCTCCGCAATATCAATTTTAATCCATTGGTTTTCCAGAGAAACCAAATCAGGCGGGAGCATTTGTTTGTAAGCTGCTGGTAATTCCTGCATCCTGAAATAAGGCATTTTATTTACTACTTTAACATCAAAAGCATAAGACGTATCAGCCTCGCCCAGGCCTTCGGTTTTGAAAGTTAAGGCCAAGTCAGCTTTCTTATTATTAGCATCCAAATTATCTATTTTACCTAAAATATTTGCGTTAAATTTAACCTGATCATAATCAGGCGTAAAATTGAAAAAACCCGTATTAATGCTCCTGTCAGGAGCTAAAATGATTATATCGGCATTAATCTTTGTCTGATACGATTTTACTTCTGCCATATTTGCCAACATTTGTTTAACAATATTTTCCGGGCTGTTGATTACCGCATAGTAATAATAACCTGCGGAAACAATACCGGCCACGAGCAAGAAAATAACAACCCCCAAGACAATAAATAACACGCCTGACTTTCTTCTTCCATCTTCTGGCATATTATAGATGTTTTGCGGATAATTATTTTGGCCAAAATTTGAATTTTGTTCGTTCATATGATAAATTTCATAATTAATTTAACTCTTAGAAGGATTATACTACTATTCTTGACTAAAATCCACTATTTTGCTATTATTAAATCAGTTCGAAAGAACTATTTTTATTTTAATCTGGGCCGGTAGCTCACCTGGTAGAGCGCCTCGTTTGCACCGAGGAGGTAGCGGGTTCGAGTCCTGTCCGGTCCACCATCATTAGTTCCACCGAAGAGGTGGAATTTTTGTTTTGGGCGGGATGTGCTTGTTTGATGTGTTTGTTAGCGGTTTTGTTGATGGTGATGCGGTTCGAACTTTGGGTAGACCATTTGGCTGATTTTGGCGAATTGTAGAAATTTTGTGGCTTAGATTAGGGGCAAAAGACCTTTTGGTTCGTGGTTCGAACGTTAAGAATGATGAAAATTGTTACTCGTCATTTTAAACCCAAAATATCCTATTTTGGGATAATCCTATAATGGAATATATACTTTTTATATGAACAAATCTATTTATTCCAATGAATACAAAGGAATCATAGAGCGACTAAAAGCCGCTCGTATTGAAGCTGGATTTTCTCAACAGGATGTGGCTAAGGAGCTTGGTAAGCCACAGTCTTATGTGTCGAAAATTGAATCTGGTGAAAGACGTCTCGATGTAGCTGAAATGAAGAAACTTGCCGTGATTTACAAAAAGGAGATTTCTTTCTTTATATAACAATATGGCTAAACAATCACAAAATTTACTTATCAAAACACTAGAACGCGTTGCTCAGCTGGCAGATAAGGGGCTTGGTCTTTCAGTTGAAGAAGTGCGAGTATTGATTAGTGATATTACAAAAATCACTAAAATTGTTTTGATTGCTGGAGGTTTTTCAGAACGTGATGTAACAAGGTTGACTACAAAATTGCGTGATGCGGGTCGACGCTCCCCTCCATGGACACCATATTCCGGTAGAGTACCGGGGAGACCTCAAGATGGTGCTGATGGAAATCGGCGCTTACGTTGGCTGTTTACAGAGGATCACAAATTTTATGCTGATGAAATTAATGCGACCCTTGTAGAGGTGAAGTATTATCTTCAGGTTTTATCAATGACGAATGCACCTTTACTGCCAGAAAATACTATTCAGGATAAATTCACATGGCTTGTAAAACATAGAATTATTCCTGGTGAATATAAAGATCCTATTCAATTAGTGCCCATCGATTTGCGATCCATTCTCTCTGATCTTAGAATTTTGCATTCTGGGCATTTGGTTCCTCTTGATAGAGGTGGTAGACATGAGCCTAAAAATACGTTCTTGGTTTTGGCCAGAAGCAATCAATTACAAGGTAATTTAACACTCGCTGAATTGCTTGTATTAATGAACCAAATTGTTGAAAAGCACAACCGAGGGGAAGGCGATATTATATAGCCAGTGTTTTCTCCAGCAATTCAATTCCAAGAGAAAGATTATCTATTGATTTTTGACGCTCTTTTTCTCCATTTCTAATTGAGTTAACAATTTGTTCGAAGATTTTTTTATCTTTAGGAACAGGAATTTCTAATTTTCCGATATATTCAGGTGTGATCTCATCGATCACAGAACCATAAACGCCACGGGCTATTATTTCTTGGGCGTATTTTGTTTTTAAAAAAGCAAATAGATACTCTGGGGCTAATTTATTTTTATCAGGCACTATTCTTATTACATGTTCAGAAAAAGCAAAACCATCCCATGCGATTGGAACGGTGGAAACAATGCCAACCGACCCGCTTCTTGTAATTAGTATCCAACCTTCTTTTACCTTTAATTCATCGACTTTGGGGCTATTTATTCCAATTCGTTTTTCTGTCCTTAATAATAACTGCGATATGTTTGTACCACCTAAAAAAGGGATTGAATCCACATCATTATTTACATAGTTCCGAGCAAACCTGCCAGGATAAAATATCTTACCGACAACATCTTTTACTTTAATATAATCCCAATCTTCATTTTTTTTATTATTACTAAAATGTTCCTGATTTATTTTATGAGATCGATAAAATCTGGCATCTAAACGTAAGTGTTGTTCATTCGCAATTTTTTCTGGGGTAATTACGAAACTTATCGATGAATTTTGTTCAATTTCTTCACCAGCTAAAAATGCAGAAAAATCTTTTTCAATAGTTGGAAAGTCTGTAAGAATTTGATCGGTCGTAGAGCCGTCCTCAGCTTTTTTGTAAGTGGGATTTCCTCGTCGATCGTGTCCAATCCATTTTGGGGTAGACATGAATATTTTGCCATCTTTGGATAAATCTACACTATCTAGAGCTTTTTCTCTTCTTTTTAGTACAAGTAGACTTGCCTTTGTCCCCGTGTGTGGCTGAAAAGTTTCTGGAGGCAGATCAATTACCGCTAAAATCTCAGCGTGTTTCAATATCCACTGTCTTACAAACAATGTTTGTGGTCCAGACACGATTTGATATGGCACTACTATAGCAAGCCGCCCTGTTCCTGGTCTCAGTAATTTAATATTCTGTTCGATAAAGAGAATGTCTGGTGCTCTTTGGATAATTCTTGATTCTTCACCAAAAAGACCTTCTCTTGTATAGGTTTTTGCGAGTTCGTAACCCCCAAGAATTTCCGCATCTTTTATTGTTATTTTTGTGCCAAATGGTGGATTAGTCGCTAAACACAAATGAGAGTTATATTTTATATTATTGTTTGAGCCAAACACACTTTGGAGTATGGAATCACCACGATTAACTAAAGTAGATTTCGGCAATCCAAGCTGGAAAGCTATTGTTGAATTTGCTATATCAGCAAGCTCTTTATCAATTTCTTGCCCTAACAATGCTTTGCCTGCGATCTTGCGGGCTTTTTCTTCATTACCGTTAGCTAATTCCTTAATATGTTTTAATGCGGCAATTAAAAATCCGCCTGTTCCAGCACATATATCAATAAAATCATCTCCGTTTAAGGGATTAAATTGAAGCAATTTAATCGCAAGTTGTGTAACTTTTTGATCTGTAAAAAATTGTCCTCCATTGGATTTCGCCCAATGAGATCTAAAAATTTCCATCGCGTCACCAAATACATCTCTTTGTGTTGTTGTGATTTGTATGTCGCATAATTTCCCACAAACAAATGCAATATTTGAATCCGTTAAATTAATATCATTTTCTGACTCATAAAATCTGGAAAGATCATTTGCATTTTTAAAACTTTGACGAATTAAAATTGCCACTTGTTTAATTATGTCTTTATCGTTTTCAAATTTGTTCTCCTTCAGTAATAAAAATATTGCAGGCTTTTGCTTCTCATGTTCTTCAATATATGCCAATGATCGTAAAATTTTACCAACCTCTTTTGCTATAGCAGTTGGTATTCTAACGGGAGAATTTGCATATAAGTGATCGTATATTTGGTTGATCCTTGATTCGAGGTGAATGATTTTATCCATAAATATATATTTGAATTGATTACTACTTGAAGTATAGCAGGCAAATTATGCGCAATGCAAATTTTGCATAAAAGTAAATGTGGACAAGTCACTTATTAACTTTATTACATGAATTAATTTGAGAATTCACCTCCTCCACAAACTCCTCCACCATAGCCGTATTATCCTTCAGCCAGATATACCAAAACAAGAATAATTCCTCAGAAAGTCGCCAATGCACCCTAAGCCACACCTCCATCTCCGAGTCCAAAATGCTTGAAATTTGTTTAGAATCAGCCATTTCTTCCTCCGGCTGATGTGCTAAATATTCATCGACTGTCATCCTTTTCTTTACCAACGCTTTGGTTTCCGGTTCGAATCGCGTTAATGACCCCCCACTGCACGAACGAGCCACTATAGTGGTTCGTTTTAGTTTCATAAAAATACAAACGATGCTTCATCCCGCCCCGCACTTGCGAAGCATAGTGCGGGGTCCGGTCCACTGCAAGAACGTTCCATGAAAGTGGGGCGTTTTTAGTTCAAATCAATTTTTCCTGCTCAAAACCCTTCCTTTCCTTGGGACTGAATATCTTAACAGTACCAAAAATCCCATCATAACCAGGCTCAATGAATAATTTACCTTCCCGCACCCGCATAATTCCTTCAACAATTATAGGTTCAGCTATTTTGATTAATTCCTCACGGCTTAAATCTAATAAAACTTTAAATTCTGAACCGCCTTTTTTGATAATATTAAAATATTCTGCCTGGACTCTTTTTGAACCCTTGCCCACATCAAATGCCTCGGCAATAATTTCCTGCAAAGGCACAATGCTTTTATACGGGATATGATTATCTAATTCACCTTTATCACGATCAGCAATCTCAGCCACGCGATTTAACACACCGATGGTCATAGTTTTTTTACACACCGGACATAAGCCTTTATTCTTTTTTGTCTCACTTGGATCCATTACTACTTTACAACTCGCATGACCGTCTAAATGATACTTGCCTTCCTCGGGAAAAAATTCAATTGTCGACAAAAACTTTTTCTTATCCTGATTTTTTAAAGTATTATAAAATTCATCATAACTTGGGCTCTCCCAATCAAACACATTGGCTTCTCTGCCAAGGTTGGCCAAGGAATGGGCATCGGAATTTGAGACCAAAACAACTTTATCCAAAGCTGATAAGCGCCAATTCATAGGAGGATCGCTGGATAAGCCGGTTTCAATGGCAAAAATATTTTTGGCATATTCGCCAAAACACTCTTCAATAGAATCAAAGCCTGATTTGGAGCCGAAAATGGAAAACCAGGGAGTCCAGGCATGCGCCGGGATAATTATTGCCTTAGGATTTATTTCTAAACTGATGCGAGCTAAATCCTTGGCAGATAAACCAATTATCGGCCGACCGTCTGATTTTAAATTACAGCCCATTTTCTCCAAAGTAGAATTAAAAGCCTCAACATCCTTAATCTCCGGAAAAAAGATATTTACATGAATACGACGGCATTTGTCGCCTTGTTTATAGATGCACGAAATCTCTGTCCCCAGAATAAATCTTATATCCCGTTCATCCGAAGAAGCGATTTGCAAATCGCTTCTTCGGATGGAGGAATTTCCTTTTTTTAATGTAAAAAGACCATTACCCAATGGTTCCAACTGTTCTTTTATATGGCTAAACCAGGCCGGATGAGTAAAATCCCCAGTTGCCACTAAATCAATCCCCTTGTATCCGCACCATTCAGCAATTTTTGGCAAAGTTAAATCCTTCGAGCAAGCCCGGGAATATTTGGAATGGATGTGGAGATCAGCGATTTGACGCATAAAATTATTTTATACCCTGCTTTAGCAGGCTATTGGCCCACTAAAGTGGTAATAAATTTAAATAAGTATCTGAATTTTATCATTTTGAGTAAAAAATGTCTAAATATTCCTTCTTGGCTGTTTTGTGGTATAATATAACCAGCAATTAAGTATGCTAAGACAAAACTGATTTTCTAATTAACTATTAAACAATATGGGGTCTCCCAATATTTTAACCACATTACTAAGTTCCGGACAAGGTCAGGCGCTCTTATTTTTAATTATATTGCTTGGGGCATTATATTATTTCTATAAGATGAAGAAGGGCACATCAATTTCAACTCATGGCACTAAGAATCTTGATGCTTTTGCTTTAGATTTAACTTCCCAGGCTCGTTTGGGCAATCTTGATCCCGTTGTTGGTCGTGATGATGAAATTAATCGCGTTATTCAAATTTTAACCAGAAGAACCAAAAATAACGTGGTTCTAGTCGGTCAGCCCGGAGTAGGCAAAACAGCTGTTGTTGATGGCTTGGCCAGCAAAATTGTGAGCGGAGATGTTCCGCACCTATTGCTAAAAAAACGCGTTTTGCTGCTGCAAGTTTCTGAATTACTGGCCGGAACCAAATATCGCGGTGAATTTGAACAAAGAATCAAAGGCATTGTCCAGGAAATAAAAAATAGCAACCGCTCAATCATCCTTTTTATTGATGAAATCCATACTATAACCCAGACTAAAGGGACAGAAGGCGCAGTCAATTTATCAGATATTTTAAAGCCTGCTCTGGCCAGAGGAGAACTGCAATTAATCGGCGCAACTACTCAAAAAGAATATGAAACCTATATCCTGCCGGATGAAAGCTGGGAAAGACGTTTTCAAATGGTTTTGGTTGATGAACCGACAATCGATGAAACTATTAACATTCTCAAAGGCCTAAGGCAGGAATATGAAGAATATCACCAGGTTAAAATCAGCGATGAGGCAATAGTTGCTGCTGTAAGATTATCAGAAGAATATATTAAGGGCAGGAATTTGCCGGATAAGGCGATTGATGTTATGGATGAGGCTGCTGCCAAAGTAAATGTTGCCCGGGGCTCACAGCATGAACATGCAGCCGGCCTTTTGCATGGGGCAGCTAAAAAAGCCAAAGAAACTAGTAATGAGCCGATACCGATAGTGGGCATTGAGCATGTAAAACAAGTGGTAGCTGACTGGGTCGGCATGAAAACATCAGAAATTTAATAAACATAATATATTTATAAGGACTCCATAGCGCGGAGTCCTTTTATTAAACTTATCCCCCCCCCCCAAAAAAAAAACTGTTTGTAGTATAATATAATCAACATTTAATATTAACGACAAACCCATTGTCCGGGTAAATGGACAATTATTATTTAAAAACTATGGCACAACAAACAGTAACCAAAGTAACATCCAGTGTTGATGTCCAATTGGCAATCGCAACAGCGGTGCTGATCGGAGTTTCAGCGCTTGCTTTTTTAATTATTCCGGCAATGCAGACCACAGAAAGCAATGAACAGCAATCAGGCATTTGTACTGATTCTGACGGCGGAATTTTATTTACCACTCCCGGAGTCGTCACTGCTGATGGTGTAGAAAATAGCGATGATTGTGAATCAAATGGATTTTTTGAATATTTTTGCGATAACAATAAGGCAGTCTATACCGCTTATAAATGTGGAGAGCCTATTTATGACGGAGGAAGCCAGCCATCTTGTTCAAATGATGCCTGCGTCCCTTTAAGTGTTCCTGATCATCCCTGTACTGATTCCGATAATGGGATAAATATCTACCAAAAAGGAAGTTTATCAGTTGAAGGTCAAGCGGCAAACACTGTATTTGGAGGGGAAGATTCATGTATTAACATATCACCCCATCCCCAATTAGTTACTAAAGGATCCCAATTAAAAGAATATTTTTGCGGAAAATCTCAAAGTACCTATTTGATGGATTATACGATTTATAGCTGTCCCTTTGGTTGTGTTGATGGTGCTTGTTTAACTGAACCTCAGACAAATACTAAATGCCCCGGCTTTGTTGGTGATATATATAATGATCATGTAATTAATCCTTATGATAAGTATAGTCAAAGTGATATAGAGCATCTAGCTCGACTTATAAATGGCTATGATGACGAAGGCATAATCAAAGCCTGTGCAGACCTGGATAACGATGGTGCCATAGGTCCGGGAGATCTGTCAATCTTAAAAAACATTGTAGCAACATATAAAAAAGATAATGAATGTACAGACGCAGACGATGGGATAGATCCGAATGCAAATGTTGACGTAACCTATAAAGGTAAAATATATCATGACACCTGTATTGATAACTATAAAATTGAATATTTTTGTGAGAATAACAAAGTATCAGATATAAAATTTAAATGCGCAAATAGTTGCCTTCGGGACAGCTGCAGTCTTGACGACGGAGGGAATTCAGGTATCAGCATAGAAGATACTGATTTTGGATATGATTTTTATCACCAAGGCCTATTAGTAAAAGATGAAAGCGGTTTGGGCTCAAATACCATTTTGGGAGTAGATACTTGTTTAATTAAAAATAATGACGCCTATACTGAGAGCACAGAAGGAGCATATCTGAGAGAAATGATTTCAGGTAGAGATTCAAGTTTATTAGGAGTTATTTCTACTGTTTACCAGTGCCCTAATGGCTGTAAAAATGGGGCCTGTATCGGCTGTAGTGGGATGCTTGGAGATTTAACTCGCAATAATTATATTGATTTAGCGGACCAAACAATATTAGCCTCAATTATTGCCGGTAATAGTAATTTTGACGCCTGCGGCGATATGGATAAAAACGGCATTATTAACACAACTGATTTAAATTTATTCAGAGAATTAAGTAGTCTAAATAAGCCAGATTGTATTGATTCTGATGGGGGTGTAACTTATGATAAAAGAGGAACGACTTCAGGTATCCACTTAGCAACCAGCTCAACCACCGCTACTTCAAAAAACGATACTTGTACTGGGAGTGTGCTGACTGAATGGTCATGTGCAAACAATTATATGGAAAGCAGTCAATATACCTGCCCTTATGGCTGTAAAGGTGGCATTTGCTTGCCGGCTATAGGAACAACAAGATACTTTTATTGCGCTGGCCCTATCCCTGAAAATACCAGGTGGAATGAAGTGTCTGAATACGGCCAAACATGGAACGGGACAGCTTGGCTTCCAGCCAATTCTACAACAAGCTATAACACAACTAGTAGTACTACATCCTGTCGCTATACCTGCATAGAGCCTTACACAATGGATGGAGATTCTTGTGAGCTCAAGGTTGGAGCCTATAGAACATTTCAATGTAATTCCTCAAAACCATATTATTCTGATTGGAACACTGTTTCAAAATACGGGCAAACGTGGAATGGCACTGAATGGACTCCTCCAGACTCATACACAAGTTATAATACTGAGAGCAGTACAACAGCTTGTAGATTTAAATGCCAAGACGGCTTTACCTGGAAAAACTATTCTTGTGTCAGTAATACTACCAGATTATTTTCCTGTTCTCCCAAACCTACAAATACTGAATGGAATTTAGTATCCTCATATTCACAATCATTCATTAATAATACTTGGACTCCTCCGGCTTCAACTACAACTTATAATATAGTTGGGAGTTTTACTGCATGCCGTTTCAAATGTATAGCTGGCTACACATGGAACGGAACAGCCTGTATAAAATAGTAAATATTTCATAAATAATAAGGACTCCATAGCGCGGAGTCCTTTTTAGTTAAATAAAATGACGTCCTCCCCGCACTCAAAAAACCGCCCCTAACGGGTCGGTTTTTTTCATACGGGGTTTCCTTTGCTCCGCTACTCATGAGAATTCAGCGACGATATTTCAGCCGTAACATCAACACCTCTGTCATAATTC
>JAPLYG010000020.1 GCA_026395685.1 Candidatus Parcubacteria bacterium
AGCAAGTCCCCCCAGCCCGACTTGTATACTCGGGGGTTTCCGCCTTTGGCGGACAAGCAAGTCCCCCCAGCCCGACTTGTATACTCGGGGGCTTCCGCCTTTGGCGGACAAGCAAGTCCACCCAGCCCTGCCGTTCACGAAAGGCGGGGCCAGCCCCACCAATTAATACATAAATATGAACTTTATTAGAACAACAACTTGGGAAGAAATATTCAATGGCTGGCGTAGCCGTGAAGCTGATAATCCCGGTTGGATTAATTGCGCCACAAAAATAAAAGGCTGGCCTGACTGGGAGTCCTGGAGACGTTTTACAGCTGACCAAATAAGCGCTAATAGCCGAAAATGGCAAATTTTTGAATTTACAGATCCACTAATAGAAATTCCCCGAATGCTTATCGGACCATTTTCAGGTTGGCAATCAAGGGTTATTAATAAAAATAATACAACTTTTGAGGAGCTGCTTGAAATCCCTAAACAATATGAACATTTTACAAAACATGAAGGCGTCCTTTCAATTTTAAAAGGCTTGCCCTTTACCACTGAATTTATCGGCATTATTCGGGAAGATAATAATAAAATTGTTTGTTTAGAAGGACATCATCGGGCAACTGCAATTGCCCTTGCTCAAAGACAAGGGCTACAGCTGGATTTTTCAGATTCCAAACTGACTATTGCATTAACCTCTCTGCCCAAAGAAGAATGTGTTTTGCTCGATGAAGTCTTAAAAAGAGGGACAACAAAAAATCCTAAAATATAGCTGAGTTTTCATTTTCAATAATTAAATTTTCAATAAGATTATAGCCGTGATCGGACTTTAGTATTATTTTTTAGTTTACTATCTTGATTTGACTATTGGCAATAAAATTGCTAATCTGAAAGGCAAAGTTGACTGCCGGAGGGTGTTCGTAAAAATCACAAGGAGGGTTCGATGCTTAGGCTACGGTGGAAATTGCTGTTGATTTTTTTCCTTATTACTTGCACTTCTACACTTGCCAAAGCACAGCTTCTTGAGTATGGCACTGCGCTGTGTGGAGACACAGTCAGCTTCTACTGCCATACAGTCGGCATGACAACGACTACGGTCGAAGTCAAAACAAGCGAAGGAGTTAATCTTAAAGAAAAAGAAGTTCTGGAAACCTGGGAATTGCTCTGGGGCGATACTGTCGAGCGCCATATAGTAATGAACATCAACCGCCGCAACACTCCCTTAAAAAAAGGGGATAAAATTTCGGTTCCCTGCGATATGTCCGGAAAGACCTTCATGGACTTTAGCCCTTATCCCTTAAAAATTGAACCGACTGGCTCTAAATTTTTAATCTGGGATCCGAGTCTTTTAGCCTATGGCGCATATGACGCTGAAGGCAATCTTATCCGCTGGGGAGCAGGCGTCGGGGGAAAAGATTACTGTCCCGACGTTAAGCGAGGATGCAGGACCAAGACCGGTGAGTTCAGGATTATAAGTAAACAGGGACCGAGTTATCGCTCCGGCCGATATCCCATCGGCTGCAGTGGAAAAAAGTGTGCACTGATGCCTTATGCGATGTTCTTCGCATCAGGCTACGCCTTTCATACTGGCAAAGTGCCTGGTGCTCATGCCAGCCATGGCTGCGTCCGACTATTCGCTGAGGACGCAAAATGGCTTAACCAAAATTTTGTAGAGGTAGGGATGAGAGTTATAATCAAACCTTATCCCCAAATTTCAATTATTCGCATCGTTGCCCCGATAATTTCGGGGCTTTTTTTATAAGAAAAGCCGCGTGGGTTGACCCGCGCGGCTATTTTGAAAGCTTGCTTTTATTTTTTTAAGGGAAACCCTTTTTCATAGGCGTCCTTAAATCCCGGAATAACAAAGCAACAGAAATTCCAGAGATGCCAGCTTTTTAAATCATTTCTCAAACCGATTGCCCAATTGGTCCACCGATTAAGGTGACCTTTGAGCTTATCATTCTGCCGATGAACCTCTTTCACACAGCAAATCAGTTGAGCATTGATTCTTTCAAGTTCATCCAGCCTTAGGCTGAGCTCCTGATTAGCACTCATTTCTCACCTCCATACAAACGTTACATTTTCCTGAAGCCACCTATTTATAAATCTTATCTATAAATAAATATCAATATTTAATAATAGCATATTTATCAATTTTTGTCAAGGGTAATTCTTTAGTATTTTCCTTGCTAAAAAAAGCCTCAATATATTGAGGCTTTTTTATTCTACTATCTAACTAACTTAATTTTCAAATTCAATAACTTCTCCTAATTCGGCATTCGGGGCTGTAACTTTGATACGGCCATTTGCCAACTTTTGAATAAAATAGCCGGTACCATTGGCTGAGGCTGTTTTAGGATCTTCCGGGATTTTAACAACATACTTTCCGTCTTCCGTTAATACTGAAAGATTGACTAAACCTGCGCAACTGGCTGCCCCTGTTTTACAGATCTCCACCGCAGTATCTGTAATCGCTGCGGGCAGTACCCCTTTATTATCAATCGCATATTGCCAAGAGGCATTTAAAATCGTATTTACATTGGCATTCCTGACGGAATTACGCGCTAAGGCAAATTGTCTTGCCGGGTTAACGGCAATGATAACTATTGCTGCCAGAATTGCAATGATTCCCAAAACTACCAACAATTCAATCAGGGTAAAACCTTTTTGTTTGTTCATAATTGTAAATTAATAATTTAAATTATATTTTTATTTAAACGGATCTATCATTACAAACACAATTACTCCGATTATAATAATGATACCCAAGACGATTAATAATTCAATAAGGGTAAAGCCTTTTTGTTTCTGCATAAAAGTCTTTATTAATTATTTAAATTTTTAATTAAATTTATACCCTGATTCAAGGTTTCAATATTTTGCCCCCGTATAGCCAATCCAATAACATTGGCGTACAAATTATTAATCATTGCTATTTTATCCTTAAAATCTATCTTGTTATTAAGATCACTGTCTGCAAATTTGTAATCAGGCAAATTATCTGAAAAGTATTTTTCTATTTCCTTTAGCAAGCTGGTGCCGCCGACCAGAATTATTTTTCGCGGTTGCACGCCCTTTTTATCCTTATACTCCGCAGCCATCTGCTTAATTTCCTCTATCGCCTGGCCAAATACTTGCTCAATAACCTGATTCAGATCTGCTCCTTTGAGAACCAAGTCCCCCCCCTTTTTCCGTTCTTCAGCTGCATTGAAATCAATACCCAAAGCCTCTGCGATTTTCTCACTTAAAACAAAACCTCCAATGGCAAAATTGACCTGATCTCTTATTCCCTGCTTATCAGCCAAAATTATATCACTGGATTTTCCGCCCAAATCAACAATAAAAACTGGTTCTGCCAAAGTTTGCTGATCAAGCAGCGCCCTGACCAGGCAAGCGGATTCAAAATCAATTGCTTCCAGGCTTAATTCTGCCAGAGTAAAAATATCCAAATACTGCCTGATAATATCTTTTTGGGCGGCGATAAATAAAACTTCTTTAGGGCTATTAAAAATGAAATCATAATAATACTGGCCGAGCTCTATAGGCAAACTTTCTTGAGCCATACTGTAAATTTGCGTTACGCCGATATCATCGTCAGAATTCAAAACTATAAAAAAAGCATTTTTGTCCGGAATCGATAAGAGGCAGAATTTACTGCTAAAACCGCCCTTATCAAAGCCCGATTTTAATAGCTCAGCTACCTTTTTCTTGTCTTTAATCTGGCCTTCAATAATTAATCCTGCCGGCAATTCTAAACGAGAGCTAGCCTTGATGGACTTTTTGCCGTTACCGGACTGAAGCTGGAAAAACTCTATAGATAAATCAGAGATATCAACGCCGACTAACGGGAATTTATTATTAAATTTTTTTGAGATAGAATTTAAAATACCCATGGTTATAATTTTTATTATACAATCTTATTCAGAAGTTTCCCCCCAAGATTTTATGATGGTTACCGGTTTAACCTGTTCCAGCTCAACCTTAATTTTTTTTGACTGATTATTAATTTGACTGCTGGTTATGACAACGCGATTATCATTGCCCGTGCCAGTAATTTTTTCAATTTTACAATCAATATCTTCTAAGCTGATTGCCTCATTACCGCTATATTCTAAATTCTTCTGCAGCTGTAGTATTGCATAATTGGCACAAGCATTGGCAGCATAATAATTTTTCATACTATAATTGTGGCTGATAATGAAATTTTTCTGCTTCAAGGCCACGAAAGTGAGGGTTATGACAGAAATTAAAACAACCGCGCCAATAATAATAAGGGTAATCAGGGCAATATAGCCATTTTGCTCTTTATAAACTTGATTCATATATTTTAAATTAAATAAATAACTTATTTCTCAACTTTAACAGCTGTTTGCAGGGTGATCGGCTCTGTCTGCCAAAAACTGTATTTGCCTTTAACCGTCATTTTTATCTGAATAATTGCCGGCTGATTAATAAACCCCTGATTAGTGAAACTTAAATCTAACACCTCTATCCGCTCATTTGTTAAATTCAATGCCTCATTATCAGCGACCTGCATTTTCAAGGTTTTATCTTGAACATAAAACTTTATGGGGTTTTTTGCGCTAACTAAGGAGTCAATTTCTAATTTATCTGATATCTGACCGATTTGTGGCGACTCTACTTTCAAGCTGTTTTGAGCATACCAAACCATACGATCAAGCGCGTATTGGGCATTATCCAGATTATCAAGCCGTTCATTGATTTTACCTTTGATATATATTGACTGCTGCAAGAAATAAACCAAAAAGACAACAATAATCGAAAGTAACCCTAAATAAAGGATAGTCTCTATTAAAGTAAAACCGTTTTTACTTTGACTCGTATAATTATTCATGGATTATTTTAAATTCTCCATTACCGATAATTAAAGAAGACTTTGTCTGCACCTTGAATGTTTCATATTTAGCATAATCCTCGGAAGAAAAGGCAATAATGAAAATATCCTCTTCCCCGTTTTTAATACCCTCACCAATTGTGTCGAATTTAATGGAATAATAAGGATTATTGGTAATTGAAACTTTATAAGTATTATGCGACCCTACATATATTTCACCGTCTTTAGGCGTCAGCGGAATAACATCGGGCGGCAAAGCAATTGCCACATGGCTCAATCCGCGATCATTATTATTAATAATTTTAATTTCAATATCATCATTATCATCGTCATTATTACATTGCATATTATACTGATTATCAATTGCTGTGCCGCAATCATCAGAACCTTCAGTGTCATCAAGTGCAGATAAGCAATTAGGGTCAGCGGAATAATCAATTAGCCCATCTCCGTCATTATCAAGAGCATCAAAACACTCTGTCACTGGCGCCGGACAAACCCAAGGATACCAATAATAATCCAGACTTGAGCCATTTGCCATAATCGGAATTTCTGTTTCCAAATCAAGAAGTATTGCACCCACGTGAACTTCAACCTTTAACTCTCCGGGGCGAACACCGGGCCAATCTACATCAATGGCATATAAATCTCCATTTTTAACAGTACCGTAATTAACGTAATTTATTTCTGTTCTTTTATCTTCGGGCCAGACAATATAATAAGACAACTGCAGCTTCGCTGAAATACCTTCAGGCATAACAATTTTGCCAGCCACGTTTAAAATTCCCGGTTCTATTTTGCATAAGGGAGTATCTTCATCGTTAAAAATGACATCAGGCACAACTACTTGATTTTGACTGGCTAAACAATCATCATCATTAAGTTCTCCATCATTATTAACATCTCCAATCGGGATTATATCCCCCAGATGATGAGAATGATCATTTTCACCTTCGCCATCAACAGCATTATAATTGACCCAGATCATCTCATAAGGATTTTTTTCAGCAGAAGTGACATGGCAAATAGGAACTTTGCATTTACAATTATTCTGACAAGCTTCTATTTCGTACTTACATCCCTTAGGCGCTGCTTGTAAATCACATTCTTCTGATGATTCAATTATTCCATTTCCACAAACAGCCTCGGGATCTGTCTCCATAATGCACTCACTTGAACAACCATCCCCATTTACTGCATTATTATCATCGCAATCTTCGCCAGTTTCTAATCTGCCATTGCCGCAAAGCGGATCAGTTTCATCGTCATCATCCGGTGAATCACAACCGGGATCATTGGTATAATCAGTATTGGCATCGCCATCATTATCCTTTTTGTCAGAACATTGCGGAAAAACCACAGGATCATCTTCATTATCATCATTGGCATCATCACAATCAGTATCCTGCGGATAGTCAATCGCACCATCAGCGTCATTATCTTCATTATCAGAACATTGCGGAGGATTTAAAGGATCAGTTTCATCATCATCATTGGCAGAACTACAGCCAGGATCATTGGGATAATCAATATTTCCGTCGCCATCGTTATCTAAACCGTCAGAGCAAACAGGTAAGACGGGGGGGTCTGTTTCATCATCATCAACGGCAGAATCACAACCGGGATCATTGGGATAATCAATATTGCCGTCGCCATCGTTATCTAAACCATCAGCGCAGACTGGCAAAGACGGCGGATTATTAGGATTGTATTCATCTTCATCATCAGACGAACTGCAGCCGGGATCATTGGGATAATCAATATTACCGTCGCCATCGTTATCTAAACCGTCAGCACAAACAGAAACATAGCTGTGCCAATTCGAAATATAAGTTATAGCATTGCTTTCCTTGACTTTATCAGTAATACTCAGCCAGACAACACGACTTTCAACTTTTTTCAAATCATTGCCGTTAATATTTTTAATTTGGATAATTCGTTCTCCCTTTTTCGCCATTTGCTCAACTTTTTCCGGTTCACTAACCAATTGCCATTGATTATTATTTAAAGCCAGGCCGTAAGTTCCTTCAGGGACTTTATTCCAGTCATTTCCGGCGATTGCCTTAACTGCTTCAAGGCCTTCAGCAACTAAAAAATCAGCCTTAATTTTTTCCTGATTATCAAAGCTGCCTTGCACATTATTGAGCAATAAAAGGCTGGAACCGACAAAAATAATAGCAAAAAGTCCCAACCCTATAAGTATTTCAATTATGGCAAATCCGCTGTTTGAATTATTTTTAATTTTTGCCATAAGTTTTAAATTAGTTATAAAAAATATGAATTAATAATCAATTACCCCTAATTTATTGACGGAAATTTCTTTATTCATGGCATTGAGACTGATCATGATTTTGCCCGGGATCTCAACCTCGCCCGTATTAGGCAAAAAAACAAATTCCTTTTCGCCGGAAAGAGTTATGTTCGGAGCCAAATGATAAACAATATCCGCCTCCTGATTGCGCTGACTAAACATAGTTCCCTCAAATAATATCAGCGCTCCCTGATTTAAATAGACTCCAAAGGCAGCATTATTTTCTTGATTAATAGCGTTGGCGCGCGCCTGTTTCAAGATCCAAACAATCTGCTGCTCGGATTTATCCAATACCTGCTGCCTGTAATAATTTGCCCCCACCGGCCAAAAAATAGCGCCTAATAATAAAAATATGCAAATAACAATAATTACTTCAATCAATGTAAAACCCTTGTTCATAAAAATAAATAAATCTAAAGTATAAAGGCTAAAGTCTAAATGATAGAAATTATTATTTGAAATTATTCCTTAACTTAGCCTTTAGAAATTAGCCTTTAGACTTTTTTTAGAGGCTGGCGCTTAAAGTCGCGATAAACTCATAAATCGGAGAAATAATAGCTGCCCCGATAATGGCCACTATAACTCCGATGATCACTAATAAAACGGGTTCAATGACATTGGCCAAATTCTTTGTAATGCTATCAACTTCCTCTTCATAAAATTCAGCCAAATAAATCAAGTTTTCTTCCAAAGAACCGGTGCGTTCTCCAACGCTAATTAATTGAAAAACAAAACGCGGAAAAATATCAACTTTATATAGACTTTCAATTGCTTCACCCAATGACAATCCGGCCAATACCTTGGCTTTAACTTTCTTTAACAGGTTCTTGTAAACTTCATTGCTTAAGCTGTCTATTGTTGTATCTAATGATTCGTGGATAGAAACACCGCTTTGCAACAAAGTGCCTAAAATTCTGCAGAAACGCGCTAAATTCCATTTTTTCAATAGCTCTCCCATGAAAGGGATGTTCATTAAAAAGCCCTGCCAATGAGGACGAATTTTCTCCTGTTTGATTAAAAATTTAATAAAAATAAAGGCAGCGATAATTAAAACTAAAAGTAACGGACCATACTTCCTGATAAAAAGCGCAACAGCCAATAAAACCTTGGTTGTCCAAGGTAACGGCATATCAAAAGAATTAAAGACTACCACTAATTGCGGCAAAATATAATAACTTAAAAGAGCCGCCAAGCCCAGCAAACAGATAAAAATAATTGAGGGGTATAAGGAAGCAGTCTGGACATTGCGCGCCAGCTGAAGATCTTTTTCCTGCTGTTTAGCAACGCGCTGCAAGCAGTCCACCAAACGCCCGCTTTTTTCACCCACATTAACAAGGCCGATATAAATCCTATTAAAATACTTAGGGTGCTTTTCTAGTGCAGATGACAAGCTTTGCCCGTTTTCCACGTCTTTTTTCACTTGGCTGACGACATATTTGAAATTGCCGGTAAACTGAGCCTCCAAAATCAGCAGAGAGTCGGCAATGTTAATTTTTGAACGTAATAAGGTGGCTAGAGTTTTGGCAAAAAGTATTTTTTCAATATTAAAACCAAAATTAATATGCCAATTCCAGCCTTTAAATTCTAGAGTTCTTTTCTCAGTTAAGGCTTTTAAAATCTTATGTTTAAATTCCCCCATATTTTTAAAAATAAATTAGTTTCTAATTTTATAATAACTCCATAAAATCGAAAGAATTATTCTTTGGCTGAACGGAGAACTTCTTCAATTGTAGTCAGCCCTAAAAAGGCTTTTTCCATACCGTCTTCAAGCATAGTATTCATGCCTTCAGCCACTGCCTGCGCTTTGATTTCCTGGCTGGTTGCTTTTTCTGTAATCAAAGTCCTGATTTTTTCACTGACTTCAAGCACTTCAAAGATTCCCAGACGTTCCTTGTACCCTGATTTATGGCAAATTTTACAGCCCGCGCCACGATAAAGTGTTACTGCCTTTTTATTTTCTAAAAATTTTTGAGCTATACCCTTGGGCACTAACTTCACAAATTCTTCAGCTGAAACCGAATAGCTTTCCACGCAATTAGAACAAATTTTTCGCACTAAGCGCTGCGCAATTACCAACAAGACTGTTGAAGCGATCAGATAGGGCTTAACTTTCATATCAAGCAAGCGAGGCAGGGCTGTAGCAGAATCGTTGGTATGCAAAGTTGATAAAACCAGATGTCCGGTCATGGCCGAATTGATAGCTATTTTTGCTGTCTCTTCATCCCTGATTTCACCGACCATTATAATATCCGGATCCTGACGTAAAATTGCCCGCAACCCCTTGGCAAAAGTTAAATTCGTTTCCGCATCAGCCTGAATCTGGTTTATTCCTTCAATATCATATTCAACGGGATCTTCTATTGTTGAAATGTTCACATCCCTATTATTTAATATTTTCAAAATCGAATACAATGTCGTTGTCTTTCCCGAACCGGTTGGTCCGGTGGCCAAAATCATACCCCAGGGGCTATTTATTGATTTTTTAACTTTTTTAATATCTTTTAGCCTTAAGCCAACCGTATCTAAAGTTAACTGCCTCATCTTCTTTGCTAAAAGACGCATCACAATCTTTTCACCTTCAATTATCGGCAAAATTGATACCCTGATATCCAATTTTTCTTCGGCGATATTAATTCTTATTCTGCCATCCTGCGCGCTTTTATGTTCGTCGGTGCGTAAATTGGACATTATCTTTACGCGGGAAACAATCATCTCATGATAATTTTTCGGAATGGCCAAAACATCATGTAAAACTCCGTCTATGCGAAAACGAATCAAAGTATCTTCATCATGCGGTTCGACATGAATATCTGAAGCACGATTTTCATAGGCATATTTAATCAGCGCCTCCACTATCTTAATAATTGGCAGCTGCTCCTTACTGTCAGCCTTAACCTCACTCAAATTTTTTAAAACTATATCAGAAAATTCTTCCTTTAATTCTTTATGGTATTGTTTAAGGGCTTTAAAGATATCAGTCGGCGTTGCATAATAAGGCACAATCTTGTCCCCATTTTTTTTGGTTAAAAAATGGCGCAACTGTAAATCAGCAGGATTTTCCATGGCAACATGCAGACCTTCTTTATCCTTGGCAAAGGCAATAATCAATTGTTTTTTGGCCACGAGTTCGGGAATAATCTGCAAGACCTCATCCTTGATATCTGTCTTTGACAAATTAATAAAAGGAAATTTAATATTTTCCGCGATTAACTGCCCCAAATAAAGATCCTTAATCATCCCATTTTCCACCAAGACCTGTTCCAGACTAATCTTTTTATTTATTGCTTCCTTTGTGCAGGCAATAAAGTCAGGCTCTTTAACATAGCCTGGTTTGACTAAAATATCCTCAAGTTTTTTATTGTTTAACATAAAAATTTATGGAAATTAGGTTGCTTCCTTATAGCTATATTCTATCATATTTAGCTAATTTAAGGAACAAATTATATTCCACACCTTGAATCTTGCTTTGGCTGCTTAATTTTTTATTTCATCAAAAAAATCCTCAAAAAATGGGGAGTTTTTTAATCAGGCAATAAGCTTGATGTTTCCAGCTGAAAGCCAAGTGGGTGGCCGCAATATAACGCCACGGCGTTATAAAATCTGAGCCTCCCAATATTATAGGTTGTCCTAGAACATAAACTAATTGCCTGATCATTTTTATTATAACACATTGTAAATAAAAAAAGCCTCCTCGCAACACGGGACGACCTTTTATATATTTAAATACTTTTATACTAAACTCAAATATCTAGCCGCTGTGACAGTGCCCAATAAAACAACAACTACCAAAATCAAAAAATTGGCTAGCCAAATGTAAGAAGTATCTTTATTTATTGCTTTGTTATCTAATAAATTCATATACTTTATTAAGTTATCTCAGCTTAATTGATATTTTGACATTTGTCAAGCATAAAATCATTAGTTATGACTATACTTGCTAATATTAGCCAAAAAAAATCCCGGATCATTGCTGACCCGGGATAATATCCTTAAAAGGGTACTATAC
This sequence comes from Candidatus Parcubacteria bacterium, assembly GCA_026395685.1. Taxonomy (GTDB): domain Bacteria; phylum Patescibacteriota; class Patescibacteriia; order CAIXNZ01; family CAIXNZ01; genus JAPLYC01. Next base: position 11,158 of record JAPLYG010000020.1, read on the forward strand.
GCCCAGTCTGACCGGCAGAACCTCTCAGATCAGGCGGTCCATAACAAATATCAACAGTCCCTCCGCACTCAGGGCAGATTTCAATGCCCATATTCTCGTGCTCCTTGGCGCATTTCAGACACCAGTTAGCCAGCCTCTTTTTCTGAGCTGTTTTTTTCTTTTTTGACATGGCCAATCCCTCCTTTCATGGCCTGGCAAAAATGATTTCCCACGGATCGCTTACAATAGCACAATCCGTAAATACTTTCAAGTCCGGATAATCCAGCAGTTCTTGCTCGTACTGTTGGTTTAATGCGGCTAAAATTTTCAGGCAATCCAAACGAAACTGCCCGAAAGCTATTGGCTCTATCTGCTGGCAATCTCTTTTGCAATAAGCGCAAAATTCATTGTCCAGCGGATTAATCCGAAAACACCGCTTACAAACATTTATCATCAGGCACCCCCTTAAAATCAAAAGACCTAAACTAAAACTAGCACCGCTTGGCGGTGCTAGTTTCTTTTGCCTATATCAATAAATTTATCGCATAAAAGAAAACTTAACCGCCAAGCAGCTTAACAACAACAAACCTAACAAATTTAGGCTAAGTTCCAATTTCTGCAGTTGTAGTGCTTTGACGGTTATCATATGTAATTATTATAGCATTTTAATTCTAAAGGTCAAATATCCCTCAAGGCTGAGCCTTATGCAATCTTCCAGTCTTTATCATTAATGATGATATCGCGAATTACGCGATAATCCATTATTTCTTTTTTATCAAACCACAAGTCAATTTCATTGGCTGCTTCTTCGACTGAGCCTGAGGCATGGACTAGGTTGCGGATGGCGCGTTCATCAGCATCTGCAAACTGATATGATTCAGAAGTATAATCACCGCGGATGGTGCCTGCCGGTGCTGATAATGGCTCAGTTCCGCCGCAAATTTTGCGCACCATGGCCACTGCCTGGCTGCCCTCCCAAATCATCGGGATAACCGGGCCAACGCTGACATATTTTTTCAAACGAGCAAGAACCTCTTTACCCAGGGCGACAGGATCTTCAGTCGGCGGAGTTAAACCTTTCTTCTTATAAGAATCGATAGATTTATTACCGACATTTTCCAGCCACTTAGGATCGAGCGTATAATGCTTTTCTACCATTTTTTCGTCTGCTGTCATCATTTTAAGAGCAACTAATTTTAAACCGCTGCGCTCAAAACGACTGATTATTTCGCCGATTAAATTGCGCTGGACGCCATCTGGTTTCACAATCACCAATGTTTTTTCCATAGTTTTGTCAGATTTAAGATTTAAGATTTAAATAAATATTACCAGATCTATCCTAAAAAATCAAGCCCGAATCAGGCTTGATTTTTTGTTAAAAATATTATAAACTTTATATGTTCTTTATCTACGAAAAGCGGAGGAGGAAAAAAAGATGGAGGATCTTTTTATTATGCCGGATAGCGGTGATATTCTCTACCAGCGAGCGACCATAACCTTAAAAAAGCCGGGAAGCAGGCCCAGTATGCTGATCACTGTTTCCAATGAATACGGAGTTATTGAAAACAAGCAGCTTAACGGGACACACACTAAACTAATTTTCCAGGATAACTTTGAAGAGCAATATGCACCAGACCTGAATAATCCAGGGGTATTCCTGACGACAGTAACTTTTGAGGGCATAACCGAAGATGGCAAGGTAAAATTTTTCCGCCACGACAAAACAGGAAAAAAATTACCGCTGGAATGTTTTGAGCCTAAAGATCAATTTTTTAAAACTCATTTTTTACCCAGCAATGACCGCTTTACACCGGCCTAAGCAAACTAAAAACCCGCACTAACCGTGCAGGGTTTTTCATTTTGTATTATTATTCAACTTCTGCTAACAACCGGCAATTACTGCTGATATCATAACCATTAAACTCAGTCTTAGGCTCGCTAGCCAAGTTTACTACCGGCTTATCTGCCAGATATTTACCCAAATATCCGGCTATGGCTCCCCGATTAGTCATCGAGCTACCGGAAGGAGTTAAGGGTATAATAATTTTTTTCATTTTCAGGGACTTGGCAATTGGCTTTAAATATTCAATCAATTCCTTTATAAAATCTTCTGTTGAAAGCTGATTAATTACATTTTCCCGGGGATTAAGTCCGCGGATAATCATCACGTCTTCGCCTTCAGCTGATTTGGCCTCGATTAAAAAGCTGGCGCCGCTAATCCTGAAATCTTTTTCTTTTTGGGGATTTTGCACAAATAGCAAAGTGGTAAAATGGGGAAATTCCTGCAAAATGCTGCGATAATGGTCAGCCCAGCAAGCATCGGCAATATAACCGGAAAATAAAGTATTTATATTGCGGCAAGGCACAAACTGCATGGGCATTGTTCCCAGCGTATCCTGCTTTAACCATAATGTCAGATAGTCCTGCAAACCCTTAGCGCTGAGAATATTGCCAAAATCTCTGCCGATTTTACTGTCCTTTAAATGCTTTTTTAAGTTTTCTTTATTGATAAGATGCTGCATAAAGTCAATTACCCAGGCGAGCTCATTAATTTTGGGAGATTCAGCGCTGAAATTTAAAACATCTTCCCTGATAAAAACATCATTTAACTTAAAATTGGCATAAAAAGCATTTTGTCTGATAAGCTGACGCAACTCCGCGCCTTCTTTGCCTTTGGCCAAAACGCTTAAATCTTTCATTACCAATAAAATGTCGTCGTCATTGAGCAATCGGTTTAGATCGATCTTTTCAATTTGTTCAATTGTTAATTTTAAATTAGCCCTTGCCTGATCATTGGTTTGTTCGGCAAGCTTTAGCCGCAGTCCGTCTAACATCTTCTCGGTTTCCATTTTAAGTTTGTATCTAGCTACAGGCTCAACTAAAAGCTGCTTAGCGGATTTAATATCATCTAAAATAGCGCCGTAAAATTGTTTAAAATCTTCAGTATGCTTAAATGTTTGAATGGCCTCCTGATTGACCTTTTTTATATTAACCTGCTTGCTGGGCTTATATTCCGGCTTCAAAGGTTCAAATTTATCCTCTAAAAAATTGGATAACATTAAGCGGAAATTATCATTATCGCGGCTCCCCCACTGGCTGGTGTCATAGCGGACAAAAGCTTGGGTATAATCCCTCAAAATATCATTATCCAAAATTTCCTGCACATTAACCTGGCCATAAACAAAATCCCTGTTAAACTTGCGCAGATAATTGCGCAACTCATTCAAGCCGGATTCCTTATCGCCTTTGATCCCGATCTTTTTTGTATCCGGAGTCTGCCGGCCATTATAAATATCTTCACAGAAAGAATAAAAACTGCGAGTCAAATATTCAGCCGGCATTATATCTAAAACTGCTGTCAACACTTTATTTTCCTCCTTATTTTTGAAACTATCAATGTTCGTAACTACTTCTTTAAAGCCATCGTCATACACATTAATTAAGGTATTGGCATATTTAATATCCAGGCCCTTGAACCACTGCAAATGATAATCAGCAGCTTTCGGAATATCTTTTTTAGTGAAGTTTAGCAGCTGCTCAAATATTTGATTATAATCGACATCTTTAAATTTATGTAAATTGTAGGTTATTGTCAGCGGAAGTTTATTCATAAAAAGCTTAGCAATCAATTCCGCCTGATTAATATCGGGAAAAAATTCTAAATTATTGGCTATTTCCTCATATTTCCCGGCAATAAAAGCCAAAGCGCCAAGTTTCTTCAGATCTAAATTTTCAAAAGAATCTTGATGTTGAATAATTTCAAAAAATCCGTCATCATAAAATTCCAGTATCTTCTTGGCTGATTCACTATTTAGATTATTAAATTTTGTTAGTGATAGATCTCTGGCATAAGGAATCAGGGACTTACTCTGAGGGGCAACGATTTCAGCAATCAGCCAGTTATAATCGACATTTTTAAATTTTTCTAAATTTTTTATAATTAATTTAAAATCTAAGTTAATACATAAACTTTGCAGCAATTTCCTGTGGTCGATGTCGGGAAACTGCTCAAGATTTTCAACCACAGTTTGATAGCGCCCTAAACTAAGCAGCCTTTTACCCAGAGCCTTATAATCAAGATCCTCAAAATTTAAATTGCCTTTTATCCGATTAATAAAATAAGGACCTGAAACCCCGGCAGTCAATTCATCTATTAACTCATCCTGGGATACTCCTAATTCGTGATAATGCGTAACAAGAAAACTGACAAGACCTCCATCAAAATATATTTTTGCCTGACTGCTCAATTTTTTGAAAAATAATTTTTTATCAACTTTTACGAAATTTTGCCAGTATTCATATATATGAACAATATTATTTTCAATCATCTTGAATAATAATTCCTGCTGATTAACATCGGGGAATAACTCTAAGTATTTAGCCATAATCCGCGTCCACCTTTTATCCCATAATCGCCGGGAAATTTCGCTGTAAGGCAAATTACCGCCCCGTTTTAATATGGCTTCTATCCCATCACCTGAATTAGCTTCAAACATTTTATCAATCAATTCATTAATCGATAATCCGGGAAAATTTTCAATATTATTTACAATTTCCTGCCCTTTGTCATGTTTAATTATTTTTTCAATCACATCATCCTGATTAAGGCCTTTAAACAAAGTATAATTATTTACTAAAACATCAGCATCGCCGTGATTTATTAAGCCATAAGCTAATATGCGATATTCTTCTTCATCTAGATTAAATAGAGAGAGATTATTCGCTATTAATATATATTGTTCCTTATCAGGTTGTTCCAAGGCCTTTTTAACTAAAGCTTTACGGTCAAAATCCTTAAATTTATTTAAATTCTCTAAAATATAAAGAATATTACCCTGAGCGATTAAAGCATCTGCCGCTTCCCTGTTTAGAATTTTAAAATTATCAAAAAAATTCTCATACCCCGCATTTTGTTCGATTAAAAATAAGGCCAGCTTATTATGATCAAGATTGAATTTAACTAAATTATTCATTACAAGCCTTACCACGTCGAAATTTCCTTTGACAATATAACGTTCAGCTAGCTGCAGATGGTCAATATTAGTTAATTCAGGAAGATGCACCAAAAATTTGCTGTAATTGTCTTCCAATAATGATAAAGCAGTATCCTGATCAATTGATTCTTTAAAAATTGACCAATTGTCCATAACATTATAATGGTCACCAAAAGCCAACATTGTCTGCAAAATTTCTTTTTTATCCAAACCGCTGAATTTATCCCATTCCCTAAATAATGTATGATATTCTTTAACTTCGCATAATTTCAGGGCAATCTGCTGATGGCTTTCCAATGAAAAATTTTCAAGATACCGGACTACTTCATATGAGTGTTTAGCCGCAATCAGGCTGACAGCCACTTCTGCGCTTAGATTTTTTAATCTGTTCAAATTATTGGCAAGCTGACTTGTTTTTCCCTCAGCCAAGAACATCAGGGCAACATTATTATGGCCTTTTTGCTCTAAATATTCATCAAAAGTAATCAGATCTTCTGCTCTTTTCTGGGATTCAAGCTTCTTGATAATTAAATCCTGTATATTTTTTGGATACTCAGAAAAATTAGTTGCCAATGAATAAGCTTTTCCGTCCTCAATCAGCTGGTCAATTATTTTCTCTTTATTTTCATTCTTGAATCCGTTTAACCCAAAGGCTAAATAATTAGACTTATCTGTTTCAAATAAAGCTTGAGCTAAAGCAAGCTGATCGATATTGGGAAATTTTTCAAGATTATGGATTAAATCAATATACCTTTTCTTTTCCCATAACAAATCACCTACCTTCTCCTTTTCCTCCTGATTTTCAGCCAATATCTCAATATTGTAAGCTAATTCAAGATAATTTTCCGTAGCAGCCAGCTTGGCGATAATTTCTTTTTTATTTATTTCGCGTAAAAAAGGAAAGCATTCAAATAATAAATTAGTCTCGTCTATCTCAATCAGTTTTTCAGCCAAAAGCTGGTCATTGGCAAAATATTGGCGCAAGATCTTAAGCAGGCACTTGATGGCATCTTCTATGGCATCTGTCATGGCATAATTTACCAACTCATTCAATAATCTTTCATTTTGCCCTATTTCAGCCTTACTAATGCCTAATTGTTCAAGTAATTTTGAAAAATCACCTTCTAATTCCTGGCGGCGTGATACGGGGCTTTCAAGACTAGGTGCGGTTTCTGCTGTTGGCTGTTCTAATTGTGGTTCTTCTACACTCATATATTATTAATTTATAGTTGAATAATAACAAATATAAGCTATCTAAGCCAGTAATTATTACCGTCACTAGCTATCTTAATTGTCCCTGCCTGGTCAGTGCGTAAAATTTTTATACCCATTTTTTGTAAATTATCCAGGGTGCGCAAATGCGGATGGCCAAAATCATTGTCTTTGCCGACTGAAATAATAGCATACTGCGGTTTAACCGCATTCAAAAATTCCGGGCTGGAACTGTATTTACTGCCGTGATGTCCGACTTTAAGCACTTGCGCGGATATATCTGTTTTCGCGGCTAATAATTCCTGCTCCACTAATTCTTCGGCATCGCCGGTAAATAAAAAGGAGTTATTCTTATAGATTAATTTTATAACAATAGAGGAATTATTTATTTCCTCGACTTTTTGTTCGGTCAAATCAATAAAGGGGTACAAAATTTTCAAAGTCAAATCCGGCGCTAAATTAATATCCTGCAACCCATTTGTGATTTGGACCTCAATACCTTGTTTTTTTATTTCTTCTAAAAATGCTTCGTAAGCCGGCGTGGTAAAAACAATGCCGGTCATTAAAACTTTTTTTACCTGATAGCGCCGTAAAACCTCCACTAAACCGCCGACATGATCTTCATGAGGGTGAGTTAAGACAACTAAATCAAGCTTCTTGTCAAAAAAAGCCAAATTACTGCCCAAAGGACTTAATACTTTGGAACCTGAGCCACCGTCAATTAAAATGTTTTGTTCCGCCGGCGTTTTGATTAATATCGCATCCCCCTGGCCCACATCCAAAAAATCAACCTCCAGATATTGGCGATCCTGCTGGGAATTAACGGCAAAGCCTATCAATAAAAAAACCAAGACTAAAAGCGAACCTAAAATTTTTAAAAGTTTTTTTTCCATAACTTAATTATACCACAAATAAAAAACCCTGCGCTGCATCGCAGAACAGGGTTTACCTTAAAAATTATTCGGGTTTTCCCGTCAATATCCGGAATCTCATCCTACCTCCCTCGGTCAGAAAGTAATAATGGGAGTTATCGAAATTACGATCAATAAGATTTACCGCTCCTTTTAACTTTTGATGTTGCTGATCAACAAGACAAGCTCTGACACTGGCACTGCAATTTTTAAATCCCTCAATTTTCTCTTGCTGTAAAAGCTCACAAATCATTTCGACCGTAATGCCGGCCATAACTTGCTGTTCCAAGCGTCCGATAGCCAAAACAATATGATCAAGCCGTTTCTGCCGTTCGGAAACGTCAGGCTGGGCTTTATCAGTTTTGACCCGTTTTTTTCTGCCAGCTACCGTGGTAGACTTTTTCTTAAGTGCTATTAAGCCTTTTTCCTGCTTAGTAAGAAGTTTAATAATTTCCTGGAAGTGATCAATGATTTTTTTAACGCTTTCGGCTAATTCTTTGGTGTTACCCTGATTAGCTTTGACGTTTTTAAGATCATTGAGCCTCTTAATATAGCCATTGATTACCGCCTCAGAAAGATTGGGCTTGGCCAAATCCTGCTGCAGCTTGGCAATCAGGTCTGCGGAATCCGGCTTTTTTACGCTATTTTTGCCGAGGCGCTTGTCCAGCTCAATAAAATAACGCAAGAGCAGGCTCAAAACCAGCCTGATATCCATAAAAGTAAGATCCTTGGCATGAGAGAGCCGGCCGTCAATTTTCAACTGCTTCTTTGCCATGACTTAAGCTCCTTTCTCGGTTTGTGATTTGTCAAAATTTTGGCCCAGCAATAAGATTAGCTCATCCTCATGTTCAGCTAATAATTTTTTACCAAAAACAGTCAACATATAAGTTCTGTTAGAACCTCGATCAATAGAAAGTGGTTCTGTTGCTCTGGCAAAAAGTCGATTTTCCTGCAAGGTTCTTTCAACATGGCAGTTCAAATACAAATAAAGCTGAACAAAATCATTATTATCGCCAAACAATCCTAGCCGGACACCTTCATTTTTCAGTTCATCACGGCTAAGCTGTTTTTGGGGACCAAGATACAGAAACAACGCCAGTATTTTATCGCGATAATTGTGTCTATGTATCGGTCTTCTTGTCACTTTTGGACCCATTGCCACAATTATATTCTTTTTTACTTGCACTGAATAACGCAAACGATTCAAATAGGCTGCTAAATGATTATAATTATAGTCCGAGGGAAGAGCAACCGCGGCTTTCAATTGCTCAAAAACAACATCAAGCGGAGCTTTGTCGTCTTTCATATTGCATAAGACGATTCTCCTTAAGATCTCTGCTCTATCTCTCACGCAGCTTTTTGCACTGAGCTGCTTTGTCACGCTGCAGGACGAATTAACAGCTGAAGAATCAGCTTTCGCAGGTAAAACCTTTGGTTCTTTTTTTTCTTCTTCATAACCAAAATGAGCCAGAACACGATTGAAGGCTGAAATTAATTGCTCGCATTCTCCAATCGCTTTATCCAAATATTCTAGCTTAGCCAAGTCGCGCAAATTTTCTAAAAGCTGAATTATTTGTTCAGTAATTTCAGGACTGTTGTCCTTTTTGGCTGTTTGGCAAAGCCGGCGCAATTTTTTTTGCAACTGTACACGCTCAGCGGTTTTAACTTTTTTTGCCTGCAAATCAGTCAAACTTGCCAATAATCTATTGCGTTCTTCGGCAATAAACTTTAGAACAGCAGCTTTCATCTCTTTTCCTCCTTAATTGGTTGAATACAATGTAAATTTTGACTGTCAAAGTGCAACATCCTAGCTTAACATATTTTCCAGATTTGTCAATAACCGGCAATATTCAACTTTAACCTTGACATAACAATAAAATCCTGCTAAAATCGTGATAACTATGCTCAAAGGAGGAAACAGATGAGCAAAACGAAAGTAAAAGCGGAACAAGCGGAAAAAGTTAAACCTGGTGCTCAACCTCTAACCCAGAAAGAAGCTCGGGAGCGAGACGTGACGAATTTCGAAATCGGGCTCCAGAATGCCATTGAAAACGCCAATGAAATGGCAGGAGGAGACCCCCACAGCTTTGCTGACTGCCTGGCAATCAGCATACAATGCGATGCTGACCTGCGCAACACCTTACCGGGGAATCACTACAAAGCAGGCCTGGCAGTCCCAAGGCTAAGCAAAAAGCATAAAGTTGTCAGAAAATTAATCCTGGCTGCTGCCCAAACCCAGCCACTGCCAAGGCGCGGCAAAGACTGGCGCAAGTTAAAACCCCGACGCCAGCAGACCAGGTGACCATGCTGAAAAATTATTGTTTTTTACCCAAAAGGAGAGGGTGCAAATGAAAGCAGGGCACAGAGAAAAATTTCACTGGAACAACTGGGAAGAACTAACCCGGCTATTTCGCAACGCGATCTATGAAGCCGGCGCCAGACAGAAGAAAGAAAAAGGAAATTTTTCCCAGCATCTGCTTGATATCCTGGAAGAACTCCCCGGGCTTAAAAAAAACCTCAGGGAAAATCCCATGATGGGATATCAGGTACTTCATACCATGTCCTGTGGCAAGGAAACCCTTGCCCAGTTCATCAGGGAAACTATTTCTTAAAACCAAACCCCGGCCATTAACTTGGTCGGGGTTTTTCATTACAATAAATCAATTCTTTTACTTAAATTGCCTTTTTAACTGCTTCAGCTACGGCAGGTGCTACTCGCGGATCAAAAACCTGGGGAATAATATATTCAGAATTCAATTCTTTGTCACTTACTAAATTTGCCAGGGCAAAAGCTGCTGCCAATTTCATTTTTTCTGTTATTTGGCCGGCGCGAGCGTCTAGTACTCCGCGGAAAAGGCCGGGAAAAGCCAGCACATTATTAATCTGGTTGGGCCAATCACTCCGGCCAGTAGCAACCACGCTCGCGCCGGCCTGCTTGGCAGCCTGAGGATCAACCTCCGGAACAGGATTGGCCATGGCAAAAATTATTGCCTCAGTCTTCATTGCTTTAACCCATTCTGGCTGCATAATATTGGGACCGGAAACGCCGATAAAGACATCAGCGCCCGCAAGAACCTGGTCCAATCCCCCGCTTATTTTACTTAGATTAGTTTGCTTGGCAATTTCCTCTTTTGCCCAATTCAAATCTTGCCTGCCTTGATAAATTGCACCCTTGGAATCGACAGTAATTATATCTTTAACACCATAATTCAATAGAATCTTACAAATGGCTAACCCAGCCGCGCCTGCCCCGCTTATGACAACTTTTATATCTGACGCTTTTTTATTCACAATTTTCAAAGCATTAATCAAACCCGCCAAAACTACGATAGCAGTCCCATGTTGGTCATCATGAAAAACTGGAATCTTCATTTCCTCTTTTAACCGCTTTTCTATTTCAAAACAACGGGGCGCTGAAATATCCTCGAGATTAATACCGCCGAAAGTCGGCTCTAAGCTTTTTACCACTTTAATTATTTCTTCAGTATCCTGAGTATTTAAACAAAGAGGAATAGCATCAACATTAGCAAACTTTTTAAATAACGCAGCTTTTCCCTCCATAACAGGATAACCAGCTTCGGCACCAATATTACCCAAACCCAAAACAGCGCTGCCGTCAGTCACAATGGCCACTAAATTTCCTTTATTGGTATAGTCATATACCTTGCTCTTATCTGCCTGAATTTCTTTACACGGTTCTGCCACGCCCGGAGTATATGCCCAGGACAAATCCTCTTTATTTTCCAAAGGCATCTTTAACTTTGTTTCAATTTTACCCCGAAACTGTTTATGAAGCTGTAAAGCTTTTGTTTTAATATCCATAAAATTAAATTTATACCTTAAATATTACTGAACTTTGCCCTTTTGTGCAACACCGTTTTTATATTTCCTAAAATACCAAATAAAACCCAGAATAAACGCGTACAAACCAATCATTAATCCCAGACTTATTTTCGGCATTTCCCAATATGCCCAATTTAAACTTGCCAATTTTTCCAGCACAAAAATAATATAACTTAAAACCAACCAGACCAGCCAGCTGATTGCCCAGCCTAATCCCGGCAAAATCAAGGTGACAATTCCCGCAATAAATCCCAAAAGCATAGCCAGCGGAATAAACGGCAAAACCAAGATATTTGCAATGGGTGCGACTAAAGCCAGCTTGCCAAACTGATAAAAAATCAAAGGCTGAGTAATAATTATTGCGGAAAAAGTAGTCAGCAAATAATCGCTCAACAGTGCTTTACTGAATTTATTCTTTATTTTATCAACTTGAGCGAGCTGATTTAGAATTGGACTAATATAAACTAAGCCCAGGGTCGCTAAAAACGAAAGCTGAAACCCCATGTCTGCCAGCAAAATCCTGGGATTTTGCATTAACATAATTGCCGCCGCTAAAGCTAACGCATTAGTCACTTTACTTTTTCGCCCCAAATAATTAGCCAAAAGCACAATTGCGCCCATGACAGCAGCACGAATAATGGAAGCCTGAGCGCCGGTAATGATTACAAAAATAAAAAGCAGGCTAATTATCAGCCAAAATGATTTTTTTCTGGCGATTCCGATAGTTTGAGCCAATAAAAGCAAGCACGCTGCAATAATTGTTACGTTATATCCCGAAACCGCGACAATATGGGTAGTTCCTGTTTTATTAAATACCTCCTGCAAGTTTGAGGGAATAGATTTTTTTGCTCCAATTAACAACCCTCCCAAAAATGAAGCTTGAGGCTCGGGCAAAATACTGTTAATTCTGCTGATAAAAAAGTTTTTGCCCCGATATATTAAAGTTAAAAATAAATTACCTTGGCCACTGGCCAATTTTTCAATTTGGGGATTATAGCATAGGCTATAAATATCATAGCGCGCCAAATAACGATCATATTTAAAATCTTCAATTGCCTCGGGTTTTTTAAGCTTACATTTTATTTTAAGCAAGTCGCCATATCTGTATTCGGGAAAAATTTCTGTGGAGATTAAAACCTTGCCTGAGACCGGCTGCCACTTGCTATTTAAAAAAATTTCCGCTGTTTTTATTTCATATTTTGCCGCTGCTTCCCGCACATCAGGCTCTTTGCTGACCAAACCGCTGAATTCAATATTTTGGCTATTATAAAAATATATCTTATCTGCTGTATTTTCTGGTTCTGACACCTGGTAGCGCCAAATGCCGGCAGCAAAACAAATAGCCCAAATTCCCAGTATCAAAAATAGCTTATTTTTTGGGATAACAATAAAAGCAATAATTGCCGACAGGAAAAGCAAATAAACAATAAAAAAATCAAACATAAAAACTGAACGGATAAATATACCCAGAATAAAGACTAAACAGGAAATTAAAAAAATCCTCGACTTGCTCATTTTTTACCACTAAAAAATTAACGTCTAATTATTATTATACCAAATGACGTCCTCCCCGCACTCAAAAAACCGCCCCTAACGGGTCGGTTTTTTTCATACGGGGTTTCCTTTGCTCCGCTACTCATGAGAATTCAGCGACGATATTTCAGCCGTAACATCAACACCTCTGTCATAATTCCCTT
>JAPLYG010000017.1 GCA_026395685.1 Candidatus Parcubacteria bacterium
AATTTAACAAATACTGATTATGTATATGATAAGGATCCTAATAAATTTACAGATGCTAAACCAATAGAACAGATCAACTGGCCTGATTTCATTAAATTAGTCGGTACCAAGTGGAATCCGGGCGCTCATGTGCCTTTTGACCCGATTGCCAGCCAAATGGCCGCCAAATTAAAACTGGAAGTCGCGATTTTAAACGGCAATAATATCTGGAATTTAACAAGTTATATAAATGGCGGTAGTTTTATCGGTACAATTATTAAATCTTAAGTCTTGTCTTGACAAAATTTTTAAAATTTGCTAAGATGCCTGCATAGTTAAAAACTGAATAATCATTATCAAGAGAGCAGAAAAGGGAACTGACCCGTTATATTCTGCCAGCAACCATCCTCCGAAGCTTTAGCGAAGGAGGAACGGTGCTAAGTTCAGCCCTGCACTGCGGGGGAAGATAATAAGTAATTTATTTTGATCTTACCCCCTATGAGCGTGTAAGATTTTTTGTTTTTTAACTGCAGTACCTTAACAATTTAATATAAATATCAAGAGCGCGTTAGGGAACAGGCCCAATGATCGCGCAGCAACCTATCTTATTTTAGAAAAGGTGCTAATTCCTGCCCCCAAAGGGGAAAGATAATCTTTGTTACAGTCTTTCTCATTCGGGAAAGGCTTTTTTATTTGTTTATCGTGCCAAAGTGTTCTTTACGTCAACAACTAACAAGGGAGGAAAAGATGAAGCTGATTAAAGTAAACATCGTAGCTTATGATTCATTTAAGGAGGTTAACCATTATAACCCTGATAATCATGTAGGCGATTATCATTATATTGGCATTGATTATGCTGAAAAGCATGATTGGCGCAGCCTGTCTCTGTCAATTAATTATACTCTAACAAAATACAAGTTGATTCCTAATGATGGAGAAGAGGGAAAAAAAGGAAGTTGGAACTTAGTAGGTTTAAGAGATGCCTGGATTGAGGGTGATGATCTTTGTCTGTTATGGCGTAAACGCGGTCCATCTGGAAAAAAAATAATTATTACCAAGGAGGCTTATAAAGACGGAAAATATCATAGCAGTTACCCATATAATCCTCCAAAATATTATAGTTACGAGGTTGATGTATACGCTTACCATAATTACATCATTAGGATTAACTTGTTAAACTTTGTCTGGGATAGTAACTTTTTTTGCCAGTCGAAAACTGAGGATAAATTCATGTCTGTCGAGGCGATAGAAGCTTCCATGCAGAAGATACCTTTGGCAAAAACTTTGGCTAAGCATCAAGACGCCAAATTTGCTTTGTTTCATGGCGTGAAAATACCGATTGCTTCATGGACTCCCCAAATCAGAGAATATGAGATCCCCAAAAAAGTATTTAATAATTTGGTCCTCTTTTGTCAAGGCAAAGCGCAGCTTAGCGCAATTGGTAATATTGAACCTTTGAAATTTTAAATTCTTGGACTAGCGGTCTGGGAGAATCTCGATAAAAAAGACCTGAGCATGGGATGTCGTTTTCAAACGACGTCCCAAGTCTTAAAACTGCTCAAAAAAAGGAGGATCTCATGGGAAAAAATAGATTTACGGAGATGGAAGAAATTGGGAGTGGTTACAAATATGGTGATAGTTACTATAGAAGGGGAGGAGGCACTTCACTCCTTGAAGATAACTATAAGCCATATACTGAGTATGTTCTTTATGCTCAAGATGGTAGGCCGTACTTTTTACGTATTTCTAAACGTCGAGGAGATGAATACGATAGTGAACCATTCTCAGAAGAAGGTAAAAAGCTTTTTCCAGGATTATCTGCCGAGTGCCCTCATTGTGGCAAAAAATTAAATCTAACGGAGGAGTATTGCTTAAATCATGATTGCGAAAAGCCTGTTGATAATCCGATAATCATTAAACCCGAACCGGAAGAAGATGCTGCTGAAAGACTGCTGCAGATCCTTTTTAAAAATTGTCATAATTTTGAGCTTGGTGAACACTGGGAAGGATCGGTTAAGGTTGAAGTCAAGCTACGCCAGAGTACAATCGTTGATTTATGCGAAGTTTTGTCAGAAATTCGCATAGACAAAAAGCTAAAAGAATACTGGCGTGATAAACTAAAAAAATTGTCTGAAGAGGTGAAAGGCTATGGTTCTTACGCTGAAAATGTCGCCTATCTTTTGGATAGTTTGTATCGCAGGAGATTTAAATCCATTTCGTAAACTATCGTTATGATACCTGAGCAAGGGACGTTGTTTTCAAACGACGTCCCAAGTCTTAAAACTGCTCAAAACACAAAGGAGGTAGATGAAGATGGTTAGAGTGATTATCATGGCTTATGATTCCTATCGTGAGAGCGAGCGGCGGGGGCTTAGTCCTGAGGAACATGTAGGTAATCGTCATTTTGTTGGCATTCGTTATTTTGGAAAAATAGATTGGCACTGGTTATCTAGGTCTATTAATTCTACTCTAAAAGAGTACCATTTGCTAACTAATGAAGGAGAATGTGGGAACGGTGGTAGTCCGTATTGGGCAGATTTAAGAGATGCTTGGATTGAGGGTAATGATCTTTGCCTGCTATGGCGTAAACTCGGTCCATCAGGAGTAAAAAGGACAAAACAGGGAGAATTGGATAAGCATGGACGTTATGGGATTACTCGATATAATCCGCCAAGATATTATTATTACGAGGAAGAAGTGTCCGCTTACCATAATTATATTATTACGATTAGCTTGTCATCATTTTCTTGGGATTGTAAATTTTTTTGTCTGTCAAAAACTGAGGATGAAGCTTTAATAGGCCACCATTTAAAGGCTGATAAAGCAATGCATTTTCCTTTAGATAAGGTGCCTTTTTCAAAAAATTTGCGACAGTCTAAGGATACTGAATTTGCTATGGGTCTAGGAATCATAATGCCTGTTACTTTAAAGACGCCTAGATATCGGGAATATAATATGTCTGAGGAATTGTTTAGTAATTTAGTTTTGTTTTGTCAAAACAAAGCGCAGCTTACCTCAATTTAAAAAAATTGAACCTTTAAAAGCATTCTAAAATTTAAAGCCCTTATGGTTATCCATCGGGGCTTTTTTATTTTTAGAAATAGTGACAAACAGATAGTTTTGTGATAGATTATAAATCAATGTCAGATTCTTTGTTATTTTTCAACACAAACAAAGTAGGGGGAGAGATGAAAAACGAACACAAAAGAAATATCCTCGGGTTTTTTCTGGGCATTCCATTGCCAGCGTTTGCTATTTGCTGGATTGCTCTAGGCATCGCCTTATGG
Organism: Candidatus Parcubacteria bacterium; assembly: GCA_026395685.1. GTDB lineage: Bacteria > Patescibacteriota > Patescibacteriia > CAIXNZ01 > CAIXNZ01 > JAPLYC01. The sequence goes on from JAPLYG010000017.1 coordinate 3,267, forward strand.
GCGGAAAGTTCCAGACTTTTCGACAGAATAATCAGCCCAGCTCTTTTTTTTCCAATATACCTGGGAGTAGGCGCCGTCATTGTAATTTTGATTTTATATTGCGTTTACCGCTTTTTCCCCGATAGTAAAAATAGCCAGGGGGATAATTTACAGCAAAGCAACCACTAGCTTCAAAATGAAACTATATACCCGGAGATGTTATTCTCCGGGTATTCTTTTTATTAAGAACTTGACTTTTCCACTTTTTGCTTGACAAAATACGATGTTATGATAAATTTATTACATATGAATAACATTAAACAAGCTTTATTTGGATATTACTTTTTTAGCGGATTTTATGAGCCAGCTTGTTTGAATATGTTTTAAAATAATTTTCTAGATTATTCAAATACAAGGAGCTGGCCAAGTAGGTCAGCTCTTTAAGTTTTGTTAACACAAAGACATCCTCCGCAAAATGCTACGGAGGAGAAGGAGGGAAACAAAATGCGGAAAAAGGATGTTAAGGGAGGGAAAGAGAAAAAGCTTCAGCCATCGGATTCAGCAGAAGCTCTAGAAAGCAGATGGTTGGTTGGCAAATGCCTACTTAACGGAGGAAACAACTTGAGGCCGGATTTACAAGCACTTTTGGACTCTTTGGCCGTAGAAGTCACCAGAATCGTGACAAATCGTAATACTGAGCCCATGGTGTGTATTAAAGGCCCCAAGGCGACTGTGAATGCCCTGGTAGCAATTGCTAAGGGTAAAGTGGTCTAAATATGAAATAAAGGGTATTCTCAGTTGAGATTACCCTTTTTCCTTGACCATCCTTCGCTTTTGCCGCCGCTAAAGTTATGGCGGACAGGAAAGCTTCGGATGGTATTGACATATTTTTTACTTCTGCTATACTATATTTAACCGCAGACAATAGGTATTCCGCAAGGATATAAAACCTATCGAGGTTAAAGTCATTCTTCGACTATGTTTAGGATGACATTGAATTCTGCGGCGAAACGCAGATTTTTTAATTTATTAATGATAACTTAACCACTGATGTAATTCACTGATGCCACGGATTTGATATCCGTGTAATCTGTGAGAGAAAATCCGTGGTTCATACCTATGCCAAAATCAAGATCAGAAAAAGAGCAAGCTTTGAAAGATTTAGCTGACTTGCTTAAAGATTTTAAAAGTGTAATCTTTGTTGATTATAAAGGTTTAAAAGTTAAAGAAGCAGCAGAGATAAAGAGTATTTGTAAAAAACAAAAAGCTCAATACATTGTTGCCAAAAAAACATTAATTAAATTGGCCTTGGAAAAGCAGGGCTTAAAGGATATTGATGTGAAAAATATGGATGGTAATTTGGCAATGATTATTGGTTTGTAAGATGAAGTGGCGCCTGCTAAGATTGCAGCCAATTTTGCCAAAGACCATAAAGCCTTAAAAATGTTGGGTGGCATTATGGAAGGTAATTTATTAAATTTAGATCAGGTAACGGTTTTGTCTAAAATCCCGTCTAAACCGGAACTTTTAGGACAATTAGTGCGTACTATTAATGCACCTGTTTCCGGCTTTGTTAATGTTTTAGCAGGTAACATTCGCGGCTTATTAAATGTGCTGAATAGTCTTAAGGATTCTAAAGTTTAAGATTACAACTAACTATTAATAAATAATTTATAAAATTATGTCAGAAGAAAAAAAAGTTGAAGTCCCAGCTAAATTTAAGGATTTAGTTGCGGAAATTGAAAAAATGTCTGTCTTGGACTTGGCTGAATTAGTCAAAGTCTTGGAAGATAAATTTGGAGTCAGTGCCGCTGCTCCGATGGCCATGATGGCTGCTCCAGCTGCTGCCGGAGAAGCTGCTCCGGCCAAATCAGAATTTGATATCGAATTAGCTGCTGCCGGAGACAACAAAATTGGCGTTATCAAGATTGTCAAAGAGATTACGGGCTTGGGATTAAAGGAAGCTAAAGATTTAGTTGACGGTGCTCCAAAAATCATTAAATCAGCAGTTAAAAAAGAAGAAGCTGAAGAAATGAAGAAAAAATTAATCGAAGCAGGCGCTAGTGTGAATTTGAAATAAATTTACCGATAAAAAAATCCCCGCGATGCGGGGATTTTTTTGTTTGTAGAAAAAATTATAAGTGAGTGAGATCGAAAGTATATATCTTATTATCACTGCTTAGAATTATTTTTTTGTCTTTTTCATTTACCGTGAAATCTTGCAAATTATTAAACGCTTCACTGAAATATTGGATTTTGAAATCTCCATTCTTATCAATCACCACAATACGCTTATTCTTCGGTTCCAGTATGTAAAGATAGTTTGTTTGTTCGTTTGTAAATAATCGCGTTGTTTCTTCTAAGGCTGGTTCTATATTTTTTAGCTCAAAAGCTCGCTTAGTGCCCTTAGTATATTTTAGAATTGACCCCTTCTTGTCCAGCAGCCAAATATTGGTATCAATTCCTAAGGCAACGATATCTTTAAAATCAGCCTGTTCTTTCAGCCAATTTAAACCCTGATCATAACCGCCATCTGTCTTACTATGACGATAGATTTGGTTATTGGCAGTATCTATGGTATAAAGTCGATCATTGTAATCTTTAAAATCTGCAATTTTTGCGTTAGCATTCAAGCTAACTGAAAGCGGTATATATTTTTGGTCTTGGTATTGGATAAATGAGTTTTTATCATGATAAAGCAGTATTTTGCCGTCTATAATGTTAGCTTTAATAATTAAGCCGATATCTGTTGAATTGGCTTCATATTTTTTAACTTCCTTTGTGGTAAGATCAACAGTAAAACTTTCATTTTTTGAGGAATCGAAAGCATAGAGCAAATTGTTAAGATAAATAATATTTTGAATATTTATGCTGCTATCAGCAGCTGTGGCAATGTCAGCAATCAGGCTGGGGTTTTCAATTATGGTTATATGCCTTATTTTAGCAATTATTGTCGTTATATTTTTATTAAGTTTCTCATAGGCTTCTTTTTGTTGTTTTGATTCAATCGGTAAAGAGGCTAATAATTGCTGGGCTTGATTGATAGCTTCTTTGGCTTTATCCTCATTGCCATAAATAAGATCTGATTCGGCTTCACTTCTTTTCTGTTCAATCTTAGCAATAATTTCCTGGTAATCCTTCTGGAATATTACCTGGCTCTGATGTTTTTTAAAGACAATAATACTAAAAATGAACAGCAGAATTAATATCCCCCCGGCAGTCAAAAGAATTTTACTTAGATTAGGCACATTCCTAAATCTGTTTTTGGAAATATTATAGCGAAGCTGTAATTTGTTTTTAAAATTATTAATTTTTCCCAAAAGGCGTCCGTTTTTTGCCGGAAAAAGTTTCATTATTTTTCTTGCAGAAACTTTGATGTTGTTTAATGCATCACTTCCACTTTTAACTTCCGTATTTACGACAGGCACCTGCTCAATATTTTCTGCATTTATATCTGATTCACTTTTTAGTTTCGGCGATGTTGTCTTGATCTTGTCCAGATAATTTTTGGCTTTATTAAGAAAGTTTTTCAGCATGCCCCATAGTGAAGGCGCTAAAAGCTTTTCAGTCAAAGATTCAGTGTAATTCAATTCTGTAATAGATGTAAGTGAAGCAGGTTCTTTATAAGTATTTTCAGAATCGCTGAATATGTTTTTAATTAAGATGGCGGCAAAGTTTTGCCCTTCGAATTGCAATAATGAATTTTTAAAATATTCAGTCGCTTTGTGCAGGGGGAGAGAGGTAATAATTTTTTGAATTCTTTCCAGTGAAATATAATCAAGAAAATTGCCATTTGCCAAAATCAAAAAATCAGGGGGATTTACCTCTCCGGATAAAAGGTTGGAAAACAAGTTGGTATTTTCTTTGTTTCCTTGGCCGCTCTCATCATTGTTGGCAATTTTTTTAATATCAATAATTTTATAGTCTTGTTTTGACTTATGAACAAGAAAAATATTAATATTATTTAAGTAGGAGATTTGCAGCTGGTTGTCTTTGAGCAGTCCGATTGAAAGGCTTATTTTTTCCCTGATTGTTTTTTCATTCAAATTTCCGACTAAGGCAATTTGTCGGTCTTTAATCATCTGAACAAATTTTTGGTTTACTTGCTTTAATGTTTCTTCAAAACATAAAATAGGGTCTAAATTTTCATTTTCAGCATGACTATAATAAATATCCTCCAGATTGCTGATTAAAAGGTTAATGATATTATTATTTTCCCGGCTGGGGATATTAATTTCGATAATGCCAAATAATCGGCCCAGCAGCCTTTCTTGGTTTTGTGTCGGTTCACTAATAAAAAGCTTACACGCCGAAGCTGTTTTATTGGAATAGTAATGAATAAAAATATTAGCAAATTGGCTCAAGATTTTGGCCATTTTGTTGAAAAAATTGACTGTTATTAGATAAATGTATTATACTAAAATAAAGGCAAAATGCCAAGGGTTGAGATATAGTTATGCACATATTTTGCCGCAGAGGTAATTATCAATATTTGAAATTATTTTATGCTTGAACAATTATTTGGTTCGCAAACAAGAAGCAAGCTATTACAGGTATTTTTGACTAATCCGGAAACTAAATACTTTGTCAGAGAACTGACCAGAGCTTTGAATTCCCAAATAAATGCTGTTAGGCGTGAATTACAGAATTTGGAGGATTTGGATATAATCAGGGTAATTGAAGAGGATAAGGGTAAGGAACTGCCCAAAGCAGACTCTAAGAGAAAGTTTTATCAGGTAAACCCTAAATTTATAATTTTTCCCGAACTTAAATCGATTTTTCAAAAGGCGCAATTTATGTTGGAGAAAAATTTTGCTCGGGAGCTGAAAAAGACGGGGAGTGTTTATTATTTGGCTCTCTCTGGTTTTTTTGTCGGAGATAAGGAATCTCCCATTGATATGCTGGTTGTCGGTAATTTGGAAAAAAAGAGTTTCGAAAAAGTCCTCAGGAATTTTGAAAAAGACTTTAGGCGAGAAATTAATTATACTTTTTTGAATAAAGAAGAATTTGACTACCGCCGCAGCGTGGCTGATAAATTTCTGTATTCCATTTTAGATGCCAATAAAATTGTTTTAATTGATGAGATTTTTAATCAAGCAAGCGCATTAAATGCTGAAAAATAAGAAGAATACAATTTATTTATATCTTAATACATCTAAAAACAGGGAATTAGATGTTTTTTTAATTTCAAACAATAAACAAATTGATAAAATTATACAAACTGGAGATTATAAGGTAACGGAGTACCTATTAAAATTGATTGAAAAGATATTAAAAAATAATAAGATTGATCCCAGTGATCTTAAGGGGATTATAACAATAACAGGCCCTGGACCCTTTACTTCTTTAAGAATAGCGGTTGCTGTGGCTAATGCATTATCATATTCTTTACATATTCCTGTAGTCGGCATCCAAAATAAACAAAAGATTGAGGATAATGATAGATTGCTTAAATTGGGTCTTAAAAAAATGAAATTAAGTAAGTCCATAAAATATATCAGTCCTTTTTACGATCGAGGTCCAAATATTACCCTTGCCAAAAAGTAAAGGAGGCGCAGGCTTGAAAATCTATTGTATTGATTGCCAGATAAGCTTTCCTGATACGGAGGAAAGCCTCGCTAAGGCCGAAGTTAACGACAATGGCAGGCCGACTGGGTGTCCACGGTGTAAGAAAAAGAAGATAGCCGTTATTTATGATATTAAAAAAGCAGAGGATCGAAAACGCTTTCTTGAAGGTGAAAAAAATGAGTAACAAAAAGAAATGACTAACAGCTCTGTCTTTAAGGGCTGTTTTTTTATTTAGTCATATTTAGGGATTTTCATCCACCATGGTGAATATTTGGAACCTAAAGTTATGCACAAGGCTTTATAACCCTGATTTTAAAGGATATTTAGCCTGTGTATAAAGTGGTTGACGCGTATTGTCAGGTGGGGTATAATTACTAAAGAAGGGAGTAAAGTGGATAAAAGTGGGGATAAACAAGGATAACTGTGGATAACTTTTAATAGGTCATTTGTACCTAAAATTCACAATCTAAGATCTAAAATCCAATATGTTCATCGGTGAATATCAACACAATTTAGATGAAAAAGGAAGGCTGGCAATACCAGTTAAGTTTCGTGCGAAATTAAGTAAGGGTGCAGTAGTTACTAAGGGTTTAGATAATTGTTTGTTTTTATATACCATGGAAGAATGGGGAAAGTTAGCGCCCAAGCTGGCTGCAATGCCTATTAGCAAGGCAAATACCCGTGCTTTCGGTCGTTTAATGTTAGCCGGAGCAATGGATGTGCAATTAGATAAACAAGGAAGAATTGTTTTACCTGAATATTTAAGGCAATTCGGCCAAATTAAAAAGAGATCGATTATCGCCGGCTTATATAACCGATTAGAAATTTGGGATGAAGATAATTGGAATAAATATAAGAAAGCAACGGAAAAAGAAAGTGTTGATATCGCAGAAGCATTGCAGGGACTGGATGTATAAATTTACCTTTTATTATTAATATAATTAAGGAATCCTCCTTTGCTAAAGCTACGGAGGAAAAAAATTAAGAAAGAAAAATTAAAAATTAGCTTGTTGTCATTTTTATTTCAAGGTCAGACAAAGTGTACCTTAAAAAAAATAAAATGGTAAACAAGTAGGGTTTTATTCAGGTGAGAAATGGCTATGCTTATCTATTTCTCTCCTGTAAAAACCTTATAACGGGGGATTTTTTTATCATAATAAAATGGAATTTAAACATAAGTCAGTTCTCGCAAAGGAGGTTATTCAGTATTTGGCTCCTCAGCCCAATGAAAATTTTGTTGATTGCACCCTGGGAGGCGGTGGACATGCTGAGGCAATACTAAATTTGACCGGACCAAGCGGTAAATTACTGGGAATTGATCTTGATCCAGAAGCTATAAAGGCTGCGCAGTCCAAATTACAGAGTTATGGAGACAGAGCAGTATTTATCAATGATAATTTTAAGAATCTAAAAAGGATTATATATGACGCAGGATTTAATAAAATTAACGGTATTTTACTTGATCTTGGGATATCTAGCTTTGAACTTGAAGATAAAACGCGCGGATTTTCTTTTCGCGGTTCTTCATTTTTAGACATGAGGTTTGGCGCTACGGAAAAGACCGCTGCCTACATCATTAATCAGTATAAAGAGGAAAATTTAACCAGAATTTTTAAAGACTATGGCGAAGAGCGCTATGCCAAGCTGATTGCCAGAGCAATAATCAATGAACGTAAGATTCAGCCGATTAGCACTACGGAACAATTGGTAAAAATTATTGAAAAAGTCTATCAGCATAAGCCTAAATTAAAAATTCATCCCGCAACCAAGGTCTTTCAAGCACTTAGAATCGAAGTTAATCATGAATTGGAGAATCTGCAGGAAATATTACCCCAGGCTTTGGAATTATTGGTTAAGGGAGGCAGAATAGTAGTAATTTCCTTTCATTCCTTGGAGGATCGCATTGTTAAAGATTTTTTTCGCCAAGAGGCAAAAGACTGCATCTGTCCGCCTAAAGTACCTGTTTGCACCTGTAATCATCAGCCGAAAATAAAGATATTAACAAAAAAAATAATAATACCAAGTAATAATGAAATAACGGAAAATTTCCGCAGTAGAAGCGCAAAACTTCGTGCAGCGGTCAAAATAGCATAAAATCGTATGAACAACATAATTGCAGCTCACTGGAAGAGCTTTAAACAAAAAATTACTGATCGCACAGAATGGCAAGTTTGCCAAAGACACAACAAAAATCGTTTATTAGTTTTGGGTATATTAGTTTTTGTTTGCGGTATTTTTTATTTATGGCAGATTAATAGCCTGGCGACTAAAGGATATCAAATAAAAGAATTAGAAGAGAAAGTCAGCGACTTAAAAGATAATAATAAAAAATTACAGGTGCAAATTACTGAATTGCGTTCAGTGAGCAGAATTAATGAGGAAGTTAAAAGGTTAAATATGCAGGAAGTAGCCAGAATAGAATATTTAAGCGCTAATGGTTCTGTGGCATTAAACAGATAGACAAAATATATATAGAAAAAAGGACGGCTCCAAGGGGAAACGTCCTTTTATTTTTTTACTTAAGGAAAAACTCTTCCATGCCAGGAAGAATTAATTGTACCCAGATTGGTTCTTCCTTGCCGAAGCTGATTACTTGAATATGGCCATAAAGGCTTAATAGTCCAAAGACTATACAAATAACCAATAATGGGAAGGAAAGGTGCAGTAAGGTCAGATGCACAGGCAAAAAGGTAAAAGTCTCGTGGAATTTAATTGATGTGGCCGGGTCAAATAGGAGCAGGCTGGAAATCACGATGATTTGAAAAACCATTTTGGTTTTGCCCCATTTGTTGGCCCCTGTTCTGCTGACATCAATCTGATGGATGATTTGCGGCATGCCCAATTCTTCAAAATAGCTGTGATTCTTTTCAAGCTTGGGGAAAATATCCTTAATAAAGAATTTGAATAGGGCAATCCCAAAAAGGCAGGAATCAATGATAATAATCGTCAAAATCGTGCCCAGATAGATATTATTCTTAATGTAAAATAAGAATCCTATCCAGACCATGAAATTGACTGCTTTGTCAGCAGAAGGGTCGATAATCGCCCCCAGCTTAGTTTCCTGATTGCGAAAACGCGCCAAAGCGCCATCCAAGCCATCCATAATGGCAGCGACCAGGAAAAAGATGCCAGCTAACTTGAAAAAGTGCAGGAAAATTAGTAAGATTATAGGGAGCGATAGCATCATGCGGATTAATGACAAGTGGTTCGGCGTAATCCATTTTGGCGTAAGTTTGACAAGGGGCAGGTAAGCAAGGTCAGATGGTTTGATTCTGGGGTATTTTTGGTAAATAGGCAATCTTTTCCGATACATCGCAAATCCTCCTTGTAAAGAACGGTGAAAAGAACGGTTGGTTTTCGACTGATTACAAAATATTAACAAAGTTTTATTAATTTGTAAATATATTAATGTATAAGCTTTTAAAACAATCAAAAAGATCAAACGCGAGGCTTGGAATTTTAAAGACCGCTTGGGGAGTAATTCATAGCCCTTTTTTTATGCCGATTGCCACCAAGGCGGCCATTAAAAACTTGTCGGTGGAAGATATGGAGCAGTTAGGTGCTGAAATTATATTATCCAATACTTATCATTTGTATTTGCAGCCCGGTGAAAAACTGATTAAAAAAGCCGGGGGTTTGCACAAGTTCATGAATTGGCCAAAACCGATATTAACTGACTCCGGCGGTTATCAGGTTTTTTCTTTATCAAAAATGAGGAAGATAAAGCCTGACGGAGTAGAATTTCAGTCTCATTTGGATGGTTCAAAACACTTTTTAACCCCTGAAAAGTCAATTCAGATTCAGCAGGATTTAGGGGTGGATATTATGATGGCTTTGGATATTTGTCCTCCGGGCGATAGTAAAAAAGAAGAAGTGGCTGAGGCTGTAGTAACTACATATGACTGGGCACAAAAATGTATAAAACAGTGGCATAGGAAAAAAAATAGTCAGCTTTTATTCGGTATTATTCAGGGTGGTATTTATCCTGATTTACGTCGGGTTAGTATTCAACAATTAACATCATTAAATTTTTCCGGTTATGCCTTGGGCGGTTTGGCAGTGGGCGAGGATCGTAAAGATATGTTTAAGATACTTGAGAAAATTGTCCCTTTAATGCCTGATAAAAAGCCTAGATATCTGATGGGCGTGGGCAGGCCTGAAGAAATAGTTCATGCGGTTAGGCAGGGCATTGATATGTTTGATTGCGTGATTCCGACCAGAGAAGCGCGTCATGGGAGATTGTATCAATTTTGTACTCAATCACAAAAGGGAGCTATTAAGCTGTTTGGCAAGCTTGCATACAAAACAGTTATCATTAAGAATACCGGATTTAAAAAAGATTTTTCCGCCATAAATAGCAAGTCAAAAATTAAATTATTGCGTAGCCAGTCAAAATCGTATCTTCATCACCTTTTTAAAACAGATGAAGGTTTGGGTTTGCGCTTGGCTACTTTAAATAATCTGGAGTTCTATCTGAGTCTTTTAACTCAGATAAGGAGGGACATTAAGGAGGGAAGGCTCTAACCAAGGAGGAGACAATGAGCGCTAACGTATTAGCAGTACAGAGGCAGATCGAAATGTTGCGCCAGTATGCTTTTAAATATGAAACTGCTTCCGCAATTGTCATAAATATCAATTTGCGGGTCGAGAATGGAGATTTTTCCTGGGGACTTTTGAGAACAAATCAGCTAGAGCTTGAATGTCTGCTGGAAAAATTAGCACGTGAAGAGTTTTGTGATTCAACCACAGGAACTAGCTAGTCTAGTTCCTTTTGCTTTAGCCCAAAATATGGTAAAATTAAGTTAGTTCAAATATCTTGATTTTATATAGATAAATAAATAGGGTATGTCGAAAATGAGTGCCTCAAAAATTCCTTTTTTAGTCATAATTAATGAAATTAGGACTATTTTGTATTTTCCTATTTGGTGGTATAGCAAAGGCTTGGTGAAAATGTTAAAGACAACCAGTTCGTTCATTGCTGATATGGAAAATACCATCGGTTTTTGGATTTGGGTAAAAAATTTATTTGTGCCGATGTTTGGGCAACATGATATCGCCGGACGCATAATCAGTTTTTTTCTAAGATTTTTCCAGGTAGCAGTAAAGGGGCTTGTCATGCTTGTAATCATGCTGGCTAGCCTTATAGTCGTGATTATCTGGCTAATTTTGCCGCCTTTTGCGATCTATCAGTGTCTTATTCATATTAAATTTTAATAATAATAAATGGCAGAGAATAAGCAAAATTTACAATTTTTAATCTGTAATAATTGTTACGGCATTGGTTATGTCGGCAATAAAAATTGCCCGGTCTGTGACAGGCGCGGTGTGATTAGCTTTTGGGAAAATAATATTTATTATTGGGGTAAAAAAATTGATAAATCTGCTTTAGCTTTAAATAAACTGGAAAAATTACTAAATAATATCAGCAAGCTAATTCTGGCTTTGATAGGTTTGGGCGGAATTATTAGCCTGGTATACGGCTTTTATTTACTTGATTTTAATGTGAATTCAATCTTTAGTTTGGAATATTGGAATACGCCCAATGTATTTTTAGCGTATTTTTTTATCTCTTTATTCTTTGATTTATATTTTATTTATTTTTATTCTTTAGAGGCTGATAAAAAGGCCAGCGTAACAGAAAAGATTTATCGGGCTGAAGATGATTTTAGTCATCTATTGCCGCCGCCTTTAGATTGGGCTCAGCTAAGAAGCTTTAAACATAAAAATCAGATTGATATCAGCTTAGCTTTTGATGCGGAAACAAAAAAAATAATTGAGCAGGCATACGAATTGGCTTTTAATTTGAAAGCTAATGAAGTAAGCGCCATCCACGTTCTATTATCGTGTTTGTTGCATTCGCAAGTCTCAGAAAATATTTTTTTACGATTAGGCGTACAGCTGAATGATTTTGTGGAAAAGTTAAGCCGGCTAGCCGCAAAATATCCTCAATCAGACAAGGAAGTCTTTTTTGGCATTGAAATCCAGAAAATCTTAATTAAAGCCTATTATCTTTGTTATAATAATCGCAATCAAGTCGTGGATGTTTTGGATGTTTTGGCTGAAGCAATCCAAAGAGACGAAAAAATTCAGGAAATATTAACCGACTTAAGCATCACTAATGAACAGGTGACCAATGTAATCCTCTGGTTTAGGATCAGACGAAAATTAAGCAAGCAATGGTCTTCCTATCGCGCCAGTTCCAGATTAAAATCAAAGTCAGGCATTGACCGTGCGATGACAGCAGTCCAAACGCCATTTCTGAATAAATTTTCAGAAGATCTGACAATGATGGCTAAAAGAGGGCAGCTAGATTTATCGATTGACCGGGACAAAGAATTTGCTGAAATTTTTAGGATTTTAGAAGGTGCTACGATTAAGGCTGTGATTCTGGTAGGTGAGCCAGGAGTAGGCAAAACAGCAATTATCGAGGGATTAGCCCAGAAAATGATTGGTGATGATGTGCCGGAGTTTATGCAGGATAAAAGATTGGTAAGCTTAAGCGTTTCCAGACTTGTGGCCGGAGTTTCTTTGAGCGAAGCCCAGGAGCGGCTGCTTATTTGTTTTAATGAAATTGCCCATGCCGGTAATATTGTCCTATTTATTGATAACCTTCAGGACATGATTTCAATCAGCGAGGCTGGATTATCAGAAGTCATTGTAGAAGCTTTAAGCAAAAATTTATTTACTTTGATTGCCACCACTACACAACTCAGTTATAAAAAAAGTATTGAAAGCAGCAGCGTGGCAAATATTATAAAAAAGGTTGAGATCAGCGAGCCTGATATCAACGGCGCCATCCAGATTTTAGAAGGCAAGGCTATATTCATGGAGTCGAAAAATAATGTTTATTTAAGCTATGAAGCCATAGAGTCTGCAGTAAAACTTTCAGATCATTATATCCATGAGCAGTTTTTACCTTATAAGGCTTTAACAATTTTAGAAGAAGTTGTTATCTGGGCGAGACAGACCAAGGGTCCTAATTGCTTGGTAACCGGCGATGATGTGGCTACATTGCTATCTGAAAAAATAGGCATGCCGGTTACAAAAATTAGTGAAAGTGAAAGTGAAAAATTATTAAATTTAGAGGATATCATTCATCAGCGCATGATTGATCAGGAAGAGGCTGTATCCGCTGTCGCCAATAGCTTGCGTCGCGGCCGGGCAGAATTGCGAGAAAAAAATAGGCCAATTTCAAATCTTCTATTTTTGGGACCGACCGGCGTGGGTAAAACTGAATTGGCTAAAACAATTGCCGAGGTTTATTTTGGAAGTGAAGATAATATGATTAGATTGGATATGTCAGAATATCAGGCTGCTGATAGTGTTAATCGTCTGATAGGCGTACCTGCCGGCTATACCGAATCTAATAAAGGCGGGATTCTGACCGAAGCAGTACGACGCAAGCCGTATTCCATCGTGCTTTTAGACGAATTAGAGAAAGCGCATCCTGATATTTTAAATTTATTTTTGCAGGTATTAGATGACGGCAGATTGACCGATGCTAACGGCAGAACTATTGATTTTACTAATACAATTGTGATTGCTACGTCCAATGCCACGACCTCTTTTATTCAGGATAAAATCAATGAAGGATTATCCATAGAAGAAATAAAAAAGCAGCTGATGGAAACTGAGCTGAAAAAGTCTTTTCGTCCGGAATTTATCAATCGTTTTGATAATATAATACTTTTCAAGTCGCTTGGTTATGAGGAAGTACTAAAAATTACAGAGTTAATGCTGCTTAAAGTCGCCCGTTCTATGGAGGAAAAGGGCATTAATTTTCAAGCTACCGAAGAAGCTGTTAAGGAAGTTGCTCAAATCGGGTTTGATCCGCAGTATGGCGCCAGACCTTTGCGTCGGGCTATTCAGGATCATGTGGATAATGCGCTGGCGAAATTTTTATTAACTGGCAAAATCGGACGAAGAGACGTAGTCATCTTAGATAAAGGCGGAGAAATTAGGGTGGAGAAAGCAGAACAATTATAATATGCTATATTTTATAATTTTTATCTTAACGTTTTTGTTATCAGCAGTTTTGACCTGGCTGACAATAAAAATTGCCTGGAAACTCAATATTTTGGATTATCCGACCAGTGAGCGAAAGATACATAAGAAGCCGATACCTTTATTAGGAGGGGTAGCGGTTTTTTTAAGCTTTACAATTATTTTAGTAATTTTAACTTTTGCCAGTAATTATATCTTAGGCGGATTTATTGATTTAAAAAATATAATAGGAATTTTACTGGCGGGCTTAATAATAATTATTGGCGGGATTCTGGAGGATAAGTATAAATTAATCCCCAGGCAGCAGATAATTTTTCCTATTATCGCCGCCATTATAATTGTAGCCGCCGGAATAGGAATTTCATCAATCCGCAATCCATTCGGCGGCTTAATCAGCTTTAATAACTGGCAGTATATTTTATTCTGGTACCAGGGCATTCCTTACAAGCTGACTTTAATGGCGGATCTTTTTACTTTTATCTGGCTGATGGGCATGATGTATACAACCAAACTTTTAGACGGTTTAGACGGTCTTGTTTCGGGAGTTACTGTAATCGGAAGTCTGATTATCTGCGCAGTTGCTTTAAGCATAAAAATTGATCAGACTAATACTGCCCTGATTGCCCTGATTTTAGCCGGGGCTTTTGCCGGATTTTTAGTTTTTAATTTTAATCCGGCCAAAATATTTTTAGGCGAAAGCGGTAGCCTTTTTGCCGGACTGATGCTGGGAGTTCTTGCTATCATTTCTGGCTCAAAAGTGGCGACTGCTCTTTTAATTATGGGCATTCCTATTTTAGATGTTGTCTGGGTTATTGCCAGACGTCTTTTTTCTAAGAATAAGATTGTCAATGCTGACCGCAAGCATCTGCATCACCGCTTACTGGATATCGGGCTTTCTCAGCGTCAGGCTGTTTTACTTTTATATCTAATTACTATAATATTCGGCAGTTTTACTTTATTCTTTGAAACATTTGGGAAACTGCTGGTTCTAATTGCCTTAGCAGTATTTATGATTATTTTGGCAATAATTTTAGTAAGATTATATCAAAAAAGAGAGGAACAAAAAATATGAAATATGTAAAATATATCACGTATATAATCATTATAATTCTGGTGATTACCATGATTTTTCTATTTATTAATGAAGCACAGACCCAAAAGCCATTAGTGATGTCAGTTGTAGAAATTAATAATCAGCAGATATCAGTGGAAATTGCCAAAACAACCGCTGAACAGGCAAAGGGGCTGGGATTGCGGTCTTCTCTGGCTGCTGATAGCGGTATGCTTTTTCGGTTTAAAGAAAAGCAGATCAGATTTTTTTGGATGAAAGATATGGAGTTTCCACTTGATATTATCTGGATAGCAGACAATAAAATTGTTGGTATTGCCGCTGAGGTGGCGGCTCCGATTCCTGGACAGGATAATTTGCCTTCATATTCTTCAGGAATGCCGGTTTCCGATGTTTTAGAAGTAAATGCAGGTTATTGCGCAAGCCATAATATTAAAACAGGGGATTTAGTTACTCTAAAATTAAAATAGGCGCTCTTGACTTTCCTTAATATTTTTGTTAGATTTAGCTATTAATCAAGAAGTTTCTTCTTGATTTTATATTTAATTCGTTTTTTCAGGTAACAGCGGGTAAGGAGGGAGTTCCTTGAAAAAAATGCGCCCTGGTAAAAGAAACGGATACAAACCGCCCAAAGATACGTGTACTGAATGCCACCAACTGAAAAGGATTATTAAGCGTGAAGGACCAAAGGCTTTTTGTCGGCAGTGTTATGAAGCTCCCAAGGAAACCTGCAGTATTTGCGGAAAGCTAAGTATCGTTAATCAAAATGGTGCTGATGGGCCCGTGTGCATCAATTGTTATCAGCGTCCCACTGATATTTGCGTTATCTGCAATAAAGAGGCTATAATTGCCCGACGGGTTAAAGGACAGCCGATTTGTCATAAATGCTATATCCCACCTGCAAGTAAATGCCACTCTTACCGAAAAGTTAAGGAATTGGCAGTTGCTAATCCGCCGACTTGTCATCAATGTTATAAATCTCCAAAAGCAGAATGTAGTAAATGTCATCAGATTGCTCCTTTGGCAGTGAGTGAGCCGCCGACATGTTATGGCTGTTATCAGCCACCCTTAAAAATCTGTGACATCTGTCAGCAAAGTCGTCCTTTAGCAATTTCCCAGCCGGCAATCTGCCGTGTTTGCTATAAGCAGTTACGCAGAAAATACGGGAAAGACTATTTTAAGAAGTTCAAGCCTCGTCAGGAATGACGGGGCTTTATATTTATCAACCGTAACTTTGTGCCTAGGTTGATTGACAAAATTAGTTATTTTTGTTTGTCTATATTTAAACGAAGTAAAAGTTTTGTCTATTTCATATTCTCAGCGCGGGTCTTAAATGATCCCGCGCTTTTTTTGATTTGGTTATGGTTAAGTATTTGACAAAAAGTATTAAAAAGGTTAATATGTAGAGTCAGTACGTCTGCAATTTTTTGAGGAGGATACTATCATGATTTCACTGGTCATACGGACTTTGAACGAGGCAGAAAAGTTGGCTCTTTTGCTCAAGGATCTAAAGGACCAGACTCTGCCGATGAGCGAGGTGGAAGTTATCGTCGTGGACAACGAATCCTCGGACGGTACCCCTCAGATCGCACAGAAGCACGGTTTCAAGTTGGTCACCTTGCCCCGGAACGAGTTCACTTATCCCAAAAGCATGAACTTGGGGGTGGAGGCCGCCACAAACGAAGTGGTCATTTTAACAGTCGGTCATGCTCGTTTGTTTCGGGCGGATTGGCTAGAAGTCGCGGTCAAAACCTTCAAGGATCCCAGCGTAGCCGGTCTTTATTCTCCGGTGATACCCTTAAGGGAAGGTTCCTGGCTGGAAAAGTTTTTTTACTATCCCAACTATCTCCAAGCCCGGTTACGCGGACCTTACCGTCTGCATACCATGGGGATGGGCGTGATGGGCGCGACCAACAGCGTCATCCGCAAGTCCCTCTGGGAAAAGCATCATTTTGACAACACCTTTGAGTGTGGCGGAGAAGACGGTGAGTGGACCAAATGGGTCATGGAACAGGGCTACGCCATCGTCTGCGACTCGCGGTTTTCCGTACGCCATTCCCATCAGCTTGATCTGGCCGGCCTCAAAGCCCAACTCGGCTATTGGGGCATGCTTGGCAAGCCGTCTAAGTTCGATCGCAAACAACTGTCCTTCAGACACGACATCAAATTCGACTAGGTTCTCAACCTGCCCAGCGGCCTCATGCGCTGGGCTTTTCTATTTATTTTTTGTATCATTTAGCGAAGAACGATTTGACAATTATAAGCTTTTTGTTAAGATAGTTTCAGTGTGTTTTAAGCGTTCTGCTTTGGCAGAACTAGGTTCATTTCTTTCCAACAGACCCGGACGGGTCAAAGATCGGAGGATCAGATGGAAATGCAAAAGTATGCGAGAGCATGGGCGAATTTGAAAAAGTACGAAAAGGATTTCCCTTGGTTATGGAGAATAATAGCCAAATGGCATCCTGGGTTTGTAGAGATTAACGTCTGTTATATGGACTATGAAAGGTGGGATAATCCGTGGAATCACTTTCAGAATTGGACGGCTGAAAGAAGAATTTGGTTTAAGATAAAAAATCAGTCAAATTTTACCTACGAGGAAGTAATCGAGGTAACTCCGGAAAAGGGCAGGTATTCACTGCAAGAGTTGAAGACCAGGTATCATCAAATGTCCGATGTGAATGGAATTGAATATATTATTGTGGTAGAAGATATCCCTAATTCGGAAAGGAAGATTATCAGCATATTTCGTCCGCCCAAACCTAAAAAGGTTTTCTGACGCGTTTTGCCGCTTGGTTCTGCCAGGCGGCTTTTATTTTAACCTGTAGTGTGGTCGGATTTGACAAGAATTGAGCTTTAAGGTAATATATTTACATAGATTTCTGAACCTTTAGGGTTCAATTTTATTTACTTAAATTTATATAATATGACAAAAATTGCAGTAATTAAAACCGGTGGCAAACAGTATGTTGTTAAAGAAGGCGACAAGCTGGCTATTGAAAAAGTTGGTGCCAAAGAAGGCAAGAGCGCTTCTTTTAAAGATGTGTTGCTGGTTGCTGATAGTGAAGGCAAAGAAGTAGAAATCGGTACGCCAACAGTAAAAGGCAAAACAGTAGAAGTGGCAATTGAAAAGCAGTTTCGCGATAAGAAGATTAATGTCATGAAATTTAAAGCCAAATCCAGATATCATAAGAAAAAAGGACACAGACAGCACCAGACCATGGTAAAAATCGGCAAGATCTCATAATTAAAAAACCCTCCGCATTAGGAGGGTTTTTTATATCTCGATTATTTTGATTTTAGCGCGTATACATCGGATTTTATACTTGATACTCCGGACTTTATAGTTGCAATATCAGGCTTTAAATAATACATATCTGATTTTAATGCAATGACATCATTTTTTATGGCGTAAATGTCTGATTTTAAAGCTGCAATATCATATTCGATTTTAGTAAAGTGTTTTTCAGCACGGGTGGATAAATCTTGGATCATTGCCAAGACAGCTTGGTTAGTTACCTCATTTTGCATATTAGAAAAGTTAATAATAAATTATATTAATTCCCGTTGATTTCTTTGCGATTTTTTAATGCGTTAAGCAGGGTGATTTCATCAGTATATTCCAAATCAGCGCCGACCGGCATACCACGCGCCAGTCTGGTTACTTTAACCTTAAAAGGTCTTAAAATGTTGTTTAGATAAATCATTGTTGCTTCGCCTTCAATATCCGGATTAAAGGCCAAAATTATTTCAGTGAGTTTGTTTTTTTGCAAACGTGCCAGTAGCGAATTTATATGCAGGCGATCAGGCGTAATCCCATTTAAGGGGTCTAATACGCCGCCTAAAAGGTGATAAAGTCCTTTAAACTCTCCGGTGTTTTCTATTGCCGCAAGGTCGTGAGGCTCGGCTAAAACACAAATTCTACTTTGGTCCCGGGTATTATCACTGCAGATACTACAGGGATCTTTCTCGGAAATATTATGGCAGGTTGAACAGTGGATGACTGAATTACTGAGTTGAATAAGGGAAGATGCAAATTCTTCAATTGATACTTTTGGCTGGCGCAACATGAAGAAAGCCATGCGTTCGGCGGTTTTAGGACCAATGCCGGGAAGCTTACAAAACTGGTCGATTAGATTTTGTATGGGTTTGGGGAAACGGATCATGGATAAAAGGCTAAATTTTAAATTTTTAATTTTAAAATCAAGTCTAAATTATAATATTTAAAATTTATAATTTAAAATTAAAAATTAGGATAGTCCTGGTAAGCTAATCCCAGACTGCTTGACTTTTTCCGCCATAATGCGCTGAACTTTTTTAATTGCATCATTGGTCGCGTCTTTAAGTGCGTTTTGCAATTTTTCTTTATTATCAGCTGAAAGTAATTCAAGATCAATTTGAATATCCAGAATTTCCTGATTGCCGTTAATTTTAACTTTGACTTTGCCCCAGGCTGCTTCACCGTCAGCAGATTCCTGAGCCAGCATAGTTTGCATTTGCTTAGCGGTATTTCTTAAGTCTTTGAATTGTTTGAGTTTGTTGAACATATTTATTCGTTAATAGTTATTCGGTTTAGTTTTTCGTTACGTTGAACGATTATCGAAAAACGTAACGATTGTCGATACCGTTTAACGTGCTACTTTAATAATAAGTATATTTTAGCTAAAAAATCTGATTTAAGCAAGTAAATATTTGACTAATTATAATATCCACGGTATAAAAAAGATAGGAGGCAACGTACTGATTGTTACAAAATTGTTCCTTAACCAACTTAAGGAGTATACGATGAACACAATCCTGGTCTTTGCGGGTATCTTGGCGGGAATTTCTTTAATATATGGCATCCATTACGCCAACTCAGTTACCAATACCGGAAAGTACCCTAATATTGTCCGGGGTGCAAAAAACCGTCCTTACTAGGACGGTCTTTTATTTGGTTACTAATTTACAAATATGCTACTAATCTACTAATATTTGAAATGAAATTATTTGATTAGTGGAATAATAGTAGCCTTATCCAAAGGAGGGTAGCTGCATATCCGGTGCTGCAAAGTCTTCGGGTTTTTTATTTTTAACAAAGACTGGATCAGCGCTATATCCCGATCCTTTTTCCAGATTGCGGAAACTGACTTTTTGCTCATCGAAGAATAATTTAACTAATCCGGTCGGGCCATTTCTGTGCTTGGCAATGTGAATTTCCGCTATGTTCCTGCGGTCTAATTCTAAATCTCGCTTATAAACAGATTCACGATAAATAAACATTACAATATCAGCGTCTTGTTCAATAGATCCGGATTCACGCAAGTCAGACAGTTTAGGAATCGGCGGTGTTCTGGTTTCCACTGAACGGTTTAATTGGGATAAAGCCAAAATCGGAACATTTAATTCTTTGGCAATCTGCTTTAAGCCGCGGGAAATTTCGGAAATTTCCTGGACGCGGTTATCTGATTTATACCTTGATTCCATTAATTGCAGATAGTCCAATACAATTAATCCGAGATTATGCTCCATTTGCAAACGTCGGGCTTTAGTTCTAATATCCATGATATTGGCATTAGCAAAATCATCAATAAAAATCGGAGCTTCGGATAAAACACCAAGGGCATGACCGATTCTCGGAAAATCATCATCTTCTTCGCGGTCAGACAACCGTCCTGTTCTCATTTTCCATAAATCAACATTGGCTTCAGCGCAAAGCAAACGGTCAACCAGCTGTTCTTTGGACATTTCTAAGCTGAAAATGCCGACTGGAATTTTGTGTTTAACAGCCACATTGCGGGCAATATCCAAAGCCAAAGTAGTTTTACCGACAGATGGGCGGGCGGCCAGAATAATAAGATCTGATTTTTGTAATCCTGCTATTAAAGAATCTAAATCAGTAAATCCGGTGGGTACCCCGCGCAGTTTGCCTTTTTCTTTATGTAATTCATCAATTCTTTCAAAAGTATCATTTAAAATGCTGTTAATTGGGATAAAGGCTTGTTTTTGGTGTCCCTGGGAAACAGCAAATAATTTTTGTTCTGCCCGGTCAAGAATGTCAACCACATCTTCATCTTCATTGTAGCCGATTTCCGTGATTTCTGATGCTGATTTTAACAATTTTCTTAAGGTGGCTTTTTTCTGAACAATTTCCGCGTAGTTAATTACATGGCTGGAAGTAGGAACCATATTGCTTAAAGAAACAAGGTAAGTACGTCCGCCTATCAACTCTAACTGGCCTTTGTCAGTCAAACGGTTGGCTAAGGTTAAAAGATCAATCGGGTCTCTTTTACTAAATAAATCTATAATTGATTCATAGATAATTTTATGTTTGTCCATGTAGAAATCTTGAGCATCAATAAGATCAGCCACACGGATAATGGCGTCTTTATCAATCAAAAGAGAGCCGAGCAGTGATTGTTCAGCTTCAATATTTTGAGGCGGGAGTTTTTGGAGTATTTCTTTGTCGGATTTGGATGACATAGGTTGGGGCTTAGAGCTTTGGGCTAAGAGCTCTAAACTCATGGCTCAAAGCTCGAGGCTATAAGTTATTTTATCTTACCTTATTTTATCAGACAAAAGCAAGGAGTCAAATGTTTATAAAGTGTGCAAGCTTATAGACAAAATTTCAAGTTTATGCTAATTTTTGAGCACGGACATTGAAAATCCTGGGATTTTCCAGTGAAAGTTTTAACTCAGAAAGGGGAAACAAAGATGATCGAACGGTATGCTAACAAGCAGATTACGGCGATTTGGAGCGATAAGTCAAAGCTGGAAAAATGGCAAGCTGTGGAGCTGGCTGTAATTATGGCCAGAGAAAAAATGGGAATTTTCCCGGCTGGCACTCATCAGCGTATCGCAGCTGCTTTAGAAAGCCATCCTTTTGATGCGGATGCAGTGGCCTACTGGAAAGCTAAAGATAAAGAAATTAATCATGATCTGAATGCCTTCCTTGATGAAAGATTAAGGCATATTCCGGCAGAGCTTCATCAGTATTGGCATAAGGGGCTAACCAGTTATGATACTGAAGAGCCGGCCATGGCTTTGCTGCTCAAAGAATCATTACAGCAGATTGAACTTCCTTATCGCACAACTATTAATTTGCTTCTGGAACTTGCTAAAAAGTATCGATATACGCCGATGCTCGGCAGAACTCATGGCCAGGAAGCGAAACTGCAAAGCTTTGGCAAACGTTGCCTGACCTGGCTAAAGGGACTGCAATGCAGTTATGAACTGCTCATTCAGGCAGCGATTTTTGCCAATCAATCAAAGTTAAGCGGCGCCATTGGTAATCATCAGGGGTTGACTATGGCTGAAGAAGCAAAAGCTCTGGAGATTTTGGAGCTTAAGCCTTTTATCGGCGCCACTCAGATTATGCCCCGTATTATCTATGTTCCTATTGCCAATGCGCTTGAGCTAATGGTAGCCAGCCTGACCCAGATTGCTGAAGACATCCGTTTGGGATCCCGCAGCGGCAATCCCATTATGCAGGAACCCTTTGGCAAAAAACAAAAAGGGTCGTCGGCAATGCCCCATAAGAAGAACAGCATTACCACTGAACAGCAAATCGGCATGCTGACAGCGGCGCGAAATTTTGCGCAAATGCTGCGTGAACGGGTTATTACCTGGGAAGAGCGCGCGATTGAGCAATCTTGTGTCGAGCGCATAGCCTGGCCTGATCTTTTTGCCGTTGTTATGCAGTCTTTCAAAAACATGAACAAAGTTCTTGAAGGCTTGCAGGTCTATCCCGATAATATGATGCAGGAAATTGTCAATTCCCGCGGTTGCTATGCCTCTGAAGACGCCAAAGACTGGCTCAAAGAGAGGATTGCGCCATTTGGGCTGACGCATGAAGATGCTTATCGCATTGTCCAGGTGGCATCTTTCATTGCTCATCAAATACCTGTCTATCGTAGAAAAATACGGGATGCAAAAATCATATCCTATGAACAAGCAGACGGAATTTTACGCAACACAGACACACTTCTTATTTCCGTTGATGATATCATTATTATTACGGAGATCATCGAGATGGCTAATCTGCGTCCGGTGGAAGAACTGGATATTGAACAGGCCACGGTGGATGCTTGGAACAAGGTTATAAGCGACATCTTTGACCAGCCGGAAAATCAGCAAAGCTGGAATCGGCTTTTCACCATTGCCTACCAATTGCGCGGTGAAGCGGCTATTTTCAAGGCTTTTGGCATTGAATAGTGAGTTAAGCTCTGGACCATACGGTTCAGGGCTTTTTTAATTTATAAATCAAGCTTTAGCGCAGGTAGATTGACAAAGTATGCTAATTAAGTTAATTTCTTTATAAGCAAGGGGTTATATAAAGTATGTTTTTTTAAATCCCGCTAGGCGGGGAAAGGAAGCAGTATTATGGCGATAAAGTTGGCAATCAATGGTTTGGGACGGATCGGCGGTTTGATTTTACGGGTTTGGATCGAGCGCTTGCTTTTGGGCAAGGAAGTCAATGTCGTGGCTGTTGTTGATCTTGACAACAATGCCAAAAATTTGGCTTACCGGCTTAAATACGACTCGACACACGGCCAGTTAAAAGCCAAGATTAAGACCAAGAAAAGCAGTTCTGATCTTGAGTATGACGACATTTTGCTAATCGACGGACACGAAATTCTTTGTATTGCTGCGCCGAAAGATAAAAAGCTTGAGAAATTGCCCTGGGGAAAATTGGGTATCGACTTTGTAATCGATGCCACTGGCGCATTCAATACCAAAGAAGCGCTGTCCGGGCATCTGCAGGCAGGAGCAAAAAAAGTCGTGCTCACTGTCCCTCCTAAATCAGGAGAAGATATCCCACTTTTCGTCATGGGCATCAATCCGGACGATTATGACCCTGAAAAGGATCATATTGTTTCCAACGCCTCCTGCACCACCAATTGTCTGGCACCTGTTGCCAAGGTGCTCAACGACAGATTCAAAATCAAGCATGGTCTGATGACCACGATTCATTCCTACACCAATGATCAGCGCATCCTGGACATGGCTCACAAGGATCCGCGTCGTTCCCGCGCCGCGGCACTGAACATGATTCCCACCTCCACCGGCGCTGCCAAGGCTATTGGCCTGGTTTTGCCGGAACTTAAGGGAAAACTGGACGGTCTGGCGATTCGAGTTCCGACACCCAATGTCTCGATCGTTGACTTGGTTGTCGAGGTTGAGATTCCTACTAAAAAGGAGGTTGTCAATGCAGCGTTCAAGGCAGCTGCTGAAAACGAACTCATGGGTATCCTGGGCTTTACCGAAGAACTGCTCGTTTCCTCAGACTTTAATGGTTGCCCATTGTCTTCGATTGTTGATGCCGGCCTGACTTACGTGATCAACGGAACTTCCATCAAGGTAATGAGCTGGTATGACAACGAGTGGGGGTACAGCAACCGCGTGATTGAACTGATTCTGCATATGATCGCAAAAGCACAAAAACTGGCTGTTTGAAAGATATGGCCCTGGACCATTTGGTTCAGGGCTTTTTTTATTGACAGATCGGTTTTGATTGTGTAAATTTTGATTATCATTGTTCTTTGTAAGCAATCAGGCTTTGCCTGGTTAAGGATTAACCCAAAGGGAAGAGGAGAACACAGATGGCAAGTGATGCAATGACGTATGTGAAAGATCAAAAACTGATTGAAGGCAAAACTAAGATTATCTGGAGTGTCAAGGATCATCCCGATAAAGTGATAATCGAAAATAAGAAGGCAATTACTGCCTTTGATGATCCGGCCTATACTCAACAGTTTGACGCCAAGGCCAGATATGCGACTGAAACGACTTCCAGGATTTTCGAAATGTTGGAAGCTTGCGATTTGCCGTTAGCTTTTGTACGGCAACTTTCTCCCACGGAATTTTTGGCGCCCAAGGTGACCATGATTTCCCTGGAAGTTGTTTGCCGTCGCTTGGCAGTGGGCAGCTTTTTGGAAAGACGGCCTGATTATTGTCAGTCCAAACGTCCGCTGCGCTTCCATCGCCTGGTTACGGAATTCTTCCTCAAAACATCAAAGGGGAAAATCAATATTGACGGTGAGGAGATTGACCCGGGTCTGCCCCAGGTGCCTGCTAAAGAAGGCACTAAGTCTCTGGATGATCCTCTGATCGTTGATGCCTTTGCTGAAAAATGGCAGCTTTTCCATCCCAAAAAGCCGGGTTGGGACAAGGCTGCTGATCTAGGGGTTGATTTTGATCCTTCGCGCATCAAAATCACCAAGGAACTGCTGGAGAAAATGGAATTGATCAACCGTAAGGCTTTCCTGATCATCGAGGCTTTCTGGGCTAACCAGGGCTTTGTCCTGGTTGATTGGAAGATTGAATTCGGGATTACTACACAAGGCGAGCTGGTTATCGCCGACGTCATTGACAATGATTCCTGGCGTTTGCGTGATCCTGAGTTCAAGGAAGTCAGCAAGCAGGTTTTCCGTGACGGCGGAAAACTCGATGAAGTAGCATCTAAATATGGCTACGTGGCCAACATGGTTTCGCAGTTTCGTTTGCCCAATCAGGCTCTGGTGATCTGGAAAGGTTCGCCAAACGACAAGTCTCCGGAAGTGCCTGAAATTCCCGGAATCAATAAAGTGGAAGTCGTGCTTTCCGGCCACAAAAAAACGCAGGCTTGCCTGGCCAAACTGGAAGAACTCCAGCGTGATTATCCGGATGGTGGTGTGATCCTTGCCATAGTCGGCATGAGTAATGGCTTGGGTCCTGTGTTATCAAGCCATACCAGCTGGCCGGTTATCGGCATCCCGATTACGGTCAAAGAATTGCCCGAGGATATCTGGAGCAGCCTGCGCTTGCCTTCGGAAAATCCAATGGTAACAATTCTTTCAGAAAAAAACGCTGTCCTATCTGCCCTGAATATCTTGGGGCAGAAAAATCCGGCAGCGTACATGTTCCGGCAGATCGCCATTGAGCAGCTGGACGCTGGCTACTAATTCTTATCGTGCCAAAAGGGCTGATTTCGGTCGGCCCTTTTTTAATTTAGTGAGTGTTTCGAATTGGTCTCTCGGAATCCAATTCCCAATTGGGAATTGGATTCCAAATGACGGACATTAAGCTTGTCAGCCATTGACAAATTTTTAAAAATGCACTATACTAGTTTTCACTAGATCTTTAAAAATCTATGAAAGGAGAAAAATGATTGATCAGTACCTCTTCGGAAGCCGTTGTCACGGAAAAAAAGGAAACAAAAAGAAGAGTGTTTCCCGGACGGCAACCAACTAACCAGGGTTCGCGCAAGGCGGACCGACAAACGAGGAGGTAGGAACATGTTTGATTTGAATCAATTGACAGATGCGGAATTAGAACAACTGACTTCTGAGCAGACTGCGCAAATGGACGATGTCCAGATTACGCAATTGAGCGGGCGTCTTGCCAAGCTCAGTCATGAACTTAAGGCAACGAAGGCCCATTACAAACTTTGGGGTAGTTTGCGTGAAACTGAGGCAGTTATTGCCGAGATACGTGCCAGTGAGACTCTGTCTGAACGTGAGGACTGGTTGAAATGGTACTGCTATAATAACCGTCACAATCATCTTCCCGAGTTGACACATGAGGAGTTTGCTGAGGTCTTTATGCTTTTGAAACAGCCATTTTCGCTGATAAGAGAGCGACTTAGCGAATTGATGTCAATAAGATATTGGCCTTTAGGGCGATCCCTAGTTTTGTATGATATTTCTCAAATGACTTTCCCTGTCTCCAGAGAAGATGGGCAATTAGTCAGTGAGATTATGAGAGGCCAACAGGAACATTATGATACGACGATCAAACCATATTTAGGAATGCCTTCACAGTGGGATGACGATGAATGGCCAGATGATTATGTGGATGAGCGAACCCGCTGGGAGAAAATGGTAGGTTGGTTCAGCTGGAAATATCAAATTCTGTCTGCGCCTTTCCGCAAGCCATGGCCTCCTCGTGGAATTGAACATCAATTGTCCGGCAGTATTTACGAACAATCGCCTGACGCTTTCCTTCAACTTCGGTTTAAGTGGGGGCATTGGAGCAATAGGATTGGGACTAATCCCGATCTCGATTTTGTGCCGGTGAAGCCACTTGAACATTTCCGTTTCGGTACCAATGGTATCAATGGCAAGGCCGACTGCTATAACTTGTATCATCCCTGTACGGGTGACTACCCTTGGTGTCATCTGATTCCGGTTCTTGAAAATCCTACCGGTAATGATGCCGATTGGCGTTTCAAGGACGGTTGCGTCTTTGAGTATTGTCTGAAAGACGAATCGAATGATTCGCATGAATTTTCCGTGCGACCTCGTATGGTTGCTCGAGTCCGCTGAAAAGCGGGTTTGGCCCTGGACTCAATGTAGTCCGGGGTCTTTTTTAACACGTCGCTCGCGAGCGACGTGTTTTATTAATGCGAATATTGATTTGGATGCTACGAATGGGCGAGAGGAAGTAAAAGGCTAAGCCTTTAATGGGATTATTTTTTATTTGGATTTAGATAAATAATTCAAGGCTTCATCTTGGTCGAGGCGAAAACGGCCTCACAAATGTCACCCTGAGGCTCTCGAAGGGTGGCGTGTCATGGTTCGAGAGCCTCACCATGACAATAGGCCGTTTTCGCATTTGTGATGACAAAGTTATGGTTATCTGTTAAAATTATTTCATGAAATCATATAAATTAAACCACGAAATATTTTGTCCCGCGGATTTCAAGATCGACTATCAGGCGGAATTAAATAAAGAACAATTGGACGCGGTCCTGCATGGCGATGGGCCGTGTTTTGTTTTGGCTGGCGCCGGGTCAGGCAAGACGCGTACGCTTGTTTACCGCGTCGCTTATCTGATTGAAAAGGGAATTGAGCCCAGAAATATCCTTTTAGTTACTTTTACCAATAAAGCCAGTAGGGAAATGTTGAATCGCGTTGAAGTCTTATTAAAATGCACGCCTAAAGGACTCTGGGGCGGAACCTTCCACCATATCGGAAATGCTCTTTTAAGGCGTTATGCTACTCATTTAGGCTATACCAATAAATTTACAATTTTAGACAGTGAAGATTCAAAAACCATGCTTAAAGCTGTAATGGGGGAAATGGGTTTGAATTTTAAAGAAAAATATTTTCCCAAGCCTGATGTGATTCATGCGATTATTTCATTTTGCGCTAATTCGCAAAAGTCAGTAAAAGAGGTTTTTGAAACCAAATACCGGTATTTGGATGAAAAACTAATTCCTATTATTGACGGTATTTATCGGGAATATCAGCTGAAAAAGTTTAAGAATAATGTTATGGATTTTGATGACCTTTTGACCAACTGGCTTAAGCTTCTGCAGGAACATCCTGATGTGAAAAATAAATTAGCAAGTCAGTTTGAATATATTCTGGTTGATGAATATCAGGATACTAACAAGATTCAAAGCGAAATTATCTATGAACTGGCATCTGTTCATAATAATGTCTTAGTGGTCGGAGATGACTGCCAGTCAATTTATTCTTTTCGCGCCGCGGATATAAGTAATATTTTGAGCTTTCCTGAAAGACTGCCTGGCACTAAAATATATAAATTAGAAAGCAATTACCGCTCTAGTCCGGAAATTTTAGCCCTAGCAAATCAGAGCATTACAAACAATTTAAATCAGTATCAAAAGGCCTTGCATTCATCCCGTGAAACTCAGGAGCGTCCTGCCTTGGTTTCTTTGCAGGATGAGAAAAAGCAGGCTGAATTTGTCACTCAAAGAATACTTGAATTGCAGGAAGAAGGAGGCTCCTTGAATGATATCGCAATTTTGTTCAGGTCTTCTTTTCAGGTTATGGATATGGAATTAGCCTTGAACAAAAAAAGTATTCCATATCAAATGCGCGGTGGCATCCGTTTTTTTGAGCAGGCGCATATTAAAGACGTCGTAGCCTATTTAAAAGTTTTCAATAACCATCATGATGAACTTTCCTGGAAAAGAATTTTATTGCTCTATGACGGCATCGGCATGGTAAATGCCGATAAAATCTGGAAAGAAATTGATAAAATCGCCGACATCAAGACTGCATTGGATGCCTTGCCGAATCTGGCGTATGGTGAAAAAATCAGTCGCAGTTTGGATAAAGTCAGGGGACTGTTTAAAATTTTAATTGAGCAGGAAAAGGATTTTATTGCTTCAGCCATCAGGCAAATAATTAAAGCCGATTACGAAATATATATTAAAAATAATTATGACAATGCCAAGGATCGTTTGGAAGATTTGCTGCAATTGTCAAATTTTGCTTTAAGTTATGATAAATTAGATGACTTTTTATCCGATGTAACTTTGTCCGAAGGTTTTCGCGGCGAGCAGATTGAAGGTTATAAAGAAGGACCGGATGAATCAATTGTTTTAAGCACTATTCACCAGGCTAAAGGACTGGAATGGAAGCATGTTTTTGTGATCGGTTTGGTTGAAGGCCAGTTTCCGCATTATAAAGTTTATGATCATCCTGAAGAATTGGAAGAGGAAAGGCGTTTATTCTATGTGGCAGTAACCCGCGCCAAAGATGACTTATATTTAACTTACCCGATTTTTTCTTTCTCTTTTACCACTGGCCAAAACATCAATAAGCGCTCCACATTTATTTCGGAACTGGATGACAGCTTATTTGAAGTCTGGCAGGTAGAAGAAGACAAAGACGATAATAATTATTCTGATGGCGATTTTGATGAGGAAGATACGATTGATTATGATTCGGACCAGCCATTTAAGAAGCATGAGTTCTTAAGAAAGGTTTTATGATGTATTATAAAGTTAGATGAGGTTGTATAAGGTTGCTTAGAATATTCGCAATGTCACTTCAAAAATATAAAGTCAAACGTAAATTTACTAAAACCAAAGAACCAAGACCTAAGGTGATACGGAAGTCCTTGAGTCGGTTTGTAGTTCAGGAACATCATGCCCGTAATTTGCATTGGGATTTTCGTTTGGAAATGGAAAGCAATATAAATAGCGGTAACATTGTTTTAAAATCCTGGGCAGTACCCAAGGGCGTGCCTGAAAAATATGGTGAAAAAAGATTAGCAGTCGCTGTTGAAGATCATCCCGTGGCTTATATTAATTTTAAAGGTATAATCCCCAAAGGTGAGTATGGCGGAGGTACGGTTAAAATTTGGGACAAGGGAAAATTTAAATTACTGAGGCGAACCTCAAAGGAGATTGAAATAATTTTAAGCGGTAATAAAGCTAAGGGACGTTATTCTTTAGTTAAAACTAGTTTTGCAAAAAATTCTTGGCTCTTGATTAAGCTTAAGCAAAAGTAGGATTTGTGGTATAATAAGGATAATTGAACCACAGATTTTTACTCACTGATTACACTGATTGATGGGTAATCTGTGGTATAAGTGAATAAAATCAGTGTTTAAGTTTACCAATATGATAGAAATCCAAATTCAAAAAGGCGATATAACTAAAGTCCAGGCTGACGCCATTGTAAATCCAGCTAATTCTTTTGGCTGGATGGGCGGGGGCTCAGCCGCTGCCATAAAAAGCGCAGGCGGAAGATTGATTGAGGATGAGGCAGTGAATAAAGCACCCTTGGAAATCGGTAAAGCTGTGGCGACAAATGCCGGTAAGTTGCCTTATAAAGCAGTTATCCATGCACCGACTATGATAAGTCCGACTGAAAAAGCTATGGATTACAACGTTGAAATGGCTGTACGCGGAGCCTTGTTATTAGCTGATGATCAGGCCTTTAAGATAATTGCTATGCCGGGTATGGGCACAGGTATAGGAGACTTTCCTAAAGATAAGGCTGCCAAAATCATGATTGCGGAAATTAAAAAGTTAAATCCTATTAATTTGGAAAAAGTAATTTTGGTTGATATTGACGAGGAATTAATTGAAGCTTGGCAGAAAGAATTGAAATAATATCGGAGCCACAAAAAATGATCACCAAATAGCACGAAATGATCTACTATTATAAAGAAAAAGCGGGCCCCGCGTGGCGGGGTCCGCTTTGGCGTTTGCTTTCTAGCTAAGAATTGTTGGAATGAAAAAGGTCCCGATGCAATTTGTTTGCATCGGGACCGTACTTTTGGGGTAGTTATTTCCCGAGTTATTAATCCATGTTCGAGGGCTGTGCGGTGGGCGACGTTTGTTTGGCCGCGGTGATCTCTTCCTTGGAGGGGAGTTTCTTGAAGTGCAAGTAATTGCCGGACCGAGGGATGTATATGTCGCCCCCTGTCTTATTCGGAATTTCGACGAAGTTGATTTTGTAGCTCGCCCAGGTGGTGTTAGGCTCTTTGGTTTTGGTGATGTTGAGCAAGATGTACTTTTTGCCGTCAGCGGTCGTTTTCTCGACCACTTCGACCGTGGCGATGATCCTTTTGCCAAAGTCTTGGTCGGCGAGGCCGAAGAAATGCCGGTACATGATCCCTCCGGGGATGGGTTGTCCATGCTTGTAGTGGGCCGGCACATTGACTTCACCGCTACTGGTTTGAAAGCTGTGCGCGGGCTCCTCTTTCATGTATTTGCAGCCGCTGCCGTCGTTCTTTTTGTCGCCACAGGTAGGCACCTTCACGAGGACCGCCTTCATGGTGATGAGAACGAGGTATGTGGACGGTTCGTCCACTTTTCTTCCCGGTCTTTCGATCGTTCCTACCGGTTGAGCCACATTTCCCAATCGAGTCTTCATAACAGTCTAACTCCTTTGGTAGCGCTTGGATTGTTGTTCTGGGTAAACCTGTTAATTTTTGCAGAATCAGTTATATATTAAATGTTACAATAGTATAGCATATTTAAATGGGAAAGTCAATGGTTTGAGAGTTATGTTTCTGAATAAATCAAAAAAGCGGGCGTGGAAACGTCCGCTTTTGATGATATTGCGTTTCTGATAATTCAATGGATGATTTCCACAGAATCTTTTTCTTCCTCCCATTGCCCTCTAATAGCTTTGACTGTGCGCCCTGTTTCTCTGCAATATTCACCCATTTGTTCGCCAGGCATATGCTTACATAGGCATAATATGCAGCTGTCCCAGATTTTCCCGTTATTTTTTATAACCTCTTTAAGCTGGCGTGAATTCAATTCTATCAGTGCCCAGTCCATGCCGCCATTCATTTGCAGATTGCCGCAATGCGGGCATTTGGCATAGATGCCCAAAGAGAATTCATCGGGGAATTTTTCAGACGGGAAATCATTCTTGTCCCATAGAAGCAGGAAATCGTACATATCTTGATGCTTTGTAAACCAGAATTCCCAGGATCGCTTGCTCCGCCCTTTACAAATCATAGCGGTTTTGAGACTCCGCTGATATTTGGCAGGGAACAAGCCAATAATCCTCTCAACTTCATCTTGCGGAAAATCATGTTTCATCCTCTTCCTCCTAATTTTTTTTCCCATTCTTCTTTCATTTCTTCTTCTTTTTTAATCAATTCTTCTGGCAAGCCCCCGGGATCTTTTCCGCTGTTGATGTCATCAATGATCTTATTTAATTTCGCGGCAGATTCTTCGTTTAGGCCTTCCGAACCAAGGTTAACTCGCCCAACTCTGCTAAGAAATCTTTTTTCTTCCGGCCCAATTTCTTTTTTCCCCAAATTCATTGTTTTCCCTCCTTAATTTTACTTTGCATTTTTAACCAAGTTATGCAAAAGCATAGCCACTGTCAACGGTCCCACGCCTCCCGGGACCGGTGACCGCCAGGATGCGACTTTGTCGCAACTAGGGTCTATATCTCCAATGGTTTTACCGTCAACTTTTGAAATGCCGACATCAATTAGAATGGCATCTTTTTTGATCATGTCAGGTTTGATGCAGTTTGCTTGGCCGATAGCAACAATTAGAACATCTGCAGTTAAAGTCCGAAGGCCGAAGTCCGAGCCGCGGAGCGGCATCCCGCTACGCGGGAAAGTCTGAAGTTTGGGGTTAATATATTCAACTTTAGAATCCGGAAGTAATTTTTTGAAAGGTTCGGCGAATTCTTCGGAATTGGAGAGAATAATTACATTTTTATTTTTCAAATCAGTTTTAGTTTCTTTAAGCAATTCAACAATGCCTAAAGCAGTAGGGGAAGTGAAGGGCGAATCAGGATGAAAACCGTCAATGTCTTTTTGGGGATTTATGGCTTGGATTAATTTATGGGTATCAAATTTAGCAGGCAGGGGAAGCTGAAGCAAAATGCCGGTTGTTTCCGGATCTTTATTAAGAAAATCAATTACTTCAATAATTTTGTCTTCAGCGCAGATTGCATCCAAAAAATATGTGTGAAATTGAATATCGGTCTCCAGACAAGCTTTTTCTTTGAGTTTAAGGTAAAGTTTTGACGATTCGTTGTCGCCAACTAAAATAGCGGCTAATCCTGGTTGGTAATCCATGGTAGCGACTTTAGCTTTAACTTCGCTAAGTATTCTGTCGGATATGATTTTGCCGTTAAGTAGCTGTGCTGGCATAGTGAAATGCAAATATAGCGAACGCTCTTTGTCATTCTGAGTTGAACGAAGAATCTATGAAGTCGTAGATCCTTCACTCCGTTCAGGATGACAGTTG
>JAPLYG010000010.1 GCA_026395685.1 Candidatus Parcubacteria bacterium
ACACTCTTTCCCTACATCTTACGAGCCTTAAACTTTTTGGCCAGATTAACTGCCATATTATCAGATGAAGCCCCTGGTTTCCAGCCGCCGGCAATAAAAATTGCCATTTTAGAATTAATTCGCTGATTCGGCTTTTCAATGACCTTTTCATAGCAATATTTACCCAGGCAAATCCTCAAAAGTTCAGCGTTCAATTTGGTCACTCGAATTCCCAGCCAATCCAAATCTTCTGCAGAAGTATTTTTATTTAATTCCTGTGCTGCCTGATTATACTTCCTGCACAATTTGCCTCCGCCGGTAATTAAAACAATGCGATAATTCTTTTTGACAAATTCCAAAACGACTTCTTTCAAGCGTAAGATAAAATTTATATCTAAATCCTCGGGATAAATCAATGACCCGCCGACAGAAATGACGATTGTTTCTTTGAATTTAGGCATAATTTTTTGGAGTAATAAGGGAATGGAAGGGTAAAGGGTAACCCCGAATTTATTCAGGGTTGTATGGGCGCAATCAAATCACCGAATAAATTCGGTGATACCCAGAGACTGCTCTTTTGCATGGAAAAACTTCCGCAGGGTAACCCCGAATTTATTCGGGGTTGTATGGTCGAGAAGGATAAAGAAAAGAAAAACCTTCATTACCCATCCTACTCTTCTTTATCACCTTTCTCTTTTACTTATGATATCCACTCCCCTTAATTATCTCGAAACTGCGGTAAATTTGTTCCAGAAGTATTAGCCTAATCAGCTGATGAGTAAAGGTCATTCTGGAAAAAGATAAAGCCAAATCAACTTTGGCCAAAACCTCTTGCGCTAAACCCAAAGGCCCGCCAATAACAAAACAAAGTTTACCGCCTTTAAAATCCTTAATCTCTTTAATCAGATTGCTTAGTTCCACACTGGTAACCTCCTTGCCCATAACATGCAAAGCAATATTATAATAATCCTTATCTAAACTTTTTAAGATCCGATCCCCTTCTTTGGCCATAATTTCATCAATATCCCGATTTTTGGTAATCGGTTCTTCCTTTAAATTTAAAATCTCAACCTGGGCGTATTTGGTTAAGCGCTTTAAAAATTCGGCTTCCGCTTCACTATATTCCGACTTAGTCTTAGAAATGGTGATAATTTTTATTTTCATGATTTAATTTTATCGCTTTAATAAAAAAAGGGCAAGGTTGGCACCTCACCCTCTTGGTGGCAAATCTAATTATTCTTCCGAGCACAGCCGGGACAGATCCTGACAGTGGTAAATCCGACTGCGCGATACCCAAACTTCGATGCTGACAATATTTTGCCTTTATGTTTGCCTGTCGCGGCCACAACCATGATCGGCCATTTCTTCAAACGCGGATCACCCAGAAAAATCTCTATTTTACCCGAAGCTGGATATATGATCGCGAACTTGGGACCCTTTTTACCGCAGATTTCACAGATAAAATAATATCTGCCGCTTTGTCGCATCTGCTCTTTTTGCTCGTCAATTTTCTTGCGGACAGAGCCCAAAGGATCTTTTTTGGCGCTTGTGCTGCCTGGCTGAGACATTCCTTTTTTCCTCCTTTGTTGTTTAGGCCCAATTTAACAAAGAGACTACTTATTGTCAATTACCCTAAATAGTAACTGATCTCCAAGCCAGTCCCCATATCCTTTAACTCGCTCCTATATTTTTTATCATTAGTTACATAATATAAATAATCTTCCAGCACATGCTTATGCGAAATTACATTATCAGCCACAATCAAAGCACCTTCATTCAAATGCGGTTCCAGCAATTTTAACTGAGGCAAATATTCATTTTTACGGCCATCCAAAAAGACATAATCGATCCTGTCCTGCCAATGTTTCAGCCGTTTATTGGCATCATCCGGAATTATATTTACATATTGGATTAATTTGGCGACCTGCAAGTTATGCACCAAATCCCGCACCTTATCAGGTACAAATTCAAATGTATAAAATTTTGCGCCAACATGCCTGGCAGCCATGGCTTGCCAAATCGTGGAATAGCCATTAGAGGCGCCAATTTCTATCATAATCTGCGGTTTCTTCTCCAAAACTAATTTATATAAAAATTGGCCGGTTTCCCGGGAAATATTCCACTGGCCGCCCTGTTTATTTAGCTCTTCCAATTTAACTAAAATCTTGTCAATGTTTTCGTCAATTGTCATATCTTTAATTATTTTGGCCCATATCCAAAAAATATAGGCGTTTGTTTTATTTTAGCTTATTATCTCAAATATATCAATCTTTAATTGACAAGGCTCTTATTTATTGATAATATAATAACTCAGAAATCATATAGTTCTTTTTCAACATACTTAAGCGGAGGTGCAAATGAAAAGAAAAATAGAGCCTAAAACTTTGCCGGCGGGTACTAAAATAGAACCTTGCGCAGATGATAAAAAAACAGCAAAGGCTAAACCCGTAAAAAAACCATTTTTTGCCAAAGATGAAAAACAAATGATTATCTGTATTTCAATCTTAATTTTTTATGTAGTCTTTTTTGCGGGTTTATTTTCCTATGCCCGCAATCATTACTCCCAGCCGGTAGCCAAAGAATTATGGGAGCGTAAACCTGCGCTAAATCATACTCCGGTAAAAATCATCACCAAAAAAAAAGATATTGCTATCTTAAACACGCTGGGAATTTCTGACTGCAGGGTTAAAAAAATAAAGGACTGGACGGTTAACGAAATAACCCTTGTCTGCAATCAGACCAGATATATTGTTTACTGCGACACCGATGCTCCTTACTATACTAAATGTTGCTACCAAACAGGCAACTGAACCAAAAGGCCACTTTCACCGTGGCCTTTCTTAATTTAAAAATTAGCTAATATTAAATAAAACATAGCAATTACAACTTGACAATTACTAAAAAACTGCTATACTATAAAATCCTGAGACCTTGAGTCTCGGGTATTATACTACGTTCTTTTCAGTGAGAGGAGGATAAGATGACCTCAAAAGAATTTAAAGGAAAATTTCAGGAAATTTTCCTAAAGCATTTTCAGACGCACATTATCACTGAGATTGAAGATGCCTGTATTACTGCAGATTTATTTATTGCAGGCAAGATTTTTTTACCTCTGCTTGAGTATGTTCTTCAGGACTGTAATGATGCCGGCATCTGGGTATTAAGTAGCGAGATCCTGGAAGTCGGCAGAAAGTACTTCTGCAATCGCAATGAAGTAACCGGCTACTGGGAAACCGAAATTTCCAACAATAACTACATGCTTGATTTTGCGCGCAGAAGGCGAGATTTTGAAAATGAGGAAGCCTTAGCTGCCAAAGAAGCGGAAACCAAGAAGAAGCACCCGAATAACGGCAAAGCAGAAACTCTGGCGGCCAAGATAAACTATAACCGCCTGAACATCCTTAATCTCACGATTCGTGAATTTTTCATGAAAACAGCGGTCCAAAATCCTAAAGATATTGACCGCGTAAAATTTGTGTTTGAGACGGAAGCTGCTGAATTTATTGAATTTGTCAGCCATGTCTTTCTCCCCTGCACACCTGAAGAAATCAAAAAAGCTCTGCTTCAGGAAATTGAACCACTGCGTTCAAATTCCAATTTGCTGGCTGATCTTGATAACATCATTCTAAAACAGCTTACTGAAGATCCCAGCAAATTTGAAAAAATTATTGAGCTTACTGAAGAACTTCCAAATAAGGAAGATCATCCGGCACTGGCAATTAAACCGCTGGAAATCCGGACACCTGAGCTGGACACGAAAACCATGACGGTTGAATTCAAAAACAGTGTTTACCAGATTACCACAGAAGGAATCATTGATGCCGCCGAAAAATTAAAAGGCGAATTCAATGAAACTCTTTTGCAGAATAATTTCGGTAAACTTTTGCTACAGATGCATATCCACTGTCGCGACCTCAAGGTTCAAGACAAATTCAGCGTCTCTGTGGAAAAAGCGCTAAAACATTATTTGGCGCTTTATCAGCCGAGTATTCGCCAAGAGGATAAATCTGAAGAAGATCGGAAAAATGATGTCATTTACCATTTGCTCAACATCCTCAACGGGAATCTGGGCAATTCCAAAAAGGTCCACATGCTGCAACGCATTAAATCCACGGTCAGACATCCTGACGGCACAATATCTGTCGTCTATGTCTGAGTAAAGTAACACAAAAGACCACCCTACAAAGGGTGGCTTTTTTATTTACTTGAGAAGACTGAACCACAGATTTATGCTCACTAATTAAATAAATTATCATACTAAAAATCAGTGTTATCTGTGGAAAAAATCTGCGGTTAAGTTATCAATTCCTTTTCTTTATCTCCAAATCATACATAATCTCTTCAATTTTTCTCAAATTATTTTTAGCCTGATCAAATTTCGGTCTTAATGGCCCAAGCATATTAAACTGTATCAATTCAGCGATCACTGCCTCAATTGTCTCCTCACAGGCCTTTACTTCATCATAACGATGCCTGGTAGCCAAATAAATGGCTTTACGGACCAATTCTCCGGTAAAATCGCTTAAACCGCCCAAATAGCTATCACAATCAATTTTTAACCCAGGGATGGCTGTTATCTTGCCGGTTTTCAAATAGTGATAAAACAGCTTGGCTTCAACATATTCTTCCATAGCTGCTAAATAAGCGC
The DNA here is from genome assembly GCA_026395685.1 of Candidatus Parcubacteria bacterium. GTDB lineage: Bacteria > Patescibacteriota > Patescibacteriia > CAIXNZ01 > CAIXNZ01 > JAPLYC01. The sequence continues at coordinate 4,628 of JAPLYG010000010.1, forward strand.
CTTCATACATTAATCCATTTTCATCTTTAATTTTAGTACCCAGATATTCAAACAGCTTATCTGTTTCCTCAAAACATTTTTCTGCTTCAGCCATATTATCCCGGTGCAATGCAAAAATCGCCTGTTTGGCAAATTTTAAAATATCATTGCTGTGTTTAATAATGATCCTACGGCCGATATCATAAGAATCATACTCTTTTTTTAGTTTGGCGAAAAATTTTTTGTCTAACATATCTTTTAAAAGTTATATTAAGTTTTATTAAGTTTTATGAGGTTATATAAGGTTGCTTTAATCATTAAAATATCGCAACCTATTAGCCGCGTGCTCTTCCAAAGTCTTGGCAAAAATCAGCTGGCCGTCAGGCGTATTGATAAAATAGAAGTAATTGTTCTTATCAGGGTAAATTGCGGCCATAATTGAATCAAGTCCAGGATTGCAAATGGGCCCCGGCGGCAAACCCGGATATTTGTAAGTGTTATACAAACTATCAACCTTTAAGTCATCCAGACTGGGACGGTCTGTCTGCTTGCCAGTGATGTAATTAACTGTCGGATCAGCCTGCAAAGCCATGCCGATTTCTAAACGGTTGTAATAGACTCCGGCAACAGTTTTTTTATCGCCAGGGGTTCTGGCCTCTTTTTCAACAATTGACGCCAAAGTCAAAATATCATACAGACTCTTATTTTGGCTTTTTATTTCGTCTAATAATTTAGTATCAATTTTGGCGCCAAAATTATCAAGCAATTTTTTAATTACATCGTCTAAAGACGCATCTTTAAAAACGCGATAAGTATCCGGAAATAAATAACCTTCCAAACTTACACCTGCCGGTTTTTCCTTCAAAAATTTATAATCATTTGTCCAAGCAGTTAAATCCTGATTGCCATGCTGGCCCGGATTGCCGACCAGTTTATAAAAATCTTCCTTTTTTGCCAAGTCGATTTTTTCAAAATATTCAGCCAGGTCATACAAATCCCAGCCTTCAATAATTTTTATCACCAATTCATTTTCCAGAGAATTTCCTGAAATCAAAGTATTGCTGATTTTACGGATGCTCCAGGTATCATAAAGATTATGCTCGCCGGCCTGAATTTTATTTTCGGATTTTTTAAATTTAATCCACATTTCAAAAGCCAGCTTGCTGTCAATCAGCCCGGCATCCTTTAATCCCTGGGAAACCTGCTTCAGGCTTTCGCCGTCATGGACAACGAATTTCTGGGATAAGCCGCTGCCGTTTTGCCCGACTAAAATAATCTTCACCACCCAGCCGGAGAAAATAACGGCAATAATAATGATAACAAAAGTAAATAGTATTTTTTTCATAAATTATAATATATTAAAGGGCGTTTTAGCCCGACCAATCCCTAATTACAAACTACTTTTTACTAATAACCATTTCATCTAAATAACCATAAAATAAATAATAATCGCAACACCTACTATTATACGATAATACGCAAAAATATTCAAAGAATGATTCTTCAGGTAATTAAGCAAAAATTTTATAACCAAATACCCGGCTATCACTGCTGCTACAAAGCCGGCTAAATAAATTAAAATGTCATAGCCGCTTAAAGCGATATCTTTCATATCCCAGGCTTTTTTCATTCCTGCCGCAAAGACAATCGGAATGGACATTAAAAACGAAAATCGCGCTGCTTCTTCCCTTTTCAAATTAAACGCCAAGCCAGTACTGATTGTGGCGCCTGAACGCGAAACTCCCGGGATCAAAGCTATAGCCTGAGCTACGCCCAAAAGCAAGGATTTGCCCCAGGTTAAGCTGGTTAATTCTTTTTCGTGGCAACAATACTTTTCCACAAGCAAAAAAATCAAGCCGACAATAATCAGAAAAAAAGCTACGCTGATTATATTACGAAAAAGCTGATCAATAATTTTATTTAAAAATAATCCCGCAATCACAGCCGGTACCATTGAAATCAAAATCAGCCAGGCTAACTTCTGATCCAGATCATTTTTTAAATTCCAATGTCGCAAACTCTTTAAAAAAGCCCGTAAATATCGTATAATATCCTTATAGAAATAAATAACCAGCGCGACTAAAGTTCCCCAGTGTAAAAAGACGTCAAAAGCCAGATTATCAGCAGTTTGCCAATTTAGAATATCATGAAAAATTACCAGATGTCCGGAACTGGAAATCGGCAAAAATTCAGTTAACCCCTGTACTATACCTAAAATTATTGAAATTAATACGTCCATATTTAGATAGAAATTAGCTTTGACACTTTAGTGTCAAAGAGTCGACCTCAAACACTAAAGTGTTTGAGCCGAAACAATGTAACCTAATAAAACGCAATATAACCTAATGCCGCGAAGCGGCTTCTTGCTATGAGGGATGCAACCTCATAAAACTTCATATTACCTAATACAACCTAATATAACTTTAAAAAATTATGTCTTACAATCTCATCCTGGTCCCCTTTTTAGCTTTAATCATCGCTCAGTTAATCAAAGTAATTATTGATTCAACCCAGGGAAAATTTTCCTGGAGTAATTTTAATAATTACGGGGGCATGCCATCTTCTCATTCTGCCATGGTCGCTGCTTTAGCCACAGAACTGGGATTAACTTTCGGATTTACTTCAGGGTATTTTGCCATAGCATTTGCCTTTGCTTTTTTAACAATACGTGATGCCGTCGGCTTGCGCTATCAGCTCGGATATCACGGTAAAATAATCAACAAACTTATCAAGGATCTCCCTGATGATAAGGAAGAAAAATACCCGTATCTGCAGGAGAGACTGGGCCATACTTATATTCAGGCTCTGGCTGGGATTATATTGGGAATATTAATAGCCATTATTATATAAAATAGCCGGCTAAAAGTTAAACAATAAACACAACTATAAAAAATCCTTATCTTACGGATTTATTAACACGTCGCTCGCCACGGTCGTTCACGAACGACGTGGCTCGCGAAAGACGTGTTTTATTTTTTATCTTCCAAAAACTCCCTTACTTCCGGCTCTGGTTCATAACCCATATCAACTGCTTTTTGCAAATAAGTACGCGCATTATCTTCGTCCTTTAGCGCATAATAACACAGTCCTAGCATATAATTATTAAAAGGTTTATTATCTAAAGTGGTTTGTTTAAATAAATCAATCGCCTGCTGATATTGCCCCAGATAAAAATAGCTATTGGCCAAATTTTCTTTCGTCATCTCAATGCCTGGCTTGGCGTCATAAGCTTTTTTTGTATAGAGCAAGGATTTTTCATAATCGACAAAATCCTTACTAGCCTCATCAATGCCTAAATAGAAAACGCCAAGACTGGTATTAATCTGATAATTATCCGGCTCTTGTGCGATTGCTTTTAAATAATCTTCTTCTGCCGCTTTACCATTTTGATCCAATAAAGCAATCTCGGCGCTAATCAAATAATAATCAGCGCTATCAGGCTGTGCCAGAAACAAAGCTTCATTGAATTTTTGTTTGGCTTCGGGATATTGCTCATTCATCCACAAAGCATAAGCCCAATTCTTAAGAATCGTAATTTTATCTTCATCATTCTTTACATTATTAAATGCTTGGGAAAAATTATCTATCGCCTGATTATAATTTGAGCCTGTATCAAGGATGTCTATGCCTTCTTCATTTTTCTGCGCCCCCTTATTTTGAACTGAACCATAGACAGCCATTCCGATCAAAAACACTATATAAACTAAAGAAGCCCATTTTTTACCCTTAGGCTTATTTGTATCCATCGGAATTTGGGACTTAATCTCCTGGCCGCAATAAGTACAACGAGTGATATTATCCTGAATTTCATTTTGGCAATTTGCACATTTCATAATATTAAAGGCCGAATTATTAACTTACTTCGTACTTTCCCGCGGAGCGGGAAGCCGCTTCGCGGCTCATACTTAATTATTTAAATTCAACTTTTACATTCCAATCTTGGGCAGCTAACCTCATCAGACGCTGAATTTCCTTTTGAGTATTAGTCTGGGCTTCCCGCAGTAAGCTATCCTGCTGAGCGCTCAATTGCGCCTGTTCTTTTAATTTACTTAAAGCTAAATTATAGCCGTCATCATCATTAAAAATTTTCTTCAAAATGCCCTGGGTATTTCTTAATTCAATGTCGCTGATTAATTCAGTGCTCTGAATTTGAACTTGCGGCAAAGTAACAGTGATTTCCTTATTGCCGATTAAAATATCATTTTCAGTTAACTTGGTCAGATCCACTCCTGAGCTAACCTTCAATACTGCGCTGGCTTCAATTGACTGACCCCAGAAAAAATCCTTCCACATCGTGCCTGTATTTTTATCTATGGTAACTTTCTGGTTCAGAATATAAGTCTGAGTCACTAAAAATCCCTCACTGCGCAAGGTCTGTAAAATAGTCTGGGAATTGACCTGCTCTTTGACGATTTGCGGTTTAAAAATTGAATAGCCGACAAAAATGCCGGAGACAAAGACTACGATCACTAAAATTAAAAGTAGATATTGTTTCATAAATTATAAATTATTAATTAATATTTACTACAATCCCTCTTCCGCTATCTCCACTGCAATATCCTCATCATCCACACCCTCATCCATAATCTCCCTCGCCCGCTCGGCCGTATCCTGATCAATGTCATAATCATCCATTAATTCTTTAACATCCTCATCAAGTTCCTCAACTTCATCGAAATCATCCTCTAAATTTTCCTCATTTCCTGGTTCCATATAAAGTATATTACAGATATAATTAATTGAAAATTGTCATTTTCGAGGCTGTTTTTTGTTATATGAAAAAATTATTTTATATTGACGGAATTATTTCTATCTTTAATCCAATTTACAGGGTTATGGGCAATGTATTCCTTGATACGCGCATAATCTTCATCGTTTTTGATAATATGTTCGTAATAATTTGCTTGCCATTGGAAATCAAGGTTGTTTTTGTGGCAACGGCGCGTAACGCCACCTTTAAATGCATTAACAATTGATGACAATGATTTTGGCTGGACAAAACCGAATTTGCGATCTGTAGAGACACGGTTAACCGTGTCTCTACCGTTGTGGCCAAAATCATCTTCTTTTATTACAAATATTACATGGATATGGTTAGGCATGACAATAAAATCATCCAACAACACATCGCGTCGTAATTTTGGAACATTTATTACTTCCTCAAACACGATATTCCCAATCTTTGTCATATAAACCTGCCCGTCTTTAATTTCCCCCAAACAACATTCGCGATTTTGGGTGCAAATCGTTACGTAGTACATGGCCGGCCAGGAATAATTCCAATGATTCATTCTGATTGAAGATGTACGAAATTTGTTTTGAAAATACTCATTATCCATTTTTTTATTTATTTCACCTCAATAATCTTAATCTCCTCCGGAGTAGATTGGAAATCCTTTACACCGATACACCTGCCTATCAAAATTATAAATCAATATTAATATCTCCCTGAAATTCGACCGTCTGAGTCTTAATGTTATTATCTTTAATATATTCGTGATAGATTTCTTTACCGACCCGGTCTAACTGCGAGAAAACATTATAATAGTTCTCCTTTAATTTTTTCTCTTGTTTAAGATCGATAATAAATTTCTTTATTGCAGCTACAACATCTTCCGCTAATTGTGGCACATAAATACAGAGGCCAGATTCACAAAAATGGAGGTGAAAATTTTTAGCGCCTAGGTCGCTAGTTAGGAGCGCTGCGCCTTTGGGAACATAACTATGACTAACCCCATTTCTAAAAATAGAAAAGAGCAAGCTACTAATTACGCGATATTCTACCGGGATATATTTACTTTCACAAAAAGTTATAAAATTCTTTTTTGTAGTACCTTGCCCCGTTTCTCCCGTTAAAAAACTTCCGAACAATTCAATTACACTAAAGATTGCCATTGATCTCAGAATCGTACCCTTAGACTTTTCATCCATTGAATCTATTAAATTTTCTTCGAGTAAATTACTCATATACTTATGTCCAAAAAATTTTATTTCCCTGATTTAGTTCTGTTACATAGTTTACATAACATCTGACAATTTGCAGAAATTGTTTTACCACCCTCATGCCAGGGTTTTATATGATCAGCTTCCATTTCTTCAATTCCCCATTTCTTTTTCTTGTTCTCGCCTTTACAGTGCGGACAAATGCCCTTTTGCCTCTCATACGCCTCGCGCTTCATTTTGTCTGTAAAAGCGCGAATTGAAAGGTATTTTTCTTGTCTAGTTAAGACATACGGATAAATACCGGATTTTTTCGTCACATCTTCATCTTGCATCAACTCCTTGATCTCGGCTTCCAGGTTGCTAGGATTAAATTTTTTGTCGTTGAACTTGTTATAAAGTTCGCCCCATTCAACGCTACCCATTTCATGGCGATAATTTGAAAAAGTCTTTCGAACCCATTCAATCACGTCCTGAAAGTACTGCCACAGCTTTTCAGCGTCCTTGTCATGCTGATGTTTAGCCATATAACCTCTAACGTCACCTTCATTAATCCACGAAAGCGCTGCTTCCAAATAATCCTGGCGTATTGGCGACCCGCTGACTAGTTGCCCGCCGTCATTTGCCAGACGATAGGCCGCACAATTTGATTTACTAAATTTCAGTTTAGCATCACTCAACCATGATCCAGTATAAACGGCGTTGCGTATCTCTTGCTCATTCACCTTTTCTCCATATGTATTTATAACAGTGAACCAGTCAATTCGATCTTTATCATTACCCTCACAAAGATAAATCATTAGCTCATAATCCAAAATTTTATCCTGTTCTTCTTTAGTCAAATTGTGGAAGTAGAATCCATTGAGAGAAAAATCACCACTAACATATTGCCCAATACTGATAGTGCGCTGCTGACCATCCAACACTTCATAACCGCCAACATCTCTAATCATCCAATACATCACGTTCAATGGAAAACCCTTCTTAATGGTTTCTATCACAGCATCGCGCTGTTTTTCCTTGTACACAAACTCACGCTGATATTTCGGGCGAATATCAAGTTTGCCATTATAAGCAACCACGCCATCTTCAGAGCTGTCTTTATAGCCGGCAATCACTTTACGCACTGAAATTTTGTGTAAATCAATTTTCATATTATTTTTTTACTTTAATTAAAAGGCGTGCATAAACTGGCTTAAGGTAACCATTAATCCTTATCGCTGCACGTCTGTTTAGATCGTTATATTTTGGCGAATCTTCTCGTGTATACATCTTAGTTCGATACTTATTTTTCGGTTCCCTATCAGTAATTCCCAAAATTTCAAATTGTTCAGGGTTGTACTTATCCAGAAAAGTAATTGGCACACCCATTACGCCATTAAAATCCATTGGAATTTCTGAAACTTTTGATACTTCAATAGCATCGTAGTTGTCATACTTTGGATATTCTTCGGAGTTATACTTCTTATAAAACGTTATCGACTCGTGACGCTTAGATACATCCAAATTAGTGTACCAAATTGCCCCAACTGTTTTCATTTTCTTACCATCAATTATTTCATCATATTCATAAGTTTCTGGCACTTCAAATTTTTTATCGCGGTTGTTACAATAACCCAGCCAGACCCTATTATCTTTAATAAATTTAAAAATCTCTTTGTAAGTAATTGCATTAACATTACCAATAATCAAAAATTTTTTTTTATTTTCCATCAATTGCGCTACATATTCTCGAAATAAAGAAAATGGCGGGTTGGTTACGACAATATCTGCCTCTTTGAGCGGTTCGATGCACTCTTCACTACGAAAATCCCCATTTCCACTCAAAGGAATTACGGTATTTTTGTCGTGTCTTAGCAGTTGCTTCACATCTTCAAGATTTATCGCGCCATCGCTATTAATATCGATTACTTCATTGATTTCAATTTTGTAAGGTTCCGCATCTTTAGGTTTTATGGATTTCAACCCTTCCATTTCAAACAAAGGCAACTGTCTACCCGCAATCGGTGATTTATTATAACTCGTAGTAATGAGCTTCCTGAGGCCTAAGGCATTGAAATTAGCAGCGAAATACTTAAAAAAGTTGCTCTCAAACGGATCATCGCAATTGCAGTAAATAACCTTACCCTGAAACTGTTTTTTGTAGTGCTTCAATTCTTTTTCAACATCAACAAGCTGAGTATAAAACTCGTCTTTTTTTGCCTGGCTTGCCTTATGTAAATTTTTATTTGAGGATTTAGTTGCCATCTTTATTTAAAAATTATGCGCTTTTTTGTCCATATTTTTAGGTGGGGATAATGGCTGTTGACATTATATTAATAAAATGCTATAGTTGAGACAGAAGAATTTCAGCACTCTATAGCAATATAGAGTGAGCAACCTCCTTAACCGGCGGTTGTTTTGTTTTTCCTGAATTTCAATCTTTTCTTTAGTTTTTCCAAAGTATAAACAATATTAGCCTTTCTTTTTAATTCATATGCCATCGCGGATGAATTGCATATACAAACAATATTTTTACCCAAAGATTTCAATTCGTCTATTACGCATTCGAAATCGCTGTCTCCTGTGACTAAAATGACTTCATCATAATTATTAATATTTTTCATAATTGTTATTGCCATTTCGACATCAAGATTGCCTTTGTGTTTAACTTCTCTAATTCCGGAAGCATTTCTCGCTCTAAAAACTTTTATGGGCTTTTTGATAATTTTATAACCCATTTTATCAAGAATCTCTAAAAAATGCTCCAAATGAGGCATAGTCGGTGTAAAATAATAAATATCCAAAACATCACCTCTCTCATAAAAAAACCATTTCAGGCGATGATAATCCAAACTCCATTTATTGGCTTTTACACAATGCCATAAATTTGAGCCGTCAATAAATACTCCAATTTTCTTTTTATCCATAATAATGCTTAAACTCGTCATGGTTCGACTATGCTCACCATGACATAATTATTTCTGACACTTTGGACAATATGACGAACTTCGTCCTCCCATTTTCCAGCGTTTAATTTCACTTTTGCAAACCTTGCAAGGCTCACCGTAACGGCCATAAGCCTTGAGCTTGGCTGAATACCCGCCTGCTTCGCCGTCAGCATTGCGAAAATCGCTAAAAGTCGTTCCTTGCGCCTTAATTGAAGCCTCTAAAATAGTCCGAATAGCTTTATAAATCAATTTAATTTCATTTTCTTTCAGGCTTTTTACTTTCCGCATCGGCTTTACTTTTGCGTAAAAACAAACTTCATCACTGTAAATATTGCCCACGCCGACAACGACTTTTGAATCCATCAAAAATTGTTTAATCTTATTATTGGGCCGCTTTTTCATGACAGTATGCAGATATTCCAGAGTAAATTCAGAAGCTAAAGGCTCCGGACCCAATTTCATATTTTCTAATTCCTTTTGTACTTCTAAACCGGTATAAAGCCTCATCCAGCCGAATTTGCGTATATCATTAAAAAACAAACGGCTGTTATCGGAAAAAGTAATTGTTGCATGGGTAAATTTATTGGGTAAACACTGATAACCCTCGGCAATCCGATGCCCTCCGACTACGCATTTAATTTTACTGGCATAAACCAGCTGCCCGGTCATTTTCAAATGAACCAACAAATGCCAATCCTTCTGCAAATCAATAATCAGCATCTTTGCCCGTCGTCGCATACCTTCAATTTTCAATCCTTTAATAACTTTCCGATACTCAGTCAATGGCTTGTTAATCATTTTTTTCCAGTCGCAATCAAAATCAGAAATGGTTTTGCCAACCACGCTTTTTTCTAATCCCCTCTTGATTGTTTCTACTTCTGGCAATTCTGGCATGGATTATAAATATGAAATAAGAATTTACTTTAAATTAACGGCGTTCCAGTCATATCATCAGGTTGTTTAACACCCATAATTTTTAAAATAGTGGGCGCAACATCAGCCAAAATGCCTGAGGGCTTAACTAAGCTTAAATCTCCTGCTACGGCGTCGGGTAAGCCGATATTTTTTCCTTCCCAATCGTTGCCAATTATTAATAAAGGCACGGGATTGGTACTGTGTTCTTTGTCTATTT
>JAPLYG010000001.1 GCA_026395685.1 Candidatus Parcubacteria bacterium
TTTTCATCTTCAATAATCAATATTTTCATAAGCAAATAAGATTAAGCTTGCCTATATATTAGCAGTCAAAGGCAGATTTGGCAATTAATCTATTAGTATTAGTTTAAATTGTAATTCAATTGAGATTAAATATATATAAAATATAAATTAACATTATATTATAGAAATTTTAATTTAAATATTATTAAAAATTGTGTTAATTGTAAATAAATAAGTTTAAATAAATTTAATAAATAAATTAAATATAATTAATCTACTAACTAATATAATAAATTTTAAGTATGGGGATTTGCATAAAAGGCGTAAATATCGCCTATAACTAATTCTTAGTCAAAATAGAGCAAATTAATGAAAATATTAAATATTTTTTTGCGGGATAAATTTCTGCAAAATAGTTTTGTACTTATTGCGGGTAATATTATAGCCGGTTTCCTTGGCTATTTATTCCATCTTTTGGTTTCCAGAAAGTTATCAATACAAAGCTATGGGGAATTACAGACCTTATCTTCTTTATTGAATATCTTGGCAGTGCCCACAGTGGCTATTAATTTTTTTATTATCAGGCACTCTTCTGTTTTCTATGAAAGGCAAGATTATAAGTCCAACTCTAAATTCTACCACTGGTTAAATAAAAACATTATAATTCTAACTTTAGTTTTTTCAGCTATTTTAATTATTTTAATGCCCTTCTTGAAAAGTTATTTGCGATTAAACGAATACCGAAGTCTTTGGATAATTATTTTAATTATGGCCTTGGGTATATTAGCATCCACGCCCAAGGGTATTTTAAACGGTTGGCAGGATTTTAAAAATTTAAGTATCTATAACATTTCAGGGGCGAGCATAAAATTGTTGTGCGGCGTAACTTTAGTTTTTATTTTTAGCACTGTAGCATCCGCGCTCTTAGGTGTTTTAGCCGGAGCATTGTTTTGTTATATCTATCTGGTTATTATCATAAAAAAAACCAGCCAACCAGTAAAAGAAGTGATGGGATCTGAAAATACGAATCGCATTTTTGATAGCTATAATATGATCAGGGAAGTAAAAAAATATTTACTGCCAATATGTTTTTTTAGTTTATTTTTATCGCTTTTAACTTCCTTTGATATGTTGATGGTAAAAAATCTTACTAATCCTGATGTGGCGGGGTTTTATGGAGCTTTTAATATCTTAAGCAAGATTATTTTTTGGGCAAGTTCCTCCGTCGTACTTGTCGTTCTTCCCATGGCCTGCGCTAAAAATTCAATTAAAGAACATCTGAGCAAAAGGATCTTAATTTCTGCCAATGCTCTGATATTTTTAATTTGCATCTCGGGCTTGGGGGCATATTTCTTTTTTCCTGAAATTATTATTAATTTACTTTTTGGTTCCAAATATTTGCCTTTGGCAGGCAACCTTTGGGCCTTTGCCTTAATGGCAATGGCCCTCTCTTTATTAACCTTGGAAGCAAATTTGGCTTACGCCAGATATGATTTTAATATTTCATATATTCTTTTGGTTACATTAATTTTGGAAATATTCTTTGTTCATATTTTTAGCCAAAACCTGCTAAATATTGCGTTAACCATAGCCATTGTACAATTTTTTGGCTATCTCGCCAGCCTAATATATAATCAAAAAGTTTTTAAAAAATGCCAATTAACAAGCCCGGGAGAAATTAATCCATAGTAATTATGCTTGATAAATTAATCTCAATCATCATTCCTGCTTACAATGAAGAGCAAAATATCCCTGTAATTTATGACCAGCTGAAAAATATTTTAAGCCGCATCAATTTTAATTATGAATTGATATTTATCAATGACGGTAGCCAAGATAATTCGGAAAAGGAGTTGAAAAAGCTCATGTTGATAGATCCGCAGGTCAAAGTTATAGAATTTTCCCGCAATTTCGGAAAAGAAATCGCTACTACCGCAGGCATTAATAATTGTCGGGGAGAATGCTGTATTACAATTGATGCGGATTTGCAGCATCCGCCGGAATTGATTTTTGATTTTTTAGCTAAGTGGAAAAAGGGGGCTGAAATAGTTATTGGTGTCAGACAAAATAATAAAAGTGAAAGTTTTATAAAAAAAATCGGTTCTTTTTGTTTTTATAAAATAATCGGAAGAATTTCAGAGATTGAAATGGTGCCTTATGCCACGGATTTCAGGCTTTTAGACAAAAAAGTTATAAACGAATTCAACAGATTTACGGAAAAAAATAGATTAACCCGGGGTCTAATTGACTGGCTGGGCTTTAAAAGGGAATATATTCATTTTGAGGCGGATAAAAGATTAAACGGCAAAGCCACATATTCAACTGTCAAGCTTATCAGATTAGCATTAAACAGCGTGGTCTCTTTAAGCTTATTCCCCCTAAAATTAGCCGGCTATCTGGGCATTTTTATCACAATCGCTGCCGGCTTGCTTGGTTTATTTGTAATTATTGAAAAATATGTCTTAAAAGATGTTTGGCGTTTTAACTTTTCAGGTCCTGCTATTTTGGCAATAATTATTTTATTTTTAGTAGGGATTATTTTAATCTGCCTGGGGCTGATAGCTCTGTATATAGCCAATATTCATAAGGAGGCCATCAATCGTCCCATCTATGTAATCAGAGAAAAAAATTTTTAATTTATAAACACATGAAAATCCTTTGGTTTACCTGGAAAGACCGAAAAAATCCCGCAGCCGGCGGAGCTGAAGCAATTAATGAAGCAATAGCTAAAAGATTAGTTTTGGCAGGCCATGAAATTATTATTGTCACCTCTGGATTTATTGGTGGACAAAAAATGGAAATAATTGATGGCTATAAAATAATGCGTTTGGGCAACCACTGGACAGTTTACTGGCAAGCATATAAATATTACAAAAAAGAATTAGCCGGCTGGGCCGACTTGGTGATTGATGAAGTTAATACGATCCCGTTTTTTTGCAAATTTTATGTCAAAGAAAAAAATATAATTTTATGCTATCAGCTTTGCCGGCAGATTTGGTTTTACCAAATATTTTTTCCTTTAAATTTGCTGGGCTGGATTTTAGAGCCGCTTTATTTGCACCTGCTTAATGACCGATTTGTGTTAACCGAATCCCAAAGCACAAGAATTGATATGCAAAAATACGGCTTTAAAAAAGATAAAATAGCTGTTTTCAATATCGGTCTGGACTTTACCCCTATTGATGATTTGAATAAAATCAAAAAATTTAGTTCGCCGACGATTTTGATCTTGGGCAGTTTGCGCAGTATGAAAAGACCTTTATATGTTATTAAAACTTATAAGATTGCAAGCAAAAAAATACCAGATTTAAAACTGATAATTGCCGGGGACGCAGGTTCTCGATATGGCCAAAAGGTCTTGAGGGCAATCAAAGGACAAAATGGCATTGTTTACGAAGGCAGAGTAAACAACGAAAGAAAAATAGAATTAATGCAAAGATGCCATCTAATATGCGTAACTTCTGTCAAAGAAGGCTGGGGCATAATAGTTACTGAAGCCAATAGCCAGGGGACGCCTGCCATTGTTTATGATGTTGACGGGTTAAGAGACGCTGTAAAAGATGATTTAACGGGAATTGTTTGCGAAAAAAATACCCCGCGTATTCTTGCCGATAATATTGTAAAAATATTCGGAGATAAAGACAGATACAATCTGCTAAGGCAAAAAGCTTGGGAAGACAGCAAGACATACACACATGATAATTCTTTCGGGCAATTTAGCAATAATTTAAAAAATATTATAAACCAATTATGAAAATAGCTTTAATTACAGGTATTTTAGGACAAGATGGTCCGTATTTGGCCAAATTATTGTTGGAAAAAGATTATAAGGTTTATGGTTTGATCAGCAGATATTCCAATCCCAATTTTTCCAACTTGGATTTTTTAGGCATAACCGATCGGATTGAATACATGCAGGGAGACTTAACTGACGAATGTTCCCTGATTAATATAATTAAAAACATCAGGCCGAATGAAATTTACAATTTGGCGGCTCAGTCATTTGTCGGCGCTTCCTGGGACCAGGCCAAACTGACAACAGAGACAAATTCTCTGGGCGTTTTATACTTGCTGAATTCAATAAAGCTTTATTCTCCCGAGACAAAATTTTACCAGGCTTCAACTTCGGAAATGTTCGGCAACAGCCAGATAAACGGCGAGCAGAACGAAGATACGCCGTTCTGTCCGCGCAGTCCCTATGCCATTTCCAAATTATATTCCTATTGGTTAGCTAATAATTTTAAAGAAAGCTATGGAATATTTTGCTGCAACGGCATTTTATTTAATCACGAAAGCCCGATCAGGGGCAAAGAATTTGTCACCAGAAAAATTACTGATGCGGTGGCCAGGATAAAGCTGGGTTTGGCCAAAGAAATTCGTTTGGGCAGTTTGGACAGCAAAAGGGACTGGGGGTTTGCCGGCGATTATGTCAAAGCCATGCATCTGATAATGCAGCAGTCGCAGCCCGATGATTTTGTGATCGCAACCGGTGTCAACCACAGTATCAGAGATTTTTGCGAAATAGCCTTTAAATATGCAGGCATTGACGATTGGGAAAAATATGTGGTTATTGATCCCCGATTCAAAAGGCCTGCAGATCTATTTGCACTGAAAGGCAATGCTCAAAAAGCCAGAAAAATTTTGGGCTGGGAGCCTGAAGTTTCTTTTGAAGAACTGGTAAAAATGATGGTTGATGCCGATTTGAACCGTTATAAGAAATAATATGTCTACTTCTCTTGTTAGCATAATAATTCCGACTCGAAATTCGGGAAAAACCTTGAATGATTGTTTGCAATCGTTAAAAAATCAAACTTATAAAAACATCGAGTTGATTGTGATTGACAATAATTCAGGCGATAATACTGCCGAGGTGGCCAAAAAATTTACTAAAAAATTTTTTATCAAAGGGCCGGAACGTTCGGCCCAGAGAAATTTCGGAGCAGAGCAAGCGGCCGGAAAATATCTGCTGATAATAGACAGCGATATGGTTCTTTCCCCCAAAGTCGTGGAAGAATGTGTCGCTGACATGGAAAATGACAATGGCCTAAGCGGCCTTATTATCCCCGAGGAATCATTTGGCTCCGGCTTTTGGGCTCAATGCAAAAAACTGGAAAGAAGCTTTTATCTGGGGATTGACTGGATTGAAAGCGCCAGATTTTTTAAAACGAAAAACTTTATAACAGCAGGCGGATATGATGAAAAAATGGTCAGTGGCGAAGATTGGGATTTATCAAATCGCATGAAAAAATATGGTAGCATTGGTAGGATAAACAGTTTAATTTATCATAACGAAGGCCGAACCAGCCTAAAAAAAACAATCAAAAAGAAATTTTATTATGCGGGACAATTTATCAATTATGCAAATAAAAATAAACGAGGTGATGCGTTTAAAAAGCAAACCGGAGTGATAAAAAGATATGCTTTATTCTTTTCAAAGCCCGATCAGTTATTTAAAAATCCGCTGCTCGGTTTGGGTATGCTTTTTATGAAAACTTGCGAATTTGCTTGCGGCGGAATAGGCTATCTTTCAATAAATTTAAATAAAAAAAATGAAAAATATATTACAGGAAAAAGCCGATAAAAATTTACACGGCCGGTTATTATACAGCGTAAACTTTATTTCGGATAATGATGTTGCGGACAAAGAAATATTGGATATTGGCTGCGGTTATGGCTGGTGTGAATTAAATTTACTTTCACGCAAGGCTAAAAAAATAATGGCAATTGAATTAACTGATAAAGATTTGGAAACAATCAGGCAACAGATAATTGATCCAAAATTAAAAGTTGTTACGGCCAGCGCCTGCAATTTGCCTTTTGTTGATGAATCTATTGATACCCTGATCGCCTGGGAAGTCATTGAGCATATACCTAAAAACACCGAAGATATTATGTTCAAAGAGGCGCATAGAGTTTTAAAGCCAGGCGGGCGTTTTTATCTATCAACTCCTTGCAGTTCGTTTTTAACTAATCTTCTAGATCCAGCTTGGTATTTTGGCCATAGGCATTATTCCCCAGGAAGGCTGTGTAATTTTGCTTCAAATCAAAAATTCAAAGTAATTGAGACTAGGGTCGTGGGCGCTTATTGGACAACCTTGTCAATTTTAAACCTTTACTTTTCTAAATGGATGTTGCGCCGAAAAAGAATCTTCAATGATTTTTTAAATACAAAAGAAGATAAAGAATTTGCAAGGCAAGGTTTTGCCAATATTTTTATAAAATTTCAAAAATAATTCCATGAAAATTTTTCTAGCAGCGCTTTATAAAGAGGCTGTTCAATTAAACGAAAAAAATCTGTTAGCGCTTTTAGAGAAAAATCCTGATCATAGGCTACTTGATTTAGGTTGCGATGATGGACAATTGACTTTGAAACTGGGAAAACAAATTAAAACCTCAAAGCTATATGGCGTGGAAATATCTCTTAAAAGCATTACCCAAGCCCAGGCAAATGGCATAGAAATAAAAAACTTTGATCTTAATCATGATTTTGACTGGCCCGATAATTACTTTGATGTCATACACGCCAACCAGGTCATTGAACATCTTGTTGAAAGTGATAATTTTTTAAGTGAAATTTACAGGGTTTTAAAGCCCGGCGGCTATGCGCTGATCAGCACGGAAAATGCCAGCAGCTGGTGTAATATTTTTGCGTCACTATTAGGCTGGCAGATTTTTTCCCTGACCAATATATCCGATAAAAAATTAGGCGTGGGCAATCCTTTTGCCCTGCATAAAAATGACAAGCTGGATTTGAAATCATGGCGTCATGTCAGAATATATAATTTTTACGGCTTAAAGGATTATTTGGAATTATTCAATTTTAAAATTGAAAGGATTAAAGGCGCGGGTTATTTTCCTTTGCCCGCAATTTTAGGCGATTGGGATAAAATCCATTGCCATTTCATGACTTTTAAACTGCGTAAAGAGATTTTATGTACAAAGTAATTATTCCTAAATTGGTTTCAGTTGAAACAAAATTAAAAAAAATAAATGGCTTTCACATTTGCCAGGATTTGGATTTTTTTCCGGTTAGCGATGTCAAATATCCTCTGCATTATAAAATTGTTTTAAAAAATGATATTCAAATTCCCTTGGATTATGACTTTCGCAATGATTATTTCATTAAGAAAGAAAAATTTTGGTATTTTCAAAGGAAATGTATCTTTGGCTCATTAAAATTTCAGTACGATTGCTTAAATAGAATTTTTTATTTTAACAGGTTTTATGCTATTTTGCCTTTTAGAATTGGCGGGGTTTTTTTAGTCGGTGAACATCTGGCCGGGTTGATTTATTTGGATTTGTTTTTACAAAATATTTCTGTGTTCAGAGGCATGGCTGCGCAGATTAATAATAAGACTTTGTGCTTTAGCGCCCCTGGCTTTAACGGCAAGACAACTTTTTTACTTAAATTGTTAAAGAACAACGCTAAATATATTGCTGAAGACCATCTAATAATTGATTGTTCTAAAAATTTAGTTTATCCCAGCTGCCCGTTTCTGAAAAGAAGTTTCTGGCAAGCCAGAAGAATAGACAAGGAATTAAAAAAATTAATCAGGCAAGCCCCAATATTTCAGGATGCTTTAAATATAGATGATTTGGCTTTATTGCTTAATTATTCCAAAAATCAAGAAGTTGAAGAAAAAAAATTTATGGATTGCCTGATGTTAAATTCTCTGTACTTTTTTTATAACCCTTTCGTCAGATCATATATTTTTGAAAATAAACTGGCAAATATAATATTTGAAAAAATATCTGACTTAAAGAACACAGATATCAAATTTAAACCATTAAATATTAAAAACATGAAAACTGATGCCAATAAAGAATATTGGAACGACTTTAACTCGGATTATTCCAAAGTCTGGCAAAGCCAAGCCAAACAAATTCTATCCCAAAAAGAGTTGGGTTTTATTAATGAGTATTTAAGAAGAGAAAATATTAATAAGATTTTAGATGTCGGTGTCGGCAACGGCAGAATCTTAAAAAATTTAATTGCTCATTCGGATCAGGCTGCTGAAATTTATGGCATTGATATTGCGGAGCAAATGGTTAATATTTGTTTAAATAAATATAAAGACGAACCAAAAATTAGGGAAATTAAAGTCTGCAATTTATCGAAAGAAAATTTAAATTTTAATAATAAGTTTGATTTTATTACTGCAATTAGGGTGCTTAAGTATAACCTGAATTGGCCGGAAATAATCAAAAAGATATATTCAGGATTGAATAATGACGGATATTTTATCTTCACTATGCCCAACGAGCTATCTATTACTTTTTTTCACAAAGATAAATTTGCTAATGGTAAATTAATGATTCAATATTCAACTCCCAATAAAATAAAAGAAATTCTCAATGATTGCGGTTTTGAGAATATTAAGATTAAAAGTTTTAGCAAGCTGCCTGATTTTCTGTATTATCTTAGCAATAATATGTATTACGTTAAATTGCTATTGTTATTGGAAAATATTTTAAGCAAAACTTTCGGCAATATTTTATTCGGCAGAATTTTATTTATTGCCTGCCAGAAGAATAAAAATGAGGAATAAAATAAAAAAATTCAAGAAAAGCAGATTTTTCAAATTTATCGCGCGCCATAAATACCCGATACTTTTAATTTTGCTCGCTATTATTACCCATTGGCAGTGGTTTGATCCAAACAGTTTGCTTTTTCACGGCGATTGGCGCAACTGGCCCAATGAAAACATCCAAAGGTTTATTAGCGGCGGCTATGGAGCTTATGTTGATGACCTGAATTTTGGCATCCAAAACATCCAGATTTATTTTAGTTTTATTTTCTTTCTTTGGGGAATAATTGGATCTTATTTGATGGCCACAAAATTAGTTATGCTTTTGCCCATCGCCCTTCTCTCTCTTTTAGCCCCTTATTATTTGGTTAAGGAATTGGTTAAAGATGAAAGAATTGCTTTTGTGGCTGCGCTTTTTTATGGCTTTACCACAGTATTACTCAAGCTGGAATTAGCCCATTTGTTTATCGCTTTTGTCTTTGCCTTAGCACCCTTGATAATTTTATCTTTCATAAAATTATTAAATAACTTCACCTGTAAAAATATCCTTGCCTTTTCCCTGTTATTTTCCCTGGGATGTTTTTATGAATTAAGAATAATGTACATCATAACTTTTATTATATTTTTCTACCTCCTCATTTATATAACAAAGAAAAAATTCAAGGTGAATTTTTTCAAATATATCCTTTTAGCCCTTGTAATATTGGCGCTAAATGCCTTCTGGCTACTGCCGACTGTTTTTAGCGACCGTACAGTATTAAATTCTATTGAAGACCGCGGACTTTTTGGCAATAATTTTTTTAATATTTTTTACGCTTTCAGCGATTTTGACAAATACTGGAACGGCCAGGTATTAATTCCCTTTGAAGCCCAGCCTATTCCTTCTTGGACATGGATAATGCCGATCTTTATCTTCTCCTTATTTTTCTTTTTTAATAAAATCTCCAAAACCGACAAAAAAATAATTTTATTCTCATTCTTTCTAGCTTTATTGGGCATACTTTTAAGCAAACAATCTTTTGAACCTTGGCCCGATTTGTATGCTTGGCTTTATAAAAATTTTCCCGGCTTCAGCCTTTTCAGGGAAGCTTCAAAATTTTTTCTCATTATTACGCTAGGCTATTTGTTGTTATTTGCCTACGCCTTGAAATATATAATCATTAAAAATAAAAGATTTAACAAACATTTTAAGTCCGCTATATTTATTCTTTTTAGTATAATCTTTTTATGGCAAGCTAAGCCGCTGATAACAGGAGAAGTAGGCTGGCTGTTTTCTCCCAAAATAGAGCCAGGGGAATATAAAATTTTAAATCAGATAATAAAATCCGGCAATGATTTTTATCGCACGCTGTGGATTCCCCGCGATTCCCAATGGGGCTTTTATAACTGGGACAAGCCCAAAGTCTCCTTGGTATCTGTTAAGGATAGCGAATACAAAACATTTTACTCAGAGCATAAAGCGGAAAAAAATTACGCTGATTTTATATTTGAACCCTTAGAAAAAAACTATGGTAATTATTTGGCCGATCTTTCAAATATTAAATATTTCGTTATACCTATGCCTGATTGGCAGAGTGACGTATATGAATATTATGGCAGCGCTTATCAGGATTATATTGATAAAATTAAAAATCTGGATTTTTTAACAGAGTTAAAAATAGACGGCCTGGATAAAATTAAATTATATGAAAACAAGGGGTACAAACCCTATATTTTTGCTTTTGACAGCCTTTTTGCCGTTAGCGCAAATCAAAATTTAGAAAAAAAGTTTAATTTGATTAATAATTATTTAAATAAAGATTTTAATTTTACGCTCCTCAGCAATGGTGATAAAGAAATAGAAAACTTAACTGGGCTGGAAAATTTATTTGAAAATATTAATTTTGGAAATATCAAGCTGGATGAACTTATATTTACCGCAGATAGCTCAATTAATCAAAAAAACAATTTCCTTTTGACCAATAAATTTAAAAATAATCTATATGCCAAAAAGGAAAACTCTATTATATTATTTTATACTAAGCCTTCGGGCAGTTTGAATTTTAACGGCCGGCTAATTAGCCAGGAACAAACAAATATCCTGGAGCAAATTAAAGTTGAAGATGCTATTGAATATTATGTATCTCAAAATAGCAATTTAACTCCTTTAATCCCAAATGTGGAAATTTCTCTCGGCCAATTTGACAGGACAGCATCTCTAACACTATTTTCAGAAACTAAGCAAAATTTAATAGTCAATCCTTCGTTTGAACAGGGGCTTTGGCAGGACAAAGCCAAGGATTGCCATAACTATGACAACAACCCCATTTTAAATATTAATCTCAATAACCAAGAAAAAACCCAGGGTAATTATTCTTTGCAGTTAGAAGCAACCAAGCACACTGCCTGCACTTCAACGCAATTTTCCGTTGAACCAGAAGCGGACTTTATTTTCAGTTTTGATTACAAAAACCTAAAAGGACAAAAAGTCGGTTATTATCTGGAATTTAACAATCCCCAAA
The DNA here is from genome assembly GCA_026395685.1 of Candidatus Parcubacteria bacterium. Classification (GTDB taxonomy): domain Bacteria; phylum Patescibacteriota; class Patescibacteriia; order CAIXNZ01; family CAIXNZ01; genus JAPLYC01. The sequence goes on from JAPLYG010000001.1 coordinate 11,009, forward strand.
AAACAATAATCAATGAGAGTTTCATTAATAATGAAAACGATTGGCAGGTCTATAGAAAATGGATAACCACGCCCCAAAATGCCACTTCAGCTAAACTTTATCTTTATGCTTTTGAAAGCGATGAGATGAACAATAATATAAACCTATATGATAATCTGCAATTTTTAAAAATTAATCAGCTTAAATCCTGGGAAATACAAGGCAATAGCAAAGAATATAATCGGGAGAATCTTATTTTAACAGAAGAAAAAAATGTTTTTTCTTATTCGTCTAAAAATCTCAATTATCAAAATATTATAAAAAATTCGTCTTTTGAAGATGGTTTGTGGCAGAAAAAGGTCAAAGATTGCCATAATTATGATGACAACCCAATTTTGGCTATGAGCCAAAATAATCAAGAAAAAACTGAAGGTGACTATTCTTTGCAATTAGAAGCTACCAGGCATGACGCCTGCTCTTCAGTAAACTTTCCGATAAAAGAAAATTCAACTTATTTTTTTAGCTTTGATTATCAAAGTCCCAATGCGGAAAGTGTCGGCTATTATTTAAGCTTTAACAGTCCGCAAAAAGACTATTTGAGCGATAAAATTAAATTAAATAATCAAGATTGGCAAAATTTTAATAAAATCATCACTACTCCTGAAGGAGCCACTCAGGCGAATTTGTACATTTATGCTTACGCCACAAATAATGGAAAAAATAATATTACGCGCTATGACCATTTCCAATTCATAGAAATTACTGATTTAACGGACAAATACTATTTAATTAGCCTGCCAAAATTTAAGATTCAAGAGCCTAAAAAAATAGAATTTGAAAATATCGGCCCCATAAAAAAAGAAATTAATATAAAATCGGCTTCAGCTCCCTTTTTTCTGGCGCTCAATGAAAGCTATAATCCTTATTGGCAACTAGAGTTTAATGGCCAAGAAAACCAAGGAATTTTAAATTCCTGGTGGCCTTTTGCCAAACCTCAAAAAATCTCTGAAAAAAATCATTACCGATTAGATTCTTTTTTAAATGCCTGGTATGTTGATATTTATAAGTTGTGCCGAAATAATCAGGCTTGCGCTAAAAATGCTGACGGCAGCTATGATATCAAAATGACAGTTGAATTTTGGCCGCAACGTTGGTTTTATCTGGGCGCTTTAATATCATTTGTCGTTTCTATTTCTATGATTTTGTTTTATATAATTTTCTATAAATTCATATGGCTGAAAAAATAATATACCGCAAGAAAATCAGTAAGATTTTTAAGCTTTTTAAAAAATTCAAGCCTAGGGTTGAAAAATATTGCCAGCTGGGATTAGATTGTTTGGTGAATACCTCAAGGGTTGTTTATTTGCAAGTAAAAAAAGAAAAGCTCTATGGATTTTTAATAATCATTGTTTTTATTATTATTTGGCTTCTGATAAACTTTGCGACTGCTTGTTTGGTAACATTATTTTTAGTCTTTCTTTGTTATAAGTGGGACAGAAGGATACTGTTAGCGCCAGCGCTGATTTTATTGATTAGCTGCCCTATTTTTTTGCATTTAAAACAGGATAATTATGCGATTCTAGCCGCAGTTTACGCTTATTATTTATTGCTGATGATTTTTACATTATTAGTTTTTGATTTCCGCGGTTATAATCTTTTTAATAAAATAAAAAAATGGCTAAAAAAATTAAAAGCATCATTTTTTTCCTAGGATTAACCATTATTATTCTTTGGCAAATGCTCAAGCCGGGCTACATCTTAACCTTGGATATGATTTTTACGCCTCATTTTAGCAATTTTCTAACTAATAATAATATTTATAATACCTATCCCTTCTATTGTTTTTTGGCGCTGCTGGATTTAATTTTACCCTCTTGGATTTTACAAAAAATAATTTTATTGCTTTTGTTTTTGTGTATCAGTTATTTAGCTTTTAAATTTCTGCCCGTTCCTCAAAATTATCGCGCTAATTATTGGGCGGCTTTGTTTTATACTGTTAATCCTTTTGTATATGAGAGATTTTTGGCCGGGCATTGGCAGCTTTTATTTGCTTATGCTTTTTTGCCGCCGTTAATTTTCTATTTGCTGGAATTTGCCAAATTTCAAGATCGGCGACACTTAATCATAATTTTGTTCTGGATTTTTTTAATAGGCATGTTCTCTCTGCATTTTTGGGTAATTTCAATTCTGCTTATTTTAATTTTCTTAATTTTTCAGATTTTACATAGTTTAATCGCCAATAAAAAAGAGGCGGCTATGAGGTTGCTGCAATATTGCTGCGCTTTAGGATTAGGCATTCTAATTTTAAGCAGCTATTGGCTGATTCCCTATTTAGTAAATAATCAAAAATCCATCCTTAACACTTTTACGCCGGAAAATATCCAATTATTTAAATCATCCGGAGATCCTCGTCTAGGCACAACTTTAAATGTCCTATCGCTTTACGGATTTTGGCAGGAAAATCAGCCCTGGGCCAATTATTGGCTCTGGCCAAAGGATAATTTTATTTTATGGTCAATCTTTAGCCTAAGTTTAAGTTTCCTAATTTTAACTGGCTTAATTAAAGGATTGCGCAACAAACGAAAGAGAGGCCTGGCTGTGTTTTTTTTTATTTTCGGCTTGCTGGCTTTTATTTTTTCAACCGGACTGGGCGAAACTATATTTAAGGGTTTAAATAAGTGGTTATTCGCAAATATTTATTTTTGGCGGGGTTTTCGCGATACCAATAAATTCAGCGCCTTTTTAGTGATTAGCTATATTTTTTTTATTGGTTTGGGACTGGAAACAATTATAAAATTTTTAAAAGAAAGAAACTTCAAATTAACTAATTTTGTCTTAGCTCTCATTTTTCTCATCCCCCTTATTTATACATACCCGATATTAGGAGGGTTTGCCAGACAATTACAGCCGATTTGGTATCCAAAGTCGTGGCTCCAAATTAATCAAATTTTGAATCAGGATAAAAGTGATTATAAAGTGCTTTTTTTGCCTTGGCACCAGTATTTTTCCCTTAGATTTAATAACACGTTAATTACTGCCAGCCCAGCTAAACTATATTTTGATAAAAAAGTTATTCAGAGCCAAAATATGGAATTGGATTCAATTATTACCCCAATAGGCGCATCAGAATATCAGAAGGTTGAAAATATGATAATTAATGAAAATCAATTTGCTGAAAATAAAATAATTGAGACTTTACAATTAGAAAATATCAAATATATTATCTGGGCCAGAGATTTAGAAGGCCAGGATATTTTTCAGTATAATTTTTTACAATCAAATCATCTGTGGAATACTTTTAATTCACTGGAAATAAATCTTTATCAAATTCAGGGAAATTAATCTTTTTACTCTTATTTTATTAAAAAAAGATTAAATTAAGATAAATTAAAAATTAAGCAAATATTAGCCAAAATTCATTGATCTTTTGTTTAAAAATTGGTACAATTATACTAATATTAAGGTTTTAAAAATAAAACTTAAAATATCTACCTAAAAACTAATTTATCGCTTATGAAACTGAAATTAATACGCAAAATAACACTGCCTATTTTGATTGTCAGCTTAATTATTTTTTCAACTGGTCTTTTAGGCCATGGCATTTTTTGGGGCATTAAAACCGCCTTTGGCTATGGCGGGGGCGGCGGAGGCTATTACCCGCCTGTTAATACAAATACAAACACTAATGTTAATGCCAATACTAACATTAATCAACCAATTCAGGTACTTGCCCCAACTATTGATGCTTTTAGCAGTCCGACCGGCAATTCAATTTTAGTCTTACATGGAGGACGCGATGCCAATACCATTGTTTTTATTAATAATTCAGACAATTCTGTTTCCTATCCTACGGCCACAACTTGGCAAGCGACTGTTTCTTTGGAAATAGGCCTGAATTTTTTTACTTTAACTGCCAAGAATTCAATCGGCACGAGCAGCGGAGCGGTGGCGATTTTTGTCACTCGCACTGGCTCTGCTGATATAACTGGCGATAACATAACTGACGATCTTGATTTGGCGAAATTAGTTTCTAATTGGAACAAAAATTGGTCCGATGGCGATTATAATAAAGATGGGATAATCGATGATCTTGATTTGGCCTATCTTGTAAGCCATTGGAGTATTTAAAAAATTATTATTAATTTTTAAAATAACTGCAAAAATTATGAAAAAAATATTCATTGTTTTATTAATATCCTTGGTTCTAACTTTAATTTCCTTGCCTGCCTTAGCTGCCTCAGCCACGCTATCTTTAACGTCAAGTAAAACTACTTATAAAGTTGGTGATGTTCTTAAAGTCTCTATTAATATCAATAGCGATGGTAATGCGCTTCAGGTAGTCAGGGCAAAGGTTTCTTACCCGGCTGATTTATTGCAAGCGCAGGGATTTACTTTGGGTTCGCTTTTTCCCCAAAAAAGTCCCGGTGAAATTATTGGTGGTGGCACCCTTTATGTCGGCGGTTATCGCATAGGCGAGGGTACAAGTTCAAATGGCGTCTTGGGCACAGCTACCTTTAAGGTCATAAAAGCCGGAAAAGCCGCCTTGTCTTTAGTCGCCGGTTCAAGAATGGTTACTGCCGAACCAAAAGATATTTATAGCGGAGGCAATAGTTTGGCTTTCACTTTAAATACAGTTGAAAAGCCAAAAGAAGAAATAAATCCAGCTAAGCCGCAGGAAAAAATAATTTTAACTGCGCCGGAAATTTCCTCAGCTGCTAATCCTGAAGATGCCTGGTCAAAATCAAATTCAATAACTTTGAACTGGACCAAGCCAGCTAATGCGCTTGGTTATGTGACAAAATTATCAGCTGATACCTTGGAAGATATTGGTGAAACAATTACAACTAAAGATAATACTGCAACATACAATAATGTTGGAGACGGGATTTGGATTTTTTATCTGAAGGCTAAATATCAGACAGGCTTTAGCGAATTAGCCAATTATACTTTAAAAATTGACACAATTCCGCCAGTGGTTCCGCAACCCTCGATTGAAGCCCAGTTAAACCAAAATAATGCCAATACCTATCAAATTTTATTTAATACCACGGATGCTTTAGCAGGCATTGATCATTATCAGATAAAATTTGACGATAGTGAGTTTAAAAATGCTAATAGCCCTTATATCTTAAATAGTAACGAAAAAGAAGCAAAGTTTGTCACTGTTAAAGCAGTTGACAAAGCAGGCAATGAAAGCACTGGCGTGTTAGCAATTAGCGATTATATCGCTAGTCAGGATAAAATAGCATTACAAAAAACAACATTGTTTGATATTCAGGCTAATGCAGTTAAACAATCTCAATTAACTTTTTATATTGTTTTGGCTGCAATTATTGCCATTATCACGATTGTAATAATTGCCATTATTGTTAGGAATCGTAAAAAATCTTAATAAAATCATTTTTCTTAAGTTATCATATGACCGCCAAAGACTGGCAGAAAATTTTTTTAGTTATTATATTTATCAATGTATATTTATTTTGGCCCAAAAATAATATTCTGGCGCAAAATTTGAATAAGATTGAAATCACAGCGCTGGAGCAATTTCAGACAATCGCGCCAGGCGAAAGCCTACCCATAAATATTAAACTGCTAAATATGGGCGGCAGCGGACGCGTTGATGTGCAATTGGCTTACAGAGTTTTGGATGTAGCTAATAATCTAATCTCTGAAGAATCAGAAACAGTTGCCGTTGAAACTACTGCCAGTTTTATCAAGCAGGTAAAAATACCTTCAAATATAAAGCCGGGGCGCTATTTTCTCTTGGCTGATTTAAAATATGCGGATCAGGAAGTACCCGCTATTGCCAAAATCCCTTTTCAGGTAGAGTTTAAATTCTTGGGCTTATTTCTGAATCAATTGGCAATTTTAGGCGCTATAATATCAGTGGGAATAATTTTAGTATGGCTGCTTATTTATTTTATTAACAGGCCACGTAAAATTATAATCTCCAGATTTGATTATAAAAAAGTTCCCGTAAATTTAAAACCCTATTATGAATTAATCAGCGACATTATCCTGACTATGCAGCTGCATCTGGGCGATAAGGCTGTTAAGATAGCCAATAAAATTATGGGGTTAAGAATCTCTGATCAGGGCGAAGTTTTGGAAATCAAAAAAGAGCCGGCGGAAATCGTCACTTTGCTGACTGTCGCCTTTCAAAAAAATCTTAATTACCAAAGCCTGTATATTTCCCAAAAAGCCATTAGCCAAAGGTTGAAAATCAGCCCTTCGGCGCAAGACAAGGCTGAATACAAAAAAACAGCTGATTTGGTAAGCAATGTGGCTAAATTTTTTATAAAAAAATAATTTAATGATTTTAAATATAAACTTATGTCTAAAATTTTAGCAGTTGACAATGACTTAAACACTTTGGAGACGATTTGTTTAAGCCTGGAAGCAGGGGGACATAAAGCAAGCAAAGCTGAAAGCGGCGAACAAGCCTTGAAAGTTTTGAAGCAAAATAAAATCGATTTAATTTTGCTTGATATTATGATGCCGAAAGTTGACGGCATCCAGGTCGCCAAAAATTTAGCGGCTGATTCTGCATTTAAAAAAATACCCATCATTTTAATTTCCGCTCTGCCGATTGAATCAAACAGTTTTAAAAAAGCCCTGAAAGAAACTGAAAAGCTTGACAATGTCAAAGGCTCGATTGAAAAACCGTTCAAGCTGGAAGATTTGCTGGCGAAAATAGATGTAGTTTTAAAAGGCGTTTAAATACGTTGGAATTTTTTAAAAAAATATGGCAAGCGCAATCAATGGTAAAAAAATAAAAGCATTGCAGCGCCAATCTGATTTGCAAGAAAAATCAGTAATTAATGATTCTTTGGCCAACTTTTATAATGCCACGGAGCATTCATTCTCCGGCATTTTTATTTTGGACAATGATTTTAATATTATTTATCTGAATGAAGCAGCGGCTAAAAATCATGGCTATGCCAGGGAGAAGATCGGGATTAAAAATTTTTTTGATTTAATCAATTGCCAATCAAATAATAAACAAAATAAGATTTTAGCCAGGTTGCAGAAAGGAGAGTGGATCGGCAAAATCAAAATAGATGGCGCTTCGGGCGACAGGATGAAATATGAAATTTATATCAATAAAATACAGCAAATTGGAAACGGACGACAGTCCTTTTTGGCCATAGAAAACCAAATTCTTGATTCAACCAAAACAGAAGAAAAATTGAGGCAGTCAGAGGAACGTTTCAGGATAATTTTTGAAAACGCGCCCGAAACGATTTATTTGAATGATCTGAAGGGAACATTTATTGCCGGCAATAGAGCCTCGGAAATATTGACCGGTTATAAAAGAAACGAGCTGATAGGTAAAAGTTTTCTCAAATTGAAGCTGATTAGCCCCCAGCAAATACTCAAAGCGGCAGAGCTTTTAGCTGCTAATGCTTTAGGCAAACCGACTGGCCCTAATGAATTTAAATTAAGACGTAAAGACGGCGCAACAGTCATAGTTGAAATAAGCACTTATCCTGTTAAATTAAACGATAAAACCACAATTTTGGGCATTGCTAGGGATATCTCGGAAAGAAAATCCATGGAAAATAAGCTGGCTGAAAGCGAGGCAAAATACCGCTCTTTGGTTGAAGAAACAAGCGATATTATTTACTCTGCAGATTTGGACGGCAACTTGACTTATATCAGTCCGCAAATTGCCAAATTAGGATATCGCCCCAAAGAGCTTATCGGAAAAAATTTCCTCCAATTCATTCATCAAAGCGATAGGAATAAAGTAATTAATGATTTTAAAAAAACCATCACAACAGGGCAGGAATTACCAACCCAATTCAGGCTCATATCAGACAATAAAAAAAACAATTATCGCTGGGTTGAAGAAACTGATAAAGTTATCAGGAATCGCCAGAACAACATAGTCGGTGTCACCGGCATAGTTAGGGATATTACTGAACGCAAGATTATTGAAAAACAATTGGCAAAATTAAATAATGAGCTGGATCGTAAAGTTGAACAAAGAACCAGGCAATTAAAAATAGCCTTAACAGAGTTAAAAAGCCTGGATGCTTTAAAGGATGAATTTTTGAATATTTCCGCTCACGAGTTAAAAACGCCCCTAACTTCTATTATCGGTTTGACCGAATTAATGATCCTAAAAAAACAGGGTTCAATTAATAACCAGCAGGAAAAAAGCCTGCAGATTGTCAATAATGAATCAAACAGGCTTTTAAATATTATTAAAAAGATTTTAAATATTACCCGTATTGAGGCCAAAAAAGCTGTCTTTGACCTGCAATTATTAAATCCCTGTGATTTATTGCCCAAGGTCGTGGAATCGCTTAAAACCATTGCCAAGGGCTTAGAAGTTAAAATAATCTGCCAACGGCCACATGGGAAATTTTTAGTTAAGGCTGATCCGGAAAAATTGCAGGAAGTGGTATATAACCTGATTGATAATGCATTAAAATTCAGCCCGCCCAACAGCAAGGTTCTTGTTTCCGGTGAAATTAAGGATAAGAACTTTATTTTCAGTGTCAAAGACCAGGGGCATGGCATTGACCCTGCTTCAAAAAAACGGCTCTTCCAAAAATTTTCCCAGTTGGATACCGGCTTCAGCCGCCAGCAGGAAGGCACGGGACTGGGCTTGTATATCAGCAAAATCATGATAGACAGCATGGGGGGCAAAATATGGGTTGAGTCAGAACTCGGCAAAGGCGCGACTTTTATATTCAGCTTGCCTATCGCTAAAAAAAAGAAAAACGCCGGCTAATAAGCTGGCGTTTTGCATAGGTTAGGCGTTTTTTCCCAAAGATTGCCTGACGAAATTTTCAAGCACATCGTCTTGCCACGGTTTGGGTGTAAAAAGTATTCCGCTGGGAGCCTCTCTTGCCTGAAGATTGCCTGAAATCAGTATCACGGGCAATGCCGGATAGGTCTCTTTTACTTTGGAAATCAATTCCAATCCTGTCATTCCCGGCATTTTATGGTCAGTGATCAGCAGGTCAAATTGTTGCTTTTGCAACAAGATTAAAGCCTTTTCCCCGCTTTCCGCCTGTATAAATTCAACCCCCAATTTCCTTAATGCGCGGCAAATGGCTTTACGCACATATTCTTCATCGTCAACGAGCAAAATTTGCTTCTTGGCCTCACTCATTTTAACCTCCTTTATAATTTAGAATCTTACAATAAATCTCTTGCCCCCGATATGGAGATATCTTAGTATGAATTAGATTATTTATCAACCCTAAAGCCTGGTAAAGTTGTCCTATCTGCAGTTATGAGTTTCGCAATTTATACGGGCAATAAAGGGTTAATAAATGCTTGAATTTTATTAGGAAAAACGGCTTTTTTTCGTTTGACTCAGCGCAATTTTAGGCGTAAAATAAGAATAAATTAGCTTAATTTTAAACTTCTCAAATATGGACAAAAAGCACCAAATCTTAAGAACGCCACAAATAGACAGTGATATAACAGATTCTGCTAAAAACAAGCTGAAGAAAGGGCTTGTTAGTTTGGTTCAGAAATTCAAGGAAGAAGACGGCTGGTCAAAGTCTGAAGAACATGTTCAGACCAGCTTTACGATTAAGTTACTGGAATTGCTGGGCTGGGATAGTTCAAGCTGGAATATCAACCAAGGACAGGATGTTAAGACTGGCAAAAAGCCCGATATAGTTTTAAAATCAAGCACATCCAAACTTTTAGTTATTGAGTCTAAGGATGCCCACAAAAAAGACATGCTTGACGGAGCATATCAGACCAAAACTTTTGTAGAGCAGTTATTAAAATATTGTTCTGGTGAGGGTGTGGCCTGGGGCGTACTGACTAATTTCGTGGAATGGCGACTGTACAGCTTTTATCAGGGGCGATTATATAAAAACAAAAAGTATGCCTTTTATGATTTGCTTTGGCCGAACGCCAACAAAGAAGATTATATTGATTTGCTTTCAGAAGATGGTTTAAACTTCTTACTCAAGCTCTCTAAAAGTTTCTTACTGCAAACTCAGGGCAGAATTGATCAGGATACTATTTATTATCCAGTTCAGCAGGATTTGGGCGTGGAAAAAATAAAGAAAGAATTTTTTGAAAAGATTAAAGTTTGGCGGTCATCCTTGCGTAAATATTTATTAAAGAATTATCCTCGCATTGAGGCTGATGATATTGATTTATTAGCACAGAAAATTTTAGACCGCTTAATCTTCATGGACATCTGCCATGACAAGCATGTAATTGGCGAAGACATTATTGGTCAGGTTAAGGAATCAAAGTTGCCCAAGTATCAGGAATTGAAACTCAAGTTTAAACAGATGGATGATAAGTTTAATACCGAGCTTTTCACATTTAAAGATTACAGCCAAGTCAATGAAGAAGATATTAAGATCAATGACGAAGTTATCCTACCAATAATCACAGACTTGATAGAAATTGATTTTTCTAAATTAAGCGTTCATATTATCGGCGAAGTTTACGAGAATTATTTGGGCGAATTGGCCAAGTCCAGAACTACTGATTCCGCCTCCGCTAAAGCTTCGGCGGACAGGGAAAAGAAAATCAGCGATAAGCAGAAACAAAAACGAAAATCCCAGGGTATTTACTATACTCCCGATTACATTGTTGACTACATTGTGAAAAATACAATCGGTGAGATATTGAAACAGGCAAAAACTGTTGAAGAAATAGAAAAAATAAGAGTCATAGATCCTGCCTGTGGATCAGGTTCTTTCCTTATCAGAGCATTTGATGAGTTTTTAAATGCATATATGCGGGTTCACAGAGAAGGCGGTCTGTTTGCTTTTGAATTAAAAAAGAAAATCTTGCAGAAGAATCTGTTTGGGGTTGATTTGGATGCCAAAGCCGTGGAAATTACAAAGTTGAATCTGCTGATTAAGGCTTTGGATGGCACCAAACCTGAAGATCTTAAGGGTAAACACCTTTTGCCTAATTTAAACTTGAACATTCGCTGTGGTAATTCATTGATTGGCGGTGAAAAATTACAGGATAAAGAGCAAAGCTTAAATCTTTTTGATAATTATAAAACTGAAGTTAATAAATTAGCTGACTTAAAGATTAGTTTTTACAAAGAATCAGATGATCAGAAGAAAAAGGACTTGCTGACAGAAATTGGCACATTGGAAATGGTGATTAATAAAAATCTTAACGGTGGGTTGAGCAAATACTTCTCCAACTTATCAAAAGTTGATCCCTTTAATTATTTCGTCGCATTTTGTTAAATATTTAATGATGGTGGGTTTGACGCAATAATCGGTAATCCGCCATATGGAGCTGAACTGAATGATAATGAAAAGGAATTTTATGCTAATAATTTTGGGGTCGGTTCAACTGATACTGCAATCCTGTTTATCAAGCGTTCATTTGATATTTTAAAGGATGAAAGTAAATTCGGATTTATTGTCCCTAAAGCTTTTTGTTTTGCCTCTAATTACGAAAAAATCAGGGATTATGTTTGGAATAATCTGGAACAGATTGTGGACTGCAATAAAGTATGGAAAGAAGTCAAACTCGAACAGCTTATATTTATAATCAACAAAGAAAAGAAATCTAAAAAATACTTATCCGCTAATTTTAAGAATAAGCAATTAAACATCCTCGGCGATATTGATAAATCCGATGCAAAAGAATTTGGTTTCTTTTTAAATAGTGTTTCACCCGACGAAGTTGAAATCGCTAAAAAGATAAAATCAAATTCACTTATGCTTAATGATATTGCCACTAATCAGAGGGGTGCAATTTTACAAAAACATATTTCAGACAAGGGCGAACTTGAGGTTATTGGCGGAGCGCAAGTACAGAGATTTGGAATTGATGGGATTAAGGGTAAAATTGACAAGAGTAAAATAGACAATGATCAAGCTTATTTAAAAGATAATTCTGTCTTAGTCCAGAATATTGTCGCTCATATAGAAAATCCTGTTGACCATATTTTAATTATTGCAGGAATACCTGAAAAAGCAGACTATATTTTAGTGGATACCGTAAATCAAATAACTTTACAAAAAGAGTTCTCGCCTTATTTTATTTGGTGTCTTCTAAATTCTAAGATAATTAACTGGTATGCTTATAGGTTCATTTTTGGTAAAGCTATTAGAACTATGCATTTTGATAATTCAGTGACTGCACGATTGCCTATTCCTAAGGCCACGAAGCAGGAGAAAAATTTATTAATTCAAAAGGCAAAGGAATTCTTGAAATTGGTAAAACAGAACCCAAGTGAGGATAAAATAAATGCGGTTAATTACGAAATTGACAAGGTGGTTTATAATTTGTTCGGATTGACTGATAATGAAATTAATTTATTATTTAAATAATCTAACTATAAAAATATGGATGACCGTAAAATACAAGAGATAAGAGAAGGATTACAAAGTTCTCATGTGAATTTTTTATTTGGAGCGGGCTTGTCAACACCATATTTGCCATTGCTTGGCGATATTGAGATAAGATTATCAAGAGAAAGGAAATCCGCTGAAAGAATAAAGATAAAGAAGGAATACTTTGAAAAAGTCATGATCCCCAATTTAGAAATCATAAATAATGATATTACTAGTTCAAAACAGAATGATTTTAATATTACACAAAAAGCATATAAAGATTTTTTTGAGCTTATTGGTCACATTTTACTTCACAGAAAAAATACTATTTTAAGTAAACAAGTAAATATCTTTACAACTAATATTGACATTCTAATGGAAGTAGCATTAGAGGAACTTAACATGGAATACAATGATGGATTCTCTGGTAGACTAAATTCAGTTTTTAGTTTAAGTAATTTCAAGCGGTCTATTTTAAAACGAAGCTTGCACTATGAAAATGTATCGGAGGTGCCTATTTTCAATCTGGTAAAAATACACGGTTCCCTTACTTGGAAGAAAATTGAAGACAAGATATTTTTCTCTAAATTAACCCATTTTGATAAATCATTACTAAAAAAGTCTGGGAAAAAATTTGATGACAATTACAAAAAATTAGCAATAGTGAATCCTGAAAAGAAAAAACTTGAAGAAACCGTAATGGATCTGACTTATTATGAATTACTCAGAATGTATTCTAGTGAATTAGAGAAAGAAAATGTCATTTTATTTATTATGGGTTTTTCAATGGAAGATGAACATATAAGAGAAATAACTATTAGGGGTGCTAATTCAAATCCCACATTAAAAATCTATCTTATTAGTCACGAAAAAGATACTAATTTAGATCTGGCAAGAAAAATGGAAATCGGAAAATTGAGATATTCAAATATTGAAATAGTAGAACCTGAAGATGGAGAACAAAATAGCAAATTAAGTCTAACTGTAATTACAAAATTGATTTTCGAAAAAGTGGTTAAGAACATTGCTCATGACAACAAAGATTAATCCAATTGAAAAAGAATTAGTTAGGGAGTCAATTTTTATAATTGGACATGTTTTGTCTGTAGAGGGTAGGATTGTCAAAATTAAATTAAATAAAGATAAGAATCATTCCCACATACTGTACGAGGGTAAAACGGTAAAAAATGTTTCAGTTGGTGGTTATGTAAAAATCATTAAAGGTTTTGTTAGTATTATTGGTAAGGTTGAGGGAGAATATATTACTGAAGAAAAATACATCAATAGAGAATATAACAAAGAAGAGATAAAAATAAATAGAATTTTGCAGGTTTCTCTTTTTGGTCATTTTGAAGGTGGTTGTTTTAGACAGGGTATTAAAGAAATGCCACTTATTGATAACGAGTGTTATCTTTTAAATAGAGAAGAGTTCAACACCCTTCATCAGTTCTATAAAAATAGTCAGAAGTCGATAGTCATAGGAAGTTTAACAGAAGAACCTTCGCAAAAGATACGACTAGGTGTCAATAATTTATTTGCTAGTCACATAGGAATATTTGGCAATACAGGAAGTGGTAAATCAAACACATTAGCCAAAATTTACACTGAATTATTTATAGAATTTGATGATAACGAGGAGTTTAAAGCTAAATCTGATTTCGTGATTATTGATTTTAATGGTGAATATATAGGTAGGGATATAATTACCAATAATAAAACTGTTTACGAATTATCTACAGGTAAAGAAGGAAGTAAGAAAAAATATCCAATAACTAGAGAAAATCTTAATAAGGTTGAAGTGTTATCCGTTTTATTAGAAGCTACGGAAAAGACTCAAAAGCCTTTTCTGGATAGGGTTGTAAGAAATGATTACTTAAATGACGTCGATAAATTTAATAGTAGGGTAATTTCTGATATAGAAGATATTTGCAGAAACATTATTGACAAAAAAGACAAAAATATGCGAGAAGGAGTTGTGGTTGAGTTATTTGGACGAATTTCAGATTTAGTTTTAGATGAAAGTAAAGATGGGATAACAAATTTAAAAAAAGAAATTGAAAATAATTTGCATTTCTTTTCAGGTACTGGTGGTACCCCCGAATATTACTGGGCAAATTCCTCAGATTCAAATAATTTTAATAACAAGACACCAATTTATGATAATAAAATAAAAACCGTAGTGGATGGTTTAAAATTTAAAAGTGATGAGTTTAGTAAATTAAAACTAAAGATTATACTCAATTATTTTCACGAGACTATTAAGGGATACTCAAATCAGGAACACATTGCCCCTTTAATCGGCAGAACTTTTAGAAAATTCGATATGCTTGAAAAGTTAATTGAGATTAATGAAGAAGTAGACTCAAATAACTTATCAATTGTTTGTTTGAGAAATGTAAATATTGAAATGAAAAAGATAATTCCTCTTATTGTTTCTAAGCAACTATACGAGAGGAAAAAAGAGATAAATGGGAAAAAATCATTGCATATCATTGTTGATGAAGCACATAATATTCTTTCAACGATGTCGCAAAGGGAAAGTGAAACATGGAAAGATTATCGCCTAGAAACATTTGAAGAAATAATTAAAGAAGGTAGAAAATTTGGTGTCTTTTTGACCATCGCAAGCCAAAGGCCATATGATATTTCCTCTACAATCATTTCTCAATTGCACAATTATTTCATCCATAGACTAATTAATGATAATGATATTAATGCGGTTGAGAAGGCGGTTTCTTATCTTGATAAGCTATCATTTCAAACTATCCCAATATTATCAGTTGGAAGTTGTTTTGTTGCTGGATTAGCTTCGGATATACCTATTAAAGTCGATATTGATCCACTGGAAAAAAACAAAAGACCAAAGAGCGAGACTGTTGATTTAGAAAATGCGTGGACAAAAATTTTGTCGCCAAATAATCGAAAATCAAGCAAACAATAGTTTGTATAAAACACCACTCTCTTAATTAATTCTATTAACATTGATAGAATAGATTGTCATTTTAAATAATATGCCACACCAAATTATAAAATTTTCAGAATATTTTAATCTAAATAAGAGTCAGTACGAACTTGATTTTGTTGATGTTCCTATAAATAATGGCGATGTGCCTTTATTTATTGATCCCTATGCAATATCTAAAAGAACTGATTATTGGTCAATTGAGTGTCATAATGCAATCGTAGATTTCTTTCAATATTTAATTGATCAAATTAGCCAAGGCAACACTCAACAAGCCAGGAATGCTTTATCTGGTTTAAGGGAGCCAAATCAAACCAGATTAGGCATGTCTACTGGAAATAAGCCAAGAGGACGAGGTATCGGGAATGAGCAATCTGAATTTTTATTTTTAGCATTATCAGAAAGCACCGCTGTAAGAACTGGATTCATAAAAGATCTAGAAGAATGTGAACTTTTAATTGAGGGTATTGGCCGTGATAAAATTTCCGATATAGCCACAAATATAATCAGACATAAATTAATTGAGTATACTCAAATACAGTGTGAACTTTGGAATATCACATTAAACTCGGTTCCAAGTGGGATGACATGGAATCAAGATTTAAATGAATGGGAGAATGAATATGTTAATCTGCCAGTATGTAATTCTAATAGTGTTATTTTAATCCCAAAGGCAATAGCTAGATTTGATATTGAATTTGATTATCAAGAATATTATCAACACTTCGTATTGAATTTTCTTCAATCCGAAGAATTATCTGCAAATTCTTCACTGGTTAGAACTTTAAAAAATGGGACTAAAAAACCACCCTACAAAAAAGCTTTAAAGGAAAAATATCCTTTAACCAAGAAATATCTTTATGAATTTTCTAAAGAGCACCCAGATATATTAAGTAATTATAAAACTAGCAAAGGCTATAATTTAAGAGAATTAAGCGTAGAGGATATTTTATTTTTCGCTTATAAACAAGAGACAAATAGAAGCATTGATTATAATACTTTAAAGAATAAGTTAAATACCATTCAAACTGGAGACTCAGCCGCTAATCAATATCATGATTATATTATAGGAGCGATGACGGCAATATTTTATCCTTACCTTATCAACCCTAAAAAAGAGCAGGAAATTCATGATGGAAGGAAAAGAATTGATATAGTATTCCAAAATTCAGCACATGACGGTTTCTTTTTTGAATTACCGAATACTAAATCGGTTCCGTCCGGGTATATATTTGTCGAGTGTAAGAATTACGCAAGTGATCCCGCCAACCCTGCATTGGATCAATTGTCTGGAAGATTTTCAACTAATAGAGGTAAATTCGGATTTTTAGTGTGTAGGTCATTTAGCAATAAAGATTTATTTATACAAAGATGCAAAGACACAGCACAAGATGATAGAGGTTTTATTGTCGCACTAGACGACGATGACATTGAAAAGTTATTAGAATTTAGAAGTAATAATAATTATGCTGGCATTAATACTTTTTTAGATGATAGATTTAAAGAATTGGTAATGTAATATAATATGCTTAAAGAATCACAAGTTGAAAATATTTTGAGAGGATACTTAATTAGTAAAGGATGGCGATTAACAAACTTGCCTAAAGGTATTGGTGAAGGTGGTATTGATATTAAAGGTTATCATCCTATTAAAAGGAAGGTTTTATTGGTAGAGGTTAAAGGTGACGGGAAAGCAAAGAATCAAACACTGCATAATGGTTTTTACACTATTTTAGGCCAGATACTTTTTCGCATGGATAAACAAGGTAATGATCAGAAGAAGGCTAGAACCTATGCCTTAGCCATCCCTGCAAATTGGGAGGATGCGTTTACTAAGAAAATCAAACAAATGCCATACGGCTGGAGTTTATTGCGATTAAAAGTCTTTTTAGTTTCAAATAGAAGCGTTGAAGAAAAAAATTATAAATATTTTTTAAAATAATTAAATATAAATTATGCTCACCTCAAAAATCAAAGTCCTAAACGAAGAAAAAATTGCCAATATAATTTTGGATTTAGAACGCGGGAAATTAAAAATTCCAAGATTTCAGCGTCAATTTGTTTGGGAGCGGTCAAAAATTATTAAACTTTTAGATAGCATCTATCAGGAGTTTCCGATCGGCAGTTTTTTCGGGGGAATGACTTGTGGATAAGTATTGTTGTGTTCGGCTTTTGTTCGGGATATAATATTAATAACAAAATATCTCTAAGTATTATTCATATTCTATGCCGAAAACGAACTATTGGGATTTAACCAATAGGCCACATACAAAATTAAAACTGGAGATTTATGAAAAATACCTTAAGTCATGGTGCCAAATTTTTAAAAAACAGGCATGGGCTAAGGATGTTTTTATAGTAGATTGCTTTGCTGGTAAGGGCGATTACCTTGATAATGGCGCAATCGTGGATGGTTCTCCTCTCATAACCATAAAAACAGTTAAGGAAATTAATGAGGATTTTAAGAATAACAAAGTCAGGAATAAAGATTATTTTAAAATCAAATGTTTTTTTATTGAAGAAAATTCTGGTTATGCCAATAATTTAACTAAGCTTTTGGAGCCATATAAGAAGGATGTTGAATTTGAAATAATCAATGATGACTTCAATAAAGTAATCGCTAGGCTGGTA
Source organism: Candidatus Parcubacteria bacterium (assembly GCA_026395685.1). Lineage (GTDB taxonomy): Bacteria > Patescibacteriota > Patescibacteriia > CAIXNZ01 > CAIXNZ01 > JAPLYC01. The sequence goes on from JAPLYG010000001.1 coordinate 28,880, forward strand.
AAAGATATGGCAAATAAGCCGGCGTTATTTTTTATTGATCCCTATGGCATAAAAAGCGTGAATAAATCTAGCATCTTATCAGTTATTAATAAACCAGGGGCCAAAGATATTTTATTTAACTATATAAACGAAGGAGTCATCAGGATTGCTGGATTAGCCAAGAAAGTAATAACTAGAGACATTGACGATATCACAGTCACGGAACTTAAAACAATAAAGCATTTGCAGAATTTTATTGGCGATAAGTTTTTAGAACTTATTGATAAAAATGACATAGAAATACTTAAGTATTATGTTGATAATATTTTAAAAAGCAATAATAACGATACTGCCGGGAAAAATAATCTCGATGTAATCGGCTTTGACATGCCTTACCCCAATAAAAGCGATACGATTTATTATTTATTGTTTGCGTCAAGAAACAAACAGGCGATGAAAATCGTAAGCCAAGTATATGCTAACAGCAAAAAGGAAAACTTGCAGAAACAAAAAAGCCTTTTTGATTCTAAAGAGCAATTGAGAATACATAAGGATTTTAAGGTCTAAGTATAAATATGATATAATTAAAACATATAAATCCCATGCAAAAAATAACCAGAAAATCTCTTTTATATAAAAGCGGTGTTGAATACGCTGATTTTTGCATTAATCATGTAGAGGGATGCTCTCATGGCTGTAAGTTTCCTTGCTATGCCATGATGATGAAAAAACGATGTGGGGTAATTAAGACTTATAGCGACTGGATCCAACCTAAAATAGTAAGCAACGCCCTGGAATTACTTGATAAGGAAATCCCCAGGTTGAAACATAAGATTAAAGTAGTTCATCTTTGTTTCACAACTGACCCTTTTATGTATAAACAGCCGGAGATTACAGATTTAACTTTGAAAATTATTGAGAAGTTAAATGCTAATGGCATCAGATGCACGGTATTGACTAAAGGAATTTATCCTAAAGAATTGGCAGACACTACGAAATATAGTCCCAGCAATGAATATGCCGTAACTTTGGTTTCTCTGAATAAAAATTTCAAGGAGCAATTTGAGCCTGGCACAGCTCCTTACGAATCAAGAATAAACGCTTTAAAATATCTGCATGACAGTGGATTAAACACCTGGGTCAGTATGGAGCCTTATCCAACCCCTAATTTAGTCAGGCAAGACCTGGAGAAAATATTGGAGAAAATAGATTTTGTCGACAAGATAATTTTTGGCAAATTAAATTATAATGTTAAGGTTACCCAATTCCAAGATAATAAAGATTTTTATGATAATTGCGCCAGTGTTGTTACAGATTTTTGCACTCAAAATAATATAAGCTATCATATTAAATACGGCACGGCAAAAAAAGATAATTTTAAAACAGAGAAAATTTTCAAAGTTGCGAGCTGTAATTTAGATCCTGTAACTTTTAATGTTTAAATATAACTAAAAAAGAGACGATTTAAACGCCTCTTTTTTGTTTTAACTATATTTTTTCTAAAAACTTTAATATCTCCACCATGGCCATTGTATCCATAAAGCAATAATCCAGCATATCCCTATAAAGTTTATCTTTTTCTTTTTTATCAATATCATGATCAATCAAGGTTTTCCAACTATCAGAAGCAGTCCCGCCTTCCTGAATATTTAAATCCTTGTAGGACAATTTGGGAATCAATACGGGCAATACCTTTTTAATAGATGCGCTCCCGTGGAAATTCTTATGGACATAATAGCCTTTGCGGAAAATGAGCATTAGATCGTACATTGAATCATTGACTGATTTTAAGAACATAGCATATTGCGGAGCCCGTTTTGCCATTTCACTGTTACAGCCCTTTTCAAACATCGCATTCCATGAAATGGCAGTGCCTTTCTTAGATATAAATTTTCTAAGAGCTTTTAATAAATCTTCAGTCGGATCTTTAAAGTCTTTGGCCAGAAATTCATAATGATTCAGCTTTCCGCCCGGCTTTTCCTGCACATGCAGGGAAAACTGAAAGACAATGCGCTGATAGGGCTTGTAGCCGTCAAAAAGCGGGATAGCAGGGCTGAATGTCTCGTAATCAAGGAAATAGAGCGGATATTTGAGGTTACTTAGGTCTTCTTTGATGTTTTCTGGTTCAATATGGACTTTGTTATGCTTAACCACATGTCGGTGCATTAAAGCTCGGTCTCTGGTCAAAAAGTCCTCGGGAACGTCCTTAATTTCTAAAATATCCTGATCTAGGAGCTCATTTAGCTTTTTCTCGCTTAATCCGCAGGCAATGCTGTAAATTGAGTGGTCTGGCACGTCTTTCCAGCAGTAATCAATGAATGGGCATTCATAGGGACTATTACATTGCTTTAAGATCCTTATTTGGGGTTCTTTGGGAGATTTGATAAGTTTAAGAGCGGATTCAATGTTTAGCTTGGTTTCGCTGATCAGATTTCTGACATCAGAAGTAATATCCTCAATCTTTAATAATTTTTTAGGATCAATTTCGCCTTTTCTTACATAGCTGGTATTGATTACAACCAAATGGGTTTTACCGATTTTATAACCTGCAGATTCAAAACAGACTTTCTGGAAGGACAAGTCAATGATATGGATATCTTTGACCTGGGTTGAACTTTTAACTTCGTAAATATCCCACTTGTCTCCGTTCTTAACAAAAATATCAGCCATTGCGTAAAGGCTATTGGCCATGGCAGTGGCTTGAAAAATAACTTTATTGCCGTCTTTGATCAGTTTGTCAGTATTTTTCTTGGCGGTTTCATAAAGCCCCTCTGCCTTAACTCCCTTAGGAAATAATTTGCGAGCATAATCTTCAACTTCATAACCTTCGTCAAATATTCTTTGCAATGATTCATCTGTTTCTTCAGGCAACAAATCACGGCGGAATTTATACAGCCAAAGGTATTTGTAGCACTGGATATATTTTAGGAATTGGGATTTGGATAGCATAAGCTTGTTTATATATTAACGCAGTTTCTTCAAAACATCCATAACCCCCGACTTCTCTAATTCAAGTAGAGAATTGTAAATAAAAGTTATTGCCTTTTTTTCTCCACCCTTAATGAATTCGGGGAATGCCATTTCTTTTAAATATGGCCAATGAATATCGTTCGGTTGTTTTACGAAAAATGTCTTATCGATTTTCTGCGGTTTTATATTTTTAAACTTTTCAGCGAATTCTTTTTTCCAGATAGCGATACATTGATAGTAATAAAGTCCATTCGTATAATTTTTTTCATCTATATATAAAGCGAAGCCTAATTCAATCCGTTTAAACCAACTCCATTCGTTTCTGCCAAAAAATAAATAGAACAACATGTTGTCACTGCTGAATTTTGGGGTATTGCGTGTCACTTGCAATTTATGTTTCTTTAAAAATCCGATAATCCTTTTGTCTTTGTAAATCTGTTTTAAAAAGGCAATTAGTTTTTTATTAAAGCCCAGGAAATTTGTTTTGGAAAGGGCGATGTCTTTCTTATCAAAACCCTGAAATGGTTGCATATCTAATTCTTTCATGAATTTTAAAAAATTAGTAATAAAATATTTATTGGTTTTATTAATCTTATTATTATGAAAATAATCGTCCAAAAGATTATAGACCTCAAACCATTCAAATTGTCCTAGGAATTTGTCGATATTACTTTTAACTTGTATACTGCCCTGATCTTTCGTTATAAAACAAACAAAACCTTTATTCATTCGTAGATATTTTTCAACTTGTCCAAAATCATCCTCTGTAGCGTCGTCATAATAACGGTTTTCATGAGCATTGACTTTAATTTCAATAAATATTTTCTTATAGTTTTTATCAGTAACCTGCAAATCAATTATTGAATTGCCATATCTGACTTGGCTTTCTAAGGTAAAAGGAGCTTTAAATACCTGATCGTTACTGATATATTTTACAAATTTATTTAGAAGATCTGCATCAAGAGAAAGTATGATTTTTAAGCTTTCAGTAAAAAAATTCTCCGCAGGAGTCATTCCCGGCTGAGGCTTGTATCTATATAAGGTAGAAAAAATATTTTCCATATAATAGGTGAAATTTTTGGGAAAACAAAAAGGGTCCCACGTCGGTGGCACCCTTTCGGGCGCCCAACAACCTTTCGGATGTTGACCATTCGCATAGTGCCGATCATGAGACCGTCTTTATGCGAATGGATTTGAGCGACCATGCCCCAAGGAGGAATCCTTGGGGGTTAGGTCCAAATTGTATGAAATTATTCATATCATACCTTAAAAAATGGTTGCTGTAAAGCGGGGTTACCGACAGTTTATCTACTCGGGTTTCAGCAAAAAGTTATCCACAATTTAATTTTTGACTTACAAAATCACAAAATTATAACATATCTGATTTTGCTTAATCTTAGATGAATTTTCATGGTTGACTTACGAGATGTAATTATCTGAAAAACACGATTATAAACTTGACGGAACTGCTAGTTAAGCTATAATTAATGTAACAGTTCTTGTGACTAGCTCTTCGAAAACTTAATATCAGCAATAAGATATAAGATTTTATAACTAATTAACATTTAAGTTCGGTTTTAAAAAGGAAAAAATCTATAACCCTAATAAAAGGTTTTAGGTTTGAAGTTAAAATATAAGATTTAAAATTAAAATTCTAAAAAAGTTCCAGTCATTTAATATCCCTATAAGATATTAAATTTAATTTTAAACAATCCAGCAATGGGTATATTTTAACAACAGACTTAAGGCCTTTTTTTGTTAAAAGCTATCCCCATTGAGGATAGCTTTTTAATTATTTATAATTAATTTTATTTTATGCAAAACTCAGCCAAATTAAAAATAGAGTCAATTCCTATTGCTGAACTTAAGGTGGATATTTACAATCCCAGAATCCACACGCCAGAAGCAATAAGCCAGCTAAAAGAGTCAATTAAAAAGTTCGGCGAAATTTCGCCAATAGTGGCTAATAGTGCTCCCAACAGGAAAAATATTGTAATTTCGGGGCACATGAGAATAAAAGCCTGCTTAGAGTTAGGGCTTAAGGAAATACCGACAATTTTTGTGAACATCCCCGACATTAATCGAGAAAAAGAATTAAATCTTCGCATGAACCGTACTGGCTCATGGGATTATGAACTTCTTAAGAGTTTTGACTTAAATGTCCTTTTGGATGTTGGGTTCGATAACAGTGATTTATCTTTGATATGGGATCAGAACTTGGAAACTGAAGATGACAGTTTTGATGTAGAAACGGAATTAAAAGAGATTAAGAAAACAGACATAAAAGTTGGAGATTTATTCCAGATTGGATCTCATAGGATTTTGTGCGGTAATTCATTGGATCTTTCAGCAGTAAAAGGGCTTATGGGCGGTAAAAAGACAAGGATGATATATACCGATCCGATCTACAACATCTCTCTGGATTATAACTTGGGGATTTCTCAGAAACAAAATTATGGCGGACAAACTAATGACAAGAAAACCGATGCTGAATACAAAGAATTTCTGAAAGGAGCTATTTCTAATGGATTGGCGGTTTCTGAAAAGGATTTACATGTGTTTGTTTACTGTGACCAAAGATATATTGGTTTAATTCAAGATCTTTATCATGAGCTTGGGATAAAGAACCAAAGGGTCTGCCTTTGGATTAAGAATGGATTTAATGTAACTCCACAAATAGGTTTTAATAAATCATATGAGCCTTGTGTTTATGGAACAATGGGAACGCCTTTTCTTTCAGACATAAAGAACTTAAGTGAAATTTTAAACAAGGAAATCGGCACAGGAAACAGAACAATTGATGACATCATGGACTTGTTGGATATTTGGCTGGTTAAACGTTTGCCAGGCCAAGATTACACACACGCCACAGAGAAGCCAACAACTCTCCATGAAAAAGCAATAAAAAGATGTACATCTCCTGGCGATATTATTTTAGATCTATTCGCTGGTTCGGGATCAGCCATTATTAGTAGTGAACAACTTAAGCGAGTATGTTACGCCGTCGAGATTGAACCTATCTTCGTACAACTAATTATTAACAGGTTTGAAAAATATGCAAACATCAAAGCAAAAAAGCTCAATTAAATATGGTGACATTTTTACGCTAGGCGAACATCTTTTATGTTGCGGAAATTGTACAGATACGGAATTAGTAAAGAGGTTATTGGGCAATAATAAAATTAAATTAATTTTGGCGGATGTGCCGTATGGCGTGAATTTTACCCAATCAAAAGAAAGTTTATTGAAAAAAGAGACAAAGCATAAAGATATTGTCGGTGATGAAGATCAAAGCGACGAAAAATACAGTTCCTTCACCCGAGAATGGCTAGAAGCGATTAAACCTTATTTGGAAAGGAAAAATGCCTTCTATATTTTTAATTCAGATAAGATGATTTTTTCACTCAGACAAGGGATTGAGAATGCTGGTTACAATTTTGGGCAGCTTCTAATTTGGGTGAAGAGTCAGGCTGTAATCGGACGAAAGGATTATCTTCCCATGCATGAGCTTATTGCATACGGATGGTGTGGTACTCATGAATTTATGAAAAGTAAGGCGAAAAGCGTGCTCTTTTATCCTAAACCTCAAAACAACAATCTTCATCCGACAATGAAACCAATCAGTTTGTTAAGAGATTTGATTTTGAATAGCACAAGGATTGGTGACATTGTTTATGATGGATTCGTTGGGTCTGGGTCAACTATTTTAAGTTGTGAGCAAACTAAGAGAAAATGTTTTGCTTTTGAGATCGAACCCGACTATTGCCGAGTTATTCTTGAGAGATTCGAGAAATTAACAGGCATTAAACCTAAAAAACTAACTTAATACTATGAAAGATCTAAAAACTAAAGAGTTATTTCTAGACCAGCTTAAGAAGACCCCAATAATTCAGGTCTGTTGTGAAAAAACTGGCATCAGCAGAGCAACACTTTATCGCTGGAAAGCAAAGGATAAGGGTTTTGCTGAAAAATTAGATAAAGCCTTAGGCGAAGGCACTGAATTGGTAAATGATTGCGCTGAAAGCATGTTAATTTCAGCTATTAAGGATAAAAACATGACGGCCATCACCTACTGGTTAAAAAATAAGTGTCCTGGATATATGCCTAAGCTGGAATTGTCGGGCAAAGTAAAAGTGGAAAACGAGGCTCTGTCCGAAGAACAGAAGTCTCTAATCAAGAAAGCCCTTGAGCTTTCTGGCTTAAATATTAATGATCCTAAATATGATAAGTACAAATAATTTTGACCCAGAGCTAATAGCCAAAATAATGGTTGATCAAAAAGTCAGACAGGAAATCGCCTACAATTCTCATGTATTGTTCTTCCATATTTATTTTAGCCACTATGTCCAATATCAGACTGCGGATTTCCAGCGTAATCTATTTGATTTGACGCATGATGCTGAAAATCCGTTATTGTGCGTGCTCGCTTTTAGGGGTTCAGGCAAAAGTTCTATTATGTCAGTATCATTTCCGATTTGGGCAGTACTCGGCAAATTACAGAAAAAACACGTGGTGTTGATTGCCCAAACAATGGATCAAGCCAAACAAATGCTATTTAACATAAAAACCGAGCTTGAAAATAACCAGCTGCTTAAATCGGATCTGGGACCATTTAAGGAAGAAGAAGACTGGCGTTCATATACATTGGTATTATCCAAATATGGTGCGAGAATTTCGGCGCTGTCAACTGAGCAAAGCAGTAGAGGCATCAGACACAGAGAAAACCGTCCTGATTTGATTATTTTAGATGATGTGGAAAATTCTTATTCCGTTAAGACCAAAGAGTCGAGAGACAAATTATATAATTGGTTTAATTCTGAAATTGTGCCTTTAGGCGATAAGCAAACTCAAACTGTGATAATTGGGAATCTGCTTCATGAAGATTCTTTGATGATGAGAATAAAGGAAAGAATTACCAGCGACAATCTTACCGGCAAATTTGTAGAAATACCGATTGTTTATAAAGATGGAAAGATTGCCTGGCCGGGAAAGTATCCGACGATGGCTGATATTGAAAATCTAAAAAAAAGAATGCCCGATCCCGCCATCTTTGCTTTGGAGTATGAATTAAGAAAAATTGATGATGGAGATAGAATAATTCATCAGGAATGGATTAAAACTTATGCTAATCTTCCAGATCCCAATGATAAAACACATAGATACTTATTCACCGTCTCAGGAATTGATCCTGCGGCTTCGACTGATAGCGGAGCATGCTTTACGGCAATAATTTCTGCTCATATCTACCAAATTCGCGAAAGGCTTAAAATTTTTATTTTGCCTAATCCATTAAACAAAAGGCTGACATTCCCTCAGTTGATAGAGCAGATAAAATTATTGGATATACGATTAAAAAGGGAGAAACATAAATTATTTATCGAAGATGTTGGCTATCAAAAAGTATTAATTCAGGAATTGTCTTCTCAGTATTTTGCCGTAGAAGGAATAAAAGTTGGCTCTCTTAATAAGTATGAAAGATTAAAGTTGACCAGCAATGCGGTTTTTGACGGGACTGTTTTGTTTCCTGAAAAAGGCTGTGAAGCGTTAATAAATCAGATTGTTAATTTCGGCGTAGAAAGATATAAGGATCTGGCAGATGCCTTTTCGCTATTAATTAACCAGCTGATATCCGCTAATTATAAGCAGAACGAACTTTATGTGACAACAGGAAATTTTACTCATATAAATATCCCCGGTCAAGACCATTTCACTGAACAGTCAAAGGCGGCAAAGATAGCTGAATATAAAAGGTTACAGGATAAAATTAACAGAGACGGGTTTCTGTATTTTTAGTTATCAACAATGCCTCCTGGACTCAGCAAAGCCGTTGCGTCATCCCTTGTCTTAGGTAATAACTATTAACCTTAAGACCTATGGATCAACCAACGACGCAAATTAAGGGCAATTTGGGGGCTTTAAGCAACAAACAGGCGGATTTGAAGCCTATACTCAAGTATTGCCTTTACTCAAGAAAATCAACGGAACAAGAGGAACGGCAGGCTCTTTCCATTGATTCGCAAATTAAAGAAATGTTAAAAGTTGCAGAAAGAGATAATCTGGAAGTAACCGAGATTAGGCGTGAAAGCCATTCTGCCAAAGCTTCGGGAGCCAGGCCGATTTTCAAACAGCTGTTAGTTGATATTGAGAAAGGACTATTCAATGGAATTTTAACCTGGGCTCCCGACAGGTTAAGTAGAAACGCTGGGGATCTGGGCGAATTGGTCGATCTGATGGATCATCAAAAACTGATTGAAATCAGAACATTCAGCCAGATATTCACTAATTCACCTAATGAAAAATTTCTACTGATGATCTTGGGCAGTCAGGCCAAACTGGAAAACGATAATAGGGGCGTTAATGTCAAAAGAGGATTAAGAGCCAGAGTTGAAATGGGTTTGTGGCCCGGCCAGGCGCCGACTGGTTATCTGACTAATAAAAATGTTGATAAGAAAGGTCAAGTTTTAGTAGATCCAGACCGAGCTCCAGTGCTCCGCAAAATGTTTGAAAAAGTAGCTTATGAAAATGTTAGCGGTCGTAAACTATATGCCTGGCTAAAATTTGATATAGACTTCAAAACTAAATACGGCAAACATTTAACGCTAAGCAATGTATACAGAATTTTAAATAGCCCGTTTTATTACGGCAGATTCCAATATCCTAAAGAAAGCGGAAACTGGTATCAGGGCAAGCATGAACCATTAATATCGCAAGAACTCTATGAACTGGTACAGCAAGCGATTACCAGAGGCCAGCATATTAAATCAGAAGCAAAGGAATTCATGTTTGTTAAGCTGATTAAGTGCGGAGCCTGCGGATCAGGAATAACCGCAGATGAAAAATTCAAAAAGCTATTGGACGGATCAGTAAGCAGATATGTTTATTACGGATGCACTAAGAGCAAGGATATCCATTGCAAGACAGGTTATATAAGAGAGGACGAATTATTAAAGCAGATGCTGGAATTGATTGATCGGGTCGATCTTAATCAGCTGGGCATAAAAGAAAAAATAGAAAATGAAATAGACAGGTACTATAAATTCAAAACCAGCGTGCTTGGCGAGTCAGACACAAAGAAAAATAAGCAAAAAGATCTGGATATTAAAAATTATGCCAAGTACATCTTAAAGGAAGGCAGTGTTTATGAAAAAAGAGATTTGTTATCTAACTTAAGAAGCAAGCTTGTACTTAAGGATAAAAAGTTGATGCTGGAATAGGTAAAATAGAAAAACGCCCTGCTATTGCGGGCGTTCTTCTGTTTCTCTGAATTTGTACGTCCTTGAGGCACTCGGGTCTCTCGAACGCTTTCTTCTTGGTACCGCCTAGGGGAATCGAACCCCTGTTACCAGGATGAAAACCTGGTGTCCTAACCACTAGACGAAGGCGGCGTAATTATTTAAGATTAAAACCTAATTTGTTAAGTAACTCTTTACGAATTTGATAATTTTTCTTTAATATAAGTTCTATCTTTCTCGCTTCAGTTTTAGTATTATATTCTTCTATATATATTAATTCAAAGGGTATTCTACATTTAGTTGATTTTGTTTTGCCATTATTATGTTCTTTTAGCCTATTTGTTGGGTTATCACTTATTCCAATATAATAACCTTTATCATTTAAGCTTTGTAAAATATATAAATAGTACATATTAATCAAGGCAGGATGTCCGCCGGAGGCGGATCCGCCTTTGGCGGAAAAACCTGGTGTCCTAACCACTAGACGAAGGCGGCAAGTTTAGTTCAAAGTTTATAGTGCAAAGTTTAAAGTTGCGTAATAATCATTTTAAACTAAAAATCCCCTAAGGGATTATGGTTATATTATAGGGTAAAAATCAATTATCGTCAAGGCTTGACCTTTGTCAGGATATTTGATTAAGTAACTGTAGGACTAACTGTAATAATAACCAAGGAGGATTAAGATGAAATACAAGTCTAAAAGATCAGCTCATCTGGTAATTGGAGAAATGATTGCGGAAACAGTGACCAAGATTTGTTCTTTAGCTGACTTGACCAGTTTAGAAGCTGCTACTCTTTTAGGGATGCTGGCAGCGGAGCTGGAGATGATGAAGCGAGTAAATATCTCGCTGGATGATTATAAGGCACTTTGCGCCACTTTGTGGAAAATTAAACAAAGCTGTTCCGATGATCTGGCTGAAAAGCTTTTGCCGGCGGCAATATTTGTTATTGAAGAAGAACCTGAAAAAAATGATGTGACTTATATTCCTTGCCCTGCTAAAGATTGCAATGGGCTGATGGAATCTAAGGGAAAATCTTCGGCTAAGGGTGACGATGGAAAGAGTTCGTATCTTACTTATATTTGTCCGAGATGTGGTCGCGAACAAAAAGTTCAACAGCCTCGATGGTGAATTTTAACATGATAAACCGCGCTCAAGGGAGCCGGTTTTTTTTATGTTCTAACCTTGAATTCTATTGATTTTTAAGGTATCATTTAAATAAAGATTTTAAAATTTTGTTATAAAACTAAGTCTTTTAATTATGATAATACTAGCCATTGAGACATCATGTGATGAAACAGCCGTCGCCTTGTTAGAAATTAATAGGGGTTATTTTAAAGTTTTGGCCAATTTGGTGGCATCTCAAATTAATATTCATAAAAAATACGGGGGAGTGGTGCCGGAAGTGGCTGCGCGTAAACACTTGGAAAATATGCTGCCGATTTTGGATAAGGCTTTAAAGCAGGCCAAAGTAACTCCGAAACAAATTGATGCCATCGCTGTGGTTTATGGGCCGGGGTTAATCACTTCTTTAATTGTAGGTGTGGAAGCTGCAAAGACTTTGGCCATGGTTTGGGATAAGCCTTTGATTCCGGTTAATCATGTGAAAGCGCATATTCTGGCTAATTATCTCAAGGGCGAGCAGGGAAAACTTGAAGATATTAAATATCCTGCTTTATGTCTGGTTGTTTCAGGCGGGCATACTTCTTTGGTTTTACTTAATGATCCCAATGATTTAAAAACAATCGGCTCTACCCGTGATGACGCGGTTGGTGAAGCCTTTGATAAAGCCGCCAAAATTATGGGCTTAGGTTATCCTGGCGGGCCGATAATCTCCAAACATGCGGAAAATGCAGATAAGGAAGATTATAAATTGCCCAGACCCATGATTCATTCTAAGGATTTTGATTTTAGCTTTTCCGGCCTAAAAACCGCTGTTAAATATGAATGGGAAAAAGAACGATTTAAGGATGAAAAAAACATACGCAAAATGTGCGCCGCTTTTCAGCAGGCTTGTATCGATGTGTTAATTGCCAAAACTTTATCCGCGGCTAAACATTATAATGTCAAAGCAATTTTACTGGGCGGGGGAGTCTCGGCTAATCGAGAATTGCGCCTGCAATTGGCCGCCAAAGTTAAGGATGAATTACCTAAAGTCATTTTTTCCCAGCCTGATTTGCATTTGACTACAGACAATGCTTTAATGGTAGCAGTAGCGGCTTTTTTTGAAACTCAGGGTGGTTTGGCTAAATTCAGGGATAATTGGAAAAATGTGAAGGTGGATCCGAATCTGGAGGTCTAATTACCAATAACCAATATTCAATAATCAAACAAATTATATTACACTAAATACTAAATTCAAATTTTGGATTTTGAAATTTGAATTTAGACATTGTTTGATGATTGGTTATTGATAGTTGATTATTATAAAATAATGAAAAAACTAATATTAAAATCTGAGAAAGATACCAAGAAATTTGCCATTGAGCTGAGCAAGAAACTTAAGGGCGGAGAGATTATTGCTTTAGAAGGCGACTTGGGCGTCGGCAAAACTACGTTGACCCAATATTTGGCTAAAAATTTTGGAATTAAGGAAAAGGTAACCAGCCCGACTTTTGTTTTAATGAAGATATATGAAATTAAAAATTTAAAATTTAAAATTAAAAATTTAATTCATGTCGATTGTTATAGATTGGACGATCCTCAGGAGCTTTTTTATCTGGGGATTGAGGAATATTTGAATAATAAAGAATCAATAGTTATAATTGAGTGGGCAGACAAGATTAAAAAGTATATTAAGGCTTTTAAAAATGTGATTTGGCTGAAAATTGAAATTAAAAATAATTTACGATATTTAAAGGTATTAAAATAATAATATGGATAATGAGCAGATTAAAAAGTTATCAGACGAAAAATTGATAGTGTTAGATTCTTTATTTAAAGGGAAAACAGATGCCCAGTTAACAGCTGAAGAAAAAAAACGAAAAGCGATTTATGCGGATTATTTGTATCGGCTTCAAGATTTGGAAAATAACGCAAAATTAGAAATCGCCAATAATAAAGTTCGAAAAAAGAGGAGTCTGGAGGGTGATAGGGAAGAAGCACGGGAAATGATTGAAAAAATGATCAGTGAAAGAATATATCCAATCGTCACTGTCCCGGCTGAATTTTGGCCAAATATCCAAAGCGAAGGCGGACTTTCAGCCCATAAAACAAAATATTTGCCGGATTTTAAAAAAATAGTAGGCACTTTAGGTGTAGGCGCATATAATCCTCAAGGGCGCGTGCTTTTACAGATTGAATGTGATCCAAACGATTTAGAGCCGAGAATGACCGGATCAAATTTGACCTACCATGGCATTGTTGGTTATACGAAAAATTTTGTGCCTCTTGAAAAAATTAAATTACTGCAATAAAAAAAGCGGTTAAAGTCTTGGACTTAGCCGCTTTATCATTTAGATACGTTCAGCATGATTTCTTCGATGAAAAATCCGCTAGGCAAACAAACTGTTTTTTTGTTGTTAAGATGAAAGATAACTAGTTTTTTATCGCTGGAAACGCTTGCGTCAATAATCACGAGTCCCTTCCCATCACTATAGGGCAATCTTTTCTTGTATTCAGCCAAGGCTAATGCAAGTCTGTCTTCTGCCATTTTATCACCTCCATTAATCTATACTTAAAGACATTATTTCTTAGCGGATTACTAACCTTAGCAGTTGTTTAGGTTATTGTCAAGCGGCAACCTTAAATAAAAGATCCTCCCTAAGGCGAGAGGATCTTTTTTATTCAATGATTATTCAACTACTCTAAAGACTTCGTCAACTGTTGTAATGCCATCAAGAGCTTTTAAAATGCCGTCTTGAGCCATGCTGATCATGCCGCTATCATGGGCAACTTTGGAAATAATATATTCTGATGTTTTGCCTGATAAAATTTCAGCTTCAATTTGGGGGTTAAGAGTAAAGATTTCATAAATACCGAGCCTACCCTTTAAACCAATATGGTTACATTCATCACAGCCTTGTCCGCGATAAAATTTTAATTTATTAAGATCAATTTTATAGCCTGAATTGGGTGGTAAATTTTTGAGGGTTTCTTTAACTTTTTCTAGTTGCGCTGGTTCCAGCTGGGCTTCAATTTTGCATTTATCGTGAATTTTTCTGACTAAACGCTGTCCAATCACGGCATTTAAGGCCGGGGCCAATAAATAAGGCTTGGCGCCCATGGATAAGAAGCGGGGAATGGCGCCAGAGGCATCATTGGTGTGCAGGGTGGAAAGTACCTGATGGCCTGTCAAAGCAGCCTGAATAGCTACATCTACGGTTTCCAGGTCGCGCAATTCGCCGACCATAATGATATCCGGATCCTGCCTTAAAAGCGAACGTAATCCGTCAGCAAAAGAATAGCCGGCAGTATGGTCAATTTGACTTTGAGAAATACCTTCAATCTTGTATTCAATAGGATCTTCTAAGGTAATGATTTTTATTTCTGGATTATTTAATTTACTTAAAATTGCATATAAGGTCGTTGTTTTACCAGAACCGGTAGGCCCGGTGGTAATAATCATGCCGGTTGGCCTGTCAATTTGTCTTTTTAAATCATCAAAAGCTTTGCCTCTAATTCCTAATTCCTCAAAATTTAAGCCCGTGATATTGGGATGAAGTAATCTCAAAACAATACTTTCCCCATAGGCTGTGGGTAGGGTAGAAACACGGATTTCCATTTTATTTTCTCCCTTTAAGAATATAGTGATTCTGCCGTCCTGCGGTTTTTCAGTAATATTTATTTTCAAGCCGGCAATATTTTTGATTCTGGAGTCAAGCCTCTCCCAGACGTTTTTCTGCAGAGTAGCGACAACATGCAAAACACCGTCAATTCTGTATCTGATATTTATTTTATTTTCTTCCGGCTCAATATGAATATCCGAAGAATTTGACTGCATTGCTCCCGCCAGGAGCATTTGAAAAATTACAGTCATATTTTTTTCTTCATTCAGTTTAGCATTCAAAATTCCAAAATTTTTCAGTTCTTTCTGCAGCTGTTCCAGCTCAGCAGCGGTAATTTTAACGCCGGCAATAAATTCACGCGGGGGAGGAAATTTATCATAAAGCTGATCTGCCGTTTTTAGGTTATGTTCGGAAATTAAATATATCTCTCCGGTTCCGCTGGCAGTATCTTTCGCAGCCATAGTTAAGATTTCTTTCAGCTTTGGATTATTCGGCATCGTCGAAGCGATTTTGGCGCCTTTTTCTGATTTATAAAAACAAATTACCTTATTCTTTCGGGAGATTTCTCGGGGAATAGCATTGATGGCATCGCTATTAATCGGCAGGCCAATCAGATTAATATAAGGATAGCCCAGCTGTTGAGCCTGGGCCTGAGCTACTCCTTCCAGTTCTCCAAGCTTGATTGCGGTCATTTTTTCCGTAAATTTTTCCTGAACATTCGTTTCAGCTAAAACCGGTTTGAGTGATTTGTTTTTGCTTTCTGAAATTAAATCAGAGATGCCTTTTATTTTTTTATTATCGTCTAAGTCAGCCATAAAGTAAGTAAAAAATTATTTTGATTTTTT
Source organism: Candidatus Parcubacteria bacterium (assembly GCA_026395685.1). GTDB lineage: Bacteria > Patescibacteriota > Patescibacteriia > CAIXNZ01 > CAIXNZ01 > JAPLYC01. The sequence goes on from JAPLYG010000001.1 coordinate 44,632, forward strand.
AGATTTTCGTTTAGTTTTAACCGGGGGTTTAGTCTGGGTTTGCCATTCCTTCTGAGCTTCAATTAGTATTTTTTTTGCTCTTCTTTTTATTATAGGCTCAAATTTGGTATAGGCATAAACCGCTTCCTTGGCAACTTTCTGACTGCGTTTTTTTAGAACCGGCTTATACTCCCTGTATTTATCGTAAATATTTTGGGAGATTACCACTGCTTGTTTTTCCGCCTCTTTGGCTATCTGGGCGGCATTTTTTTCTATCATTTTCGCATCAATCTTAAGTTTATTTTTTTTGGCAAAATCTCTCATGAATCCGGGTAATTCCTTGATCAGATTTAGAATCTTTCCAAATAAAGTCTCTTCACTAAGCTTAATAAAGGTAATAGTCCAGGATGACAGATAGAATACCGTAAAAAATGAATTGATAAATAGCGACAAAGCAGTAAAGGCTAAGACTAGAATTGTCAGACATAAAACAATGGCTAACAAATCGCCTTTAATTACTGATAAAACACCCATAATGCTCATGGGGAATAAGAATAACAGGAAAAGACTGAAAATAACAATCAAACTAAGCAGTTTAATAAAAAATAATATTGTGGCAATTTCAAGGCTGATCAGGATGTTTTTAGTAAACAGTTTCCAGGCATGGGAAATCGCATCAATTACCTCCATGTCTTTCAAGACAATATAATTGATGGCGTAGGCTGTGATAAAACTGATAATTATTGCCAGGATTATATAGAAAATAAAGAATAGAATATTGACATATACCAGAAGTATGAATTTTTGTATCAGGATGAGATAAAGCAAGGGCAGGCTTAAGGCAATAAATAATGCATAGATTACGAGCTTATTGAGAATATTCAGACTTAAAACCGCCCAAAATTTTTCACTGCTTTGGCCCAGTATTTTACTGATTGTTATTTTCTTGCCATGATAAATTAAACTCGTTCCCTTGATAACAAAGATTTGGGAAGTAAAGGCAAACCAGATAGCCGCTAAAATAGTTGCACCTGCCAGACAAAACGCAATAAAACCCAGAAAGTTTGGCTTTTGGATGCTCAATCCCATGAAAATTTTTTGAAAATATAGACCCTGATTTTGATAAAAAATAATCAGGCTTTGATAAAAGCCGACCGGATCCTGCGCCTGGGTAATCTGCCCCAGGAAAATTTCATAAATATTTTCCAAAGAAACAAAAGAAGCAAAAATACCAAAAACCCAAAGAATCTTATTATGGGCGGTAATTTGCCAAGCTTGCTTAAGAATTTGTTTATAAGAAATGAACATATTTTTCCCCCGTCTCTTTGCGTTTTTATAAAGCAAAAAAGACTTAACTTTCTTAATTAATTTATTATAATAAAAAATATTTAGCTGTATAAATTATACTACAAATTAGCATAAAAATAAACTAGCCCCTGCTGAGAGGCTAGTTTTAAACTATAAAGATCCAGAGGGCTATGCTTATTGCTATTTATTTTGTAAATAAGGCTTCAAAGTCACCGCGTTCCAGGGTTTCTTTTTCCAGCAAGACAGAAACTATTTTTTCCAGTTGCACCTTGTTTTTTAGGAGAATATCTTTAGCTGTTTTTTGCGCCTGAGTGATCAGAGCTGAAATTTGATGATCAATCATTTCTGATGTTTTTTCCGAATAATCGCGCTGTTCATGTATTTCTTTGCCTAAGAAAATAAGTTCTTCACGTTCTCCAAAGGTACGCGCGCCCAGGGTGTCATCCATGCCATATTGGGTAATCAGGCTTTTGGCAAGCTTAGTGGCTTGTTGTAAGTCATTAGAAGCTCCGGTAGTTACTTCGCCAAAAATTTCCTTCTCAGCTACAAAGCCGCCCAGAAATACTGCTAATTCATCAATAAATTCTGAACGGGGATGTAAATGCTTATCTTCCAGGGGCAGTTTTAAAGTATAACCGGCAGCATGGCCGCGGGAAATAATAGAAATTTTTTGTACCGGGTCAACATTTGGAAGCTCATGGGCAACTAAGGCATGGCCGGCTTCATGAAAGGCAGTGATTTTTCTTTCCTTTTCTGACAAAATGTGGCTTTTTCTTTCAGGTCCCAGCAAGACTTTTTCAATGCTTTCTAAAATATCAAGCTGTTCAATTGATTTTTTATTGCGTCTGGCCGCCATAATAGCGCCTTCATTCAAAACATTTGCCAAGTCAGCGCCAGAAAAGCCGGGGGTGCGTTCAGCTACTTTGCGTAAATCGACATCAGTGGAAAAAGGCTTATTTTCCGCATGGACTTTTAATATTTCTTCACGATCTTTAATATCGGGCATATCTAAAACTATGCGTCTGTCAAAACGGCCGGGGCGCAATAATGCCGGATCCAGAATGTCTGGCCTATTTGTTGCAGCCATAACAATGACATTGATTTTTGTTTCCATGCCATCCATTTCAACAAGAATTTGATTCAATGTCTGTTTGCGTTCATCATGAGAGCCTCCCACACCTGCGCCACGCTGGCGACCGACAGCATCGATTTCATCAATGAAAATAATGCAGGGGCTGGATTTCTTTGCGCGTTTAAATAAATCACGTACTCTGGAAGCGCCTACACCCACAAACATTTCCACAAATTCTGAACCGGAAATAGAAAAGAAGGGAACATTAGCTTCGCCGGCAACTGCTTTGGCCAATAATGTCTTGCCTGTTCCGGGGGCGCCCATTAAAAGCACGCCTTTGGGAATTTTTGCGCCTAGCTGCAGGAATTTTTTAGGATTTTGCAGAAATTCAACAACTTCCAGCAGTTCTTCTTTTGATTCTTTACAGCCGGCCACATTTTTAAAGGTAATTTTATCCTTGCCTTTTTGCTTAAGTTCTCGAGCTTGGCTTTGGCCAAAAGACATGGCCTTGGTATTGGCTCCCTGAACCTGCCGCATCATCAGATAAATAAAAGCGGCGATAATAATAAACGGAATTAAAATCGGCAAAATTGTGACTGCCCAAAAGCTCCAGCCTTCATCTTCTTTAACGTCAATCTTTACCTGTTTAATTTTTGCCGGATCAACATTATAATTTTTCAATAATGTACTGAGAGAATCCGTGCTTTCTTTTTTGGTTATTTCCTTTTGTCCGTTAAGCAGGGTAATCTCCAGATTGCTGTTTTTGACAATTATTTCCTTAACCTCCTGATTTTCAATCTGGCTGATTAATTTTTCCAGTCCGATTTCCGCGGGTTTTTCAGTCTTGGCATTGTAGGTGGAAAATAAGGCGGCAATAACCAGGAAGATTAGTAAGAAGATAAGAAAGTTTTTGAGGATAATTTTGGACATAGATGATAGATTATAGATAATGGATTATCCCGCGAAGCGGGAAGCCGCTACGCGGCTTAGATTTTAGTTTAAGATATTTTGCCGAAAAAGTCAATGATTCTATTTGGTTTTGCTTACATTCCAAACAACGCGCCAGATAAATTTTAAACTGGTTGCTAATTCCTGGCTTTCAATGATCAGGCCATAGCTTTCTTTGGCTGATGAAAGGATTGAAATTTTATTATCATAAATATCAATATTCACGAAAAAATCCTTTTCTTCAGTAGGGAAATATCGTAAATCACGTAAAAATTCTTCGCCTCCCTGCCATTCTTTTATCGGTAATTCTTTGCCCCTGATTCTGATAGCATTTACTTTAATGCCTTTTTCTTTTCTTTTTTTAATCCAGTCACCTAAAAATTTTTTTCCCACTAAATTAACTTCATCCTTGATAGTACCAAAATAATATATCTGATCCTTGGTGGTTAATAAGTCTTCATATATATGCTTAATGCCTTCAATTCCTTCATAGTATCTGATCTTTGGTTTTTGCAGTGATTTGCTGGCTAAAAATTTTAAATCAGGCAAAAGCTGTTTAATGGCTTGAGTCTGTTTTTGCAAAATCAGTTCCAATGATTCCGGGGGAGCGGCATTATAAAGTTTTCTTTTACCGCTAAAAGTGGCAATGATAAAGCCCTGATGAATCAAAGGTTCAATAAATTCATGAATAGTGGTTCTTTTGACCCCTGATTTAGAAGCTAAATCAATAATTGTAGTCGGTCCAAACTCCAAAGCAGCCAGATATACTTTGGCTTCTTTTTCATTTAAGCCTAATTGTTGTAATAAGTCTATTTGTTCCATATGGCTAAATTTGAAGTGTTGACGAAATAACCGTCATATTTAGTATATCATAAGTTTTAGGCTAAGTCAATAGTGTCTATTTTATGGCTAATTGACGATAAAAATAAGAATTATGAAATTTTTATAACTAAGTGACGTAATACTTGACATATTTCTCTAAATGTGCTATACTGTTATATCAGGATGAGAAAGGATAGTACTTAAACAAACGTTCCCAACCCAAAAGGAGGAAGATATGAAGAAGATGATGATGGCGGCTATGGTTGTTTGCCTGTTGGCTACTTCGGCTAAGGCTGGCCAGCTTCGGTTGGCAGGCTACTTCGATGTTATCCGGGAGCAGAGAACCATAACGCTTGATGGTTTCTCGCAGCTGTCCACGAAGTGGAGCGCCTGGGGATTCGTGGACTTTTACACAAATCCGGGAAACCAGAAGCAAGCAGCTGACAATGCTGATGTCCAGACGTTCTGTGGCAAAGGCACTCTGAGCTTCGTTCTCTGGCAGATTGATCAGAACAACTCTGTCAAACTGACTGGCGAGCTGATTGATTCTTCCTGGGCAAGCTCGCAGTTTCGGCCTGGTATTCAGTGGATGTTCGCCGACGATCAGGGCTGGGTCAACTTCAAGATTTTGCCGGTCACGTTTGAACTGGTAACTCCTGAAGAAGAAATCCCGCAGGTCGGAGTGCTGGGCAGCGCCTGGAATCTCAACGTGACTGACAAACTCTTCTGGGAAGGGTTCTGGGAAATGAGCTTTAGCTATGAGCAGCAGGATCAGCATTTCCCCTTTATTGCTGAGACTCAGCTTGGTTACCGGTTATTTGAAAAAGTTAATGTGCTGGTCGAGTACCGGTACAATAACTTTGTGGAAGATGACCACGGCCTCGGACTCGGGGCTGAGATCGTCTTCTAACGCAAGGGGAACAGACTTTCTGAAAGTCTGCTCCCCACCTAAATTCAAATCCCGCCCTTAAGTGGACGGGATTTTTTAAATGGGTTTATAGGTAATCGGTTTCGATATTCGTTTCGTTTATCGGAAATCGTTATTGGTAACAAATTCCGTATAACGCATAACGTAACGTTAAACGATACCGAATAACGAAAAACAAAAAAGAAATCCCTTGGTGGGGATTCCTTTTTTTATATTATTCAATTTTATTGCACTGTTAACACCAAATCATTGGAATAAACTCCGCAAGCTCCGCCCAGATATTCGCAGACTCGGAAATGATAAGTACCTGCGCTCAATCCCTGCCAAACATCGCTTTTAGCGGCGGAGCTGGAAAGATAATGATAATCATCACCGGGATAAATCGGATTTATATGTTCAGCTTTAACAATTTTAAAACCTTGCCCGGAGGTAAAACTGGCTGTCCAGTTTAAACTTACGCTATTGCCGTAAACTACCGCTGAAGCCGAGATGCTTTTATCGGCAGTTGAAGTTGTTGCTGCTTTGATAATTACTATTACATCATTGGAATAAACTCCGCAGGACCCGCCTAAATATTCACAGACACGGAAATGCCAGGTGCCAACTGCTAAGTCAGACCATAAATCTATATTTGCTGACGGGCTGGATAAATAGTGGTATTCATCGCCGGGATATACTGGATTTACATGTTCGGCTTTGACGATCTTAAACCCGCTGGGAGAAGAAATATTTGTAGTCCATTTTATTTTTATGCCGTCAGTAACTGTTTCTGACATTGCAGTAATGCTTTTTGTGCCGGTGTTTATTCCGTCTTCGACTATAAATGCCATGTTATCACTGTAGATTCCGCATTTGCCAGCCTGATACTCGCAGACGCGGAAATAATAGGTGCCTTTGAATAGTCCTTCCCAAGTATCACTGCGAGCTGAAGGATCTGATAAATAATGATATTCATTGCCAGGATAAACCGGGTCTGGCTGGTTAGCCCAGACAACTTTAAACCCCTGGTCAGCGCTAATATTGGTGGTTGTCCATTTCAAGTTAACAGTATTGGTGGAAATAGATCCGGTTAAAGTAATTTTGCTGAGCTGGGAGTCGGTCGGATCTGGCTGGGTTGAAATTAATTTATCCTGATTAATGGAATAAGTCGCAGGGATAGCGGTTAATTCAGGATTTTCTAAGGGTTCGCCGATTTTATAATTTATAAAAAATGGATCTGGCACATCATCAATTTTTTTAGACCAATCTGCACCCCATAAATTTTTTGCCAAAGATTCGCTGGTTACCCATTTTAAAGTTCCTTCCTTATCAACATAGTAAACTTTGGGATCGGTGGTAATTTTTACGAGTTTAACGCCGGGCTTGTAGGTAACATTGCCGCCAATCGGAATTTCACCCAATAATTCATTACTGATTGCGATTACAGTATCAAAAGTGATAAACCAGGTTTTGTAAGTTTTTTCTGTGGGGAAAACATAACGTTTGCCATCTGCGCCATAGTAATAAATACTATCGCTGGAGCCTCTAATCAAAGTTCCGGGGACTAAAGAGGAGGAGATGGTGGCTGAAGCTGTCAGAGGCAATAACGTTAAGACAAAAAGTCCTATTAGCGCCCCCACTAAAAATTTCTTCAACATAAATTTAGGGTTATTAGTTAGGTTTATACTTTTAGTTTAGCAGATAAAGTTGGGTTTAGGCAAAACAAATTGTTAATCGTCAATCGGTATCGAAAATCGTTACGTTTATCGTTAATCGTTTGACGAGACGTAATGGAAAACGAAGCTGAAAAACGTATAACGAGAATGTTTGACAAATATCCCCAAAATGTTAAGTTTAAAGCAAATAAGAAATTGTCTAGGGGGACAGTTTTTTATTTTTTAGAGATAAAGGTCTTTGAAAAAAAAGAGTCTTAAGGTATAACAAGGTTAACGATTACGCAAAGAAAGGGAGATGCCAGATGTCTATGTTCTATCGCATCTATCGTCGGCCGCTACTCTCAACAGCCAGGACTGAAGAATTACAGCAAGTTCTGGCAGAAGTGGTGCCGGAAATTTCTGGGCTGGAAACTGAAAAAGTATTCTGCCTGGAAACAAAAAGGGAACTGACTGACGAGGAAATGGATCGGCTCAGGTGGCTCTTAGGCGGAGCTGACAGAGCCAAATGTCTGTCAGACAGAACTTTTTTCCAAGATCACAGCAATGTGATAGAAATTGGTCCGCGGCTGCATTTTGAAACAGCTAATTCAACCAATGCTGTTTCCATTTGCCAGTCCTGTGAACTACCTGTGATCAGGCTGGAAGAAGCCAGACGTTACAAATTCATAAGCACTCAAACCTTGGGCAATGGCAAGATCGATCTGATTCTGCCGTTGTTGCACGACAAAATGACAGAGTGTCCGTATCCCAATCAGCTGACAACTTTTGTCACTGACAAAAAGCCGGAGCCGGTAAAGTATATTCCGGTAATGGAACAGGGAATGGATGCTTTGGTCAAAGCCAATGCTGAATATGGCACTGGCATGGACAAGGCGGATTTGCAGTACTATTTGTATCTCTTCACTGAAGTTGCCAAACGCAATCCCACTGATGTTGAATGGTGCGATCTGGGCAACTGTAATTCTGAACATTCGCGACATCATGTCTTCCGCGCCAAGCTGATTATCGACGGACAGGCAATGCCCTTCACGCTGATGGATATTATCAAAAGCACGCTGACCAATCTCAGCAACTCTATTATTGCTTTTGATGATAATGCCTCGGCGATTAAAGGTGTGCCAGTTGGTTTCCTCATTCCTGAAAGACCTGGTTTACCTTCGCCAGTGCGTATGGCCGAACTTTTACTCCATTACGTGCTGACCTGCGAAACGCACAATCACCCCTGCTTATGGGCAGCATATCCCGGAGCAGGAACGGGTGGCGGTGGCCGCAGACGCGATAATCAGGGTTTGGGCAGAGGCGGCTTAATTGCTGCCTGTTCAGCTGGATTTTTTGGCGGCAATCTCAATATTCCGGGCTATCCCCTGGAATGGGAAGATCCAAACTTTGCCTATGATCCGCTGTGCGAAAGCCCGCTGAAATTTTTCCGCAAAGCTGTTAATGGCGCTTTTGATGACGGCAATCAGTGTGGCGAGCCAGTCATTCTGACTTTCTTCGAGAGCTTTGGCTTGCGTATCGGTGCCGAACGCTGGGAGTACATCAAGCCGATCATGTTTACCGGTGGCTTTGGCTTCCTTGATGATCGCCATGTTAAAAAACACGAACCTGTTCCTGGCTGGCTGATTGTCCGAATCGGCGGCAAGGCCCATGAAGTTGGTTTTGGCGGCGGTGCTGCTTCCAGCTTAATGGGTGGTCAGAACATTGCAGCCCTTGATTTCAAATCAGTGCAGCGCGCTGATGGGGAAATGGCTCGCAAAACCGACCAGGTTATCCGCACTTGCGTCATGAAGGGTGATGATAATCCGATTGAAACGATTCATGACCAAGGCGCTGGCGGACCTGGTAATGTGCTTAAAGAAATCATGGCTCCGGCTGGCGGTAGGATTGATATTCGCAACATCATCCTGGGCGATAAAACCATGTCACCGGTGGCGATCTGGGTTTCCGAGTTCCAGGAAAATATGGCGATGTTAATCAAGCCAGAGCGCTGGGAAGAATTCAAGGCCATCTGCGACCGGGAAAAAGTCCCCTGCGCCGTGGTGGGTACGATCACTGGCGACGGCAAAGTCGTGGTTATTGATTCTCAGAACAATACCACTCTCTTTGATCTCAGTCTCCAGCAGATTTTCGGTGAATATCCTCTGAAAACTTATGAGGATACGCGCCGCAAACTAGAACTTCAGCCGCTTAATTTACCCGAAGATCTGTCAGTGGCTCAAGCTCTGGAAAAAACTTTCAAGCTGTTACAAGTTGGTTCGCAGGAATGGGCAGTTCACGTGGTTGACCGCAGTGTTACACCGCATGTGGTGCAGCAGCAGTGTGTCGGCCCCTGGCAATTGCCGATCAACAAATATTCGGTGATTGCGCCCAGCCCCTTCAGTCATACTGGCATGACCAATTCAGTAGGCACTAAACCCATCATCGGCTTGATTTCACCGCAAGCCAGCGCCAGAATGTCTGCTGCTGAAGCTTTGTTAAGGCTGATGTTTGTTCCGGTCAGCAGTCGAGATGAAATCAAAGCATCCATAAACTGGATGCTGGCAGCCAAAGTCCCGGGCGGGATTGCCTGGCTGTACGATGCTGCTGTGGCTTTGCGCGATTTCATGAATAGCATCGGCATGGATGCTGATGGCGGCAAAGATTCTTTATCAATGGCTACTAATGCCGGCGGAGAAAGAGTCAAATCGCCCAGCACAGTAGTAGTCAGCACCTATGCTGCTTGTACGGATTATCGCCAGAGATTGCAGCCTTACCTCAAGAATCCTGGCCAAACCAAACTGTTATTTGTTGATTTGGCTAATGGCAAAACCCGCTTAGGCGCGAGCGCCTTAGCTCAAGTCTGTGGCCAAGTCGGCAATGACTGTCCTGATGTTGAGAATGTTGATTTAGTCAATCAGGCTTTTGATAGCGTCCAGAAATTGCTGGTCGCTGACGGCTTGATTGTCTCTGGCCAGCTGCGCAGTCGTAATGGTCTGATCTCGTCGTTGTGTGAAACAGCCTTTGCCGGCAACTGCGGACTGTCAGTTAACATTCAACATCCGACAGCTTCGGCTAAAGAGGTACTGTTTTGCGAAGAGCTGGGTTTTGTCCTGGAATATCTGCCGGAAAACGAAGACGACTTGTTGGCAGCGTTTGCCGAAGCCGGTCTTTCGAAGCATATCCAACAGATCGGAGTAACCACTACGGATAAGCAAATCATTATTCGTTTTAATGGGGAACCGATCTTCAATGAACCGAGTGATCTCTGGCTACAAAAATGGCGGGAAACATCTTTCCGGATGAAAGCCTTGCGTTCAGTCAAAGCAGTCGTGGCTCAAGAAAGAGCCAATATTGCCAAAGGCAACGGCCTGGAATTTTCTCTCAGCTTTAATCCGGATTTAATTACTCCGGTGAAGACTGATTTTCCCGGCAAACCGAAAGTGGCCATTATCCGCGATGAAGGCACTAACAGCCAAGAAGAAATGAAAGTCGCGTTTTACTTGGCTGGCTTTGAACCCTATGATGTCACCATCACTGATCTGGCCAGCGGAAAAGTCAGTTTGCGCGATTTTCGCGGCGTCGCTTTCCCAGGCGGATTCAGTTATAAAGATGTCCTGGGTTCAGCTGTTGGCTGGGCCGGAGTAATCAAGTTTAATCCGGTTCTTGTCAAAGAATTTTTAGCCTTTTTTCAACGGACAGATACTTTCAGCGTGGGCATCTGTAATGGCGATCAGGTAGAAATCTGGCTGGGAGTGCTTTATCCCGAGCTTGATGAATTGTCGCAGCCCAGGATGTACTTCAACTTGAGTGAATCTTTTGAATCGCGATTTGTCAGAGTGAGCATCTTGGATTCTCCAGCAATCATGTTGAAGGGTATGGCTGGATCAATTCTGGGAATCCACGTAGCTCATGGCGAAGGTCGTTTTTACTTCCCGGATGACCAAATCTATCGTAGTATCCTATCCAAAGGTTTGGCGCCGGTAAGGTACATTGATCCGAGCGATCAACCGACTGAGGATTATCCCTTCAATCCCAATGGATCTCCTGCGGGTATTGCGGCTTTGTGTTCTGCTGACGGCAGGCATCTTGCTATTATGCCGCATCCAGAACGTACAGTCCTAGTCAGGCAGTGGCCTTATTTGCCCTACGGGACAAATTGGGAAAACTCGCCCTGGCTGAAAATGTTCCAGAACGCCTATCAGTGGTGTATGGAACAGAAGTAATCCAAACGCCCCGTTGTCGCAAGACGCGGGGCTTTTTTTAATTGGTGAGTAGTGTGTTGGTTAGGAAGCTAGTAGGTGGAGGTTTCATGGGTTAGGTGTTGAATAAATACTTTACCTTAACACTCTGCACTTACTAGCATCTTTACCTTTGCACTTAACCGTATGTTTGACAATTTTCAACATTTTTAATATGGTAAATACGAATTGGTTACAAGTTTGTACTTTAACAAGGAGAATATTATGGAAGAACAAAAGGGAATGACGTATCAGGGAACCGGCGTAAACTACGATGACATGGATCCATTTAAAAGAGAGGCGCAACAAGCCGGACTGAAAACAGCCGGTAACATCAGCCGTCTTAATATGACGGAATTTGCTCCGAGCCGGGGCGAGAGCGCGTATCTGGTTGATTGCGGGAATCATTTTTTGGCGCAGGTCGTGGAAGGCTTGGGTACCAAGAATATTGTGGCCGAAGCCATGCAACAGCTAACCGGTGAATTGCATTTTGATTTAATTGCCCAGTGCTGCATGGCCATGATCGTCAATGACCTGATTACTGTCGGCGCCTTGCCCATTTCCGCGGCCATGTATTTGGCAGTGGGTGATTCAGCCTGGTTCAAAGACGAAGCGCGCGCCAAGAATCTGATTGACGGCTGGATGCATGCCTGCAATAAGTCTGGCTGTACCTGGGGTGGTGGGGAAACACCCACACTCAAAGGCATTATCAATCCAAATACAATCGATCTGAGTGGCGCGGCCATGGGCATCATTAGGAATAAACAGCATTTGATTACTGGCGAGAAGATCAAGCATGGCGATGTCATCATCGTTTTTGCCAGTTCCGGAATTCATGCCAATGGTCTGACTCTGGCCAGACGGATCGCTGAAAAGTTGTCCCAAGGCTACTTAACTCCAATTGATTATATTGGCACGACATATGGCCGAGCCTTGCTGGATCCGACCGTGATCTATGTTCCTATCATCGAAGATTGTCAGTATTGGAATGTGAACGTACACTACGCAGTCAATATCACAGGCCATGGTTGGCGCAAGCTGATGCGTAGTCAGGAACCTTTTATTTATGTCATTGAAACAATTCCTGATCCTCAGCCGGTTTTCCAGATCATGCAAAAGCATGGTCCGGTGGACGACGAAGAAGCCTATGGCAACCTGAATATGGGCGGTGGCTTTGCCATCTTTGTGTCAGAAAAGGATGTGCCTCTGGTCGTTGATATTTCCAAGGCTACCAACATACCGATTGTCGGCTACGGACATATTGAAAAAAGTGGTGAGGACAAGAAAGTCATCATTGAACCCAAAGGCATTACCTTTGATAGTAAAAGTCTGCAGGTTCGCTGATTTGATTTTTAAAGGGATTCGTGGAAACGCGGGTCCCTTTTTCTAATTGTCAAAAAGGTTAGGGTTAGGATGTTGATAGGTGTAAAGTGCTTGGGTTAGGTGACCTTGCCCTGCCTGCCAATAGGAAGTAGACAGGCTAAACACTCCACTCTTAATATCGTCTTTACCATTACACCTAACTCTTGTTTGACAAAATATAGATTTTATTATAATTTCAAGCTAGAAAAGAAGGGTCAAAACATGGAGATTAATGAAAGTCTAGCTAAGCAGATTCAGGCAAGAACTCGTGAATTTCAGAAAAAACGTCTCTGGAAGAAATCCACGGCCATTGCAAAGACATTTGGCAGAAAAGATGTCCGTGAAGCCAGCGATCATACGACTGTTACGTATGATTTTAATCAGAATCGATGCTGTGGTTTTTTCAGGGTCTACCTGTCAAATTTTGTTTACGGCGGATACTATGTGAATGTAGAAATCGCGGGCAAAACGGTTTTGTCCGCCCAGGAAACATTCGCTGATTCTGAAGACGCCAAACATTTTCCTTTCCAGATCTGCAAGTATGGGAGCAGTTTGCTCTTTGTTAAGATTTACATCCCGGGCGATTGGGAAAAACTTATGGATATGAAGTTTATGCGCAAGGAAGTAAAAGCCCTGGAAGCTGCAGAACAGGGCAGGCTTAAAGAACATGACGAAACAGCGGAAAAATCAAGACCCCTTACCAGGGAGGAACAAGAATTAGCCGCGAATTTCGGCATCAAAGGCTAAAAATTATGCCCGCATCTTCGGATGCGGGTTTTTTTATTTGTTGTTAGTGAATCGGTATCGATAATCGTTTCGTTTATCGTTAATCGTTTGACGTGACGTATATAGTACAACGTTCAACGTAACCTGCCTGTCGGCAGACAGGCTAAACACTCCACTCTTACCAGCATCATTACCATTACACCTTGCCTTTAAATAAAAATACCCTCGTGTTCCGAAGGTATTTTTAAGTAATTTGGCTGTCTGAGTTTACCATGACAATACGCTAAGAATTAATTTTTTCCAGCTGGGTTTTCTTTTATAGCGTTTAAATTTGCGTTCTGCTTTTTCAATAAGCTGGAAATAGTAAGTAGAACTCATTGTCCCCAAAACACAGCCCAGAGCATATGCCAGAATAATACTCCAATTAGTAATGTCTGAAATGATGGCTTCAATAATATAGTACCAGACAATAATTTCAATCAGAGTAATTGCGCCGCTGGCCCAGACTTGGCTTTTATTGACCACCTTGGTCCAGATAGTGCAAATTATCATTTCAGCCAGGCCGATTAGAAAAAAGGAAATCATAGGTGTGGGGGATTAAAAATTAGATTAAATATTATAGCCAGAATCTATAATCGTAAAAGCTAACTATTTTGATATTATGAGATTTTGGCTAAGGTCCGACCTTTGGTAAGAGCAATTTAAGGCGCTTTTGTGTGTTGCCTATTTTAGCAAATTTCAGGTAATGTGTCAAAAGTATCTTGTCAGGAGCGTCTGACATTCTTTAGCTAAAAAAGGCAGCTTAGTGAGCCGCCTTTTTTGCTGTAAATTTATATTAGCGCGGTATATTTACATTGCCTTTTAGCCTGATTCTAGCAATAACGCCTCTGCCATTATTTTTTTCATCTTTTTCTAAAATTAATTCCCAATTTTTGCGGGCTTCAGGCGTTTCAGCATTAAAAAAGAGGGTTGGTATTTTGCTGTTGGGCACAAAAATTTTATACCAGGATACTTTGACTTCAGCTCCTGCATCTAAAATAGATATATCCTCAATTGGGAAAGAATTAAGGTTAAGCCTGTTTAAAAGGATCAGCGCATTTTCATTAAAATATTCCCCATTCCTAACGATTTGCCTGTTGGGAGGAAGTTGTCCGGCCAGAATTCTTTTGACATAATTATTATCGCCATAGTCAATTTTCTCGTTGGCCCCAATAAGATTTTTCATAAAGGTTTGATCATTCAGCAGGTTTTTAGTAAATGCTTCAACGTCAGAATCAACCAGAGTTAGAATCTCCAGGACTACAGGAGTAAATTCATTCAGCTTTGCTTCTAGAATCTGCTTAACCTCTTGAGGATGATTTTTGACATGATGCTGTAAAAATTTGCCTGTCAAAGGAAAATAAATTTGGGCAAATTCTTTGGCTTCTTCAAAATTTTCAGCTTCTCCTAACTTTTCAAATACTTCACTATTAAGAAAATGATTTATATGGTTCTCAAGCTCATTTTTAAAGATGCCTGCCAACTCAGTTAAAAATGTAATTTCTTTGGCAGAAAGCGATTTGTCCCTGATAACTTCTGCCAATTGGCCTTCTCTTTTCTTGAGATTTTTCAGCTTGTTCCTGATTATTTCCAGCTGTTTTTCTAGCGGAAGATTGCGCAGCCACGGACTGGCAATATTGAAATTTCTATTGGCTAAGGCAATTATAAATTCCTGATCTTTTCCCAAATCTGTACCTTTTGAAATCAAATCTTTGATCTCATCTTGTTTTTTTAATATTTCATCAATTTGCCTCAGGTCTTTTAGTGAGTTTAATTCAGTAAAGATCAGCCTTTTTTGTTTTGTCGCTTCCACTAAGGGCAAGCCAAAATTAGGATTTTTTTCCACCAATTTCTCAAAAAATTGTAAGTTGTCAGGATTTTGCAGCCAGCTGGAATTGTAATTTAGGAGTTTTTCTAGCTGGCTTGTTTTGTCAAAATTTTCCTTTATAATTTCACGCAGTTCTGCCTGGCTGTTAGCATCGTCAAACAGCATATTGATATAAACAATTGCAGAATCAAAGTCTTTTTTTGCCATTTTTCTGACTTCGGCAGCATCTTCAAGAATAATTCCTTTTACGTTTTCCATAATTAACCTGGAATTGGTGCCACGTCCGGCTAACGCTTCCTTGAGAAACCTTTTTTGATCTTCCGGCGTTAAATATTTTAGATATTTCAACGCCAATGAGAAGCTAAGGTCTGCCAATTTGTTCATTATTTCAAGGTCGTCACAAATCTTTGGATTGCTTTTTAGAAAAGATTCAAGATCAAGCATCTCCGGGTGGATAAGGTATTCTTTAACAGATAAAATTATTTTCTTCTGGATTTCTTTATCTTTAGTTATTCCCAGGGCTAAGGCAAAATGATGATAAGCAATTTCTCCAATGATATTCCTATTACTTAAATACTCTGGCTTAATTTCTAAAATTTTCTTTATATCACTTTCAGACAAATCTTGTATTTTTTTTATAATAATGTCCTCTAAGTTTGTAGCGCCGATTTGTGCTGGTAAGTCTTTCAGATAGGGAATTAAAAGAGAAAAATTATATCTTCTTACAGCTTGCAATAGTTGCTGATCAGCAAGCAGTTCTTTGTTTCTGGCAATAAGGTCATTAAAAATTTCAATAGAAGCGGTAGAAGCAGTGCCGAATTTAATGTAGGTTATAACAACTTCCCTTTTTTCCTCATCAGTCAACTGCGGCAGCAACAGATCTTTATAGTAACTTATTTTTTCCTTAAGTGATGTCTTAATTTGGGGGACATCCAGCAAGTCAGGCCTTGCTTTTAAAAATTGTTCGATTTTATAAACATAATTATCTCCTCCGCTGACTGGTACGCCGTGATGAAATAATATTTTTTCCATAATAGCAATCTGGGTTTCTTCATCAACCTTGTCTGCAAATTTAAAAAATATTTCCGGGTTTTTTTCAGCAATTAATCGGCCGAAAGCTTCATTCTTTAAAAAATTCGGATATTGACTTAAAATTTCGTCTAACTTATTGATTCTTTCCGGACTTTTAAAATTTATATTGGCAGCTTTTTCAAGATAATGTAATATCCTTTGCTTTTTTTGGTTTTCATCAGATAAAAGACTGGGATCAACTTCTATAATAGCTTTCAAGGCAAAAAAGTTTTTATCAATAAGCTCTGTCAGAAATCCCTGCTCTGCTCCCAATTTTGTTACTTTTGCTAAAGTCGTGAGAATTCTTGGAAGCGCATACTCTGATTTACAATTTAGAGCTAAAAATTTTAATAATTCTTTACCGCTCACGGTATATTGCCGGGATATCAAGGCGTTAATAATGTCTACTTTGCCGGTCAGCAATTTTTTTATTTCCTCGCCATCTGTCAGCTCACGACAAATTGACAGAATAATATGATCATAGGCTATTCTGGCAAAAGTATGCTTTTTTGTCGTGTCTTTTCTTTTTTTACCTATTCTATATACTTCCCATTCTTCCCAGTCATTATTGGAGCTCCTTTTATACTGAAGAAGTAAAATCAGTATTTTAGGCTTGGAAAGGTTATGTGTCTTGGAAATTTGTTTAATCAGCTTGTCTAAATTATCCGTATCAAACTGATCAACGCCTGGTTTGCTGACTTTGTTTACCAGTTCTTCGTATTGTTCTCCGACCATTTTTCTCAGCAGTTTATCTTGTTTTTCCTGATCCATCTTTTCCCCCAGAATTTCTGTTCTAAAGCGAAAAATTCGATGAACAAAGCCCGGATCCGAAGTTATTGTATCTGAAAGTTTTACGAAAAGATCATTTAATTTACTTTTGTGCACCCCAATTAATTTTATTACCTGTTCGTCTTGGCTATTGGCATCAAGAAAATAAAACAGACTTATAATAAACTCACGATCGTGTGATTTTTCAGCGACAGAAATCGCCTGCTCAAGGTTATTAATCTTTTCCTGCTTAAATTTTGTGGTTAGGCTAAAAAGCTGTAAAATTTCAGGTAGATTTAATTTATCTTCTTCAGGGTTATTTTTACTTAAATTGAAATAGTAACTGCTTAGTTTTTTTGGCGCATATCGCAAGACAATGGGTAAATCAAGCTTGGGCGTGGTTGGCAACAGGCTCAAAACCTCAAGTAACTTATCCTGATTGGTTTTTATATCCTGAGTCAGCTTTTTTATATAATTCTCAATAGTTTCTTTAATTTCCGCTCCGATTTTTATTTGGCTGAATAATTTTGCCTTTTCTTCAGTTGCAATATCCAGGATTAGCAAATTTTCCGCATAATTGGTAAAGTTTGCCAGCACTTTTTTGCGCATAAATTCCTGCACCTCGGGATTTTTATGCTTTAGCAAGCTTATGGGAAAGTTTAATTTTGTGGTTTCCGGCAGAGAAGTTAAAATATCCAAAACCAGGGGCGCAAAGGCGGCTAATTTTTCAGAATTTCGTTCTTTAAAAAATTCTTTATAAATATTTTGGGCAACCTCTACGCTGACATTGCCCTTGAGTTTAAGCAGGCAATATTGCAGATTTTTGGGGTCAAGGCCTTTATTCAAAAAGCCAATTGGATTTTGGGCCACGTATTCCATGTATCTTTGATCCAGTCCGCCTTCTTTTTCTGCTGATTTTTTCACTTCTTTTATTACCTGAGTCGGAGTAATTTTTTCTTTGATTTGAAAAACAGTTATGTTGTTTAAGTCTGCGGCTAATTTTTCCAAATTAACTTTTTTGTCGATTTTTGCCAGGAAATATTTCAAGCGTCCCAGTTTGGTAAGGGCACGTTGGCGATGGGATTCTCCCAGTTTTTCTTCGATTTGATTTTGGGTGTCCTTATCAAGTGTCGGGATGGCGCTTTTTTCCAGGACGCTGATATTATTTTTTGCCAAGACATTATAAAATTCCGAAGTAAAAGGCTGATTGGTGGAAAAACGTAAAAGTCCGCCTGTTTTGGCCATGCGTACCATGTCAACAAGCATATTTTTTACATCATTTTCTGATGACGGCCCCTTAAGATTATCAAAAGAAGAGCATTCTACCAGATCAATGCAATTATCGGCAATCGGCGTATGCTTCATATCCGCCAGAATATCATGGCCTTGATTTTTTATGTCTTGAGGCAAGGTTTCGCGACTGTTGGCCAGCATGTCAAGGCTGTAATCTGCTGAAATAATATGTTCCGGCATTTTATAATCAGGAAAGCGTTTGGCAATATCATAATGGGCTCTTAATTCTTCATGAGGTCCGGAAGCAACAGAAAGAATTACCTGGGGAAGATTCTTTATTAATCCTTTTTTATATTTGCTGATTAAATCTAAAACAGCTGCCCGATGTTCCAAATATTGGGGAAAATAATCCATATATTTGACATACAGCTTGGTAATTTCATTGGTCCATTTCCCTGTTTTGGTAGCATTGGAAATCAGCCAGAATTTTTGCTGCAGTTCATTGGGGACAATTGATTTTTCAGTGGTTTTAATTCTTTTAAAATTCAATAATTCAGGATTGGGATCTGCTATTTCTTTAAATTTAATGCCCTCCGCATCTAAAAAGGGGAAAATATTATGAAGCGGTATCATTTCAGCCGGGGTGTCATTTAAGACTTCGACAATTTTGCTTTGCTCTCGGGAGATCGCTCCGGAAAAAAATTCATTCAATTCTCGCTTGCCCAGTTCCTCAAATTTTTGCAGTTCCTTAAAGGTTGAAGCCTGTTTCAATTGCTTGAAGCGTAAATCTTCAATCTCAAAATCAGCAATGTTCAAGTCGGGATATTCTTTGCGCAAAATTTTCCAGACTGTTTCTTTTACTTCGTCGGCTAATATTTTTTTTATAAAATAAGCAATAATGTCAGATTTCTTTTCAGCCAAGACGCTGTCTTTGGGCAACCCTTTCTCCAATTTATATTGTTCTTCTAGGGATTTATTTTTTTCCAGGTTTTCTTTGATTTTTTCAAAGGTATAAAGAATCGCGCCGGTAATTTTCGGGCTGAGGTTTATATTATTGGGCAAACCATTAATTTTAAGCGCCACTCCCATCGGCATGATGGAAAATTCAGAAGCTGATTTTAAGTAGGTTTCCATAATCGGCAGATTGCCAAAAGGCAAGCGAGCTTCAATGACTGTTTTTTGCAGTCTTTCCTTTGAGGTAAGCTCTTCGCTTGACACTTCTTGTCCCAGATTAATTTCTTCGGATGTTTGTAATTTTTCTTTAATCAGAGATTTCATCTCCGCAGTCAGGTCAAGCTGCAGCATAACAGCCCAAAAGCGGCGTCTGATTTCCAGGCCGGAATTGCTAATCTTTTTTATATATTCGACAAAATTGGCAGTTTCTGTTTGTTTGTTTTCAGTGCTAAGTAAAATTAAAATTTCTTGGGCAATTGAATCTTTAAATTTTTCAGTGCCAAGTAGGTCTTTAAGCAGTTGTTGCGGAGATTTTTTAAGCTGTTCTTTCAGAGAAAAATTTAACATATAAAGAGGTTAATATTGATAGAGTAATTATAACACAATTTTAGCTTAAATTTAATAAATTTTGGGAATAATAAAAGGGCGGTGCTTTTGCCCGCCCCTTGGTTGTCTTTTTTAATTTTTGTTCAGTCGGTTCTTCAAAAGCAAATGCTGCTGGAAAATTTCAACCGGCACGGTATTGCCCAGTTTTTCCTTGAGGAATTTTTCCCGCTTGTCCATCTCTTCCAGCCAAAGATCTTTATCAATCTTCAGCAGTTTCTCCATGGTCTCAGGGTCAATGTTCAAGCCAGTCAGATCAAGGTCGTTTGGTCCCGGCATAAAGCCAATCGCTGTTTTTTGCGCTTCAATTTTGTTGTTGCAACGGCTAATAATCCATTCCAAAACACGCAGGTTATCGCCATAACCTGGCCAGAGGAAATTGCCGTTTTCATCTTTACGGAACCAATTGACATGGAAAATCTTTGGCGCCGGGTTCAGGCGCTCACCGGTACGCAGCCAATGGCTTAAATAATCAGCCAGGTTGTAGCCGCAGAATGGCAGCATGGCCATGGGGTCAAACCTTAGATCTCCAATGCCCTGAGTTTGGGCTGCTGTTACCTCAGAAGATGTAGTTGCCCCGATATAGACTCCATGTTCCCAGTTGAAAGCCTCATAAACCAGAGGTGTGACTGTAGCGCGGCGACCTCCAAAAATAATCGCCGAGATGGGCACTCCTTGAGGTTGTTCAATCCGTCGGCTGACACTGGGACATTGTGATAAGGGTGCAGTGAAGCGGCTGTTGGGATGAGCGCCCAGAATCAGCTTGTTGTCAGCGTCTCGCAATCCCGGGTACCAGGGTAATCCCTGCCAATTAACTCCGCTTGCCGGAGTTTCGCCATCGCAACCTTCCCACCAGACAGTGTAATCAGGTTTAAGTAAAGTATTGGTAAAGATCGTGTTTTTACCAATTGTTGCCATGGCATTGGGATTGCTCTGAGTATTTGTTCCGGGTGCAACACCAAACATGCCTGCTTCAGGGTTGATACCCCAAAGTTGGCCGTCGGTATTCACCCGCAACCAGGTGATATCATCGCCAATGGTGAAAATACGGTAACCCTTGGCTTTGAATCCTTCAGGAGGAATCAGCATGGCCAAATTAGTTTTGCCGCAGGCACTGGGAAAGGCCGCTGCAATGTAAGTGATTTGTCCGCTTGGACTCTCAATGCCCATAAGGAGCATATGTTCAGCCAGCCAGCCCTCTTGTCTGGCTTGGTAACTGGCAATGCGTAAAGCCAGGCATTTTTTGCCCAGCAGTGCATTTCCGCCATAACCAGAACCAACGCTCCAGATTTCATTGTCCTGGGGAAAATGAAGAATCAGGCGCCGTTCAGGATCAAGCGATGCCAGACCGTGCATGCACCGGGTAAATTCACCCTTGTACCCCAGGGCATCTAAAACAGCTGAACCGGCTCTGGTCATGATCATCATGTTGATCACGACATAGAGAGAGTCGGTAATTTGGACTCCAATTTTGGAAAATTGAGAGCCAATTGGTCCCATGGAAAATGGGATCACGTACATTACGCGGTTGCGCATGGAGCGTGAAAAGATCCCTGTTGCCCGATCGCGTGCTTCCTGAGGAGACATCCAGTTATTGGTCGGGCCAGCCTGGTACTTATCCTGAGTACAGATGAATGTCAGCTGCTCAGTTCGGGCAACATCTCCAGAATTACTGCGATGATAATAGCAGCCAGGATGTTTATCCTGGTTTAGCTTGATCAGGTCGCCGTTGCGCAAAGCAAGCTGAATTATTTCTTCTCGTTGTGCATCAGAGCCATCGACAATAACAATGTCTTTAGGCTCGCACATGGCAGCCATCTGCCAGATCCATCTGCGCAGACCCTCATGTTTGATCTCATCCAATTTCATAGATTACCTCCTCAAAGAATCAAGAGTTTGTCAGTTTTGGTTAATTAAAGTTCCCTAGGGAATTTACTATATTTAACTGAAACGCGCAAGCATAAAAATGACTCTGTTTAAAGCAGAGCCATTTTTTTATTTTTTTTGATTAATGTTTCAAATTGTAGGTAGAAATTTTTATTGTGATAATTCAAGCCATTTGTTTTGGTCATTCACCCATTCGACTTTTTTAATTTCCGGAAATTGCATTAAATTGACTTCAACAAAGGGTTTCCAATAGCAGAGGAATATAGATACGCCGGCCCAGCCATCAATCGGCTGAATATAGGCAGTATCGCCGACAATTTTTAAATATTTTTCGTCAATATTGTTATAAATTGAAAATTCCGAGTTATTGGCTGCTGCTGCCAGTGTTTCAATTATCAATTGGTTCGGCGATAAATTTCCTTTGTCAATTTTAACCTGATTTTTTTGGGTAATGGTTTTTCTAAAGCCCTCGCTGTCCATATCCGCACCATTGCAGTATTTATTGGGATCTTCTGCTGATAAAAGGATTGAAACTTCTGTTGAGGTTGCCTGGGGAGCAATATTTTGCGTTTGCTTGGCTTTGAAAAAATTACAGCCGGAAACAGCCGTAGTTAAAAGGATAGCCAAGAGCAGGGAGAATATTAATTTCTTCATAAGTTTAAAGATTAATAATTAGCAGGTACTTGGAATTATAGCAATTATTACAAATAAAGTCTAAACAAAAAATCCCCCCGCAACGCGGAAGGGATTTTTGCTATGTAAAAAAGTATTAAACTCGTTTTACATTGACTGCACGAGGACCTTTTTCAGAATCCTCCATGTCAAAGGTAACTTCGTCGCCTTCTCTCAAATCAGTAAATGTAGCGTCTGAAAGGGCGCTAGAATGAAAGAAAACGTCTTTGCCCTGATTTTCTTCAGTAGCAATAAAGCCAAAACCTTTGTCGGTAAGTCTCTTTATTTTGCCGTTCATAATTTTTCTTAAGTAATTAATCTGCAAAACTTAGCCTTTTGCAGAAATTCGACTTATTTCTACGCGTAAAAGGTAAATTTTCATATTATTATGATATCATAATTGAGATAGAAAGTCAACAGCTATGGTAATTAGAACAAAAAAACAAGACTTGCGTCTTATTTTTCCTTGGGCGAGTAAAGGGAATCGAACCCTTGTTAACGGGACCACAACCCGCTGCTCTACCATTGAGCTATACCCGCCACGAAAATAGTTTAAAGTTCAAAGTGCAAAGTTTGAAGTTACAATGTAAAGTTTAAAATTTTGGAATAATTATTTAACATGTCCTTCCTAAACTTTGAATTATTAACTGCAATTTTACATTTTAAATTTTGAACTTTTAACTATCCGTGTGTCCCCGCTAGGAATCTCCCGCGAAGCAGGATCCGCCTCTGGCGGAGAACCTTGTGTCCCCGCTAGGAATCGAACCTAGATCTAAAGCTTAGAAGGCTTTCGTTCTATCCATTGAACTACAGGGACTTATTTAATTTGTGGGTACTCCATTGTCCCGCGGCGCGGGATCCGCCTCCGGCGGAAACTACAGGGACGAAATCCGCTCTGTCATTCCGAATGTTAATGAGGAATCTCTTTGGGTTTCGGTATCCAAGGAGATCCTTCGCTATGCTCAGGATGACAGAGCGGATTTTAATTTAAAAAAGCTCAAAGCTCAAAGCTCCGAGCCCAGAGCTTACTCGTATTTTAGCAGAAAAATTTAGTTTAGTCAATATTAAAAAGGCGAGAGAACTCGCCTTTTGTCAGCAGTGGGAAAATCGTTTATCGACTATCTTTTTCTGGCCAGATAATCCTCTGGGAATTTGGCTGGAATGATGATCAGCGCTTTGCAGTGTCGGCATTTAATTTCCAGTTTGTTACCGAGAAATCTGCCTAAAAGATTACCGCAGTCACACCTTTCATCCAGGTATTTATTCGGCTCTTTACCGATTGAAATCTCCAAGTCAATCTGGCAGGGAATGAATATTAACCGTTTACAACGGCGGCATTTAATTTCAATACCGCTGGTATCTCCCGTAACCACTTTGCAGAACAAAGTTCCGCAATCGCAACGTACTTCGTTGCCGATAATCCTAATCCGTGGCCTGTTACCCTTAAAAACTCTGTTGGTTCTGGGGTCATTAGCCATTTTTTACCTCCTAAGGTATTTTTTCGACTTCAGTTGAAGTCTCCGTTAAATTATCAGGAAGCAAATAATATGTCAAGGCGATTATTCTTATGTTTAGCCTTTAGTTTTATGATGAAAATTCTTATAAACTTCGCGCAGTTGCTTATCAGTAATATGAGTATAAATTTGAGTAGTGGTAATTGATGAATGTCCCAGCATCATCTGGACTGAACGGATATCAGCGCCGTTTTGGAGCAGATCCGTGGCAAAGGAATGGCGCAACACATGGGGAGTAATTTTTTTGGTAATGCCGGCAATCTTGGCGCATTTTTGGACGATCCTTTGAACTGACCGCGGAGTTAAGCCTTTATCTTCTTTGGTTTTATTGCGTTTTATTCCGGCTTTGTCATGATTGGTAAATAAATAGGCGGACATATCTTTGCGGGCATCACAATATTTTTTTATCCAGTGTTTGGCCTGGTTGGATAAAAAGACGACACGTAATTTCGAGCCTTTGCCGCGGACCGTGAATTCGTCTTTATTGAGGTTGATTGCCTCTTTTTTCAAGCCGGCTAATTCAGAAACACGCAATCCGGTACAAAATAAAGTTTCCAGAATTGCTTTGTCGCGCAGTTGTAATATTTCCGGCTGATCAATTTTAAAAGGCGCTTCCAGAAAGTTTTGCAAATCAGAGCCTTCCAAAAATTCGATCTGGCGTTCGGGCATTTTGGCTAGTTCAATTTTTTCCGGAGCTAAAGTTTTAATATCCTGTTTGGCTAAATACTTTAAAAAAGCGCGCAAGGCGATCAGATGATAATTCTGAGTATTTTTTTTCAGCGGCGAACCAGCCGCATCTGTTTGCCTGTTGAGCCATAAGCGATAATTGCGCACAGAATCCTGGGTGATTTGTTCTGCGCCGGAAAAACCAGACCAAGCCAAAAAACGGTTGAGATAGAAATGATAATTCTCAATCGTATTGCGCGCCCGGCCTTTTTCAATTTCGAGGTATTCGAGAAATTGGCGGATTAGGTTTTGGAGATTTGGTGATGGCATGTATTTTAATAGGATTGTGAGGGAGAATAGGAAGAAGATGATTAGATGACTGTAGGAAAATAGGATAATAGGACAAAATCAGTCATCTAATCCTGTAATCCTATTCTCCTTTTCTTCCTCTTCTTCCTTTAACTCCTCTTATAAACACATTTTACGACACTTTGGAATCTTTGTAAATAAACTAGAGAAATTAATTAGTAAGTTAGAGTTAGATTTTGGATATATTTTGACTTGACAAGGTAATGCGAATATGGTAATTTGCCAAATCGTACATATTGTCCTTTTAAAGCAATAACAACCAAGGGAAAGGAGAAAGTCATGTGGGAAGTGCTTGAATTGGTTTTGTTGGCCATTATTTTTGTGATGGGTGTAACTCAGGTGGTTATTCCTGCGTTTTCCAAACTGCCCTTTTTTTGGCTCTTTCGCCAAAACGGCTTCAAAAGGCTCATAAAGGCTGAGACAGATTTGACCGAAGCAGAAGTTGAGAGTGAAGCCCGCCAAGTTGAAAGAGAAGCGTGGGATAAAAAGTTGGACGGGTTGGGGATTGACCATGATGAAAAACAAGATTCCGATAGTAATTTTGGGATACCGGAAACCAAACGCAGACAACAGCAGAAAGAAAGGGAGAAGGGAAAATGAGAGACGACAGTTATTCACCGCAGGGGCTTTTTAAAAAGACCATCGGAGTCTTGGCGATACTCGCCTTGTTTGTGCTGGCAGCAGCGTCGACCAAGCTTTTTGAGCAGGTCGCGGCCGGCGAGATCGTGGTTATCCAGGATCCGTATGACGGCGAACTGCATTTTTACACTGACCCCGGACTGGTCTATCAGAACCTCGGACATGCGACCCATTACAAAAAATCCTTCCAGTACTGGTTTTCTAAGATGGATGATCAGGGCAATACCAAGGATCAGTCCATCAAGATCCGCTTCAATGACGGCGGTCACGCCACCATCAGCGGATCAGTGCGTGTGGATTTACCGGTCGATAAGGTTATGCTGAGGGATATTCACACGCGTTTGGGTAGTCAGGCTGCAATTGAGCAGGAAGTGATCAGGACCGTGATCGAAAAATCGGTTTACATGAGTGGACCGCTCATGTCCTCCAAGGAAAGCTACGCTGAAAAGAGAAACAGTCTGATCACATACATCGAAGATCAGGCTGCCTCGGGAATTTACCGGACAATCTCCAAGGAGGCCAAAGTTACTGATCCCCTGACCGGAACGGATAAAACCGTTACCCAGGTCGAGATCGCGACTGATGCTGCGGGCCTTTTACTGCGGCAAGAGTCTTCTCCACTTCTGCGTTTCGGCTTGAAGCTCTACAACCTTTCCATCAACGCCATCGACTATGACGGCGAAGTGGAAAAGCAGATCAACAGCCAGCAGCAGGCGACCATGGAGGTTCAGACCGCCATGGCCGAGGCCAAAAAAGCTGAACAGCGCGCCATTACCGTGGAAAAGCAGGGTGAAGCCAATGCTGCCACTGCCAAGTGGGAGCAGGAAACCATTAAAGCCAAGGCAGTGGTTGAAGCGCAGATGCGTCTGGACGTGGCTACTCTGGATCGCCAGGCCGCGGAACAGACCAAGCAGAAGGAAATCCTGCTTGGTGAAGGCGAGGCTACCAGGAAAAAGCTGGTAATGGAAGCGGACGGTGCTTTGAGCCAGAAACTGGAAGCCTGGACTAAAGTCAACGAACTGTACGCCAACGCCATCTCCAATTACAAGGGCAATTGGGTGCCCGGCGTCATGATGGGTGGGAGCAGTGCCAACTACGGAAACGGCGCTCAGGATCTGATCAACTTGTTGTCGGTAAGTACCGCCAAACAGTTGAGTCTGGATATGAGCGTCCCCGCCGGCAATCAGCCCCCCAAGTAACGCACAACCAACCCCCGTCTGAATAAGGCGGGGGTTTTTAATTAGGTTACAAATTTACTGATAAGCTACAGATCTACGGATTTTGTCCCCGTAATTATATTAGTAGATTCGTAGCAAATTCGCAGATTAGCATCAATACTTTGTCTTGACATACATGAATTTAAGTGTTACCATTACCTTAGCTAATAAAGTTAAGCGTTTTCTCGGTTTTGGGGCGGCTCCCACACTCGGATAAGCGCAATAGAAAGATTTAAAATTATGCCATTAAGTAAAGAACAAAAGGACCGGGTAATTAAAAAGTACCGCGTCCATGACACTGACACCGGTTCAGCTGAAGTGCAGATTGCCATCTTGACTGAAGAAATTAAGCAGCTGACAAACCACATGAAAGAACATAAACATGATTATTCCAGCCGTTTGGGCTTAATCAGAAAAGTTCAGGAACGAAAGAGGTTATTAGATTACTTAAGAAGGGAAAATTTTGAAAGTTATGAAAAATTGGCTAAAGAATTAAAGTTGAAAGTTGCTCAACAAAAAATTGAACAATTATAATATTTAATTAATTCCCCGTGCTAAGCGGGGATTTTGGTTAATAAGGAAATATCGGAACCACAGATTTTTATTCACTGATTGCACAGATTATTGGGGAAATTGGTCATCAGTGTTATCTGTGAATTTAAATCAGTGGTTAAGCTTATTCATATGAAAAAACATTCAGACCAGCGCGTCGGCGTATTCGTCGATGTGCAAAACATGTACCATTCCGCTAAGCATTTATATAGCGCCAATGTTAATTTTCAGGAAATTTTAAAAACAGCCATCAGCGGGCGCAAATTAATTCGCGCCGTTGCCTATGGCATTGTTTCACCGGCAGGTGAAGAAAAAAAGTTTCTGGAAATTCTGGGCAAACAGGGTTTTGAAGTAAAAGTTAAAGACTTGCAGATTTTTTCTGGCGGCGCAAAAAAGGCTGACTGGGATGTGGGTATGGCTGTTGACGCCATTAAATTGGCCGACAAATTAGATGTAGTTGTCTTGGTAACCGGCGACGGCGACTTTATTCCCCTGATCCATTACTTGCAGGAAAATAAAGGCTGTCTGGTGGAATTGATTTCCTTTGAACGCAGTACTTCATCTAAAATGCTGGAGGTGGTTGATGATTATACTGATTTGGGCAAGGAGCAAGGGAGGTATTTGATTAAGGGGCAGCGGAAGATACGACGTTAATTTTTAATTTGTAATTTTAAATTTTTAATGAATGACTAATTTTTAAATTTTAAATAATATACATACATTTAAAATTTATAATTTAGCCTTTAAAATTAATTAAGGTTGGTCACCAAACATACTGAAGCTTGTTTTCATAACAAGTCCAGGAGTTTGGCGGCCAGCAGCCTTACTACGCCCCTTCGGGGCTTCGGAGGGCAAGAAAGGAAAACTTTATGGAAAGTTTTAAGTTTAGTAAAGAGATTGCCGGCCGCAACCTCACAATTGAAACAGGAAAATTGGCCAATCAGGCCCATGGCAGCGTGACAGTATCTTACGGGGATACTGTTGTTTTGGCTACGGCTGTGATTTCTAATGAAACCAGGGAAGGCCTTGATTTCTTCCCCTTAACAGTGGAATTTGAAGAAAGGCTTTATGCAGTAGGCAGAATCAAAGGTTCTCGCTTTATTAAGCGCGATACCAGACCGGGTGATGAGGCTGTTTTAAACGGACGCATGATTGACCGCGCAATCAGGCCTTTATTTTCTGAAGATATCAGAAATGAAGTTCAGGTCATCATAACAGTACTTTCAGTTGACGGTGAAAATCCATCAAAGATTGTCGGATTAATCGCCGCGTCAGCTGCTTTGGCGATTTCCAATATTCCCTGGAACGGACCTCTGGCCGGCATCAATGTCGGTTTGAAAGACGGCGAATTCATTTTAAATCCGACAGCTACACAATTAGCTGAAGGAGAATTGGAATTGACTTTAGCAGGCAATGCTGAGAAATTTGTAATGATTGAGGCTGAAGCCAAAGAAGTTCCGGAAAAGACTGTTTTTGAAGCTTTTAAATTTGGTCAAAAAGCCATGAAAGACATTATTGATCTGATTAATGAAGCTGTGAAAAAATGCGGTAAGGAAAAATTAAGCCTTTTAGATATAATGCCTCAGGAAACCGAAGAAGGCTTGCAAAAGAAAAAGGATCTTTTGAAAGTTGTCGATGAATTTATTGCTGAAAAAGTTAATCCTTATTTGCTTGATGCAGTAAAGCCGACCAAAGCCTTGCGCAAGCATGGTATGCATGATTTAATGACAGAATTACATAAATTACTCTTGGAAAATGGTTATGAAGAAGATCTGGTTCATTATGCCTTGGATAAAACATATAAAATAATTGATCAAAAAGTATCAGCTGCTATTGTGGAACGAGAATCCAGGGTTGACGGACGAAAATTAAATCAGATCAGGCCGCTTTCATTTGAAGTCAGTTTATTTAAAAGACTGCACGGCAGCGGTTTATTCCAGCGCGGTGAAACTCAAGTTTTATCAGTGGTTACCTTGGGCGGTCCGGGTGATGCGCAGACATTGGACAGTATGGAAGAAGTCGGTGAAAAAAGATACATGCATCATTATACTTTTGCTCCGTTTGCAGTAGCTGAAGCCAAACCAATGCGCGGTGTCGGCCGCCGAGAAATCGGTCACGGCGCTTTGGCTGAAAAAGCTTTAATGCCGGTGTTGCCGACAAAAGAAGAATTTCCTTATACCATCAGAGTTGTTTCTGAAACTTTAGGTTCCAATGGTTCCAGCTCTATGGCTTCAACTTGCGGTTCTACCTTAGCGTTAATGGACGCCGGCGTTCCGATTAAAAGTCCGGTCGTAGGTATTGCCATGGGTTTAGCCACAGATGGCAAAGGTAAATATAAGATAATTACTGATTTGCAGGACTTGGAAGACGGGCCAGGCGGTATGGATTTTAAAATTACCGGTACTAAAACCGGGTTGACTGCCATTCAGATGGATACTAAAACAGACGGTTTGACAATCAAAATGGTTGAAGAAACTTTAGCTCAGGGCAGAGAAGCCTTGGATCAGATTTTGAAAGAAATGGCCAAGGTGATTGCTGAGCCTCGGGCTGAGTTATCTTCATTTGCTCCTCGCATTACTTCCTTTACTATTGATACGGCTAAAATTAAAGATGTTATTGGACCGGGCGGTAAGGTTATCAATAAGATTATTGCTGAAACCGGAGTTTCCATTGACATTGATGATGACGGCTTAGTTATGGTTACTTCCACTGATGCTGAAATGTCAGCCAAGGCAGTGGCAACAATTAAAAACATTGTCAAAGTGCCGGAAGCTGGTGAAGTTTACACCGGCAAAGTTGTACGCATCATGGACTTTGGCGCATTTGTTGAAATTTTACCCGGCAAAGACGGCATGGTTCATATTTCCAAATTAGCTCCGGGCAGAGTCAACAAGGTTACTGATATTGTTGACGAAGGCATGACAGTTAAAGTCAGAGTAGATGAAATTGACAGCCAGGGCAGAGTCAACCTTTCCTTATTGGAAGGCGGTAAGCCTTATGTCCCTGGCAGTGGCAGTAGTTTTGACCGCGATGACAGACCTCGTGGACCGAGACGAGATATGGGCGGAAGTGACAGAAAGAGATTTTTCAAAAAGCGAGATGATAGATAAAAATTGAAGTCCGACTCCGTGGTAAAGTCTGAAGTTAGAAGTTGAAAAGTTGTTTAGTAGTTTAGTTGTAAAGTAATTATATAAAAAGAGACGCTCTCCGTTATGCGGTGGGCGTCTTTTTTGTATAAATAAAAAAGAGGCGATCCCGCGTCGCGGGTCCGCCTCTGCCGAAAAATTTTTCAAAGTTATTTTGTCGGGAAAAAGAACTGCTGGATTTCAGCAGGTTCCATATTTCCGATTATTGAATAAACCAACTCTTGGTAAAGGATTTCCGCCAGTTCTTCGGGTTTCTTTTTCTTAAGTTCCAGATTTTCCAGGGCATTGATATATAGCGCCCTTACCTTTTTCCCCGCGTCTCTTTCAAGATTTGATTTTAAAACAGCGGAGAGCATGCCTTGAAATTTCTTGGGCTTGATGAGCATGAAATGTTGGTTTGCATCAGAATCAAAAACCTCGATTTCATGTTGCCCGCCATAGCTGATAATCTTTCTTACAACCGTTGCAAAAGTCAGATTGAAATCAGCGGCGTAAGGTTTTTTAGCGCCATATACATTTGAGCAGGCCTCAATTGAGCGGAAGACTGCTAAAATGTAGCCGGCCAAGACCCTGACGTATGGCGGATCATCAAAAAATCCTGGTCTTTTAAATTCTTTTCCGTCTAATCCCAACCAGGCGGTCATCTCTACTATCCAAGAACCAGCCTTGCTAGGATCAAGAAGCGTCAGGCAGTAGAAAGTATCAGCAATTTCATCGAAATCAAGCGCCTTTCTGTTTTCATCTTGACGCTCTCCCATTAGATCCATAAGTTTTTTGAGGATTATAGGTGAATACTCTAGTCCAGACGTGTTGATGTAATTAGCAAAAGCCCTGTAAACTTGAAGCAGAAAAAGACTTGGTTTTCTGTCATTTGCTAAAAGCGTTTTACCAATGGAAATAATAACCTTCTCTTCTCTTGCTGTTTTGTCGTCCATGACATTTCCTTTCTTCTCTCAAAGAACTTGGCTCCCTCTCGGAAGCATTTGGCGCTCTCGCGACAAGTGAGTGTAATTTAGCACAGCAAAAGATTTTGTCAATTTTTGCCATAACTCGTTTTTTCCATTATACTTTTTGTATGACTATCTGGCAGCAAAGATTAATTATATTTGTTATTAAAGCATTAGGTATTTTAGCACTGGTTTTTATGCTGGGCTGGTTTTTGTTTTATAATTATTTTTTAAAAAAGGATTTTTTGATTAAATATGTGCCTGAAAATGCCGTATTATATTCCACGATTAAGATTTCTCAGGAGCTGAAAGGCGATGAATTATATAGCAAGGCGATGAATTACTGGAAAAATGAATATGGTGTTAATTTTGATCAAACGGAAATTTTCAATAATTTGGCGGGTAATAACCTGAGTTTTGCTGTTGTGCCTGTTTCTGAACCGCAAGGAACCAGGTTGGAATATTTGCTAATTTTTGATTTAACCGCCAATAATGAAAAGATTGACCTTTTGATTAAAGATCTTAATATTTTAAAATTGAATACCAAACTATTGGAAAATAAAACAAGCAGAAAGAAAATTCTGATAGTTTCAAGTTCTCCGGCGCTTTTAACAGCATCTTTGGAAGCGGCAACCCAGCAAAAAGGTTCACTGGCCAGAAATATTAAAGTTGTTTTTGATTTGCGTTCTTATACTCCTGATAAATTTTTAGGGAAAATATATATTGATACTCCTTTTTTTACTGAATTAGCAGCTCAAAGCAAGGATTTGAAAATTAAATCAGCAGGCGCAATGATCAAACTGAAAAAGCTAAATAACTTATATTTAGGGTTTAATATTGAAAATAATAAGTTTGTTTTGCAAAATGGAATAAATCAGCTTGATTGGTCAACTGTTGATAAGGCAATTTCAAATCTGCCGCAGAATACCAGGCTTGATATTAAATTAGTTAACCTTAGCACAAAATTGCAGGAATTAATAAATAATATGAAAAATATTGATCCAGTGCTGGATCAGCAATTGCAGGCAAATATTAAATATTTAGAAGGAAACTATAAATTTGATCTGCAAACAGACATTTTACCGTTAATAGAAAAGGATTCAGAATTGATAATGATGGATAACAATGAATTTTTTCTTAATTTATCTTTAGCGGATAATAAGGAGGTTTTTGATACTGAAGGCATTGATAGAATTGTTACCACATATTTAGCTAACCAAAATTTGGTTTCAAGCTTGAAGC
Organism: Candidatus Parcubacteria bacterium; assembly: GCA_026395685.1. Taxonomy (GTDB): domain Bacteria; phylum Patescibacteriota; class Patescibacteriia; order CAIXNZ01; family CAIXNZ01; genus JAPLYC01. Next base: position 76,996 of record JAPLYG010000001.1, read on the forward strand.
AAATGCCAGATTATACCTATATCACACAAGTAATCAGGCCGGTTAAGGATATAAAAATAATTGAAGAAGATTTTCAAGGGATAAAATTAAAATCCTTTACTTATCAGAATAATGAATTTATTTATGTAATCTGG
>JAPLYG010000015.1 GCA_026395685.1 Candidatus Parcubacteria bacterium
GACACGGCGCTCAATAACATCACGGACGCCGTCTAAAGCGTCATTGCGGTCTGAGCTGGGAATTTTGGACATATCAGCTTCATAAATAAGCTGAGTACCTCCCTGCAAATCCAAACCTAAACGAAAAGGCAGATTATAATAATGTCCTAATTGCAATCCCAGATTTTTATTAAGGAAATCAATACCATTGTCATACAATTTAGGATAACTTAAAAATCCTCCCAAAATTGCCACTACAAAAACAATAACCAAATAAATTCTGAGCTTTGTCCTGGGATTTAATGATCCGCGATTTTTTTGTGCCATACTGATTATTAATTTTATAAAATTAAAATAACCTTAATAAAAAGGTCGAAATCTTATTGCTATTTTAATATATTAATGGTAAATAATCAAGGGCTTAATCATAATATTGACAAATATGACATATTCTGCTGAAATATATTTTAAAAGGGAACCCAGCTCTGCGGAATTCCCTTTTTCTTTTTAATACTTTTTATTATCTGGCGGATTATATGGTCCTCCTTTTTTAATCGGAGGCACATGAAGCCTAGTACTTTTGCATTTCGGACATTTATCCGGCACATACTCCTCCGCATTACCGGTCTGCCCGCAATCCAGACATCGCCATGTCGGTATAATCTCAATCAATCCTTTCTTCACGATTTCCCTCCTTGCCCTCCATAGAAGGCTTTAACTCACTTCATCAATAAGTTTTTCCAGCAAAGCGATTGGTAAACCATTAATAGAATCTTTGGCACCTTCAATATGATCAATATAATCATTAATCAAAGGATCTTCCAGCAGAAAACCGCCGGCGGCTGTAAAAATCCGACCGCGCGTTATCATATCTTCAATAACCGCCGGCGGAATAACTTTATAAAATATTTTCGCTAAATCCACACCACTGGCTGTTTTGCCATTGCCAGTATTAGTCACTACAATTGAACTGATTGTTTCCACAGGATACTCTTTATAACTTTTCCAAAATTCCCGAGCCTGCTTGGCATCAATCGGCTTTTCCCTGATTTCACCATTACAGCGCACAACCTGATCAGCTGTAATTAAAATACTGGGCTCTTTGACTTTCGGAAAAATCGCTTCAGCTTTTGCTTTGGCAATAGCCACTACCATTTTTTCCGGAGTATCGTCGCGAATTTGTTTTTCATCAATATCTGCGGTCATAACGGTAAATGGCCAGCCCAGCTGGCGCATAATCCCCTGCCGCCACTGCGACTGGGAGCCTAATATGATTGGTAAGTTTGTTTTCATATCACTCATCCTTATTTAGAATAGATTAAAGTTATCCCCAAGCTATCGCGACTGGTCTGAACTTCTTTAAGCTTTAAAGATTCCTTAGCTTCAAATCCATCAATTTTTAGCCATTGCCACTCCCCTTCAACATCTTTAGCCAAAGGCGTGTCTTCAGAGTCGCCGATTAAAATAATCTTATTAGCGCGCTGATTATATTTAATTTCCTGCCAAAAAAATTCATCGGGCCAGGAACAAATTAAAACATCGGGTTTAAATTTCTGCAAAGCCTGTTTCATGGACATTTTAATCAGGGAAATTCCGCTTACTTTATTTTTCAGGCTAACATCTGTAGAATAAAATTTGCTCTGAGGCAATTTTTTTTGTAAAAAATAGCTCAAACGGCCGGTACCGGCGCCGACTTCCAAAACAATCTGTTTTTTCTTCCCGATTACACGAGCCAGTGCCTTAATATATTCCCGATTCCAAATTTCATAATCAAACATTTTTTCCTGATAAGCTTCCCTCTGTTTAAAGGGAATCCTGCTGGCTTCAGCATAAGACGGCAAATATTTACGGTTGCGAAATTTACGCCTCAAATCTGCCGGCAAACCGACTTCCCAGTCAGACAATATTTTATTTTTTGCAGGAGATTGCAGCAGGGCGCGGTAATTTTTCAAAGCTATACCCCAAAAGTCCAATTCATTTATAATTTCCTCCTGCTTATCCTGCCAATTTATTAATTGCTTTTTTAGAATTTCTATTTTCACTGATAATGCCAGCACGCGGCAAAACGCCTTAAAATAAGGATCTTTCTGCTGAAGATATTTTATCTTTTTTAAGTTGCCAGTCTTTTCCACCTGAGCCCAAATATCCCGGCAATATTTCCAGCGGGGTAAATTCAGAATCTCGTCTTTATAGTAATTAACAGCGCCGGGACGGCGTAAATAGACTGCATATTTATTTTTACCTAAAGGCTCAAACTTTATGGCTGTAAAACCATCCTCCAGATAATTTTGCATATATGCTTCTTCAGCATCCTCCAAAGACAAAAAATCACCCACTTCAATTTGGGCAATAAAATGCCAGCCGGACTGTAATTTATTTTGTTCTTTCATAAAATGATTATTTACGGGTATCGCCGAATTCATTCGGCAGGTACCGATGCAGCCCGAATAAATTCGGGCATACCCCATAATATCAACCCTATCTACTATTCAATAAATTTAAATCTCGGTACCGCTACCCCGTCAACCACTACCTGTTCCTCAAACATCTTTAACGGCCGCACCCACATTTGACTCTCGCCATACAAAGCTTTATAAACAACCAAATCCTCCAAAGTCTCACTGTGTTTGGCCAAACCAATCACTTCATATTCGTTGCCTTTGTAGTGTTTGTATTTGCCGGTTTTGATCATACAATTGATTTTATCTCCTCGGCTAATTTATTCAGTTCTGCCATATCAGCCTGGGGTCCTAATTGCGTGGAGATATAACCTTCGTATTTATTAAAAAACTTTCTTTCATTGGCCCACATTTCCACAAATTTATCAGTTACCCCGTGTAAAGGATAAAGTTTCAAATGAGCATGATTGATACCCATACCCTCCATAACCAAAGCGACGCGGGAAATAGCAAAATATTTTTCCAGCAGGCGGGTCACTTTATTTGCCGCAGCTAAAAAATGAGCCTGCTTATCTGCTGGCATATCAAAAAGATAAGAATCATGATGTTCCTTGGGAATGACCAGGGTCATGCCTTTGGTATTGGGATTTAGATCCAAAAAAGCCAAATAGTCATCATCTTCCCAAATTTTGGCGCAAGGGATATCGCCCTTGACGATTTTACAAAAAATGCAGTTGTCCATAAAAAAATTATTTAAGTTTATTTATAACATCTCGCAAAATAACCTTATCATCTTCCCGCAATTCTTTTTCAGCTTCAATCATTTCCAAATTAAAAAATTTTCCAAACTGAGCTTCAGTCAAAACAATATGCTTATCAAAATCAGAAGCAACCTCCAAAATATAAATATGTTTAATGCTTTCACCGACCTGATATGGTCCGACATATTTATATCCAACTGGCTTAAAACTCATTTCTTCCTGAACTTCCCGCACTAAAGCCTGCTCATGTGTTTCACCTACTTTTGTCCCCCCTCCCCACATACCAAAAAAATCCGGCAATCTTTCAGCGCTTTTTGAACGGCGTTCCAAATGAACCCAAATTTCATTTTGGAATTTCATGTATGGTATAAATGATGCGCAATCTCTTCTCATGTTAAAAATTTATTTACCTAAAATAATTTTATTATGCGCTTCCTTGGCTTTTTCCTTATTAATGCCGAATTTATTTAAATGATTAACGACCTTGAATACTTTATTGTAATTCCCCACATAGCCGGAAATATTTTCCGGCAAGCCGACAAATTTATAAATTTTATTCCAGACAGATTTGCGGCCGATAAATTTATCAACCGAATGCCGAGTAATCTTCCAAATTTCACCGTTTAAACCAAATCGCCAATAAAGCCACAATTGCAAAAAGTGAAGAGCATCTTCAAATTCTTCACACATCCCCATTTTATTCAGCCTTAAAACATCATCAATGAATTCCTTGCATTCAGCCAGTATATGTATAAATTTTACCCGATTGCCATTGGTATATTCCTTGATATATTCACTAATTTTCATATTTTAATATCCCAAAACTATAAACCAGCTAAGCTCCACAGCACTTTTTATACTTCTTGCCTGAACCGCAGGGGCAAGGTTCGTTCCTGCCGACTTCGCTGCGTTTTTTAACTACTTGTTGAGTCCTATTTCCCTCATCGCCATAAACTGAACCTTTGTTCATTTCCTTGGCTGCGCCGGAAAATTCTTTGGCTTTATCGATTAAGCCCGGTGCCATTTTTTGAACCATGCCTACTTTAAAAATACTGTAAACTACCTGCTTTTGGATGTTGTTTAAGAGTTCATTAAATAAGCGATATGCTTCACGCTTATATTCCACCAAAGGATCAAGCTGGGCATAACCGCGCAAACCAATGCCGGTACGCAGATGATTAATTGATTCCAGATGGAAAATCCAAAAATTATCAATTGACTGCAATAATATGGCTTTTTCAATTATTTTCATCAGGCTGGGATCATTAATCTTTTGTTCCAAATTATCATAAGCTTTTACAGCCAGGGCAATCAAATGATTTATTATTTTTGTGCGGGCATGGGCATCTTCAGCCTTTGAGCCGGCAGTCTTGCGGATTTCCTGCAATTCAATCTTATCAATGTCATCAATCGGGAAAATAGTAGTGCAAGTTTCATAAATTTCCTTAATATTCCAATTGCGTTCATTATCGCCGGCACAATGAAAAATCACAATCTGTTCGATTTCCGCTTCAATCATTTCAAAAATTCGCTGGCGTAAAACCACATCAGTTTTAAAATTTTCCGAAATTTCCAGCACTTCCTTGCGTTTGCCATATATAACCTCGCGATGTTTATTCATCACGTCATCATATTCAACTAAATGTTTGCGGATATCGAAATTATTACCCTCAACTTTACGCTGGGCTTTTTCCAATGATTTAGAAATAAAGCCGTTTTCAATTGGCATGTCTTCAGGGACTTTCAAGGTGGTCATCAGACTTTTTATCCTATCAGATCCGAAAATACGCATTAAATCATCTTCTAAGGAAACAAAAAATTGTGAAGATCCTTGATCACCCTGACGTCCGGCGCGTCCGCGCAGCTGATTATCAATGCGTCGCGCTTCATGACGCTCTGTACCTATCACGTGCAAACCGCCCAAAGCACGAACTTTTTCTGCTTCTTCTGAGTCCGGGGGATTACCGCCTAAAATAATATCCACACCGCGTCCGGCCATATTGGTAGCCAAGGTTACGGCTCCAATTTTACCGGCCTGAGCAATATATTCAGCTTCTTTTTCATGCTGTTTGGCATTTAACATATTAAAAGGAATGCCGTTTTTTTCCAATAAGCGTCCTAAATATTCATTTTGCTCAATTGAGAGCGTACCGATTAATACCGGCTGACCTTTTTCTCTGCGTCGCTTCACTTCTGCTGCGACTGCATTGAATTTAGCTTGTGCGTTTTTATAGATTAAATCATTGAGATCTTTGCGGATTTGAGGCTTATTAGTCGGGATTTCCACAACTTCAAGTTTATAGATCTTATGAAATTCTTCTGCTTCGGTTGAAGCTGTACCGGTCATACCTGCTAATTTCTTGTACATGCGGAATAAATTCTGAAAGGTAATAGTTGCCAAGGTCTTGCTTTCCTTTTGAATTTCCAACCCTTCTTTTGCCTCTATCGCCTGATGAATGCCTTCGGAATAGCGGCGGCCATACATTAAACGTCCCGTAAATTCATCAACAATAATGACTTCACCGTCTTTAACCACATACTCCTTTTCTCTTTTATACAAATTCATGGCCTTTAAAGCTGCTTCCAAATGAAAAGTAGTATCATAATCCATAGTCACCCAGGGATCTGCGCCCAAATACTTAGCGACTTTTTCCTGTCCATCTTCAGAATATGTGACAGTATGCATTTTCTCATCAATATTAAAATCTTCATTTTCTTTCAAGTTTTTAACAATGCCCGCAAATTTAAAATATTTATCAGTGGAATCGCTGTCAGGCGCAGAAATAATAAGCGGAGTGCGCGCTTCATCAATCAAAATACTGTCAACTTCATCAACTATCGCATAATGAAGCTCACGCTGAGTCATTTCCGCAAAACTATTTACCATATTATCGCGCAGATAGTCAAATCCATATTCATTATTAGTACCATAAGTAATATCACAGTCATATGCCTCGCGGCGATTTTCCACCTGGCGCAGATGGTCAATATCCACTCTGAAAGTTTTTGTGATTTCCAGATCATTGTCCGCTTTATCGGCCTTGGCATCTGAATCATAAATATAGGTAACTCTTTGATTTTGGATACAGCCCAGAGTCAAACCCAAAAAATTATAAACCTGGCCCATCCAGGCGCTATCGCGTCGGGCTAAATAATCATTAACAGTAACCACATGGACACCCTTGCCTTCTAAAGCATTTAAATATATAGCCAGCGTCGAAGTCAGTGTTTTTCCTTCACCTGTTCTCATTTCAGCGATTTGTCCGTTATTCAATACAATTGCGCCTATCAGCTGTACATCGTAATGGCGCTGACCCAGCACTCTTTGAGCTGCTTCCCGCACCACTGCAAAAGCTTCCGGCAGGATATCATCGAGTGTTTCGCCTTTTGTTAAACGCTCTTTAAATTCAGAGGTTTTATTTTTTAATTCTTCATCTGACAATTTAACAATTTTGGCCTCTAAGGCGTTAATTTGGTCAACAATCGGCTGTAATTTGGCAATTACCCGCTTATTAGGGTCCCCGAAAAGTTTTGCTAATATGGACATATTTTAATTGGGTTATGTATAGAGTATAAAAAATTGGAAAAATTAGTTTAGTGATTTGGCTTGGTTATGATGACTCTTTAGCACCTTATCCTATTCACCATTTCAAGTGCTACTTTACTAAACCATATATACAATACACTTTTAACGAATAATCAAACTATACCAAATTCCCCTATTAATTTCAAGACTAAAAAATAAAAAATCGTTCCCCAGAGATGAACGATTCCTTATATGACTTAACTAATTATTTATCCAGTTGCAGAATAAAATTATTGCTTTCCAGCAATTTATTTTCCGAAGCTGAAGTAAAGTGGGCTAAATAAGAGATGCCATAAATTAAAAAGGCAAAAATAAATACCTTTATTATTATTAAGCCCAAAGCCTGGAATATAGTATGTCTGCTTAAATCCTGAAACTTACGATATTTATCAAAAGAAATCATATAGGTTCCATTCTTATCCCTAGTAGCTTTTTGTGAAAAAAGAAAAGTCGGATCTTTGCTTAGAATATATAATAACAATTTTGCCTTATTTTTCCAGCCCTTTTCCTCTTTAATATTTTTAAAAGCAGCCTTAATGCTTAAAGCTAAAATGAATATCAAAATAATCAAAATAATATTCAAAAAGACGGAAAATTCTCTAAGTAATCTTACCATTGGAGAAAGCTCAATATTATTTAAATTTGCCGCCAAAACCGGCTGGACAGCTGCCAGCAGAAGAAAACTAAAGAAGAAAATAAATTGTAAAATCCTAATTTTCATAAATTATTATTTACGCTGTAAAGCGACATCCAAATTGACTACCTGCTCATTTTTTACCAGATCAACAGGCTTGATCTCCTTATTCAGATAGCCCTGCTTTTCTGTCAAAAGCTGGTATTCATTTTTGCCCACTAAGAATGAATAACGTCCCTTGCTGTCTGTTACC
>JAPLYG010000016.1 GCA_026395685.1 Candidatus Parcubacteria bacterium
ATAAACAAACTTAAAAATATGCAAAAAACAACCGAGGGTAAATAATTATAACGCTCGCCATCATCACTTAATAAACCAAATGATAAAAATAGTACTGGCAAAATTAAAATGCAGAATGAATCGAATAAAAACGGGAATTTATAGCGTTGTTCCCGAAGGAATAGCCAGATTACAGTTATTAATAAAAATATAAATAAAAAGAAAAATATTTTATTATTAAATAAATAATTGGTTAAATAAACGCGCAAACGTCCATAAAAAAACAAATTCGTAAAGAGTGCAATAAACATTTCCATAATTTTATTAAGATCGAACCTTATTTTCGTCTGGGCATAATAGCCGAAAAGCAAGCCGATGGAAAAATAACGAATGATAAAATATAAAATCAAGATTAGCCAGTAACCAAATGGTTTGAAGATAATATTTTTCCAGTCAAACTTATTTTTATCAAGTGCTTCATAAAGCTCCCAAACGACTATTAATAACGGCAAGGTAATGGCGATTTCTTTAGTTAAAAGTGCGATTATAAAAAACAGGACTGAAAGTAAAAACGCCCCGAACTTTAATTTTTTACGGAAAACTAAATATGAATAAAAGGCCAGCAAATAAAAAAATGTGGCCAGGGGATCAGCTACAGCCGCAATCCAAATAACCGCCTCGCTATGATTCGGCAAGATGCTAAAGAATACTGAGGCTAAAATAGCGATTTTCTGTTTATTTTTATCCTCCCCCAGCAATAGCAAGGTCAATAAATAAACAAGAAAACAAGTTCCAATATGAAAAAATAAATTTAGCAAATGATACGGCAAAGGATTTAACCCAAAAAACTTATACGCCGACAAAAAAACAAGATTAACCATGGGTCGATAACTTCCGCCAACTCCCCGTTCCCCATAATAATTGGCGGAAAAATAATCAGTCAGGCGATGTTCGCTGGTTTTGGCGTTGTAAAGCCAGTCAAAGTCGTCGGACACGAAAAAATCGTTAAGATTAACAAAATAAAAACCTAGATTCAAGAGAACCAAACCGACTAGTACATAGAGATGAATTTTGTTGACTTTCATATTCGAAATTTATTTTTAAAATACTCATTTCCCATTTCTTAATTCATCCAGAAATTTTACCACATTCAATTCCGGGTAAACGCTTATCCTGGTTAAAGCGAATAAATCATCGGGATTTTGCCAGGCATCCTGATCAAAGGTCAACCCGCTGATGTAACCGGCGCTTTTAGTCTTGTTTTTTATTTCTTCATTATATAGCCCAAAAGGATAAGCCAGGATATTCACCTGTTTATTTAAAAGTTTTTCCAGAAATTCTTTGGAATTAGCCAGCTCAGAATCAATTTCCTCGCTTGTTGCTTTGGTCAATTTCGGATGCCAGACCGTGTGCGAACCGAATTCAACCAGACCGAATTTATCCAATTCTTTTATCTGCTCCTCGGTCAGCCAATCCTCTCCCCTAACCCCTGTCATAATATACATTGATGATTTAACTTGGTACTTCTGCAAAATTGGCCAGGCATTGGTGTAAAAATCCTCATTGCCGTCATCAAAAGTAATGACCATTATTTTATTTTCGGGGATTTGCATTGTCTGCAAATATGAGACAGCCTCGCTGGCAAATACTGCATGGTAACCGTTGTCCATTAAACTTTTAAGCAAAGCTTCAAATTTTTTGGGCTCCAGATAAAAACTTTTACTGATTTTATCAGCGTGCTGAGGGGCTGTACCGATATGGTGAAAATTTAAAATCGGTAAAAAGGTTGTCTCTCCCGGCTCAATTTTCTTCATTCCGTCATTAATCGCATTTTCTTTTTGCGCTGACGCACTTTCAGTCGAGTCTTGCCAATTATAATCAGAAGGCTGGGATTTAATATTGATAGCCAGATGATCAAGCAAAATAATTATCGCGGCTACCAATAGCCCGATCATTATATTGATAATTAAATTAAAGTGTTTGTCATTATCCATATTTTCCTTAATTTTAGCATTGATTAACTTATAAAGGCAAATAAAAGAGCCCCTTTTTAGGACTCCTTAATATACCGCTAATCAAATTACCAATTACTGATTACTTATTATTAATTTCCCCTATCTACTTTATTCTATTCAGCTTTTTTATCAACTCATGATGATCCATGGTAATAATATGCAAATCATGAATTATATTACAGGCGTTTTGCGTATATTTGCGTCGGGGCAATAATTGCCAATGAATATGAGCGATTGAGCAGCCAGAATATTGGCCGATATTAATACCGCAATTAAATGAATCAGTCTCAAAAAGCCGGCCCAAAGCTTTTTTACTTTTTTCCAACAATTTAAAAAATTCCGACTGTTCTTCAGTATTTAAATCTTCCAGCTGACAAATATGACGTTTGGGAATTAACATTAAATTCCCGTCTAAATAAGGATATTTATTGGCAAAAACCAGCCAGTACTTGCCTTCCAAACTCTTGACTGACTGCTGTTTAATCACTTTAGGATCGCAAAAAGAACAAGTCTTGATTTTATTTTTGATCTTGCGGTATTGCGCACGACCTTTTTCTAAAACTTTCATATTATTTACTAAATTTATTAAATAAAAAAAGCCAGCTATACATATAATATAGCATGGCTAAAATTTTTTGTCAGGACTTTTTAATCCTTTCCATAATCTGCGAAGTGCTCATGTCAGGATGAGAATTACCGAATTCAACGACTTTAATGCCAAGATCACCAGCGATATGGCGTTTTTCCTCGTTTCTGGCAGCAGAAGTAGTGCTGGAGACAACCAGAATGTCAGGGTTAACCAGCGTAATCAAGAGGTTAATATCGTCAAAAATTACCACATTATCCACACCTTTAATGGCTGCTACAACTTCTGCCCGGTATTTTCCCGGAATAATCGGGCGATTCTGCCCCTTCATCTTTTTAACCAAGGCATCGGAATTTACGCCCACGACCAGATAGTCCCCCAAAGCAGCTGCATCACACAAATATTTGACATGGCCGACATGAAAAAGATCAAAGACACCGGCAGTTAACACAATCTTTTTACCGATTTGTCTTCGCCGGCTAACACTCTCCGATAATTGCGACATCAATAAAACTGCCATCTTACGCCCTCCCTACAATCTGAAAAAGCAAGTTATAAGGATAGATTGCCGACAGTTGTTCCTGGAAATATAGTAAAGCTTTTTCTTTTTTTTGACAAGTAAAAACCCCGCAAAGCGGGGTTAATACTTAAAAATATAGTGACTTTTATTTCACCGTTGCATTAACTGGTGCAGGATTTAATCCTGGCTTCTGTACAGCAACCGGACGAATCTGGATAGTTTCAGCTGAGATACTGCCGTCAGAATTTTCTTTTCCGGTTATCATTAAATTTTGGCCGACAGCCAAATCTTCAGCTGTACCATCAACTGACTTTGATATTTTTGTGGAAGCTGAAAATAAAATTATTTTCGAGCCATTATCACGGATTTTGATAGATAAACTTTGATCATCTTTCGCAATTACTTCCCCGTTGGTAAAATTAGCGCCATTGGCCTGTCCTCGCATATTTCCGTTTGGACCTTGGCCTGTCATGCCAGGAAAATTACGAGGTCGACTTTGGCTTTTGCCATAAACCATGCCGCCGTAAAATGAACCGCAGCCAATGGCAATGACTATGATGATAACTATAACGATGATCGAATTTTTGTTCATAAATTTATAATTAATTATTATTGATACTGGCTTTGACACTTTAGTGTCAAAGCTACGACCTCAAACACTAAAGTGTTTGAGCCTAAAATTAGATAAATATTATTCATATCTAAGCGCCTCAATCGGATTCAAATTCGCTGCCCGGCGCGCCGGATAATAACCGAAAATAATACCGATTGCTGCTGAGACACCAAACGCTAATAAAATAGAAGACAGTGAAATACTGGTGGCAATACCACCAAAAATTCTCATACCAATGGAAATCAGCCAGCCGACTATAATGCCTATAATGCCTCCAAAAAAAGTTAAAGTAATTGCTTCAGCTAAAAACTGGCGGCTGATCTCAATCTTCTTAGCTCCGATAGCTTTACGCAAACCTATTTCCCTGGTTCTTTCTGTCACATTGGTCAACATCATATTCATAATACCAATACCTCCGACAACTAAAGAAATAGCGGCTACTGATGCTAAAAGCATTGTAAAGGTATTGGTAACAGAAGAAGCGGTTTCCACAATATCCGACTGATTCATGATGCTGAAATCCGCTGAATCTGAATCTGTAATATTATGGCGAGACATTAATAAATCAGTAATTTCCTGTTCCAAGTTCGACATTGATTTTTCATCATAAGCCTGGACATTTATGGAATTGACACGCTGGTTGCCTGCCAAAAATTGCTGGGCGGTTGTCATGGGAACAAAAATAATATCATCCTGATTGCTGAAACCAGTACCTCCCTTAGAGACTGTAACTCCGACTATTTTAAATTCTATTTTATTGATACGTATTGTCTGGCCGACAGGATCAGCATCTTCACCGAAAAGATCATCTCTGACTGAGGGACCAAGCACTGCTACCCTAGCCATACTGGTTAAATTTTGAGCCGTAATAAAAACCCCGCTTTCAATTTCAATATTTCTGACTGCCGGGTAATCTGCCGTAACGCCGCTAACCGAGGTATTAGTATTAGTACCTTTGGCAGTTACCTGATAACGTCCTGATACTACCGGCGCTACAGCCTGGGCAGTGGTTTCAGTTCCTATCGCATCAGCATCTTCCAGAGTTAAAGTCTGGGCAGAACCGCGGCCTTGGCTGACTTGAGTTCCAGCTCCCCGCTGAAAACCTGGCTGTACCATAATCAGATTGGAACCAAGATTTTGAATATTTGACTGAATACTTTGCTGTGAGCCCTGACCGATCGCAATCATCGCAATTACTGAACCGATACCGATAACAATGCCCAAAATGGTCAGGCCGGAACGGGCTTTATTGGTAATCAAAGCTGAATATGTTTCTGAGATTAAATCAGATGTTTTCATAAATTATTGTTTTATAATCTTTTTTTTACCATTTTTATTATCCTGCACAATAAGACCGTCACGAATCTGAATAATCCGATCGGCATGCTCGGCCACATCATGCTCATGAGTAATTAAAATAATAGTATGATTTTGCTTTTCATTAAGCTCTTGAAATGTTCCCAATACTATTTCACCGGTTTTGGTATCCAGATTGCCAGTCGGTTCATCAGCCAGAATCAATTTGGGGTTATTAACTAAGGCGCGGGCAATGGCAACACGTTGCATCTGGCCACCTGAGAGCTGATTGGATAAATGGTAATAATGAGATTCATCAAGGCCGACATTTTTCAAAGCTTGCCTGGCGATCTTTTCCCGATCTTCCCTTTTTACCCCGGAATAGATAAAAGGCAAAAGCACATTACGCATTACCGTAGCGCGCCGCAATAAATTAAAAGACTGAAATACAAAACCAATCTTATTTTTTCTGATATCTGCCAATTCATCATCGGAAAGTTTGGCGACATCCTGTCCGTCAAAAAAATATTGACCAGTCGTCGGCGTATCCAACGCCCCCAGAATGTGCATTAAAGTTGATTTACCAGACCCAGAGGGGCCGATAATAGCTACAAACTCTCCATCTTTAATAGTAAAAGACAAACCATTAAGCACAACCGTTTCATTATCTCCGTTAATATATTTTTTAGTAATATTTCTACATTCAATCATATAAATAAGCTATTTTTTTATCTGCCGGGAGCGCCGCCGCCCATCATAAACAGGCTACGATTTGACGAAGATTGAGTTGTTGTACTTCTGGCATTGGTAGATGAATTAATAGTTCGGGTTATGATCTGAGCACCCACTGCCAAACCTTCTGTAATCTCGGTATATGAATCATTTGCTAAGCCGACCTGAACAATTTGCTGTTTGGGAGTTTTCTTTAAAATAACACCGGAATTATCAGTTGTCACTTCGACTTCTTCATCTGGGATTTCCACATAATTTACTCCGCCTGCTGTTTTAATTGCAGCGTTTGGGACCATTAAAACATCCTGTTTAATATCAGTTATTATCGCCGCTGAAACGCTCATCCCTGATTTTACTCTTTCATCTTGAGTATCGAAAACTATTTTGACATTATAAGTTACCACGCCCTGACTAACTGTACCGATAATATCAACATCTGCCACTCTTCCGCTGATGCTTAAATCGCTGATTGCGTCAAAAGTCAAAGTAACTTTCTGATCAACCTTTACTTTGGCGACATCAACTTCATTTAAAGAAATTTCAGCCATAAATTGTTTTGTAATTAATGTAGCTATTGCAGAACCAGCAGTAACATCATCATTAACGTCAATATCAATTGAGGCAATAAGACCGTCAAACGGAGCCCGCACGATATAATCACTTAAAATTTCCTGCGCATCAACCAAATCATTTTGACGTTGTTGTAAGGTCAGCTCGGCAGCGCGGAGTTCAAGTACATCAGGACCGTCTTTTAATTCCTCTAAATACGCCTCTTTTTCTTTAACTGTTAATTCTGCTGACTGCAAATCGTAAGGATTATTGTAATCATAATTATCCAAATTTCTAATTGCATCAGTTAAAGCCTGCTCATTATCTCTCAAAGTTGTTTGGCTTGAAGTTAATTTTGACAAATGATTGTCAATCTGCCCGATATATCCAGCTAAATCAGACTGATAATCCCGCACGGCCTGAAATATCGACTGATCACTCGCAGAACGAATATCGACCCAAGTATCAATATAGTTCTTTTCACTTTTAGCAGCTTGGGACATAGCCCTTACAGTCTCCAGTGTTTCTGACAAGACTGCTGCAATTTCTTCATTATTAGAATAGCGGGTAATCTTTTTATAATTTTCAAAATTTACACTATACTTAGTGCGAGCATTATTATAATCATCTATTGTGCCATTTTGCAAAATTTCAAACTCAGATTTATCCTTGGCTGAACTAATAGAGTTGATCAAAGAACTTTTATTATCCTGACCCTTGGAAAAAAAATATTCAGCGTTGCTTAAATCATTACTATAAAGCACATCTTCCAAAGCTGTAATAATCGTCGGCAAATCTATAAAGGCATCGGAAATATTGCTGAAAGCGTCATCATAGCCTTTTTCTAAATTATCAATGGCGTTTTCTTTGGCAACTTTTGCTTTTTCAATATCCAATGGCTGTGTTTGCTTTAATTGCTCTAAAGTTGCCTTGGCACGCGTTAAATCATTTTCAGCCTGTAATAATTCCAAAGCGGTCACAGATTCCTTTAATTTATTTAACGATAACTGCGCAGTTTCCAAATTAACCTGGGCATCACGCAATGTTTTATAAGCATCATTGGCATCAATTTTAGCTATAACATCGCCAGCCTTAACCTCCTTTCCCTTTTTTGCTGAAATACCTATTACCGTGCCAGATACTTTTGACTTTATATCCAGTTCATTTTCTGAAGATACCTGTCCGCTGCCGCTTACTGAAGTAATAATTGTCCCTTTTTCTACAGTTGCAATGACATAACGAGTCGGCTCTGATTTTCCCGTCATAGACTTTACTAAAAAGTAACCAACAATAATTAAAACGGCAATGATAACCGCAGTAACAATTTTTCTTTTAGCTACAAACTGAAAAATTCCATTTAGTATCTTCATTTATTTGGCATTAATATTTAAAGTATTATCGAAGGGGGCAGCTTTATCAGGACTATCAATAGGCGCTAAGGGCTGACCATTTAAATTGTTTTTAGGGGGTTGTGGCATAAGTCTGATCAACCTAGCTTCAATTTGCCCCTGGCTATTCGGGTCACCAATAACAACAATCACCTCATCTATTTTTAAATCCGAGATTTTGATTGTTTGATCAAAGCTTTTTATCACTGTCTTATCGTCAGTTGAAATGACTTTTTCAATATCATTTCTTCCTTTAATGACAATGCTATTGCCCTCAACTTTTAATATTTGCCCGAAAATCCCGTTTGCTTCCATAAAATCTCGGTCGCGAAAACCCTTTAAAAAACCTTCTTTGGGTCCGGCGAAATTACGCTGATAATTATCATTCCAATGGCAGGAAAAGTCAGCCTTTTTACCACCTACAATCATCCCCGCTTTAAAAATAAGCAAAACAATAATTAAGATACCCAGGATGATAATAATTGCCTGAAAAGATTTGGATTGAAAAATTTTATTAATGTCCATATATTTATAAATTATTAAATAATATTTAATCTAAATTTTTTCGCGTTATTGGCTAACAATCTGACAGACTCGCAAAAAGCCAGAGTACATACCAACAATAAAACCAAGCTGCTTATCGGCAAGCTTTCAGCTAAAGACATTAAATAATTCTGCCAATAAGACATCAAAATTTCATGATCTGAAAAAAGCAGGGTAAAAAACTGCCAAAAGCCTGTTTCTGCCAAATTAGATCTAAAAACCATAAACGCAAAAACAGCAGCTACAGCCGATACTGTGCTGGAAACTGCAAATAATACTACTTTCAATTTCAATATCCTGGAATTGCTTAAAGCGTTGATCCTGGAAATTATTATTGCCTGGAGTTCTGCTGGCGGCTGCGGAGAATTTAATTTTGTGAACAATCTTTCAAAATCAGGTCTCATATAACTCAAATTAATAATAAAAAAAGACCTCCTACTATATAATACGTGGCAGGTCTTTCTTTTGGTGCAAAGTTGCTTACTTTTTGATTAAAAGTCTGCGTAATTGGGTAATTGCCCGTAGATGCTGGCTTTTGACTGTATTCAAGGGTTTATTTAATATCTCACTAATTTCGAAAAAGGTTAAACCATCCTTATAATGCAGGCTGACTACTAAACGGTAACTAAAAGGTAATTTATCTAAAATTCGAGATAGTTCTTCTGCCAGATTCTGCCTATCCCAAATTTCTGATGGCAAGGGCGCCGGATCAGAATAAGCCTCTTCCAGATTAATATCGTTATAAGACGCATTCAACTCTGAAAAAGTAAGATCTTTTTTCCGCCTAAAAAAATCAAGAGCCGTATTTTTGGCAATTATATAAAGCCATGATTTAAAATTTTTTTTATGGTCAAATTTTTTCAAATTGCTCCAGACTTTTATAAATGCATTCTGAGTAATATCCTGGGCATCGGCATTGTTTTTTACAAAATAATAAACAAAACGGTAAACCGCCTGAAAATAACGGCCGATTAAAATTTCCAGAGCAGCCTGGTCATGATTTAAGAGATAAGCATTAATTAATTTCTGGTCTGTAAAATTATCCATATAAAATAATTATTTTCAGAATAACATAGAATAAGGCAAATAGAAAGTTAATTCTTTCCCTAAATAAAAAAACTCCGTTTTACGGAGCTTTTTTATTATTTTATTTTTAACGTCTGCGCCTGTTAAATGGTTTTGAGCTGCTGCTGCGATGCGGACGATGAGATCTTTTAAAATTATGTGAACTCGGCTTATCATTACTTTCCTGCGACTGTGTCTGCCCCTGTTCCCGAAATTTTGGAAACTGTATATTGAATTGGTCACGTTCTCCTTGAGCCTGAAACGGACGATGTCGACGGCCGCCTTGGAACTGGAAAGGCCGTTCGCGTCTTTCACCTAACGCCTTAAATGTAGATTGTCCCTGTCTGCTTTGAGCCAAAAATGGACGATCATTTCTAGACTGGCTTCGGAAAGGGCGTTGTCCGCGACCAGCTTGAAATCTAATCTTCAGTATTATCGGGTAAATCAAAATTTATTACATAAGCAATATCAGTAACATCAATGCCGCGGGAAGCAATATCCGTGGCCACTAAAATGCGGTAACGTCCTGTTTTAAAGCCTTTCAAGGCTTCTGTGCGCTGCGCTAAAGAGCGGTTGGAATGAATTTCAGCAGCCGGAAAGCCCATAGCTTTTAAATTGGCGGTTATTTTTTTGGCGCCAAATTTTGTACGGCTAAAAATCAGGACAGTCCCCTGCGTATCAGTCAGCAATTTGTCCAAAAGCCTCATTTTATTTTCCTTCGGTACGATAAATAATTCTTGCTCCACGTTTTTGGCAGCAGTGCCAGCAGGTGCAACTTCAATTCGCAAAGGCAATTTCAGATAATTGGCAGCCAATTCAGCGATTGATTGCGGCATTGTAGCGGAAAACATAAAAGTTTGGCGTTCAGACGGAGTCGCGCTTAAGATTCTTTTAATGTCGGGAATAAAGCCGATATCAAGCATACGATCACCCTCATCTAAGACCACAATTTTAACCTGCTGTAAGGTTAAATTTTTTTCCTTCAAATGATTGAGTAAACGGCCGGGAGTGGAAATAATTACATGCGGGTTAGCTTTAATTTTTTGTTTCTGATCATAAGCAGAAGCACCGCCGATAATAGTCGCTGTTTTCAAACCGATATTTCTACCGATTTGCTGAAAAACATCATCAACCTGCAAAGCTAATTCGCGGGTCGGCAGTAAAATCAAAGCCTGGCCTTTTTTCTCAGCCAAAATCTGAATAATCGGCAAAGCAAAAGCAAGAGTTTTACCCGTGCCTGTTTGGGCAATACCCACGATGTCTTTTCCTGCCAAAGCCAAAGGAATGCATTGTTCCTGAATTGGAGTAGGTTGGGAAAATTTAAGATTGGCCAGAATCTGCAATAATTTTGGCGAAACGCCTAAATCAGCAAAACTGGCAGTTTTTTTGTTAACTGTTGTCATATTTTTAATTAATTTGACCCGAGTTCCTTGGTGGGCCAAATCAATATGACACATTTGAGGTTCGAGTCCTGCAGCAATAAAAGCTGCTTATTTAGTTGAGATATTCATTATACTACATTAAATTGTTATTGTCAATTAAACACCCCCAAGTCGAGACTTTTAAATGATTTAATACTATTTCTAAATCTTGACTTTCCAAGGTTTTTTGTATAAAATAAGAATAACTGTTTCTGAATATTTTTAGTGTTTAATATTCAATATTTCAAAATCGGTGGGCTGGTCGGAGCAGGAAAGCGGTTGAACTATAAATTTATAAGACACGTATCACAATTAACGATATACGAAACGAACATCGATACCGATTAACGTTTCACGATTTTTTGGGGAGTCGCCAAGTGGTAAGGCACCGCCCTTTGGAGGCGGCATTCATAGGTTCGAATCCTATCTCCCCAGCCTTCGTTCGCCGTAGCCCTGCTCCGCAGGGCGAAGGCGAACCTTCGCTTCAAAGTTTTGCCGGTACTACGGCGAACTTCGGCTGGTTTAGACCAGCTATATGTGGATATAACTTTCGACAGGCTTCGGCTGGCTCGGGCCAGCTAAATTATATGAAAATAGTTTATATAATTCAAAGTCAAAAAGACTTCAGTACTTATATCGGTGTTACTTCTGACTTAGAGGATCGTTTAAAACGCCATAACCATGGCGAAGTTTATACAACTAAAACAAGGATACCGTGGAAAATAATTTGCTATTTTACTTTTACTTATAATCAGACCACTTACGATTTTGAGAGGTATTTAAAAACAGGAAGTGGTAGAGCTTTTCTTAATAAACATTTGTTATAATCAATCCACAGGACGTACTCTTAAGCGCACATCTGCTTTATTAATTATCTAAGATTAGTAAATCACTTTTTAAGAAAAAGGTTCGATTCCTTCCTGGCCTTTCTCTAGACAAATTAATTAAATTAATTCAATAAAACCATGGAATTCTTTATGAGTTTTGAAGAAGATGGCACGAAACCAGAGGATAAATGTGGGGAAAAGGCTCGAGAAGCAAGGATTGCAGTTGAGCCAAAGATTATAGATCTTGTAAAAAATCGAACATACAGCTCAATTATTCATAGAATTGCTATTATACCTGTAATATATAGTCAAGAACTTTTAATAAAATTTCCTGCTCCTGAAAGAAAATACATTTCACATAAAAATGGTTTTGCTGATTTTCGTTTGTACGTTGACTATGAAAAATTTATTAATACCTCAGATGATGGCAGAGTTAAGCTTTTGTTAAAAAATATAATTGATTCAATAAGAATAATTTCAGCACGTCTTAAGAAAGATATTAAGGGTGAAGAACTCGAAAATGATATTTTATCTCTATTTAATTATAATTACGAACAACTAAATGCTGTCTAAATTGAAACCGATTTTTATTTTCGGTGGCAAAATATGAGCTTTTAAATACGAGGATGCGGAAATGTCGTGAGGAATCACTGAAAAAAGTTCTAACAACGTCCATCCTGGGCAGCCTTCGTTCGCCGTAGCCCTGCTCCGCAGGGTGAAGGCGAACCTTCGCTTAAAAATTTTGCCGGTACTACGGCGAACTTCGGCTGGCTTTGGCCAGCCATAATTTTAAGCTCTGCTTGGTGTAAAAAGTCGTCCTCGTTTTGAGGGCGATTTTTTAAAACAAAAAAACACCCGTTTTGATGGTGTTTATTTTTATATAAACAGTAATAGTTAATAATCCCTCGGTAAACAGTGGGGGGTGGTTAAATGATATAAATCATTTGCCCCCACAAAAATAAATTATTTAGATTTTGGGTCATAATCTTCAGCAGCATCCCAAGCCTTAGATAAACCGCTGACAATATTGGTTATTTCCGAATCTATGGAATTTTTAATGTCATGATTCCGTCCCTTAAAAAAAGATTCTAAAATAGCTTTAAGATATGCCGCCTGAAATTCGCCCTTGTTTTCAAAGCCTAATTTCATAGTTTATTCAATTGTTAAATTACCTTAATTAAGTCGACAAATTCTTAATCTGGTCATTAATTAATACAAACATTATACTTCATTTGAATAATCTTGGCAAGTATCAGGAAAAATAGAGAGTAAAAAGACCCGAAATCCCCAAAAAACAAATAAAAACTCCTATTTCTACAATTGACATCCTTGAGCAAAGATGCTAATTTAATTAAAACCGTGACTGAGGGACTTATGTACATTAAATCTTAAGGAGGAGAAAAATGATCAGCAAGTACAGAATGGAAATCGTATTTTGCATTACCAGCATGATTATTTGGGGAGTATGCAGTATGCTCATTACCGCTGGCAACTTTCACTATGCTCTCTCAATGGAAGAAATAAAAGCGCAGAGTGAACTTTTTTGGACTGCCGATAAGTATTGGCACTATATCGGGTATAAAATTGCGGCTTTATATGCGCTCTTTGGAGGCTGTCTAGGCATCTTTTTAGCGCAATATTATCAAAGCCTGCCAGAAAAGGAAAAACATAGTATTCCGCTATCTGAGCTTAGGCGCAAATATTATGGTTTAAAGCATTACATTCCCAGAACCATAGCGGCAAAAAATACTGCTGTAACAGGATTTGCAATCGGGCTAACATTCCTAACGTTTGCTGCAATATATATTTTGCCAACTCTGCAAAATGAATTGATATTAGCCAACGAAACGCATATCCGCATAATTATGGGCATAATTGTCGCCTTTGTTATGTCCGGAGCACCGGTGTATATTTCCCTGGCATTTTTAAAGAAAAATAGGGATGATGAAGATGTATAATACCAAAAGCCCCCGCACTGTTCGGCATGGGGGCTTTTATATTATATTAATTTTACACTTTTACATAACGCTTAACCGCAATGTAACTGCTGATCAAGTTCAGTAAAATGGCGCCTAATAGTTCCAAGCCGAAAATCAAAAGAAAATTCTGATTGAAATATTTTACAATATTGAAATCACCTTCCAGAATAAGCTGTAAATATGGCCGGATAAAACCCAGCAAAGGATAAAGTATTAACAAAGTAATGACCATGGACATGATGCCGAAAATAACACCCTGAAGCAAAAACGGACCTTCCACAAACCAGTCAGTCGCGCCAATCAGTTTCATGGCAAAAATTTCCTCACGATGAGTATAGATAGCCATTCTGATGGCATTGAATATGATTAGAATTGAGATCAACGCAAAAACAAGGGCAATAATAATCACCGACCGCCCCACCTTCTGGGTAATGCCGTTAATTTTCTCTATTACTGTCTTATGATCGTCAAAATCCTTGCTCTCAATCAAATTGTTGTATTGCGGAGTCTGCAAAATATCTAAGACTGCGGGGTAATCGCTAGAATTTTTTGCCTTAATTATTAAGCTGGCACCCAAAGGATTTTTCTCAATCTCCTCAACGGACTGGATAATCTTAGGATTATCCTGATGTTTATTTTTAAAATTTTCCAGAGCCTGCTCTTTGGAAATATAATCAACGCTTTTAACCTGGGCCAGCCCCTGAATATATTTTTGTACATTCATCACCTGATCTTCTGATATTTCAGATTTAAAATATATACTGATATCAACCTTATCTTCAATCGTATTAATTGCTGTTTTAGCCACAACATTAAAAATGACCAATAAATTAACAGTAACAAGCGCCAAAACTAAAATTGTCAAAGTCACTAAAGACAGCCAAAAATTACGGAAAAAATCCTGCAGAGCAAATTTTGTTACCCTAAAAGTGCTGGCAAACATTATGATTAAAAATTATCAAATAAAAATTAAAGAATATATTTCCCTTCTTCCTGATCACTTATAATTTCCCCGTGATCCATCAGCACTACCCTCTTTTTAATGCGGTTAACTACATCCTTATTATGCGTAACCAGCATAATTGTTGTGCCGAATTCATTTATTTTTAAAAGCAAATCAATAATATCCTTGGTGTTTAAACTGTCCAGATTACCAGTCGGCTCATCAGCCAATAATATTTTCGGGCGATGGACTAAAGCTCTGGCAATCGCTGCTCTCTGGATTTCACCTCCTGAAATCTGATCGGGATAATGGCCGGCTTTTTCTTTTAAGCCTACAATTTTTAAAACCTGCGGAACCACTGAGTTTATTCTTTTATTGGGAACCCCGCATACTTCTAAGGCAAAAGCTACATTTTCATAAATATTTTTACTGGGTAAAAGCTTAAAATCCTGATAAACAACGCCGATCTGACGTCTTAATAAAGGAATTTCCTTCGCTTTAATGTCAGTAATATCCCATCCACCCACAATTATCTGGCCGGAATTTGGCTTCAGCTGGGAAGTTAAAAGCTTGATCAAGGTACTTTTCCCGGCGCCGCTTTGTCCCACAATTGAAACAAACTCTTTCGGGCGAATGGACAAATTAATATCCTTGACCGCTACTGTTTTGGGATAAAATATTTTACTAATTTTTTTAAATTGAATCATGGGACTTAACCACTAATATTTATTTACAAATTAACACGAATATTGATTATTTAAGGGCGGCGGTAACCGGTTCAGCAAGTTCAACTTTAACCTTGCATAAACCAGCAGACTTTTTGGCTATCTGTTTAAAAGCGACTACGTCTAAATCGATTACTCGATTGGGATGGACACTGCGATCAGGCCCCCAGTCATTAACTTTAACAATAATTGATTTGCCGTTATCAACATTCGTAACTTTTAATTTTGTGCCTTTGGGATAATCGGGCGAAGCTGCACAATTACAGCTTTTATACTTATACCAGGAAGCAACGCCTTCGGACATAATATTCAAATCATCCAATATTGCTACCTTTGCATATTTGAAATTTGTTTTGGAAACAATTTTACTCAATCCGTTATTAACTAAAGATTCAATTCCTATCCACTGCAATTTCTGTTCATCGAAATAATACATGGTCTTACGGAAATAATCGTTTTCCAAATATCTGACTGAAAACCAAAACGGCTGGGCAAAGGTAACTTCCTGCGCAGTAACCAAATTAAATTCATAAATACGACTGGCAAACTGAAAACCTTCCGGAGCTGCCATTATACTTTGCGGACCAAGCGCCAATTCCTTCATTTCCAATGAAGCATCTGAAGCAAAAGTTTCTTTATCTATTTGAAAAATAAACTGGTTATTGAATGCTTTGAATTTTTTACCTTTTGCCACTTCGTCTTTTTTAAAATCAAACCTTGTAGTATTTAAAACAACAATACCCAAATCCACAGCCTGAGCCAGTGCCGGAACGCCAATCACCGGGGCTGAATTATTTTCAATTACCGGGTTGCTTGATTCTGTTTGGAACTGGATATTACTTAAATCTGGCTGGGGGTCAACTGTAAAAAC
This sequence comes from Candidatus Parcubacteria bacterium, assembly GCA_026395685.1. GTDB lineage: Bacteria > Patescibacteriota > Patescibacteriia > CAIXNZ01 > CAIXNZ01 > JAPLYC01. The sequence continues at coordinate 16,053 of JAPLYG010000016.1, forward strand.
TTCTTGGGCTGAGGCTGGCTTGATAAAAACCAGACTTAATGATAGAATTAATAAAAATATGAGATTTTTTTTCATAATATTTTATTTTTTATAACATAGTTATATCATGGATTACCTAAACTTCTAACTGGGCGGGATTAGTACAGTGGTAGTATATGACCTTCCCAAGGTCGAGACGGGGGTTCGATTCCCCTATCCCGCTTAAAGTGCCCCTTTAGCTCAGTTGGTAGAGCGACGGTATCGTAAACCGTAGGTCGCCGGTTCAATCCCGGCAGGGGGCTATATTTTTATGGGTTTTCCACAGAGTGGAATTCCCTTCTCAGATTACAAAAATTTTATCTTCTTAATTCAAAACTAATTAAAGAAGTACGCCCACCATTTTTCCGGGTTACTTTTATTTTCCTCTACTACCTTATTTTCTTCACTTGCTAAAATCTCACTATTGGGTATTATTACCAGGTTCTCATTTTCTTTTTTTAAACCCAATTTCAATTTAGCTTCCTGTTCAATAAAAGTATCTGTTTTCAAATACTTCACCAATTCCTCAAAATCCCGATTTTGTTTATTTAAATGCGCTATCTCGTCCTGAAGCAGTACAATGTCGGAATCAATCCGATAATTCCTGACTGATCCTTTGGCTAAACCGCCCAAAATAAATAAAAAAAGAAACAAACAAAAAACCAGAAAAAATTTTGAAAAAATCAAATCCGGAAAAATTTTCTTGTTTCTCCTTATTAGCATAAAATTATTATATCACAAAATAAGGCTTCTATAAACTTTTTTTCTTAAAATTAGCTCCCATATCGTCATTTTCTTCATTTTTAGAACTATTATCATTATTCTCTTCTGCTTTTTCCAGCTCATCAACCAGCAACTTCTTAAGGCTTAATTCGCCGAAATTCTCCTTATATTCTGCTAACAATTCATCTAATTTATAATCCTCATACTCAGCCAGCTTGTCCTGATCTAAAAATTCTGACGTGATTTTATCTTTGCCTTTTTCACCTAAGCTTACTACCTTTTTAACATCAAGCTTCTTCCCTGTTTCTTCATTGATTAAGTCAGCCAAAACCTGATTGACTTTAGCCGGAAAGGCAATGTTGCCTAACTTTAGAATAGCAGCTTTCGCTTGAATTTTTATATCCCCCAAATGAAAAACAGACTGCATAACACCGCTAACTGAATATGAAATATCTAAAATTTTATCATAGCTTAAATCAGAGACAATTTTGTGAAAAAACCCCTTTCTATCGACATCAACCAACCTTTTACTAGTTATGACGCAAGCATTTGCAAACCAGATATAAAATTCCCGAACTCCATAAAAAAATCCAGTCAATAAAATTGCGCAGAACAAAGCAACTCCAAGCTCACCAAGGCTAAAGAGCGGAAACATAAAAAAGAAAGCGCCTAAAATTAAAACCGTAGTAACAGCAATTTGCTTAGCATAAGTTATTGGATGATGATGTAACACCGCAATCAATTCTTCATTAGCCTGCAAATTTATCTGTTTGGCAAAATATTTGTCTGACATGCTATTGGTAATTAGGAAGTTAGTAATTAGTAATTGGTTGTATAGTTGTTCAATTGTTAATTTGTTCAGTTGTTAATTTCAATAATTTCACAATTCCCCATCGCCTTATCCAATAATTCCTCAAACTTCCAATCTTTTTCAGTATCCAGAATTAAATTCAAATCAGAGCGGGTAACCGGATGTTGCGGGACATAGAGAGAACAACAATCAGCAAAAGGCTGACTGGAGAGCTCATATGTGCCGATTTGCCTGGCAATGGTTACTATTTCTTCTTTATTAAAGCCAATCAATGGCCTCAGAATCGGCAAATCAATTGCTTCAGAAATCGCGTGAATATTTTCAACGGTCTGTGAGGCAACCTGGCCCAGACTGTCTCCGGTAACCAGAGCTAAGACATTTTCCTTTTGGGCAATCAGACTGGCTATTCGCAGCATCATGCGGCGATAAAAAATTACACGATAAGCTGGCGGTACTTTATTTATTATTTCCTGTTGAATTTTTAAAAAAGGCACAAGATACAAACGACAACCATGCTGATATTCAGCCAATACTTTAACCAAGTCCTTTACTTTCTCCTGATTTTCCTTGGGTGTCGCGGGATAAGAATCAAAATTAATAAAGATTATTTTCGCGCCCCGTTTTTGCATCAAATTAGCTGCCACCGGAGAATCAATGCCGCCAGAGATCAGGCATAACAATTTGTCTGAGACGCCGATCGGCAAACCGCCGCGGCAGATTATTTTATCGAAATAAATAAAGACAAAATTATTAACTATATCAATACGGCAATTCAAATCAGGCTTATGCAAATCAACTTTCTTTTTCATTGTTTCCAAGACCAATTCGCCTAACTTCGCACTGACCTGCTGTGAAGTCAAAGCAAAATTCTTATTGGCACGTCGAGTGGTAATACGAAATGTTTTAAATTTTTTATCCTTAAGTAAGGACAAAAGATCCTGGCTAAGCTGATCTAAATCTAAAGCAGAATTCCAGGCCATAGCAAAATATTCAATGCCAAAAACCTTTAACAACTTTTCTGTAACCTTATCTAAATCCCAGTTTTCCTCAATCAAGACAATAAAACGTCCATGCAAATCAAAAAGTGAAATTTTACCAAACTCCTTAAGCGCAAATTTGATATTATCAGCTAATTTTTTCTCAAAAAACTGCCTATTTCTCCCCTTCAAGGCAATTTCCCCATAGTGAATAATTATATACCGTAGCATAACTTAAATCATATATCTTAGATCTTAAATCATATAATCATTTTAGCAAATTTTAGCCTTTTCGCCAAGAGCTTTTACACAAAAAATCGCCAGACTTTTTATCCTAACGATTTTTAGCTAAAAAGCTACTAAATTATGATGTTAGTAATTCGCGTAAAACCTCTTTAGTTGCCAATCTGTCATCCCAGGGAGTAACAACGCCATTACTTTTAATGCTCTGCTCTGTTCCCTTGCCGGTAATTAAAACTAAATCCCCGGGCTGGGCTATTTCACAGGCGTACTTAATCGCTTCCCTGCGATCTGTTATTTTAAATAAAGTCTGATTTTCAATTTTTCCTTTTTCGATTGCCCCGGCTGCAATTTCATTTAAAATTTTATCAGTCGTCTCATCATAAGAATCCTCATCAGTCAATATGGTAATATCAGCCTCCTCGCCCGAAATCCTGCCCAAAGTCGGACGTTTCGCATGATCACGCACTCCTCCGGCTGAACCAAAAACATGAATAATACGATTTTTAGGAAACAGTTTAATAGTATTAAACAAATTGGCAAAAGATACAGGATCATGAGCATAATCAACCAAGACAGAAAAATTCTGGCCTTCAGCAATCGATTCCATGCGGCCGGGCACACCACTCACCTTGGCTAAAGCTTGCTTACACTGATTTAAATTTAAACCAAATTGCAAGCCGACACAAATTGCGGCCAAACAGTTGTAAACGTTAAATCTACCAATCATTTTTGTTTTAAAATCTTCAGTACCAACCCGGAAGAAAGTACCATTCACCTGGAGATTTATATCACCAGCCAAAACCGCCTGAGCATCCGGAAGTTTACTGACAAAGCTTATACCATAGCCATACTTCTTATCAGCGCTAAAATTAAAATAATACTGCCAATGCTGGTCATCTAAATTTACCACCAAAGTTTTGGGGATTTCCTTACCGTCGATTTTCTTTCTGGGAAATTTTGCTAAGCTGCTAAAAAGCTGGCCTTTGGCTTTTTTATAATTTTCAAACGAACCATGAGCTTCAATGTGTTCCGGAGTTAAATTTGTAAAAACAGCAACATCATAATTTATCCCCCAATTGCGATTTTGCATTATGCCTTCAGAAGATGTTTCCACAACCGCATATTTACAACCGGCTGTCACCATCTCTCTTAGCATCTTTTGCAAAGCCAACCGGCCCTGCATAGTTTTATGAGTAGCGTTTATCCATTCCTTATCAGCAATTTTAAAATTCACGGTCGTCATTAAGCCGACTTTAGCGCCAGTTTCTTCCAAAACATTGGCAATCAGATTACTCGTCGTTGATTTACCATTAGTGCCGGTAACACCGATGACAATCAATTTATTAGATGGAAAGCCATATCTGTAATTAGCCAAAACAGCCCAGCATTTATGATACGCTAAAAGCCAATTTTTAGGGATTAATTTTCTTATTAAAGTTTTCATTGTAATGTTTATTATTACTAAGTAATAGCTATCTTAGCATAAATAGCCCCAAAATCAAATACTATTTTCCTTAATATTATTAGCTTTCTTTTCTCTGTATATATAGCTTATTTTGCCCAATTCAATGGCAAATATTTTTACGACAGCAATCCCTATTACAATCAGCCAGTCGCTAAAAACTATAGCCTTCAGCGCAAAAATATTCTGGATTGCAGGCGTATAAATTATCACAAGCTGCGCAATGAAAGCGGCTAAAACTGCAATAATTAAATATTTATTTGACCAGAGCTTAATTCGCCAAATCGGCTGGCGCAAGCTTTTACAGGAAAAAGAATAAATCAGAGAGCTTATTACAATTGAGGTAAAAATTAAAGTGCGGATATATGCAATCTCATAATGTACACCTAGCAAATAAATAAAAATTATAAATAAAACCATATCAGTTATAATACCGATAAAAAATATTAGAAAATTCATTTCCTGATTTAAAATTGGTTCGTTTTTCTTACGCGGCCTAAACTTCATTACATCTTTTTCTCCTGGTTCAAAAGTCAAGGCAATATTTGGGAAACCGTCAGAAATAATATTAACATACAATATCTGCAAAGCAGTCAAAGGTAAAGGCAGACCCGCAACCAAGGAACCAACTACCAGTACCATCTGAGTAAAACTGTCTGCCAACAAATAAACAACAATCTTCCTGACATTATCAAAAATAACTCTTCCTTGGCGTACTGCATCCACAATTGTTTTAAAATTATCATCTAACAATATTATATCGGATGCTTCTTTGGCAACATCCGTGCCAGAGCCTAAAGCGACGCCAATATCTGAACTTTTTAAAGCCGGCGCATCATTTACGCCATCCCCTAACATCGCCACCACCTCACCGTTTGCCTGCCAGGCATCGACAATTCGTAATTTATGTTTGGGAGAAACGCGGGAATAAATGGTAATTTCTCTTACCTTTGCTTTTAATTCATCATCGCTTAATTTATCCAGGTCATCCCCTTCCAGTATATTTTTCTCATTAACTTTGAGTCCGATATCCTCGGCAATTGTTTTGACGGTAAGTTTGTGATCACCCGTTATTATAATAGGCCTAATACCTGCTTCTTTACATAAATCAATTGTCATTTTTGCATCCTTACGCAACGGGTCTTTCAGCCCCAATACACCGGCAAAAATAAGATCAGCAAACTTTTGTTCTGAAAGTTCATTTACTTTGTGATCAACCTCCTTGTAAGCTATGGCTAAAACCCGCAAACCCTGTATTGTTAAATTGTTGATATTCGCAATAATTTTCTTCTTCAGATCTTCATCAATTTTTATAATCTGCTCATTAATCTTGATTTCGGAACAAAAATCCAAGACTCTTTCAGGAGCACCTTTTAAATAAATTATATTTTTGAGATTATTTATTTTATGAAGCGTTGCCATGTATTTCAAATCCGTACCAAAAGGTATTTCATCTAGCCTGGGCAAATTATCTCTTAATTTCTGATAATCAAACCCGATTTCAATGCCTGCCTTTAAAATAGCTGTCTCGGTCGGATCACCTATAAATTCTTCCGTTAAATTTTCTTCTGAAGTGCTTAAAGATGCATTATTGCTTATTACTGCCATGGAAAAAAGCTGCATATGATCAGCAATCTTTTTTACTTTCGTTGGCGAATCGAGCATATCTTTTTCCAAATCACAAAAGCCAGTCAGAGAGTAAGCTACCCTCATCTTACCTTCGGTCAAAGTACCTGTTTTATCGCTGCAAATCACAGAAGTAGAACCCAAAGTTTCAGCAGCCAATAACTTCCGAACCAAAGCTTTTTTACGTAAAATCTTCTGCATTCCAACGGTTAAAATAATGGTCAAAGAAACCAAAAGTCCTTCCGGGATTGAAGCCACGGCAATTGCCACAGCTGTTTCAAACATAACAAACAAATCATTGCCTAAAAAAATCCCTAAGATAAAAATAAATAGACATAATACTAAAATCACCATCCCTAATAAATTGCCAAAATGTTCCAACCCGGCTTGCAACGGGGTAGCCTCGCGTTCAGTTTCTCTTATTAAACTGGCAATTTCTCCTAAATGTGTTTTTGTTCCTGTCTCTGTAATTATGACTTTAGCCCTGCCCCGGGTTACTATTGTGCCCATGAAAACTAAATTTGTTCGTTCAGCCAAATTAATGCCCTTAGCCAAGACTGAAGTATCTTTATTTACCGGCATTGATTCACCGGTAAGTGTTGCCTCGTTAAGCTGTAAATTGTAACTTTCCAAAATTCTTCCATCTGCGCCGACGCGATCACCCGCTTCTAGCAGTAAAATGTCGCCAATTACCAAATTTTGGCTGGAAATTATTATTTCCTTATTATCTCTGATCACTTTTGATTTAAAGGTGACTAATTTTCTCAAATGCTCTAGCGTTTTTTCAGCTTTATTTTCTTGTAAAAATCCAACCAAAGAATTAATCACAACGGCTGATAATATAACACCCGCATCAATAAACTCATGTAAAATAAAAGAAACTAAACCCGCAACGATTAATATATAGATCATCGGGCTTTTAAACTGCCGTAATAAAATAAAAATCCAAGAGGCTTTGGGGGATTCAGGAAGTTTGTTTATGCCAAATTTAATTAAACGACGGCCAACTTCTTCCTTATTTAATCCTGATTCTTTCGCGCCTAAAAGCCGAAAAACCTCATTTAGCTCTAGATTGTGCCATAATAAATTAGGCATATAATTTTGATGCTATTTAACTATTAATTAATTATATCAAATATTACAAATTAATTATACTAAAAAAGATTGCCAGTTTTGGCAATCTTTTCTTGGTGACCCGGCCTGCCTTCGCTTCCTCCTACGCCAAGACTTATGCGGACAAGAAAGCTTCGGCAGACAGGCTGGGGCTCGAACCCCCGCCTTCATCCCGCGTTGCGGAATTTCGGCGGGCAGGCAGGACTATTCTTATTTTGATTGAAGCAGAGGGTCTAAAAAAAGATTGCCAGTTTTGGCAATCTTTTCTTGGTGACCCGGCTGGGGCTCGAACCCAGGACCCTCTGCTTAAAAGGCAGATGCTCTACCGACTGAGCTACCGAGTCATATGTTTAGTTTATAATTCAAAGTTTAAAATGCAAAATTGCAATTTATAATTATAAATTTTGGTATTATATTTAAATAAATTTTCCAAAATTTTAAACTATAAATTGTCCCTCAAAGCGGGATGCCGCTTCGCGGCATAACTTTAAACTTTGCACTTTTAACTAACTTGTTGCGGGGGTCGGATTTGAACCGACGACCTCCGGGTTATGGGCCCGGCGAGCTGCCAGACTGCTCTACCCCGCGATGATTAAATAAAAAATAACCACTGCTGGTTAACACAATTATAGCAAAAACCACGTAAATCTTAAAGTTTTTATTATTATAATCCCTTTTTCAAAATAAATCAAGTCCGCTAACTGCTTTTTAGCTCAAATTCCAAAAGATCTTTTTTTGTATTCAAAGGCTGCCAAAAACCTTCATGCTTGTATAACTTAAGCTTTAGCTTGGGAAAGACATCATATTCCAGGCTTCCTTTAGTTGCTAAGAGATTAATTAAGTCGTCTTTATTAAATAAATACCAGCCACAGCTGACCCAATCCTTCAAAACCGGCTTTTCAATGAACTTGGCATAGCCATTTTCCTCTGTAACCAAACCAAACGGCAATTGCGGATGAGCCACGCAGATCGCGTTTGGTCCTAATGTTTCCAGTTTTTCTAAATTAATATCAGTAATATCGTCACAATTTAAACAAAGAACAAGATCTGAACTTGCCAGGTCAATTGCCTGCCTTAAAGCGCCAGCCGTGCCTAATGGTTCAGTCTCAATGGCAAATTCTATAGGATAGTCGGGATAATTAACCTTAACATAATCAATAATCTCCTCAGCTTTATAGCCTAAAGAAAGAATAATCTTAGCTAACTTTTTGGTTGCGAATAAATAATCAAGCTGATGCCCCAAAATCGCTTTATCTTTGACTTTGACCAGTGGCTTAGGTAAAACATCTTCCATGCGATTGCCTTTGCCTCCGGCTAAAATAATTGCTTCCATAATTTAGATTAATTTATAGACTTTAGGAATCGGTTTTATAAAATCCTGCGCCCAAGCATAGGTATAAGCGCCCTGATTAGGTATGATAATCAAATCATTTTCTGTCATTTTTTGAGCATAGCAATAGTGACCCCAGAAATCTTCAGGCATACATAAATTGCCGTACATCGCCACTTCTATTTCTTTTAAGGCTGGATGAGTCAAATTAATTACCGGGAAATAGTATGTCGTATAATATTCCCAGCCGACCATATTATTGCCGGCGTTTAAAATTACATTGCCTGAACTTTTAACATCTGCTACCCGCATTACCAGATGCATCGATTTAGCGCTTATTATTCTGCCTGGTTCAAAAAAATAGCTAGACTTAACTATCGGCTTTAAATGCAAATTAATCGCCTGAAAAATACTCTCTGCATATTGCGACGAGGTTGGAGTTTTGAAAATAAAATACTTATCAAAAAAGTCAAGCCGCTTATCAAAATATTCAGCCGCCAGCTTTATTATCTCTCCTTGCGGCTCTGCCCAGGGATAATATCCGTCTAAAGCTGTGGGGTAAAATCCGCCGCCCAAATCAATAAATTTAATTTGCGCTAAGTCAGATTTACTGAAATGAATTTTTAAATATTTCCCCAAAATCCTGATTATTTCCTGATACGGTTGTACTTCCAAATTCAAACTCATATGGCATTGGATGCCCTGCAATTCAATTTGAGGATATTTTTTTGCCGCTTGCCAGAATCTGGCTAAATCATCAAGAGCAATGCCAAATTTTGACCAACTGCCATGCAGTGGGGTATAAATCCTAATACCGGCTCTTATTTTCTCTCCCCTGCCAAGGAGCGCGGCAATTTTTTCTAATTCGCGGAAACTGTCAATTTGAATAATAACTCTAGCTCGGTTTTTTATGGCTAATTTTAATTCTGACTCGCTTTTACCCGGCCCGCTAAAAATTATTTTCTTAGCCTTGCAGTCCAAAGCCATTTCTAATTCTCGTCCGCTCGAGACATCAAGGCCCATGCCTTGGCGCACCGCGATTTTCAAAATTTCAGGATAATGATTTGATTTAACCGCATAATAAGGCTGCTGATCAAACTTATACTTGCCAAAAGACGATTGAAAGTCTTTAATGCTCGCTATCAGCGATTTAACATCAAACAGATAAAATGGCTCTGAAGTTTTAGCTGCAATGGCTTTAATCTTTTTCTTTAATTTTAGAGTTTGCCTTACAATTGCTAAAAGACTGCCCCTTTCAGCGGTTACTTTTTGTTTTAGTAATTTCCAAATTAATTTTTCTTGCGCTGACTGATTCTTTAGCAGCATAGATTACCCGTTATAACTCCAATAAATCTATTTGGTATTGGCCATTAGATGAAAATAAGGCGGACGATTTTTATAGCGTTTAATTGCCAAATACATTATTTCTTCAATAAACTGCCCATAATCTTGCCCGGTTAATTCTGCACAATTGGGCACGCAATCACCCATATTGATTGAAGGGTTGGGATTTAATTCCAAAACATAAGGGTTGTCATCTTTGTCTACGCGAATTTCTACCCGGCCATAATCATGACAGTCTAGAATATTGTATGTATCCAAAGCCATTTCGCCCAATAATGTCTCTAACTTTTTACTGATATTGCGTACCGGACGCTGAACAACAATCCCCATCTTTTCTGCAGAAATATCCGGGGAAAATTTAATATCATGGGTGTAAATGTGCCATTGTCCCTGAGTCATGTCTTTAAAAATTGAGCGGGATAAGGGTAAAACCTTCAAATCATTTTCTTCACTTCCCAAAATTGAAACATCATATTCATCGCCTTCTATATATTCTTCAATCAAAGCCGGCGAGCCTAAGTCGATAATTACTTTTTTCAGTTGTTTAGTTAGCTCTTCAGTATTAGTCACAACCGACTCATTAGTAATGCCGATGGAATTATCGGTATTTGAAGGCTTAACAATCAGCGGATAACGCAAATTCTGATCAATTTCATCGTCCATTGAATAGACATAATCCCATTTGGGGGTTGGAATGCCATGAAAAGCCAATAACTTTTTAACTCTAATTTTATCAATACATAAACTTAATGTTGACGGATTCGAACCAGTATAAGGTATTTGCAATATATCCAGCAAGGCGGCGGCATGCGGTTCCAGCAGACTGGAATCATTAATCCTTTCACAGACATTAAATACCAAATCCACATCGCTTTCACTTAATTCCTTAAAAGCTTTCTGAATATTATTAAAATCAAAAAAGGTAACTTTATATCCCCGATCCTTTAAAGTTTTTTCTATATTGCGTCCGACTGACATCAAATCAGCATTGACCAAATTTTCCCCTTCTTCAAAAATATTACAGGCTATGCCTACGTGCAATTTCTTTTGTTCAGACTTAGACATCCTTCTGATTTTTTCAATTCTGGCCGCCCGAACAAATAAATCAGGTTTAATAGCTGCTAAAGAAAGACTATTTTTTCTGGAAGTTTTACCAAAAGAAGATTCTGGGGCAAACTTTGCCACTTCAAATTTTACATATTTCATCGCCTCTCTCAGATTATCCTGAGCGTCAAGCAAGCTGTAGCCTGAAGCTGTAATCCAACCCAAATTATCATAGCCTTCAGGAGGAGCAAAAATCGGATCACCTATCTCCTTATAAAAATGCATTTCCCCGATTGACGGCCATTTTTCAATTTCATAATCAATATTAGCGGAAATCAACACCCCGGAATAATCGGGACGAAAATCCTGACCAATAATATATTTTAAAGGATTGTCCGGTTTTTTTATTTTAATGAAGTAACCCAAAGCAACTTTAACCGCATACTCAATCAAATCTACGCCCCAACAGCCTTTAATATAGGAGTAAATATAATCACCGCCCATACGCAGATTAATTTCAATTGGCACCGGGCCATGAGGGGTGGATTTTGCCTCCCAATGCACAATGCCATTTTGCAAGCCCAGTTTTTCCAATGTTTCTTCAGCCTGCTCAAATAATTCCTGCTGTTGCAAAGCTGGCAAACTTGAAGGGATTGATTGCCCAACTTCTACAAAAAATGGCTCCTGCGTCTGAAAATTATCAGAAATAGACCAAAATTTTACTTTGCCGTTCTGGATAATAATATCAATATCGACTTCATCGCCGTCAATATATTCTTCCACGAAAATATCCAGGCCGTCAGCCAAAGCGCTTTCAGTCGTAGTCGAAATATTTTTTTTAATATAATTGTAGGTATTTGCCAAATCATCCTTGCCATTTACCTTGATAACAAAAGCGCTGGAAGCGCCATAAGCCGGCTTAATTACTACAGGAAATTTAAAATCATCAGGCAAATTTTGAATTTCAGCCACTGATTTCAGTAAAACATGCTTTGGCGTAGCAATACCGTTTTGTTCGCAAAAATCCCTGAATAAATATTTATTCCTGACTTTTTTGGCAATATTATAAGGGATGCCTACCCAATTAAATTTATCAGCAATTTTGGCAGTCAATAAAACATCATCCTCCCAAAAAGTTACCACGCCGCTAATCTTAACTTCCGGATTACTGGCGATAAATTCCTTAATTGCGTTGATGCATTCAGTCTGATTGGTATTATCCGCCAAAATCCAATGATCAATATATGGCGCTGCCCAATTTTTTTCTTTATTGAGACAAACGACTTTCAAGCCAAGCCTTTTTAATTTTTGCAGAATAAAACGCTTTTTTATTGACCCGGTATTAACGACCAGAATTGTTTTGTCCTCAAAATTATTTCCGTTTCTCATATGAGTGTTTTTAATTCCTCCTGATAAATATTTAGTAACTTAGTTTGTAAATGTTTGGGCGCAGTACGCATGGGATAAACTTTAAAAAATTTATGATGCAGCATTTTTTCCTGCTTAATGGTTTTATCCAGATACTTTTTCTTAAATAGCTCCATCAAGTCGCCATGGTGCCCTAAGCGATAAGCCATTAAAAAGGCCAAACGTTGTTCGTCTTTAACAGCCGAAGGCATTTCATAAGCGCGTGTAATTTTCTTGGCGAAAAGCGGATATAAATCCCTATATTTAATATTAAAAAAGTCTTTGTTAAATCCGATTTTTTTGGGGTCACCGCCGACAGCAACTGAATACAGGTAAGCTTTGGCGCACATCGGGCAATGATAGCACCATCTATCCCTTGACGCCGTATCCAAGGAACAGGACATTAAATATTTTAAAAGCTTGGGATATCGATGGTATAATATTTTCATTTCCGCCAAATTATAAATCCCTTCCACCAGACTAACAGCCTGAAAATTTCCTGAACTAAACTTATCAAAATATTTATTCATGGGACTCAAATAAACCGAAGACTGGTCAAATGACGGATAAGATTTAACACCCTGCTCCATCCAATAATCGTCAAAATTCTTTTCATTGCCTAGAATTAAATATTTTGCCTGGTAATGATAAGAAAAAGGCAACAACTCTAAAGCAAAAATCAACATACCGTTAGCGCTATCCCAGCCTTTTATTTTAATTGGCAAAGCCTTATTGAGATAAATTGCGTCCAAATTATCTTCAAAATATTCTATTTGCTTATGTTGTTCCCGGCAAAATTGGCTGATTATTCTTTTCTTAAATTTGTGTTCTAAGCTCTGCTCATCCTCCTTTTCAATAACGTATATCAGCCGGCAAGCTAAGCCTATTTCTTCGGCCAAACCATAAGAAAGCAAGCTGTCCTTGCCAAATGACAAAGCTAAAATCGCCTGAGACTCAACATTCGCCTGAGACGGGAGTTTTGTTTTTTCTTTTGGAATATGTAAAAAATCTTCTTGGCGATTTTTAATATATAATCCCAGCTGTTTAGTTTTAATTTTATTTAAATAGGCAACTCTGCCTAAGTCACCAAACAAACCATAATCAACTATTTTTCTGATGACCGGGTTGTTAAATCCAAATTGTATATTAATTTTACCGGAAGCAGCTATCGGCGCTGCACTCGCATAAATAAAATTTTCAATTAAAAAATTTTTGGCTTTAAAATCTTTCCAGACACTGCGAGGATAAACCATCGGATAAGAATCCTTGCCGTTAATCAGGATATTAAAGCCTGAAGGATTAATTGAATATGAAATTTTTACCTGGGAATTTTTGATATTATTAAATTAATTCGCGGCTTATTGATACTTATAATCATAGGTTGAATATGCGACTGTCAATTCCTCGCCTTTTTTTATATTTCTGATGGTTACGAATTTTTCTCCGCCGTCAATTGTTTTCAAATTTGGCGTAGTAGAATTATTCACAAAAAAAGAAATATCCATGCCATTGAATCCGGTTTCCGGAATATAAACGGAACGATCTTCTTCAATCACGCAAAAATCGTCAACCAATTTTAAGATTTCTTCATCCAAATCCTTGAGCTCATCCATTTGAAATTTAATCCACTCCAGGCTTTCATTGCCAAAAGGATCAGTCCCTTCAGGAATATCGCGGATGGCAAAAACGCCCACGCCTTCAACCGCAGACGGCCTCAGCCGGCAATATGTATTTTTTATTTTATTTAAAAGCGTTTCTTTATCAAGAGCCATGACATTAAAATAAATTATTAATTCGAGTTTCTAATAAAGTTTACTCCCGTTTTAAACATATTACTAAACTATATATTGTATTTGGTAAATATTTTTTTTGAGTCGGCAAGACTACTTTTTTAAAAATCTCGCCCAGTTGATCACCATCTTCAAAATTATAGTCTCCTTCTTCAGGCGGAGGAATCGGACCAGCTTCCTGCAAAATTACTAAATGGTCAGCGGGCATATCTTTTAAAGGCGGGGTAACTCCGCAATCAGCATAGTCTTTCAATAATGCCCGGCTTATTTTTTCAATCATAGCCTGCTCTCTAGAAGTGCCCCGATCATTCAAATTTTCATTTTTATAACCGCAATAAAATCCATTGTAACCGTTTTCACGACCGACGTTCAGCTGTTTTTTAACAGCGCCTGGTGTTGTTGAACAGCTGACAACCGCATCATAATTTCCCCGTAGAAACATTTGCCGATATAAATCTTCACAAACGCCCTGATTGCGGTTTTTAAATTTTGTAAATACTAAATTAACTAAAAAACCCTTTTTATTTCCCGGCACATCAATATTTTTTCCAGTTAAAAAGCCGGCTAGTTTGCCATTTTTTACCGTCAGATAAATTGAGTCAGAATCGCCGAAGTCGCCTTCTTTTATATTCTCTATTGCCTCATCCCTATTTGTTTTATCTTTCATGTCAAACCTAACATTTTTATTGCGCGGGCCAAAAGCCTGAAGCACTGATTCACCAAAAATATTACACAATTTTTCTAATTGAGCAGGAGATTCCCAAGCATCTCGATCCACTATGTCTAATTTCAATAATTCAATATTTTTATTTTCCGGATCAGGTTTTTGAATAATCTCAATTTTTACACCTGCTAAACTATTTTCCAGTTTGCTGCCAAATGATTCCCCAAATATCTTCCCCATCGACTTTTCATTAATATTCATTTAAAAAAATTATTATTAAAAAATTTTAATCTTATTTTATATTTTAAGTATATGACTAGTGATTTTGATTGTCAATGATTTTTTGAATCTTTTTGTAAAATTAAAATTTATTTTTAAAAATGCTATTGCTAATAAAAAAGAGTCTCAACCGATGAGACTCTTAGTTGCCCTCACTGCAACTGATAACGAGCTGCTGCTGATAAAATAATTGCTTTCAGCATTTGAGAATATTTCCGACTGGTTAAATTCCAGATCTTTGCCAAATGTCCGTCCCAGCACCAGCCGGGATTAGGATTGACTTCCAAAATGCGCGGGAAACCCTTGGCATCAAGACGCCAATCAATACGTGCATAATCTTGGCAACACAAAGCCGTAAACATCAGTTTGGAATAAGAAGCAATTATATTTCTAGTTGACGCGGGAATATTTGCCAAACGACTTTTCACCTGCCAATATGGCGAATCAGGCAACCATTTGGCTTCCCAACCCTGAATCGGCGGCAAGTTAGACGGCAAACAGGAATAATCTTCTTCGATAATCGGTAATACTTCAGAACCGATTATCCCGCAGGTCAGATCTTGTCCTGTCAAAAATTCCTGAAAAATAACCTCATCATTATAATGAGCTTCTTCTCTGAGGAATTTCAGGCTCCGTAAAAGCTCTGCGCTATTATAAACCACATTTTGCGCAAAAATTCCCATTCCGCCATCACCACACCTGGGTTTGATAATGATCGGATAATGACAAATTTCTTCCCAAGACTGGTAAGTTTTCGGAAAAGGCACTCCCAGCAATTGTGCTAATCTAAAAACACCGGCCTTGTCATAACATTGCTCCATACACTCAGCTCCGGCACCGGTATATGGCAAGTTCAATTCTTCCAATATTAAAGGGATTGCCTTTTCCTGTCGCGGATTATTAAACAAACCCTCGTCGCACAAATTTACCACTAGCCACACATCGCTTTTTATCGCCTTCAAATCTCCAATTAAGCTTCTGTGATTATCCAATAAAACAAAATCAAATTCTTGCAGCTGCCGCGAAGCATCTTCAAGAACATTGATTGTCTTTAAATCTTCGTCATTAAATTGACCACCTCGCTTAATCTGATCAGGGAAACGATGATCGCCCAGAATAACGGCAATTAATTTCGGCTCGACTGCAGATAATTCAGACTCAAAACTTCCTGTCATTTGCTTTCCCCTGAATATCTTTGACATGATGATGTAAAGAACTGATTAGGCAGTATATATTTTTGTAACAAAAAAGTCAAGACAAAAATCCTGACTATTTAAATTTATATCAGTTAAACTAGAAAATTCTTTTCCTTTAACTTCTTCAGCGCGGTTAATGTAAGTCTCTTTTTCTGCGTCTGATAAATTTTTCCCGCAAATTTTTTTGCCTCGTCATAATCAGCCCAGAGATAATCATCAAATTCTGTTTGGGCAATATCCAGATCTTTAATTTTGCTTTGCACGGCAACTAAATAATATCTCTTGCCTTTCATTTGAATATTCTCGCCGGCTATTGTTTTTATTTCTCTCGTCCCCTGAGCTGCTGCCGGAAAAGTTATGACCTCAGTATCGAGAAATTCTATTTGTTCAGTTTTAATATTTAAATCCAGCCCTAATTCTTCTTTTATTTCACGATTCAATGTATCTGCTAATGACTCACCTATTTCAATTCCGCCCTGAGGCAATTGCCACAATTCATGTTCCTTTTTATACACCAGCAGGATCTTCTGATCATTAATAATACAAGCAACAGCCACGGGACGATAACCCCGCTCTTTCACTTCTTCGATTTCCTGATCAAACTTAGTTGCCATGGATGTTTAAATGCTGAAAAATTAAATCAACATATTTTCGGGCAGCATCTCCTGCCATAAGCTGGAAAATATTTCTGCCTAAGGCTAAACGATCCCCTGAATTTCGCATAAAATATTCAATCACTTCTACCAGACTATCTTTATTTAACTGTGATTGTGCGAGAATTTTGACCGCATTATTTTTGGCAAAATACTTGGCATTAATCTCCTGATGGCCGGGAATGGGTATGACAACAGCAGGCTTGCCCAAAACTGCAAATTCTGTCAGCGCAGAAAAGCCTGCCCTGCTAATTATCAAATCAGCCGCAGCCAAAGCATCAAAGATTTCCCTATTTAAAAAACCATACTCTCGATAACGCATAGTGACTAACTTCATTTGCTCACGGCTATAATAATTCAAAAGGTGTCCGCTGATTGTTTTGCCTTTACCGGCAAGATGAATAACCTGATACTTTGACGCCAAATACCCGATAGACTCCAATACTGCCTGATTAAGGGTCTGAGCGCCTGTTCCTCCCCCGATGATTAATATTATTGGCAAATCAGAATTTAATTGAAAAAGATGGATAGCCTTTTCCCGGCTGCCGGAAAAAATTTCAGTTCTGACCGGATTGCCAATGCAAACTGTTTTCTTTTTATCAAAACTTTCAATCTGTTCCGGAAAAGTAACGGTAATTACATCAGCCTTTTTAGCCATCAGTTTATTTGCCAGACCTATTTCCAAATCCTGCTGATGAACGAAAATTTTAATTTTTAAAAATCTGGCAGCATATACAACAGGCACCGCCACAAAGCTGCCGGCGGTTAAAATCACCTCGGGTTTAAATTTACGCAAAATAAAGAATGACTTAACAAATCCGCAGATAAAAATAAAGGGAGCAATAATATTCCATCCGGAAAAATAACGGCGTAATTTGGCAGCGCTAATGGTTTTAAAAGGAATAGAGTATTTGGCTATTAATTCTTTTTCGGGACCGTTTTTGGTTCCCAACCATAAAACTTCCAGGCTTGGCTCCCTGGTTTTTAATTCTTCATAAATTGCCACAAGCGGAGAAACACTACCCATCGTGCCCCCTCCGGAAAATAGTATCTTCATAGTTTTTTTAATTTACAATAACCAATAACACAATCATCAAACAATAATTAATAACCAATTCCTAAAAACTATTTGCTATTAGAATTTAAAATTTGTTTGATTATCGGTGATTGATTATTGATTATTATTCACGTGTCTGACGGGAGACATTAACTACAATCCCACACGCAGCCATTAAAACAGCCAACGACGTACCGCCATAACTGATGAATGGCAAAGGCACTCCGGTCAAAGGTAAAAGACCGACCATAGCACCAATATTAACAAAAGTTTGAATAAGAATCCAGCTGACAATGCCGATAACCAGCAATTTTCCAAAATTATCCTGCGCTAGCTGGGCGATTTTCAAACCTCTCAATAATAAGAATATATAACCGCCGATTAATAATGTAACGACTAAAAAACCTAATTCTTCGGCAATAATGGCAAAAATTGAATCTCCGGAAACTTCCGGTAAATACTGAAATTTTTGACGCGACATTCCAAAGCCCCTGCCCCAAATTCCGCCGGAGCCGATTGCCAAAAAAGCCTGGTTGATATGATAGCCAATACCTTGAGGGTCTAATTCAGGATGTAAAAATATTGAAAGACGCGCTGCGCGATAAGGAGCAATTCTTATTAATACCCAAAGTCCGACTATAGAACCAAGACCGACTCCAACCATATGCATTAAATTAGCTCCTCCGATAAAATATATTGTTAAAGAAATCAAGGCAATAATAGTCATTGTTCCCAAATCTGGCTGCAAAACAAGCAAAAAAGTAATAATACCCAAAACACTTAAAAAAGGAACCAATCCTTCCGAAAAATCACCTGCTCTTTTATGTCCTCTGTTTTCCAGCCATGAAGCAAGATAAATAACAAAAGTAAGCTTTACTAATTCTGAAGGCTGGAACGAAGCACCCAGAATATTTATCCAACTTTTCGCGGTGCCGTAACCAGAGCCGATACCGGGAATGAAAACCATAACTAATAAACCGATCGAAACAAGCAGCATCCAGAAGGAAATTTTTTTAAAAATACGGTAATCTATAAAAGAAAAAATTATAAAAGCAATAAGACCGGGCAAAGCTCCCCAGAGAATCTGATGTTTTAATAAATAGTAGCTATCACCAAATTTTTCATAAGACAAAGAAACGCTGGCCGAAGATAGCATTATTAAACCAAAAATAATAATACAAGCCAGCGTAATAATAAAGCCGTAATCAGGCTGATGCCAGTTTTTTGCAGAAAAACGCATAATTTATTTTATTTTTTTTACAGCTGAGTTAAACTGGTCTCCCCTGTCAAATTCATTAATAAAAAGCCCAAAGCTGGCAGCCCCGGGAGAAAGCAAAAAGGTATCGCCTTTTTTTAAAATATACTTAGCTTGTTTAAAAGCTTCACTCATAGAATCTACAAAAACTAAATTTTCATTAAAATTTATCTTATTTAGCTCTTTCACTAATTTTTCAGTTGCTGTACCTTCAAATAAAATCAAAGCCTTTACTTTACTTTTCAGCACCCGAGCCATATCTTTAAATTCTAATTTTTTATCCGTTCCACCTGCCAGCAACACAACCTTTTGCTCTAAAGAATTCAAGGCGGCAATAACCGCGTCCGGGGTGGTTGCCGTCGTGTCATTAATATATTTAATGCCCTTATAAGCACGAACCAATTGCATCCGGCCTTCGATACCGTTAAATCCGGCAACAACTTTTTTTATAATCAAAAATGGCACTCCAAAAACTCGGGTTAAAACAACAGCCCCCATGATATTTAATAAATTATGTTCGCCTTTTAACTTCAGCTCGCCTACATTAATAACTTTTTCTCTTTTGCCGTTGCGCTGATAATAAATCCAGCCATCTGATATATATGCCCCGTTTTCTTGAATTTTTAATTTATTTAAGCTAAACCAAAAAACCTGAGACTTGGCTTTTGAGCCCATCTGCCTGGTATAGTTATTATCTTTATTCAAAACAATGAAATTATCACGAGTTTGGTATTTCCAAATCAATGATTTGGCCGCTGTATAATCAGCCATGCCCCTATAAGTGTTTAAATGATCGCGCATTACATTAGTCACCAACGCATACTTTGGACTAGTTTTTGTTTCCCCCAGACCTTCTAATTGCCAGGAAGACAATTCCAAAATTACAGGAATGTCTTTCTTAATCTTAGATAGATAGTCTAAGGGAGAAACTCTGATATTGCCTCCCATGATTGCACCTTTTTTATAGGCTTTTATAATCTTGTATACCAATGAAGTAGTTGTACTTTTGCCTTTGGTGCCGGTAATGCCTAAAATCCGATCAGACTGACAAAGTTTAAAGAAGAGGCTTAAATCAGTTTCAATTAAAACTTTATGGGCAATGGCAGCCTGTAAATATTTGGAATCACGCCTCACTCCGGGATTTTTAATTATCATGTCGGCTTTAATAAAGTCAGCTATACGATGTTCTCCCAGTACGTATTTAATATTCTTTTTATATTTTTTTAACTGATTAAGTGAATTTGCCAGCAATTTTGCGGATCTTAAATCTGTCACGGTTAATAACGCGCCTTTTTGGGCTAAAAACTTCGTGACAGCTAATCCGCCGCCATGGACGCCAAGCCCCATTATGGTTATTTTCTTACCTTTAAAATCCAGGTTTTGCATAGTATAAATATTATTGCTATATCTAATATCTTAGCAAAATTTAAGCAAAAAGAAAATCCTTCGCAAAAAGCGACGAAGGATTTTCCAAACTATCATTTTATTTAAGGATCGCAGAAATTACCAATGCAACACTATACATAAAAGCTGCCAATACAATGGCGATAGCAATAGGCCTTTTGGCGACCCCGCGCAAATACTTGACCTCGACAATCATCTTGTCAAAAATCCAGATAGAAAATCCATACGCCACTGCCATTGTTAATGCAATCACAATTGACCAGGCTAAAATGAAAAAATAGCTTTCGAAATTTTGCATATTCTATTACCCCGCGCCCTCTGTAGCTTTAGCGTAAGAGGGCTTAATATTTAATTTTTATATTAAAATTTAACCGGCACTGAAACTAAATCCTTTTCTGTTTGACCGTCCATTAAAAATACCTCAACAAAACCTTCTTTCGTTGTGGAAAATTCATAACTAACCTTTAAACTAAAATCTCCATACCCGTCTGAACCGACATTTTTTACAGATCCTGAAATATTTATCAGAGGTTGCCCACTCGCACTTTTTACCCGGACATAGACTTTATTGTCAGTAGCTTTAGCTCTGCCTTCTATCTGAATCGGAGAACTCAATTGCTGATCAGCAACCGGCATCGTCACAGTCAGATCCTTGGTTGATGTAATATTAGTTGAAGTAATGTTCTCTTTAGCTGGATCCTGTGCGCAATCTTCATATCTTATTAAAACATTATCACAGGTGTTATACCACCCTTCACTTCTGGTTCCAATTAAGCGGCATTCTTTAAAACATTTACCCTTGAGGCATTCACCGCGAAAATATGCCCATTCATCACAAATACTTTGGTCACTAAAAACACACAGGCCAGCCTCTCCGCCTGTTGTCTGATAATTTTCAGATTTGCCGCCGTCAGCCTGACATTTTACAGATGCCGGATTTGCGATCTGAGTGTTAACATTCGTATTAACATTTGAATTGGCATCCTTATTCTCATTAATATTTACCTTCTCTGTTTCAGTTTCTTTTACATTATCCTCCTTGATCATTACCTTCAAGGTACACCAACCGGGCAAATAATCATCGCCCTGAAAAGCGTTAATTACGCTGCATAAAGGTGAAAATGCTTTGGCCCAAACACCGCCGGGTGAAAAAGGTACGCAAAAATAAACAACAAAAAAAAGAATCAACAGAATATTTAATAAAATAGACAATTTACTTGCTGTTTTTGATTTCATATTTTTTCAAATTTAATAATTAAGGCTGAATATATTATAGCACAAATCCTTTAAAAATGTTAATTAGTTTATTAGTTAATTGGTATATTCGTAGCTAATTCGTAACAATAATAAAAGCCCGTCGGTTTCCCGCGGGCATTATTTTTCTAATCTAAGACAACATTTTCCATATTCGCTTTCAATCTGTTGCAGTATTTGAGCAACCACATCCTCTGGTTTCAAGGAAGAAGTATCAAACAATGTTTCTCCAGGCAATCTAAAAGTCTTATACCAATCAATCGTCAGTTCTTTAGGGCTAAACCTATACCGGACATCCAAAAGGGGCCGGGCCTGATCTCTCTGCAAAATAGTGGTTAACGGAGGATAAAGCAAAAAAGAAAATAGTTTGTAATAATGTATCTTGGCTAATCTTTGATAACCCTGATACTGGTATTTCTGATGGGAATGAATGTCGGCTATTATACTACGCCGGACTTGCATTAACTCTTCAGCTAAAAACATCGCTGTTTTATAAGCCAAACGGGTGCGCCAGGTACTGCGCTTAGTCCAATCAATGCCTCTTTTAAAAGCATCAAAATCAATGTGGCTAATGTCAGCAATTTTTTCCTTTAGCAAGGAGACTACAGTAGATTTGCCTGCACAGATAGGGCCTCTGATTAATATAATCATGGGCATAATTTCTCTCGTCCCTACTTTTTCCTTTCGCATGGCACCTCCTTTCAAAGATCGATCCTGGGTTTTTAGCATCTTGGCATAACCCCTTTTATAATGCAACTTATCAATCCACAAATCTTAATTCAAATTACTTTTCCGACAGCACCTTTTCTGCAACTCTCAACCCTTCAATACTATTTATCTGCAGCCACTTGGTGGCTTTGATTATCTTAACCGGGTAATCCCTGGAAACTACAACCAGTGTCTGGGGCAAGCCAAACTCCTCCTTATCTTTTAGCTTGACCAATGGATATTTGAAAAATTTATCAGTCAGAACATATAAGCCAGTATTAACCAGGCTCTGTTTGCGGTTATGCACACCTTCCACTATATCAGCCAAATTGCCGGCTTCATCCGTGACAATCCTGCCACCCAGGTATTTACCGTTTATTTCTGAAACCAGCATGCATTGTTCATGAACCAAAGATTTATTCATATCTGAAAAGGAATAAATATCATCACCCATCATAACCATGAACCTATTGTTCAGGATATCCCTGCATTCATGCAAAGCATTGCCGGTACCCAACAATTTCTTTTGTTTTACATAGGTAATCTTACAACACTTATAATTATTGCCGAAATGATTAATTATCTGTTGCCCCATATATCCGATAACCAACACTATTTCATCTATCTCTTTCGGCAAGTTATCCAAATTATGTTCCAGCAAGTTTTTCCCGGCCACGCGAATCATGGGTTTGGGGACATGCCAAGTTAATGGTCTTAATCTAGTGCCGGCTCCTGCGGCTAAAATAACGCATTGCATAAATTATTTAAGTAAATCCCAAAGTCTTAAAAAAATTATTTTTTGAGTTTCGCAAATCATCTTATTCTCAATAATAACTCCAACAGGGTTGCCTTTGGCGTCGCGGGAGATAAACGCACACTTATTATTATAAATTAAAATGAATGTAGCTGATTGATTTTTGGTGCCCAACCATCTTCTTTCATCAAGTCCGTGAGTGGCCCCGCCTTCGGCTAAAGAGATAGCTTTTACCTGGATCCCCTTTTTAATGCGCTGTTTGGTAAAATCAGGAAAGGCCTGATTCAAATCATCACTGGCTTCAGTTGCAGAATAGACAAAATACTCCCTAGATTCCTGTTCTGACATGGTAATTAGTAAATCATCTAGTATTTCTCTTATGCCTTTTGTCCCCTCATAAAACTTTGTAGTAGGCAAATTTTCGCCCTTATCCTGCAAAGCTTTTAACTCAGGAATCAAATCACTAAAATTATCTTTTATCTTTAGCAATTCCTGTTCTTTATTTTCTACCAGCTTAACCAAACTAGACGGATTTTCAGCCACAAACTTTTGTTTGGTATCCTGATGAAAATAAGAGACCAGTCCTTTTTCCTGCAAGCTTTTTAAAATGTCATAAGCTGAACCGCGGTTTAAATCAGCGAGTTCTGCCAATGAACGGACGGAAATTGCCCCGTATTCCAAAAGAGTCAGATAAACTTTAATTTCTTTGTCATTTAAACCCAACTTTTTAAAAATTGATAAGTCCATAAAAATGTAATTAGCAATAAAATGAAAGTTAAAAAGGCCTGGAGGGATACTGGGTGGTTAAGAAGTTAGTAAGATCATTTAGTTATATACGCGTGTATATAAGACTAAACAAACTCACTACTTCTCACCAACCCAGTCCCTCCAGAGGCCTTAATTTAATGTACCACGCCCTCCATTTATCAATATTCCTACTTTAAGTATATGACCCCAACAAATTATTGTCAAATATTTCTCTACAACATATAGCTATTACTCATTATTTTATTTAATTTTAGCATTATTTTATATATTATTTTGTCAACTATTTATTCGAATGTAAAAAGTTATCCACAACCAAAAAAGAGGGCAAATACCCTCTTTAAACTTCAACCTTCATACTTCAGACTTTGGCCTTAAAAATATTACTCCTAAATTATATCAGCCAAAGGCTGATCCGCCTCTGGCGGAAACTTCCAATTGTAATTTTACATTTTACATTTTGCACTTTAAACTTTTAACTAATAAATTTTATCCATCAAACTAATCACCACCCCAATCACCGCCATGACCGTAGCAATCAGCCAAAAACGCATAACAATCTTGCATTCTGGCCAGCCCTGAGCTTCCAAGTGATGATGAATGGGCGCGGAAATAAAGACTTTACGCTTAAAAAATCTTTTTGAAGTCAATTGAATCGCAGAAGATGAAACTTCAATTACAAATAGAAAACCGATTATCGGTAATAATAAAACTGAATTAGTGAGCATAGCCACAATACCCAAGGTTATTCCCAACCCCATGGAGCCGGTATCACCCATATAAAAACGAGCTGGATTGATGTTAAACCATAAAAAGGCTAAGAGTGCGCCTACAATTACCCCGCAAAAAGCGGATAAATCATAATTACCCTGCGTAAATGCAATAATGCCAAAAGCGGCAAAAGAGGAAGCCAAAAGTCCGCCTGCCAAACCATCCAATCCGTCAGTAATATTAACCGCATTTGAAGTAGCTACCATGATAAAAACCGAAACCGGAATGAACCACCAGCCAATTTCAAAATTATTAATAAATGGTATGCGAATAACGTCCCAATCAAGTTTAAAATAAAACCAAAAAGCTCCCACCAGGGCAATTACTGTATAAATCAGCAATTTATAGCGCATTTGCAAACCTCCGCCTTTGGAGCCTATACCTTTAATATTTAAAATATCATCAACCACACCGACAAGAGCGGCAGCCACTAATGCGCCTAAAGGCAAATAAGTTTCTGAACGAGTTAAAAAATTCAATTTATCAAAAATTCCCCAGTCAGTCCACATGGCTAAACCATAAAAAGCCAGAGCCAAAACTAAAGTTGTTACCCAAATTAAAATCCCGCCCATGGTCGGCGTTCCTGCTTTATGTGCATGTAATTGTGACATGACCGGCGCACCCGATTCAGCTGGTCGTATATTCTTGCCCCATTTATATTTATACATGAAATGGGTCAAAAGCGGGGTTGATAAAAGTGCAACGATAAAAGCTAAGGCGGTTAAAAATAAAATCTTAATGACGCTGAAATTATCCATATTATTAATTTTAAACTAAATATTTAATAAAATCACAAAAATCCCGGCGGCAAATAAAATCAGCTGCAAAGCTGTCTGGGAGAAAACTAGAAAATGACTGATCATTTTCTCCTGCAGATAAAACAAATAAGCCAAAATATTATTAAAAATCAAAATAAACAAACCGAAGGCGGGAATTATCAACGCCTGATACCAAGGTCCGACTTTATCAATGCCAAAATAAACATTATAATGCAGAGCAATCTGGCCCGAATCAGACAAATATGAAAAAGGTGACAGCTTAAAATAAAGCGCTCCCCACAAGGTAACATTAATCAATATTCCTATAACCAAATTAATTTTGAACCAAATATCTTCGCGAAACGGATGCTCCAGAAATTTTGATATGCTATATAGCCACATGGATTTAAGTCTAAAGTTAAAAGTCTAAAGTCTAAAGTTGTGAGAATTTACTTTATTTTAGCACAATACCTCTAAAAATAAAAGTCCCGATTTCCCAGAGTTCTTATTTGTATTCTAAATATTTTTACTCAATTTTTTCGTTTTAAGGGCGACATTTCACGCAGCCTTTTTACAATAGCCGGCAAAACTTCGATTACCCTGTCAATTTCCTTGGCAGTAGTTCCCTTGCCCAGGGTAAAGCGCAAAGATGCGTGGCAATCTTCAGCCGGAATATCCATGGCGCGTAAAACATGAGAGGGTTCCAAGGAGCCGGAAGCGCAGGCTGAACCAGTAGAAACCGCAATACCTTCCAAATCAAGCATCAAAAGCATACTCTCCCCTTCAGCACCTAAAAAGCTGATATTCGCATTGCCTGGTACGCGTTTTTCCAAATTACCGTTAATTTGAGTATCGGGAATTTTCTTCGTTAAACCCGCAATCAATTTATCCCTTAATTTTCCAATTTTATCGTTTATTTCTGTTTGCTCTTTATTTACCAATTCTATTGCCACGCCCAAACCGACAATTCCAGCGACATTATAAGTCCCCGGCCTGATATTATATTCCTGATGTCCACCAAAAATAATGGACTTAATCGGCGTGCCTTCTTTGATGTACAAAGCTCCAATTCCTTTGGGTCCGTAAATTTTATGTCCGGAAATTGTAATAAAATCAGTTTTTAAATAATCCGCCTTCATCGGGCAATAATTAACCGCCTGCACTGCATCAGTGTGAAAATAAATCTTATCATACAAATCCTTCGGACTTCGTACTTCGGACTTCGGCCTTCGTTTTAAGTTCGCCTTTTCAACAATTTCCCCGATTTTACGGATGGGCTGAATCGTTCCGATCTCATTATTAACATACATAATGGAAACCAAAATCGTATTGTCTTTAATTGCTTCTTTTATTTCATTTATTTTAACAACCCCATTAGAATCAACATTAACGAAAGTCACTTCAGCTAATCCTTCTTTTACCAATTCCTGACAAACCTCCAAAATTGCCGGGTGTTCAATTTTTGAAGTAATAATATGAAATTTCTTGTCCTCCGGAGCTTTAGCGGAGGAGGATTCTTTTTTAGCGTTGCGAAATGCCATGAGCAAGCCGCGCAAGACCAGATTATTGCTTTCAGTCGCTCCGGAAGTAAAAATTACCTCCTTGAACTTGCAGCCAAAAAGATTAGCCAGCTGTTCCCTGGCCCAATCAACACCTTTAATCGCTTCTTGACCAAAGGAATGCAATGAGGACGCATTACCAAAAATATCAGTAAGATATGGCTGCATTTTTTTTAGAACTTGCGGATCAAGCGGCGTAGTCGCAGAATGATCCAAATATATCTTTTCCATATTAGTTTATTAGTTAATTGGTTAATCAGTTTATTAGTCAAGCAACCTTATACAACTTTATAAAACCTAATACAACCTCATATAACTTCCTTTTTCATACTTCGGCCTTCATCCTTAGGCCTTAAACCGCAATCACCTCTTTGACGCCTTTAACCTCTTTTTTAATCTGAGCCTCAATCCCCATCTTCAAAGTCATCTGCGACATGGGACAGTGAGCGCAGTGGCCGAGCAATTTAACTTTCACAATCCCCTTTTTTTCATCAACATCAACCAACTCCACATCCCCTCCATCCATCTGAAGTCCCGGCCTGACTTCTTCTAAAATTTTCTCAATTTGTTTTTTCATAATGTTGTATTATTACAGGGGACTTTAGTCCCCGTTTGATTTATTTAATATTTATATTTTTCAACAGGCAAATTCAATTCCCAATTTAAATTTTTCACATTTCCAATAATTTCCAAGATTGATTTTTTCTCATATTTCGTTAACAAATTATTATAATTTGAATACTCATATTTATTTAGATCATAAATATCCTCAACCAATCCATGTTTCCAGGGGTTCCCCAGTATATACCCCATAACCTTATAATATGCTTCCTGATTAAAAACATTACTAATATAATAACTATCCCAAATTGGTTTTGATATATTTTCCAGTAAAAAAGAAACACCACCATTAATCTTTTGAATAATTTTTGGCACATCCTTACCAGTCTTTAAGTAAAAAAGAATATGGTAATGATTCCTTAAAATACAATAAGAGTCATAAGAAAAATCATAAATTGATTGCATTGATAAAATTTTTCCCAAAAGAAGCTTCCTATTATCTTCATTCTCAAAACAATTCAGACCATCAATAGTTCTACTTGTTAAAAAATAATAGTTATAGTCAAGATAGAATTTCATATTGTCTTACGCAGACTAAAGTCTGCTATAATAATTCATATTAACAGTGCGCATGTTCCTCTTCTTCCAATTTTTCCGTAAAAGTCTCCCCGCGATAATCAGCCACGGCTTTTTTCAGTCCAGCTGCCGCCAAAACAGAACAGTGAATTTTTTCTTTGGGCATACCGCCAAGCTTTTCCGCAATCTGCTCGCGGGTAATTTTTAAAGCCTCTTCAATTGTTTTACCTTTTGCCATTTCAGTCAGCATCGAAGATGAGGCAATGGCAGCGCCGCAGCCTAGAGTTTGGAATTTAATGTCTTTGATAATTTCTTCGCCTTTCTCGTTTTTATCAACCTCAATATAAATCTTCATCATATCACCGCAGACAGGATTACCTACTTCGCCCACGCCATCAGGACTTGCTAATTCGCCCTGATTGCGCGGATTTTTGAAATGGTCCATTAAAATTTGAGTGTATTGCATATTTTTTAAGGCCGAGGTCTCAAGGATGAAGTCTGGATTATTTTATAATCTTCAAATTACTTCATACTTCGTACTTCGTGCTTCATACTTATTTAATTAAATCGCTTAATTTAATTGAATTCAAAGTTTTACTAATGCCCTGATCCAGCTTTTGCCACACAATCTTACTCTGGCAATCACATCCTTTTTTTGCGCATAAACCGCCGATCCCGGCGCAAACATATGGGGCCAAACTACCTTCTAACGCTGTAAGAATATCCTTTACTGAAATCCTTAGCGCAGGCTTGGCTAATTTATATCCGCCGTTAACGCCTTTAACACTCACCACTATCTTGGCCCTTTTCAATTTGGCAAAAAGACGCTCCAAATAAGCCAAAGAGATTTTTTCTTCCTTGGCAATTTTAGCTAGTGAATAAGGCACATTTCCCTGATTTTTCGACAAATTTACCAATGCCCTTAATCCGTATTCAGATTTTGTGGAAAACATCATATCTTTCGGCCTTTGGACTTCATCCTTCGGCCTTAATTCCAACCAATTTAGTTGGTATTCATATTATATCCGCTTATAACCAGATAGTCAAGCCAACTTATTGACAGCCATTTCAAAATCTGTTAAACTATTTTTATAAAATATTAAGGTGCAGAGGCAGTTTACGGCAGACGCTTTACCGTCAGACGAAACAGCCATCAAAACCTTTTAACAATTAATGATCTAAAAGATATGTCACATAAAAAAGCAGGTGGTAGTTCCGCCAATGGACGGGATTCAAATTCCCAAAGACTGGGCGTAAAACGCTACGAAGGTCAGCTTGTCACTGCAGGAAATATTCTGGTTCGACAAAGAGGCGTGGCAATCAGACCCGGACAAAATGTAATGAAAGGCAAAGACGATACTCTCTTTACTATAATTGACGGCATTGTTAAATTTACTGAACGCAAAGTGCGCAGATTTAATAACCATCTATTAAAAGCAAAATTTGTCAGTGTTTTACCGGTAAAAAAATAATATCGTAATATAAAAGAACGACGCAGCCAATGTGTCGTTCTTTTTATTTGTAATAATTCTTTTATTCTAACAGAGGTGATGTCAGATCATTAATTTCCGCTGTTTCGGGGATTTTAAACATAATATCTTCTATCCGGTTAAAATTAAATTTCTCATAAGTTGTTATGCTTTTGCCGTCAGTTGTTTCAGCTTCAACCTTGACTGGCAAACCATACTTTTGCCAAAGCCAGACTCTAGTTAAGTATGCTCCATCTTTATATTGCACAAGCAAACAATTTATATTATCAACGACTTCTTTGCCCACGATTTCCAAATTATATTTTTCCAGCCCAGCTGCCAAATCCATTGCTGTTGCATCTGCCCGAGCCCCCAAGCTCAAGATCATTTTGTCGGCTGTATTATTTTCAGGATTGTAAAGATAAAAAATATTATTTTCCTGGTCAGAAATCGAAATCGTCTTTTTCCCGTTTTTTTCTTTCTCTATCCTAATCTTTTCTTTATTTTGCCAATATTTTCCCTTAGACACCTGCCCGTTTTCAGTTTGAACGTTAAAATCATAATAAATATTTTTTATATTTTTTGCCCGGCTAATTAATTCCTCAACCTTATCTGTTTCTGTAAGCTCTGATGTCTTGATTACTAATTTTGAATCGCCATCCTGTACATAAACCTTCTTACAGGCGCTTAAACTGACAACAATCAAAAGACACAAAATTAGAAATAAATACTTCTTCATATCTATACTTTATAATTAATCATAAAAATAAAAGCCTGTAATTTATTGAATAGTATATTCGACTTTTGACTGCTGACCATCAGACAAAATGATGACTATCGAGTATTTGCCAACTGGCCAACTTGTAACCGGCTTAGAAAATGAAAAATTTGAAATAATATCTCCGCCCTGTTTAACCTCATCAGTTACCGGCCCGACCTGATCTCCGGTTGGCAAATAAGTCATTACAGCCTCAATCAGTAAACCGGGCGTTGTTTTGGTAATATATGCTGAAACCAGTATTTTCTCGGTCTCGGGCGCAAAAACGTCTTTTGACTGACTAACTACTCCACGCTGATCAACTTTATCACCCACTTTAACTTCCATTATTTTCGTCTCCTTGCCAGACAATTCAGGATTTAGCTGTAAAATATCGGCGTTCAACAAACTCTCTATCTGCGGAAAAGAAAATCCCTGTTTTTCCTGAGCTGGCTCCATATTAATAGCAGAAATTTTCCATTCCTTTCCTTCCCTAATAAAACTGAATTCAACTGTTTTACTCAAGCCGTTATTGGAATTTAAATTAACCACCAATAATCCGGTGTCTTTGGTAATTTTTCTTTTGGTAACCGCATAATGGTTATAATTGGCTAGCACGGGATACTGCTCAATAAAAGCCTTGAACTGGTCCAAAGAAGTAGCTTTTTGAAAATCTTGTGCTGTCAAACTGTAGGCATTGGCAAAATCCTTATTTTTTATAAATTCTAATTGCTTGGCTGTTACATTCTCCAACGCAGCTGAAGCCCAATACAATACTAATCCGCTAAGGAGAATAAACCCCACCAAAAATGCCAGAATTTGCAACGTCAAGATTAATTTTTTATTGGAAAAAATTTGGAAAATTTGAGTCATAACTATAATATTTTTTACTGGACAGAATAAAATTCAAAATCATTTACCTTTTCCCAGTCGCGCTCATTCAAGACAGTAATTTTCTCATTGCTGATTATATATAAATAATCATTTAAATATAAAGCGCGTTTAACCCCCTGATCACTGACAGCTTTAACCAGCTTCAGTTGGTCATTTTTATAGGAAAAGACATACCCGCCCTTGCCGCCTGGCAGGAAAAAGACCTCATACTTGGAATCCATTAAAAAGGCGTGATGATTCGTTACTGCCTCTGACCAATATTCCTCCAGCAGATATTTTGCCAATTCTTTGGGATCAGACGGATTGGAAACATCAAAAATGGCGACTTTAACCTTATTATTTTCCTCGCCAATGCCGATAATCTTATCTTTATTAATCGGGTGCAGATAGCCTGAATAGCCGGGGATCTTTAGTTCACCTTTTAATTCCGGCTTTTTGGGATTTGATAAATCAATCACATAAAAAGGATCGGTCTGGCGAAAAGTAACCACATAACCTTTATCTTCAATAAATCTGGCTGAATATATCCTTTCTGTTAAGCCCAGATCCAAAACTGAACCGATAACCTTTAAATCCTTATCTAAAACATAAACATCATTGGCGCTTTCACTCGTACCGCCGCCAACCATGCCGAACCAGGATTGGCCGACTGTTGTGGCCACGCGCAGATTGCCATTATATTCATCGAGGCTGAACTGATTCAGCGGTTTTCCCGGCACACTGCCATTGGCAGTAATTTTAAAACCATCTATCGCGATTTTAAAAATGCCTGATTGTTCCAGTTCCCGGCGATGTGCCTTGCCATAAGTTTGCATTCTATTAGTCATTTCATTTTCCAAAAGCATGCGGTCATCATCGTTAAGTGAACTGATCCAACGCTCCATAACAGTGTTTAATTCCGCCATTTTAGCCTGAGAACCCAAATCATAAGTTTGTAATTTCTGTAATTTATCAGTCACCCAGCTAGGTACTATGTCGGAATTTTCCTTGAAAAAATTAAACAAATATCTGACCATGTCCCCCGGATAATAATAAGTGACAAAAATATTGTCCTTAGACACATAGATGATTGACTGAGAATTTGACCCGACAAAAGATACAGTTTTTTCTACTTTTCCATCAGCAGGATTTATGGCCATGACCGTAAAAGTTGCATCTGTCGGCACAATTACTTCGGGATGATAAATATCGGTACAGCTGATAGACACCCCGCTACCGTCAATTTTAAGAGGTTCATATGGACAAGGCTGGTCATATTTAATATTATTTCTGGTAATCACATATATTTTGTCCTGATACAGCCGGCTGGTTAAAATATAGCTGTTATCACCCGCTTCTGCGGTCCATTTAACCGCTGGCTTTGCTTTGTCGGAAATATCATAGCCGTAAATTTTCCTGTTATCATCGCTAAAAACCGTTAAAATATTATTTTTTAAAAGCATTGAGCCGTTAATTTCCAATTCTGAATCAAGCTTTAAATCAGCCGGCGGATAAGCCTTAACCAGTTTTATTCCGTTTTTAATTTCACGGGATATCGGAGGTACCGGAGCAATTTCAGTGTTTACATCTGGTGCAAACTCGATCATTGGTACTGATACCGGGATTTGCCTATAGGGCTGAAACCAGCGATCACCGGAAAAATATATTTCTTTGCCGTCAGTTTTGACAATATCAGGCTCATCAATGCCGCTAACCTGGACATTGGTCTCGGAAACTCTGTCTGCGCCAATACTGCCGGTAGACAACCCGGTGCTTTCACTAAATGAGCCCAAATCATCCAAGGCAAATTCTCCCCCACTATTTGAAGCTGGAGAAGTAAATTCACGTATTACAGTACTACTATATCCTGTCTGAGACGAGACGCTTGCTTCTTCCAGATATTTTTTAAATTCATCATTAGAGGTAAATTTTTTAATGCCCTTTAACTGGCCGGATAAATCATTTTGACTGTTTAGATTTAAAAAACTGAAGTTCTGCTGATTGTTGTTTTTATAATTTAAAACAAAATACAGCAAAGCGCCATTTATTACTACCAAAAGCAGAATAATCACAATAAATAAAATCTTTAAATTTTTGTTCATAGTCCTAATTATTAATTAAATATCTTATATTATTAATCCACGAGAAAGGCACCTTAAGGTAACATTAAGCTGAATATATTATATCATTTTTCTTTAACAATAAAAAAAGGTTATACACCGCTACAAAATTGCCGCAAACAAAAAATCACGAAAGCGCTTGGACATTTCGTGATTTTTAATTTGAATTAAAGAGTATTTTTATAGCTGTTCATCTTCATACCATTTTATATTGCGGGAAATATACATCACAACTGCCAATATCATAAACAGAAAAACACTTCCCATCAAAAAGGCGTAATCTTCCGACTGCAAAATAACATACATAAAAATATAGAGCAAAGCCAGAATTCCGCCGATAACCAGGGCCATATTATTTTTTTTGAAAATTGCCCTGGAGTAAAGGGAAATAAGCAAGGTGGTAGCAAGGGAGGCTATTAAATAAGCTATATTGAAATTAATATTTTCAGCCAAGGACAATAATAAGGCGTAAAAAATTACCAGGGCCAGCCCAACCAAAAGATACTGAAACGGATGAATCCTTTTCTTATAAATAACTTCCACAAAAAAATAGGCTAAAAAAGTAAGGAAGATGACTAAAATCGCATATTTAACCGAACGTTGGGTCTTTTGATAATGATCAGCCGGTATTAGTAAATCCACGCCAAATTCCGCATTATCAATATCATAAGCTTTATCCTGCCAAATCTGAGGAAAATTACGGTTTAAATCAAGTACTTTCCAGTTAGCCGTAAAGCCTTGGGCAGTCACTTCCCGGCTATCAGGCAAAAATTTACCCGCGAAACTTGGACTTGGCCAATCAGACTTTATGCTGACTTGAGTCTCTTTGCCCAAGGGAGAAAAATATAAATATTCACTGCCATTTATTTTCACTTCCAGATTAAAATCAAAAGTTTGCTCAGCGCTCTCAGCCGTCAGAATAAGCGGGGCACTGACACCTGATTCAAAAAGATCCTTTGCCTTGGCGCCAGATTCAAAAGTTAGCTCTTTACTGCCGAAATTCATGACAATAGTTTCTTTGATACCTCTCATATCGGGTATGCCTAAAGAAATATAAGCGTCATGCCACTGGATATTTTCAGACGAGATCCCTAAGTCACTGTAACTAATCCCTTTAAACTGTCCGCTGATTTTCAAATTTGATTTATAGACTGCGGCTTCAAAAATACCCCGTTTAAGTATTTCCGGCTTAATTTCGCCATCTACTTTCAAAACATCAGGTAACACATAGATAAATCCTTTGATATTAGACATCTTAGTTTTGTCAAAAGTCAAATAAGGAATTGAAATTACCGGGCCGACAATAGTTTGCGCATTGCCCCATTTTTCGCTAACCTCGCTGATAGCTTCGCTCTGGCGCTGTTTTCTTTCATAAACCAGACCATAAAGCATTAAAGTGGGAATTAATAAAACTAAAATCAAACAGCCTATTACCACCAATTTAACGCTGATTGACTTTCGAAACCATTGGCTTGCAGACATATTTTCACAATTAATAATTAGCTAAATTGAGATTCCCCCTACCAAGAGTAAGAAGACTTCTAATGTAGAATAATTCTAAAACAAAACTGAAATAAAATCAAGAACCGACCCCGCGATGCAAAGCCGGTCTTATTGATACCTATTGACAATTTTCTCAAGCTATGCTAGTATACCACTACGTCTGGGCAGGCTGATGGCAGACATTGGCTGGGCCGAGTAAGGTCGCCTTGGACCGAGTGGCAAAGCAACAAAGCAAGGCTGCGGTCAAGAAAACGTCGGAATATCTTGACCTAAGCGAAAAAAGGATCCGGCTTACTCCCTAGGCTTGCCCGGCCTTTGGAGGACCAACATGACAGGGCAACCCCGGGACTGCAAACCGGGGCTTTTTATTTTCTACAAATTTAATGCGAATATACTAAAAACACCCCACAGAGCGGAGTGTTTTTTTGCAACCTCATAAAACTTAATATAACTTCATACAACCGCTCAAGAGATCGCCGCCTTAATAAACTCTTTAAAAAGCGGATGCGGCTTCAACGGTCTTGACTTGAATTCAGGATGAAATTGTGTGGCCACAAAAAATTTATGATTCGGCACTTCAATGATTTCTACTAAATTATTATCAGGAGAAGTTCCGGCAATGCGCAAACCTTTTTCTTCCAGTAACTTCCTGTATTGATTATTAAATTCATAACGATGGCGATGGCGTTCGGAAATTTCTTTTTGTCCATATGCTTTATAGCTGACAGAATCTTTATTTAAAACACAAGGATAAGCTCCCAAGCGCATAGTACCGCCCATTTTCTTGGTTTTAATTTTCTCAATTTGATCTTCCATAGTATGAACCACAGGGTAAGGCGTATTTTCATCAACTTCCGGAGTATTAGCATTTTCCAAACCAGCCACATGGCGGGCAAATTCAATTGTCGCCAATTGCATGCCATAGCATAAGCCTAAATATGGAATATTATTTTCCCGACAATATTTAATAGCCTGAATTTTGCCTTCAATGCCTCTCATGCCAAAACCGCCCGGCACAATAATGCCGTCGTATTTTTTTAATTCAGCCAGTTTGGCAGGATCTTTTTCGTATTCCTCAGAATTTATCCAGCAAAGTACGGGCTGACGATTATTGGCCCAAGCCGCATGCTTAATTGCTTCAATTACTGAAATGTAAGAATCTGACAAAGTAAAATTGCCTGTGGCAAAATATTTGCCGACAATGCCGATATTTACTTTTTCTTTGCTGGCCTTAATTACTTCCACCAATTTTTCCCAATCTTTCAGATCTTTCCCCTTATCTTTTAAGCCAAACTTTTCCAGAATTCTATTGCCAAGCTCGTCTTTCTCAAAATTTAAAGGAATTTCATAAATAGTATCGACATCCGGGGCTGAAATGGCGTTTCCTTTTGGTATATTACAAAAAGTAGCCAATTTTTCCTTGCGTACTTCATCC
The DNA here is from genome assembly GCA_026395685.1 of Candidatus Parcubacteria bacterium. Taxonomy (GTDB): domain Bacteria; phylum Patescibacteriota; class Patescibacteriia; order CAIXNZ01; family CAIXNZ01; genus JAPLYC01. Next base: position 52,312 of record JAPLYG010000016.1, read on the forward strand.
AAAGGAACCTCTGCCCGGCATAAAATAAAATCGGGAAAAATACCAGTGCTGTTTAAGGCACGTACGGCTGTTTGCGTTGGCTTAGTCTTCATTTCACCTATTTTTGAAGGTATGGGCAGATAGCTGACCAGAATGACAATAACATCATTGGGCGTTTCGGTTCTCATCATGCGGGCTGCTTCCAAAAACAAAATATTCTGATATTCGCCGACAGTACCGCCGATTTCAATAATAGTAAAATCAGATTTTGCCAATTCAGAAGCTTTTTTAATACGGTTAATGACTTCCTGCGGCACATGTGGCACAACTTCCACGCATTTTCCGCCATATTCTAAATTCCTTTCCCGCTGAATCACGCTTAAATAAACACGACCGGTTGTCATATAATTTGTTGACAGAATATCCTGATCTAAAAATCTTTCATAATTACCGATATCCTGGTCGGTTTCATCGCCGTCATCAGTTACAAAAACTTCGCCGTGTTCAGTCGGATTCATTGTTCCGGCATCAACATTGATATAGGGATCAATTTTAATAGCTGTAACTTTATAGCCTTTGCTTTGTAAAATTTTACCGATTGAAGCGCAGGAAACACCCTTGCCTACTCCGGACATCACGCCACCGGCAACAAAAATGTATTTGGGGGTCATATCTTCCAAAATTAAAAATTAAAAATTTAAAATTAAAAATTGCCGAAAGTAATTTTTAAATTTAAGTTTTCAATCAAGCAACAAAAAAGAGAGGCTATTATTCCTCTCTGGCGACAGTAAGTCCAATCTTGGCAGTTACTCCTGTGCCAAAATCAACTAAGACATCATAATATCCTAAACTTTTAATAGGTTGCTCTAATTTAATATATTTAGTGTCAATAACAAATTTGCGCTCTTTCAATTCCTCGGCAATTTTTACGGCGTTTATGGAGCCGAATAAAGTTTTCTTTTCGTCTGCTTTTGCCTTGATGGTAATTTTTATATTATTTATTTTTCTGGCAATTTCTTTATTTTTTTTAGCTCTATTTTCCACTTTTTTGATCTGCTGTCTCTTTTTAGTTTCCATTTCGTTTATTGTCGCATCCGAAGCGATTTTAACCAAACCATTAGGCAATAAATAATTGCGGGCAAAGCCTTCACTCACCTCTTTTACTTCCCCGGTTTTACCCAAATTTGGGACAGTTTTTATTAAAATCACTTTCATATTATTATAAATAAAACATGTTTTGAACTGTGAGCCTTGAGCATAAAGCTCTAAGCCCCAAGCCCGAAGCTCTAAGCTTACGAAATTATTCTACACTAAAAAATATTAATTGCCAAATAATCCTGCCCAAAAGCCCTTGCTCTCCGAAGCTTTAGCAGAGGAGGGTTTTTCAGATTCAGAATCGTTTTCATCATCTGACGCTTTATCTGCAGCTAGAACTATATTATAGATTCGCTGCGCTTCTTGCTTTACCAAATCTGAATCATAATCTCCGCTATGAGCGGTATAACCTTCGTATGAAACTTTTTTCTGGTCCAAATGCAAACTCAAAATTAACGGATCTTCGGAATTAATATACATATGAAAACGCGGATAAAAATCAGAACGCAATCTTTTTACGTAACTGGTTTCTCTGGTGCGCGAATCTCTAATCTGGCCATAACCGCAGCGTCTGACCAAAAAATCAGCATTTTTATTAAATTTTTGGTTAAATGGAATTTTCATTATAATTTTATTTAACTTTTTGAAATTTTACGATAATTATCGGATCATATTTATTTCCCAATTCATCCAAAATTTCCACTTTTTCACCCTTTATTAGCCTATTAAAAGCCAAATCACTGATCATTTCATTGTCTGCATCTATATCCAGCTTCAAATCTTCCAATTTCTCAAAATCTTTAATCATCGCTGATTTAACGGTTGATTCAATCTCTTTTTTATGAATTTTCAATTTTTCAATTTCATCTTTAACTTCCTGATACTCGCTGCTGTGTGATAATTCGCTTTTATAAGCGTCGCGAATCACTTTCTGGTCTGCTTTAAACTTTTTAACACGATCAAAAATTTCTTGGATGTCCTGCATAGGATTTTTAAAAATTATTAATCAAAAATACCATTTTATTATAACCTATTTTACTAACCGCATCAATTGTTGATAAGTCTTTTATTTTGCTGTAAACTATTAAAAAACAAATGCCTTTTAAAAATCCATTATTTTAATCCAATTATACTTAAACTCTGAGTAAAGAGCAACCTCACAAATATAATATACAATAAATGCTTTTATCTTGACAAAATAACTATTTTATGTCGTAAGTCAATATTCGCAAAAAATGACTTGACAATTATTTACGAAGTTGCTAAGGTATCATATGGTTTAAATACAGAGGCCAAAGAGGCCGCGTACCTTTTTAATATATATAAGGCAAGGGGAGGCAAACAAAGATTCAAAACAGCTCTGCATTGCGGAGCCAAACCGTCTGAAAAAGGAGACCTGACAGATGAAGAAAATCACCGCATTCACGGCCATGGCGGTCATGATTCTCATGACCATGCTCTCGGGCTGCACCAAGCCCGCCCCCGGCAACGGCAACAACCCCATCGGCGCCCAGCCCAACGACCCCCGCGCGTCCGAAATGACCGTCTCGTGGACCTACGACACCCCCGGCTCGCTCAAGTGGGAATCCGGAGACCTGACCCCCATCAAGGACAGCGACGACGGCCTCTGGAAAATGCTCTACGACCCGGCCGGCGTCAGCCCGACCGCCATTACCCCCGGCTTTCCGCCGGGCTACGTGGCCATCGGTGGTGACGCGATCAACCCGACCTGCAATAACCCGTACAACCCCGCGTGTCGGACGGACATCTCGTCCAACTGCACCAACGGCGTCTGCACGGCGTCCGTGAATCTGCCCATCGGCTCCTGGAACGGCATCTGGTTCTGGTATGATGGTCAGGTACGCGTCGACCACATCACGCTTTCCGCCGGGACCCAGTCCTGGCCGCTCGTCAACTACTCCGTGATCGCCGGCGATACCGCTCCGACTACCAATCCGCTGCACCAGTCCTGGGTCGCAGCCTGTGTCCGCATCGACAGACCCACGCCCACGACCATCGACGTCAACCGCGACGTCGCCAATAACGCCAGGTGCCAGGAAGTGATCTACAACATCGAAATCTGGGCCAACGGCGACTCCAGCGTGAACGTCCTCGACGACAAGTTCGTTCCCTGGAACGGTCTGCAGGCTCACGAAGGAGACATGAAGATCAAGTCAACGCTTCTGCCTCCGACCGTACAGTCCGGCAGTACCCTATTCCCGAGAATCGTGTGGAACACCAACGCGTACATCCACCGCATCTCGAGCGTGGCCGCTTCGAGTTCCTGGTGGCTCGCCTTCTACAGCCATGACCGGGGCGACACCGCGCCGCCCAATCTGCTGTCCCCGATCCACGGCGGCGTGTCCATTCGCACCTACCGCTACGGCGCCGGCTGGGCCATCCCGACCACGCCCAACTGCACCACCGAGCTCCAGAACATGATCAACCTGAATACGATCAACCCGCTGCTCGAGCCATTCTACGTCCTGCAAGTGACGGGTATCAACACCACGTCCAACTGCGTCACCCAGGGCGTGGACACCCGAAGCCAGATCTTCGGATTCGCAAATTAGGGGTTGCCTCCCCCTACTTGACCAAAAGCCCCAGGTACTTCGGTACTTGGGGCTTTAAAATTGATTTTTTAGGCTAATATCTTTATTTTTTCAATAAAATTTCCAGAGCTTTATCCATTTGAGGATCTTTATCTTTATTAAAATCATCCGGTGTCAATTTTACTTCAATATCCGGTAAAATACCTTCACCATCTATTAAATTCTCGTGTGGAGTAAGCCATAAGGCAATTGTCAATTTAATTGAAGATCCATCGTCTAAGGGAAATATTGTTTGCACAGAACCTTTGCCAAAACTTTTTTCGCCGATTAAAGTAGCCAGCTTATAATCCTTTAATGCGCCGGCAACGATTTCCGAGCCAGAGGCACTGCCTCCGTTAATCAAAACTACGGTGGGAAAATCTTTTAATCTGGCCTGACCAGTGCTTTTATTTTCCTTCAAACTGCCGTCGCTGGCTTTTTCATAAACCACGACTCCATTTTCCACCCATTCACTCGTGACATTTATTGCAGTGTCCAAAAATCCGCCCGGGTTATTTCTTAAATCCAAAATAATGCCCTGGGGATTTTTTTGCACGATTTCCATTACTGCTTTTTTAAATGCCGCATCAGTATCCTCATTAAAATAGCGTAATTCTAAATATGCGATATTATTATCCAGCATTTTCCATTTTACGCTTTCTATTTTAATCTTGGAACGGATTATTTTATATTCCTTGGGGTCGTTTATGCCGTTGCGCCCAATCAATAAATTTACTTCTGTGCCCTTAGGCCCTCTGATTTTGCTGACTGCAAAATCTAAACTCATACCAGAAGTATCTGCGCCGTCAATAGCTAAAATTGTATCTCCGCTCAACAACCCGGCTTTTTCCGCAGGTGAATCGGGCAAGGGCGCGACAATGGTGATCTTATCATTTTTAACTGCTATTTCTGCGCCTATTCCTTCAAAATTACCTTTTAATTCTTCGGTAAATTCTTTGCTGGTATCCGGGTCAAAAAAAACTGAATGCGGATCGCCTAAAGCGGCAACACTGCCGGCCATAGCCCCATAAAAAAGCTCTGTTTCATTGACCGGCTGCTTAACATAATTATTTTCGATAATTTCCCAGGCATCCCAAAACAAATTAAAATTGACCTTATTGCTTAAAAAATCAGGCTTTGCTTTCTTATTAAAAACAACTCCCATTTTTTCACCATCGACCGAATCACTCACTACTTTGTATGTCTGCCGTCCGGCAATTAGGCCTAAAATAAATGATAAAAAAATAAGCAATAAAACAGCATAGAACTTAACAAATCGCCGAAAAAATTTTTTTTCAGATTTTGGCACATCTAAAAGACTTGGCCGTTCCATAAATTTTTATTATGAATAAAATATCCAATCCTAAAATGGACTTATTATATTAATATTAACAAAATTCTACGGAATTAGCAATCTTGATTTAATTGCACTCTTACGCTATAATCAAAACAATTATATTATTAACATTTCTACCGTAACATTAACTAAATTTATATGAATTTAAAAACCAGGCGTATAATCATGTACAGTTTTATACTGGCATTTTTAATTTTAGCGCCGATAGTGATATTCTATTCTTCTGGCTACCGTTTTGATTTAAAAAGGCATCAAGTGCTCAAGACGGGCACTCTTTTTCTGGAAGCCAAAGAAATAAACAAGGCAAATTTATATGTAAATAACAAATTAATTGAAGATCCTTTTAGCAATAAAAAATATATTTATAACCTTTTACCCGGTGAATATTTGGTTAAATTATCGAAATCAGGCTATCACGACTGGCAAAAAAAAGCCATAATTTACAGCGGGCTGACCACTTTTATTAAAGATGCGATATTATTCAAAAAAGACGTTCCCCTGCAGATAGCGGATGGGAATATTTCCGAATTATATCTTTCACCTGATTCTTCTAAAATTGCCTACCTGGAAAAAAATGATACTTTTTCTGAAATATACCTTTTAGATCTATCCAGTAACAACACTGATTTAATTTATCGATTTACCAGTAAAGATCAAACAACAAGCTTAAGCTGGGCGGCAAGCAGCAAAAAAATAATGCTTAGTTATGACAGTACCCATATAATTATTGACACTAATAATCCGAAAAATATTTTTAGCCTTAACGCAGTTACCAATTTCAAAGCCCAAAATATTATCTGGGATATAAACAGCGACAATATTCTGTTCACGGAGTATCAAGACAGCATTTATCGCATAGATCTATACAATAAAAAATCAGAAAAGATATTTTCTTCGCCCGATACCCAAATTAACCCGACGTTTTTTATTGAAGGCAATGATATTTTTTATATCTCAGAACAAATCGGCCAAAACAGCTTAAATAAATACAATCTCCAGTTTAAAACCGAGAAACAAATCATAGAATTAAGTAAAAACAGCAACTATAAGTTTATCAAGAGCACCAATAACTATTTAGGGCTGATTGATCTGGATCAACAGAATTTATTGCTTATTAAAAAGATAGATGCCGACTATGTTACTAGCCTCCAGAACCAAACTAAAAACTTTAATGCTAAGGAAGCTTTCTGGGATGATAAACAGAATCAACTGCTCATTTATGATGATTTTGAAATTAAAATTTATAATACGGATGCTAATAAAGAACTTTTTATAAACCGCTATGGCAACCCCATTAAAAAAATAAGCTGGTATCCCGATCTGAGCCATCTATTAATTTTATTTGATAATAATATTGAAATAATAGATATTACCCAGGAAGTCGGGACAAGAAACTATATAGAAATTGCCAAATTTGACCAAATCTCAAATTTTGCCGTAACGCCCGACGGAAAAGCTGTATACTTTTCCGGCCAAATCGGCAAACAACAAGGTTTGTATCGTCTCAATCTGCAGTAAACTCATTATTATAAAAAATAAAAAAGACTCCTTGCCGCGGGGTCTTTTTGTTATTTATATTATTTTAATTTTGACTCAGCCCAAATACTGGCGCGCAATAATTCCGTATAATTATCAACATCAAACCAATCCCCTTCCAGCAATCCATAGCTAAGCTGATTATTCCGCAGATAATAGTTATTAACATCAATCAATTCCAATTCACCTCTTAATGAAGGTTGTAGGCTGGGAATTACCTGCCAGACTTGCTTGTCATAAAAACTTAATCCCGTAACGGCCAAATCGCTTTTTGCTGAAAACGGCCGATCTTCAAACCCGGTAATTTTCTGGTTCTCAATTTTGGCAACAGTGAATAATTCAGGCCGGCTTACGCTCTTTAATAATATTTTGGCGCCACTGCCGTTGTTTTCATAATCGGAAACATCATTAGAGATATCAGATGCAAAAATATTATCTCCAAGTATCATGGCAATTTTTTGCTCCTGCGCAAAAGCCTGCCCCAAGCCCAAAGCCTGAGCAATGCCCCCGGCTTCTTTCTGGACACCAAATTCGAAATTTATCTCGGGGAAATAATGGGGATTTAATAATTTTTTAAATTGCTCAATGCTTTCTTTGCCCGTAACCACCATGATCTCGCGGATGCCTGCCTTGGTTAAAGTTTCAATCGGATAATAAACCATCGGCTTATTAAAAACCGGCAGAAGATGCTTATTTATTACCGCGGTGCAAGGATACATGCGCGATCCCATGCCGCCGGCTAAAATTATTCCCTTCATATGATTAAATTTTGATGCAATTTTTCCTTGGCTAAGTTCTGCGCCCGCAGCAAACTGTCAAAAGTACCGGCATCAATCCACTCCCCCTGTACCAAAGCGACTTCTAGTTCCCCTTTTTCTAAATACCAATTATGCAAATCAACAATCTCCAGTTCATTGCGCTGGCTGGGTTTCAGATTTTTAGCAACTTCAACTACACGATGATCATAAAGATAAAGGCCGGTAACAGCATAGTCACTTACCCACTCTTTAGGCTTCTCCACTATTTTTTCAGCTTTCATCCTGCTGTCCATTTTTACCACTCCAAACCTTTCCGGATCTGTTACTTTTTTGGCAAAAACTTTAGCGCCGCTTTTAAAATTTTTAATATCTTCGCTAAAATCATCCTCGAAAATATTATCGCCTAAAATCATGGCCACATTTTCCTGGTCGATGAAATTTTCACCGATGATAAATGCCTCAGGCAATCCGCCCGGCTTGTCCTGGATTTCATAGGTAAATTTTACACCGAACTCTTTACCGCTGCCCAAAAGATTAAGATAATCACCCGCTCTTTCCGGTGAGACAATTATTAAAATCTCCTTGATTCCCGCCTTGATCAAAGTATTTAAAGGATAATAAATCATCGGCCGATTATAAATCGGTAAAAGTTGTTTGCTGGTAATTTTGGTGCAGGGACGCAGCCTGGTAGCTGCTCCGCCTGATAAGATTATTCCTCTCATATTTTTTAAATTTTAATCATTAACCTTTAATTCTAAATATTCTCTTAAAGCCTCCTCCCAATTTTTCAAAGGAGGCAATTTACTGTTAATCAAAGCTGAGTGAGCCGGACGTTTTGCCGGTCTCAGAAATTCAGAGGATGCGCAAGGCTCTACCATAACTGCTAAATGAGCCAGTTCAAATATTTTTTGAGCAAAGTCATACCAGGAGATGCCGCCTTCTTTTGTTTCATTAGTTGCATGATAAACGCCAAAAGCTAAATTATTACTTAAAATATAAACTATTTGTTTGGCCAAATCAAGTGCGCTCGTCGGCTTGCCGAATTGATCATTTACAACCTTTATTTCCTTCTTATCTTGTCCCAATTTCAGCATGGTTTTCACGAAGTTATTGCCGTTTTTGCCGTAAAGCCATGATGTTCTGATTAAATAATATCGGTCACTGATATTCTGCAAAGTTTTTTCGCCTAAGAGTTTGGAATCACCGTAGAAATTAACCGGGCCGAACTCTTTAGAATCCTCAGCATAGCCTTTTTTATTTTGACCATTAAACACATAATCCGTAGAAATATGAACCAGCACCGCACCGCATTTTTTGGCAGTCAAAGCCAGATAGCCGACGGCCTGATTATTTACCTGCAAAGCCAGGTCTTTTTTCATCTCGCAATCATCAACTGCAGTAAAAGCCGCGCAATTAATAATTATCTCGGGCTTTAACATGGTGATTTTATCATTAACCTGATTATGATCAGCAATATCTATTTCTTCACGGTCCCACAAGGTGGGCTTTTGGTCGGCTAATAAAACTGCCAATTCCGATCCCAACATTCCCTTGGCTCCCAATATTAAAATTTTTTTATTATTCTGTCCCATGCATTAAATTTAGCTCAAATAGCAAATTTCTGCAAATAAAAAACCCCAAAATGCACAAACACTTCGGGGCTAGTTTTCTGTTTTTTTCTGTTGCTCATAAAGCTCCAGCGTCATCTTAAGCCTTAGAGTCTGCCAAAACTCCGCAAGTTTTGGGAAATCATTTTCAGCCTTGGTAATATTCTGGTGAGCCTCCTCGGGAGTGGAGTAAAGGAAACTGATGGTAAAAAGAATGCCATTACTCATTGGCAAATCTTGCGCTAAATCATATAGACAGGAAGTTATTCCTTGCAGGTATCCGGCATTTATTAAAGATCTAAGATAGCGATAAAGCATGCAAAACTCTTTTTCAGTAAAATGTTCATTTAAAGAACTAAGCTGCAGGGTAATTTTAGCTTTCAGTTCAGCTGTGAGCTGCATCATGTGAAATCCCCCTTTATTAGATGTATATTTTATGATACCCTATATTTATAAGCTTGTCAATATAAGGAGTTGACAAATCTTATTTTTTATGTTAGTATATAGTATAAACCTACTAATTAGCTAAATTTATGGACAATAAAAATATCCCTACTTTCGCACTTACCTCAGCTAGCACAAATATTGCTTCCCAGGCAATTGTATTAAATTTTGATAAAATATTTTCCGATGAACAAGAAAAACACAAAGAAATTGGCAAAGAAAAAACTGGGGATTTAAGAACTTTCAAAACAACTAAAGAATTACTCCATGAATTTGAGGGACAAATGACTAGCTGGCCAATTGAAAATTTTCCCTCTTTTATTGAATTTACTAAAAAAATGATCGGGGACAAGTCACAGGAATTGTTTATGGATGATTTTGCTTTTTCTCAACAAAAAGCCTGCCAGGCTCTGATTAAAAAAATTGAATCTTATTTCTCAAATTTACGAATCAAAACAATGGAAAAAGGTAAAATCGTAACAAGCTTAAATACGGATAAAGTCCTACCTGAGACTTTGGCTAACTATAAAAAATATCTTATTTTGGCACTAAAAACTACAAATGAAAGAATAGCCCTCTTTAAAAGTGAAATTGAAATGGCGCAGAACAATAATGATCCGACAAATGAAAGCAAATTTAATTATGCTTATCTTGAAGATCTTGCGACAAAATCTGATGCAGGCAACTTATTAAAAGAATTAATTCTTACTAAAACTTAAATTTGCTCAAATATGCCTCAATATGAAAGAGAAGATAAAGAAACTCCTCAATCCGCCTTAAAAAAAATGCTTACTTTTGAGGATCAATGGCTACCGAAAGATAGGCTAGCACAAAAAGGCAACCAACTTTTAAAACAAATAAATCGAACCCGGGACGTAAACGGTGAATTTTCGCCGGAAGCTGTCGGGAAAATTGAACGAATTATTCAGGTATTTGAAGAAAATATAGATAAAATATATAATAGTGGAGAGGCTACCGAGCTAGTGAATCAAGACAAAATGAAACTTTATAATTTTGAAAAAGTTCGAGCCCTGTCATTTTTACCCGATGAAGCAATCCCGGCGCTCGAAGATGAAATAAGAAAATCAAAAAATGATTTTAATAAAATGCAAGATCTGCAAGCAAATATCGGGCTGATAATGCAGTATTGGCAAAACCAATTACGAGTCATAAATTTAAAGGAAATTCCGACAGAACAAGACAGAAGGAGAGAAGATAAACTAAAAGATAAGCTCGTTGAGCTGCAAAAATTACTTTTTAAAAATTTTCCTAAGGAATCAAAACAATCATGAACTCTAAACAACAAAAACTTTTACTAATCCTAAAAAGTCTTAGATCAAAGCTGGCGCTGATCCGCCGACAGGTTCTTGCAGATAAAAAAGGGCAGGAATCCGTTGATGCGCAAAAGCAGGCAGCTGATCTGCGGGCAAAAATAAAAAATCTTTAACCAAAAATTATGACCTCAAACAAACAAAATTGCCAAAAAATCGCCAAAGTTCTCAGCAAATTCAAAACCAAACTGATGAAAATAAGAACTAAGCTACTTAATTCTTAAATATAATATAAATATATGAACCGACCACAAGCAGAAAAAAAGCAGGCACAGGAAACAATATTTTTAAAACCAGGTGAAGATTTTGACCAGCAACTGGCAAAATTGCTTGGAGAATTTGAGTCTGAAACGAGAGAGACCGTTGAACTAGTTGACCCGACAAACCCAAAGCATAGAAAACAGCTGGGGGAAATTTCCTTGGCCCTTAAAGAAGCAGAAAATGAAGTGGATAAACTTGATTTTGACGAATCATTAGATGCAAGAAAAAAACTTAAGCAATTGGCAACAAAATTAAGAAAACTTCAGCAGCTACAGGCGGAAGAAGACCAACTCCAGGCACACATTGAACAAACCAATAAAAATCTCAAGAGCAGACTCAAGGGAGACCCCACAGACCCTCTACGCATAAGAAAAAGATCGTTAGAACAGCAATTACAAAAGGTAAGGGGAGCAATCAGCGAAACCCGACAGGCAATATAAATATTAAAAAGGACGAAGTTTTTACTCCGTCTTTTTTAGTATCTTGGTAATCTTTTTAATAATATTTCTGCTTTCCATGATTCTACGATGGTGATAATCAAGCAAAATAAACCAAACAGCCACTATGATGCCGAGGGAGTCAATAAGCACGTCGCGATAAGTGCCTACCCTGCCATAAATAAAAGTCTGATGATACTCATCGGAAATCGCATATAAAAGCGTAAAAACAAAACTCCAAAATATATCCCAGTAAATATGCCTCTCTTCTGTCTGATGCAAAATCCTGAAAATCAAAAAGGTCAAAACAGCATATTCAAACATATGGGCAATCTTTCTGATTATAAAAGTGTACAAGTCAAAACCGCCTAAAAAGCCCAGGGATTGATTTGATAAATAATATATGGCCAGCATCCAGAGAATCAAACTGACATACTTTTCATATTTCTGAAAATGACGATGATTTATCAGATTTAAAATTGCAGATTTAAAATTATTGACTATTTTCATATTAGATTTTTTTATAATTTTCTACAAAACCTTTGCCTAAAAGCGGTCGCCACCAGCTTTCATTTTTAACATACCAATCAACAACCTGATCAATGCCCGCTTCAAATTCAATTTCAGGCTGCCAACCCAGTTCTGCTCTTATTTTAGTGGTGTCTAATAAATAACGACGATCATGACCAGGACGATCCTCAACATAGACTTTTAAGGTTTCAGGTTTATTTAAACGTCTTAAAACTGCTGCGGCAATTTCTTCAACGCTTTTTTCCACTCCGCTGCCAATATTATAAGCTTCGCCGACCTTTCCTTTCTTTATGATTAAATCAATGGCCTTGCAATGATCTAGAGTATGCAGCCATTCCCTTCTGTTCTGACTGCTCTTAAACAAAGGCAATTCCTGATCCTGCAAAGCATTAGTCACAAATCGAGGAATTACCTTTTCAGGAAACTGATAAGGGCCGTAATTATTAGCGCAATGGCTAATTGTTATCGGGAGCTTAAAAGTATGGTAATAAGCCATAACTTCGTGATTAGCGCCGGCTTTAGAAGCGTTATAGGGGGTTTTAGGCATGTATGGGTCTTCCTCCTTAAATGAGCGTTTTTCCTCCAATGCCAAATCTCCAAAGACCTCACAAGTAGAAATATGATGGAAACGATCAACCCCGGCGTCCTTAGCCGCCTCCAAAAGCATCTGAGTGCCCAAAACATTAGTTTTAACAAAGATATCAGGCTCAACCATAGCCCGTCCATTATGAGATTCAGCCGCAAAATTTACCACGACATTAATTTTTTCATCGTTAAACAACTTTTTATTTCGCTCCAAATCGCCGATGTCTGCCTTTACAAACTTATAGTTAGGATTGTTTTCAATGTCTTTTAAATTATCCAGATTGCCGGCGTAAGTCAAAATATCCAAATTAACAATTTGGTCGTCTGGATAATTGGCCAGCCAATAGCGGATAAAATTGGAGCCGATGAATCCGGCGCCGCCAGTAATGAGTAATTTCATAGGTATAATAAAACACTGATCAATTCTCACTGATTACACTGATTCAATCTGTGTTATCTGTGGAATAAATCTGTGGTTAAGTTATCAAATATATGTTAAAATATATATATACATTACCACTTAATTATTCAAAATTCAATATGAAAGTTTCTGTTTTAAAAGGATTCAGTTTTGGCCTGACTTCTGGTGTGATTACCACCTTGGGCTTAATGGTCGGGCTTTATGCCACTACCCACTCCAAACTAGTCATGATTGGTGGGATTTTATCAATTGCTGTAGCCGACGCTTTTTCCGATGCTTTAGGCATGCATATTTCCGTGGAATCAGAGAATAAACACAAGACTAAGTATGTCTGGATGGCGACCATCAGCACTTTTGCCGCTAAATTTGTTTTTGCCATATCATTTGTTTTACCGATTATTTTATTCAGCGATTTTACGGCCATTATTATCGGCTGTATCTGGGGCATTCTAGTGCTAACGGCTTATTCTTTTTTTCTGGCTAAACAGGAGAATGCCCAGCCTTACAAAATAATCGGCGAGCATGTGGGCATTGCCATTCTGGTCATTATTATCACTAATTTTGTGGGACAGTGGATTGAAAAAATATTTAGATAACTTTACAAAAAACGCTCAGGCAGAAAAAATATTAATTTTGTAGAGACGCCCCCGCGCTGCGGGGCGTCTCTACAGGAGTTTATCCTATCTGCCTGAGCGTTTTTTTATTTAATCAAACTTAAATCCTGATTAATCACAATGGGCTGCATACCTTTAATTTCTTCAAAATAGCTGACGCCTTCGGGAATTGGATTATATAAATATATCGGCTTCTTCAACCAGTTCGCCAAAGCCATTTCCATCAACGTATTACCGCCGATATAATTGGCTATGTTGTTTTTTTCATAATTTAAAACTAAAATCACATCAGCCTGATTTATCTTTTCATTATGCCACGAAATCGCCTGATTTTTACGTTCCCATACCCAGTCTAGGCTTTCACCCTTTTCCACCATTTCCTTGCGAATACGATAATATTCTTCAACCGGAATCATTTCCCCATCTTTATTGGGAACCTCATGGGGCGGGGTTAAGACTTGATGCCCTAACGTTTCTAATTGTTTCTTAACCTCAACGATCTGAGGCCAGAACTTTATGGAGGCGCAAATAGTAATTGTCATATTATCTTTTTATTAGCTGCCGATTTACGATGACTTAAAACAAAATCTAGATCTTTTTTATACTGTTTTCTTCTATCTGCTAATTCTTCATTATGCTGTTTTTTACGGATTGCCAAAACTTCTTTTGTGGAAAAAACTGGAGTATCATCATGTTCCACCAAAACTTCCAAAGCCCTATCCATTCCGTAATTCAATTTTTCACCCTGTGGAAAAGGCTTGGCATACTTAGTTAAACAGGCTGTAATATATTTTTGTTCAATTACCCCTCTGAGCATAACTTTACCCTGCCTGGAACCTGCGATTTGCGAGACTAAGGAAGCTGGCAGATCTAAAACAATAACCAAATTTCCGTATTTAGCTGCTTCATAAGGGTCAGTCGTAGCAGAAATAAAGGGCGAAAACGCGGAATGAGAACTGCCTCGGCTATGAAAAAAATGCAATTGCTTGATTATTTCGCTTATTGGATTGCCTAAAATCACTCTCTCCTTAATTTTTTTTAAATCCTGATCAAGATACATTGTTTCCTCATATGGCAATAAAGGTCGAACCGCTTCTACGTATTTTAAAAAACTCTCATAAGATAAATTTATTGCCAAATTTGCCACAGTGCGCTTTAATTCATTAAATCTCTCCTGATCAAATTTATCACTTTTTGTTTTAATTTTACGCAAGGCGTATGGCAATTGTTCCAACATGCTTTCATCCGAATTAACCATTCCGCGGTAAACACGAAGCATTTTTTCCTTAACAGGCTGCTCCCTTTCGAGAACAATTACCTGCTGAAAGATATCATCATTTGCAGGATAATCTTTATGGCGAATATGCGCCTGCTTTAAAACGCGTTCAACAGCATTTGTAATGGCTGATCTTTCTAAATTTTTGCTCTCAAAATCATTAAACATATTTATTAATACTCAAATTTAGATTTTCTTAATTTCTTTATTTTAGAAACATGCTTTTTGGATTCCAGCCTTCTTTCCTTGGAACTCTTGGTAGGATTAGTTTTAAATCTAGCTTTGGCAGGAATTAAGGCCTCATTCACCAGCTGATTAAGCCTGGCAATAACAACTTCCTTATTTTGTGACTGAGCACGTTCGCTTTGCGACCAGAGAATAAGCTCACCCTTTTCAGTTATTCTGCCGTGTAATTTGTGAAGAATTATATGTTTTTGTTCGGGACTTAAAACCTGTGAATTATAAACATCCCAGCGCAAAGTCGCTTTGGTTTCAACTTTATTGACATTCTGTCCCCCTTTTCCCCCGCTTCGGGAAAAAGTAATTTCTAATTCTTTTTCCGGTATTTGAATCATAAATAAGATTTATATTGACTACACTTCTATTTAATTTTTTATTATTCTGCCGAATCAATTAATTCCTGATAATTCAAGCTGGTATACGGCCAATTTTCCGGCAAGCCGTGTTTGAGGTGGTTATACACCGTATAGTTATAACGATTTTCAAAATCTTTTTCAGATACCAGATGGTTTTCATGGAATCTGATAAAGTGGTCGAAAAATGATTTTTGCCAGCGGAATTTTGGGTAGGGATTTGTCCCATTGTAAACTGTAACAAACCTAGCTCTTAATTCATTTATCCGTTTTAAAGGATATTCGCCTTCGTCGCCCATTCGTAGGCGACACAAGCTTGTGTCGCCTACGAATGGCACGCCTACTTGAGATGCGCTAAAACTTTTCGTTAAGTCGCCTACTAATGTAACGTCTGCGCTAGACGCGCCAAAACTTCCCGTAAAACCTGATGTAATATTTATATTCCTAGAAACATTACGCTTTAAAGATTTTAAGATTTGCGAAATATTAAAGATCTGCCCTGGCGCAATTAATAAATTCACGTGATCGTATATAATTGAAAATCCATACAGCTTAAAAGCCTTTAACTTCTTGCAAATATTCAAATCCTCAATAAAGGAATCGCAAAAAATAGCCTCCTTAAAATACGGATAATTATTATGGGTCTTAATTACGATATAATAAACTGCACCGGGAAAATAAATTCTTTTAAACGAATTTTTATGCAATAACATTTTTAATCAATTTTAAAAGGCGAGGCCGGATCCTTTTCCCAGCGGATTTCATCAACTTCTTCAGTCTTGCCTTCTCCTTTATATAATTTATCCGGTAAATTAATGGAATAAGCAGACTCTTTTGAAATACACTTATAACCATGCACTACTCCCGGGGGGACCGAAACACCAACCGGGTTATTCTCCCCCACTTCAATTAATTCCTTTTGCCCAAAAGTCTCACTATCCTTACGATTGTCCCAAAGATACAAATTAAAACTTCCCGGCCCGACAAAAACGAAAAAATCACTTTGCGCCTTATGCTCATGAGGCCCGCGAATAATACCTGGATTGGTTACGGAAACATAGCCCATGGCCGGCTGATAATTAGCTTCGTCGCGACGGTAAATTTCCGATAACCAGCCGCGCTCATCAGAAAACTTTTCCAATTTTTTTATAATTACTCCCTGCAGCATAAAGATATTAAATAATAACTAATTATAGCGCTGGCGACTCCGACTAAAAGCGCCAGATAGCCGATTTGTCTGGTAAAATAAGTGCTGATTAATCCCAAAAGAATAGCACAGAAAATTATTGCGGAATAATCCAAAAAATTTAAATTATTTTTTTCTCGAACTTTAGGCTGATATAAAAATACTGTTATTAAACCAAAAAGCAGAAGCAGCCCCAGCATTAAATCCAGGCTAACATAACTTAAGATTATCCGGGGTTTAATAGCTTCCGCGATGGTAAATACCAAAAACAAAGCAAACAAAGCCAAAAACAAATCTTTAGCGACAATACTAATTAAATCCCTTGTTTCCTGTTTAATATTGATTTTTAACATAGGTAAAATAATTCATTAAATTTTGCCAGATATTATCCTGCCAAATCGGCTTTCTTTCCAGCCGGACCTTGATTCCTAAAATTTCAATTCCCCCTTTTCCAATGTCATACTCAGGTACTGAAATCATAAACCTCAGCTTGCCATTATTAATATTTTTATCAGCCAAGTCATACTCTGCCATTCCAATTTTATAACTATTTGACGAATCTTTCAACTCATTTAGCGGTTTTAAATCCCAGCCATTTTTCAAATTCGGGCCAAGCAGGATCTTATTGCCGTATTCATTTTTATATTTCATTTCAACTTTTATCCTAATAAAGTCCCTGGGCAAATACAAATCAAAATAAACCGGTTCAGCCTGCAGATAATTTGTCTTAGCCATAACTATGCGATCCTGGGGTTTGAGCACGGAAAAATATGGCGTGAATTTCAGAAAATCAGTTTTTATTTCCCGATAACCCAGCCAGGCAAAATCCTGTAAAAATACAAACAATAATATAGCCGCAGTGCCGACTATGACGATAATACTTAAAATTTTACTGATTGTCATTCTCTTCATAATCGACAAATTCTATTTTATACAGGCTTTCCTTGGCTGTTATTTCCTTTTTATCTCTTAACTCCAGGCCATACTGATTTAAAAGCAGATTAAATTTATTTAAAAAATCTTCGCCTTCATAAGAATAATAATAAAGGGGCACTTTGTTTTCAATAATATTAGCCCAGCGATCATAATCATCTTCTTGCCAGCGTCCAATCACTTTGCGTTCAGGAAAAAATACCTTATCACTGCGCTGGCTTATAATAATCGCCTGATCTTCAGTCAGCGCCAAGACCTTTTGCGAAATTGCCTGATAATCCTTCAAATTCCCTGCAATTTTAATTAAATTATCTTCTCCGCTAAAGTATACGAGATTTAAGCTAAAGGCAAATAACGAGATGAAGACAAAAATCCCGGCTGCTATTTTTAATTTTTTACCGTCAAATAAACCAATCAGCCAGTAATAAAAGATTGCCGCAAACGGCAGGGCCAAAATATATATCGGCAAGAAATAACGCACGTACGAAATGCCCAGATGATTCAGCTGCAGAGTCATAACATCTTCAAAAATCCAGCTGCCGTAATAAGCAAGCAAATAAATACTGACCAAGAAAAAAACCAAAAAATATACTGCCTGTTTTTGCGCCTGATATTTCTTAAAAAAAATCAAAATGCCTAAAAGCGCGCCCACAAAATATAAGGGGAAAAGCTGAAGTACATAAGTATTAAAATTCGCCAGGATCGCGCGCGGATGCAGGCCAAACGGTAAAATTAAAAATTTGGTCAGGTTGATGAATTCCGAGCTGGTTGCTTTAAATTCAGTGGGCAAAGCAGAGGCCAGAGTCGGACCATTTTGCAGGCGCAAATAACCGAATGACAGAAAATAGCCGTAAGTCTGCTGATTAAAATAAAAAATCGGCAAAAAAACTAAAATACATATTGCGCAAAAAATCAGACCAAATTGCCACTTGATATTCTTGCGATAAACCAAAGCTAACAGCAATAAAATTCCCAGGATCCAGATGAACTCATTTGTGCGGATGGCCAAAGCCAAGGCAATAAACAATAAACCAACGGCGATCCTCAAATAATTTATTTTAATGTTCTGGTT
Source organism: Candidatus Parcubacteria bacterium (assembly GCA_026395685.1). Lineage (GTDB taxonomy): Bacteria > Patescibacteriota > Patescibacteriia > CAIXNZ01 > CAIXNZ01 > JAPLYC01. The sequence continues at coordinate 70,919 of JAPLYG010000016.1, forward strand.
TAAACTCACAATTAAATAAAAACCAACCAGTAAAAAAGCAATGAAGGCGGTATTGGGCAAAAATGAAAAATTGGCATAATACCACCAGCCTGGAAAAATAAACATTAAAAGTGCGCTGAAAAAAGCAATTTTCGGCTCAAAAATTTTCAGCAATAATTTATAGAAAAAGATAACGCCGATAACCGCCAATAACGAGGTAACAAATCCCACAAGTCCGATACCGATTATTTTCCCGATTAATCCATAAAGCAAAAGCATTCCCAGAAACGAGCCGGGCACCAGATTCCCCTGATAGACATTAAAGCTTCTGGGTTTAATTATATTATCAACGTTTAAATTTATCGGCTCAGCAAAGCTAAAATTACTCTGGCTGACAAAATTCTTAATAAAAAAATAATTGGCAGTTTCATCCGGCCAGGTAAAATGGCTGCCTGGATTTGAGAAAATCAAAAACGAATAAACAAAAAAGAATACCACTGCTAAGGATGATAGAATCAAGATTGGTTTGGTTTTTAGGTTTAAGCTCATTGATTTGTTTTAATTAAGCTACTAATTTACTAATTGGATACTAATCTACTAATTTAAGAATTTTCTAAACTTACTTAAATTTAATTCAGCTGATTTTGTTTCCATACCAGTGGATAAATTTACGACTCTTAAGTAATTAACACCTTTGGGCGTAAAATTTACCAAAATCGCCAGATCCTTTTTTGTTGCCTGCAAATAACCCTTTACCTGATCAAAATCAGCTTTAGCAAATCTTTTACCAACTTTCAACTCCAAGACAATTTTATCCTCAATTAAAAAATCCAAATAATAGCGGCCTATCGCTTTACCCTTAAAAATTAATTTAAATGGCACCTGCTTCTGATATTTGATTCCCTGTAAATCAAGGCTGCGCTCAATCGCTTTTTGGTAGTATTTTTCCTGATACCCATAACCCAGCTCATTATAGACATTAAAAAGCACCCCAACCACCTTGTAGCTCAATTCCTTATGTAATAAATCATCCCTATAATTCCCCGCCATAGTATTAGTAGATTAGATATAATTAGCTGATTAGTAACCCTATTACCTTTTATTTTAGCAAAAATATGATAAAATTAAAACATGTATAAAATAATTTCTCTCATTACATGTAGTACGCTAATATTAGCCATTTTATTAAATTTAAACTGGCTCCACTCCTCTTATCTCGGGGTAATTTTAAGTTTAGCCTACCTGATAATCTTTGGCTATTTGCTGGGCAAACTGGTATTTCCTTCATTTGAAAAATCCTGGCAATGCCTCATGGGTACATTTTCCCTGATATGCAGCTATTCCCTCTTAGGCGCGTTTGTTTACTATTTTTACCGCCTGGACCAGCTTGTCGTCAGTATTCTTTTAACCGTAATTTCAGTAGTTATCTTATATCTATATTTTCCCAAATTCCAAAATTTCAGATCTCAGCTCTCAGATCTCAGCTCTCAAATCAAAGCAACCTCATACAACTTCATAAAACCTAATATAACTTCATATAACATAGTTCTCACATTCACCTATTTACTCCTTTTCAGCGTCGCCACCGTCCTCTTATTCTCCTGCCAAACCACCGAGGCCATCAAATCCACCTGGCAAGTCATTCCCAAATCATTTTTCCTGATTTACTTTTTAGCATCCCTTAATTTATTATTACTTCTAATTAAATCTCAAGCAACCTCATACAACATAATACAACATAATAAAACTTCATATAACTTGTTTCTAATCAGCCTACATTTCTTCCTCACAACTTCTGTCGCCCTAATCATCTACAAACTCGGCTACGGCTTTGACCCGTTCATCCACCAGGCCACGGAATCAGCAATTTTCAAGCAGGGATTTATTTTACCCAAGCCTTTATATTATTTGGGGCAATATTCCATAGTGATCATATTGTCTCATCTGTTTCAAATCTCAACCGACTGGATTGATAAACTTTTATTGCCGATTTTGCTGTCAGTCTTTTTACCATACACAATTTATACGAGTTTAACCAAAGCTTTTCACTGGGCGAAAAATCAGGCGCTGACTTTGTCCTTAATATTTTTAATCTTGCCTTTTGAACTTTTTATTGTAACTAACCCCCAAGCCCTGGCCAATTTGCTGGCAATTATAATTTTATTCCTGTCATTTTTGTATTTAAAAGACAAACAAATTCCTTTTTGGTTTTTAGTCTTTTTAACTTTAATAACTTTGGCAATTCATGCGCTGGCTGGCATCCCCATTTTGATCTATTTAATCCTAATCTACTTAACCAGCCACAACGGCAAAGCCAGCCGAGTAATTACCCCGATTTTTTCAATTGTCGCAGCCTGTATTTTACCAGTAGCTTTATATATAAATTCTTTAGTCTCAAGTTATAAAGTTCAATTCAACTGGCAATCATTTGATTTAATAAGCTGTCCGACAATTTTTTCCAAACAATTTAATTACTTTTTAGATTTAGCTTATCTGTACAAAAATAGTATTCACTGGTTAATTTTAATTCTAGCCTTAATTACCTTTGTTATCCTGATTCGACGTAAAATTACTAGTTATTTCATTCCCAGTTTACTGACCTTTTTCATCCTGATTGCCAATGCCATTTTCCTGAATTTCACCAACGTATCCATGATTATCAATTATGAACAAGGCGAATTTAGCGAGCGGGTATGGCAACTGGCGTTTTACTTTTTACTGCCCACTTGTTGTTATGGCATTTATCTAGTCTTAGAAAAAATTGAGCTCAAACCGTTTATCTATAAGTTTGCCTTTATTTCTGCTTTTAGCATAGCCATAACCGCTTCCCTTTACCTGAGCTACCCGCGCTTTGATGATTATGATAATTCCAAATTTATCAACGTATCAGCAGCTGACTTTGACGCTTTAAATTTTATTGAAAAAAACAGCGCTGGCAAGCCATACATTGTCATTACCAACCAATCTACTTCGGCGGCAGCTTTAAAAACCTTTGGCTTTACCCGCTACTACCATGGACACTATTTTTATCCGATTCCAACCGGAGGAGAATTATACAAATATTATGAAAGCATGATATATGAAAAAGCCAGCAAAGAGACTATGATTAAAGCCATGGATTTGGCTGATGTCGATATTGCCTATTTTGTACTTCCCTTTTACTGGAGTCGCTTTGAAACCATCAGCAAACAAGCTGAAGCCTCAGCTGATGCAGTCTATAATTTGGGCAATAAGGTTATGGTTTTCAAATATTACAAATAAATTAATTCGCATAAAAATAAAACGGGTCACTCTTTAGTGCCCGTTTTTAATATTGTTTATTTATCTTTTAACCCCGTTTTCCACCCAGACCGTATTGGAACAGCTGGAATTGCCGGTTAAATCCAGAGCGCAAACGCGATAGTATACATTGCCAGGACTGGTGATATTTACCTCTTTATCCAAATAATTTTCTACCCCCTTGGACTTAATGGCCAAATAACCGATACTGGGATATTTAGGCTCTGGTTCAGTAATTGATTTAATTAAACGATATTCCTTAAAATCAGCTTCGGTATTTGCGCTCCAAGTTAAATTTACGCCATAAACTGAAACTTCTCCAGAAAGTATTGGGCTGTTTGGCGGTGTAGAATCTTTTTCTTTTGTTTCAATGCTGACCACATTACCGCAAACAACTTTGTCAGAACTTTTGACTACGCAAATTCGATAATAATATAATTGCCCAAAATCCGTCTCCTGATCAATATAGCTTGCCAAGTCTTGGTTTGTTGAAGTTTTTATGGCCGCATCTTCCGGATACTTTAAGGCAATATTATTTTTGGAGCGCACTATTTTAAAAGACTTAAAATTATCTTTAGTATAAGCTGACCAAGTAAGTGAAATCCCGGCATCTTTTTGCTCAGCCTTGATCTGCAGAGTGTCAAAAACTTCTTCAAAATCAGGTTCCAATTCCGGCAACTGGTCACTGACGCCTTTATCCTGATCAAAATTCCACTGGTACCAGCTTTCTTTGGTTAATAATTTTACGTCAAAATTTTCGATTTTTAACATATCTTTTTTGGCAGCCTGTAAATTAACAAGGCACTTTTCATTGAGATCCAGACGACTGGCAAGAACTATTTCATCCTGATTGAGAATTTCCAGATTAACCTTATTCTCGAAAACAAAGACAGCCAAACTTTCCTGATCTTTATTGCTGATAACTTCAAATTTTGTTCCCAGCGCAGTAATTTTGGTGTTTAGAAAGTTTATCTGGTAATTTCCGTCCTTGGCTATATTATTATAGCTGCGGCCGCTTATCTGTTCAATAATTACTTGGCCTTCTGACAAACTCTTCAAAAAAATTTCAGAATTAGCTGCCAGACGTATTTTGGTATCATCTTCCAACTTTAAAACTGCCAGGCTATTTTCTCCGGTTTTAATTTTGTCGCCCTGATGCAGGATAGCCTGGTCAATCGCCTTCTCATATCCTTTTTCCCCGATATTAACCTGCACATCTTCTTGGATCAGGCTTATTTCCCCACCAATAATTTTTTCTGCCGCTAAGCTATTGGAATTTACCTCTTCGTTCGTCTTGGACCCGGACAAATCAATTTTAGAGAAATAATTAAAATAGAACCAATAGACCATCGCGCCCAAGGCCATAAAAACAAAGATAATAATCACCCATTTAAACGGGTTGCTTTTACGTTTGTAGTAATACATCATACCGGTAAATAACCAATCATCAATAATCAACATCCAAACAAATCATAAATTCTAATTTTAAATATCAAAACAATTTAGAATTTAATTATTGTATATTAGTTATTGTTTGATGATTGCGTTATTGATTATTGGATATTATAACTGCAATAATTTATAAATATAGTTTTTAATATCCCATTCCTTTGCTCTCATTTTAGCATTTTCCGACATTTGTGTTAACTTGCTAATATTTTGCAGGCTAAAATTAAGCTTATTCAAAAGTCCGATTTTACTGCCAGCCTCAAAAAGATAGCCATTTACACCTTCCTGCACCAGCTCCGATATGCCACCGATCGCTGAAGCAATGACCGGGGTGCTGAAATTAAAACTGTCATATATCACGCTGGGGGAATTTTCATAGCATAAAGACGGTACAATGGCATAATGTATTTTCTTAAAAACCTGCTGGCTGAGCAAATTGGCCGGAATATAGCCTAAAAACTCTACCCATTTTTTTCCTTGATATTCAGTATTTAACCTGTCAGCAAGCTTGCCATTACCCACCACATAGAGCTTTACCTCCTTATTATTTGCAAATTCCTGAAAAACATCCAACAGCAACAAAATGCCCTTATGCTCTTCCAATTGGCCCAAAAAAAGATAATTAACGGTCGAGTCAGCAATATTTTTTTTATAATTTTCATTTTCTAAGATAACAGGGTTTGGCAAAACAACTTTGCGTATTTTTTTAAAAAATCCAGCCTGATCATAAAAGTCGAGCAACCACCTTGAAGGTGAAATTATCACTGAAGCATTATTAAATAAGTATCTGGTAATAAGGGAGTATAAATAGCAAGATAAAGGCTGCGTTTCCTGACCTTTGATTATTAAGCCGGAAGGATTTACCAATTGCACGTCATGCAAGGTATGAAAACATCTAGTTTTTGACTTCTTAATCGCCAGCAGAGTCAAATAGCCCAATCCTTTAAGATTATGGCTCAGGACTATATCTGGATTTTCCAGCTGTATGATTTTTTTAATCTGAAAATATGAATGCAGATTAAAAGTGTCAATCAGATGCCAGATCAGACGCTTCCACCTTGGCTGGCTGCCAATATCGACAAAGGAAAAAATATTTTTCGGATAAAAACGATAAATTTTTATATCATCCATTTCCGTTAAAAAAAACTTTGTTTTTTCCGGCTTGGCGGAAATAGTAATGACAAAAATATCATGGCCATCCTTTTTCAATTCCTTGACCAGATTGGAAAAAACAACCTCAGCTCCCCCGCGGCGATAAGGTTTGTACAAACTGTTTATTAGGGCAATCTTCATAAATTTGGGGGGACTTTAACCAATTCTTCGTAAACTTTATTTAATTTATTAATCAAAACATCCTGGCTATACATTTTCTCGGCCCGTTCTTTGGCAGCCTGACCGAATTGAGACAATAAGGCATCGTCCGTAAAAATTTTTCTGACTTTTATCACCAAGTCATGCTGGTCTAAAACTTCAAAAGTAAAGCCGCTGACTCTGTTTTCAAAAACACTGCGCACTCCAGGCAAATTAGCCGCCAGCACCGGCTTGGCACAAGCCATCGCTTCGATTAAAACAATGCCAAACGCTTCTGATTTATCAATTGACGGCAAAATAATGGCATCTGCCAGATTATAAAAATTAACCAGCTCGCGGTCATGAGCAAAACCTGCAAATAAAATTTTATCGATCAAGCCCAAATCTAAAACATGCTTTTGATATTCATTTTTCAGATCACCTTCGCCGACAATAATAATTTTCAAATTATCCAGGCCGATTGCCTTATAAGAATCAATCAGGAAATGAATGCCTTTAAAATAATGGGCCTGGTCCAGCGCGCCGACAAAAAGCAGGACTTTCTCATTGGCTTTAATATCAAACTTTTTCATTAAAATTTGATCGTTTATCGCCGGTTTAAATATATTCAAATTCACGCTCGGTGGGATTTCAACAAATTTATCCGAACGCTGAATGATCAGCTCCTTGATATTGGAATTTTTGGCATAATCAAAGCTGGAAACAATCACCTTATCAGCGCTGGCAATTATCTTTGGCATAAAATGCTTGGTATGAAAAGAAAAAATACTTTTTTTCCAGCCGCTGCCGACCACATCCATCTGATAATTTATGACTAATTTTAATTTCTTGCCTAAATATTTTTTTAACAGCCAGACAACCTCTGCCCCGCCAAAAAACGGATAATGGAGATTAACCAGATCAAAGTCTCTCAACTCCCAAAATAGCTGGGGCAAAAATCCGCTATTACCAAAGCTAAATAAAGGTTTGAGCCGCCTGACTTCAAATTCGGCAAATTTTACTTCATTATCCTTAGAATCAACTAATGGCGTGAAAACAGTGACCTGATGACCTAATTTTGACAAACCCAAAGCATAGTCATAAGCCACATTGCTGATGCCTCCTTTATATGGTTTAAACCTGCACACGACTTGAGCTATCTTCATAGGATACTAATTTACTAATAAGCTACTAATATACTAATTTTTTAAGTTATTCGTAGATTAGAAGCCAATTCGTAGCATTAGTAGTATTACCAAGTTATCAAATCTTTTATAATCTGCCAATAGGTTATGTTACTAATTTACTAATTAAGTAATTTGAGTTCGGAAATTCGCAGATTAGTAGCCAATTCGTAGCATTAGTAGCCTTACCAAATTATCAAAAGCTTAACTAAAAACCAGTATGCGTTAAATATAGGGTTAGCAAGATATTTTAAGATCCAATTATCAATTTCCTGATTTTCAATTTTTCCGGTAAATAACTCGACAAGTTCCCTATCCCTTCTTACCCTTATTATTCTTTTTTCCCTTCTTTCCTTTCTAATTTTCCCCCAATTATCAATACTTAAAAACCAGGCGTATACTTTCAGTTTCTCTTGCCAAAAGCCAGATTTTAATGAAAACAGGAATAAGCCAGCTTCCATGACAACTAAAGCCGGCAAAATCAAAAGCAAAGTCGCCAATTTATAATTTTCAAAAAGGCAGATGAAACGATTGCGCTCCATGAAATAATATTTTTTTATACTTTTGGAAAACTGATATTTATGATAAATAACTGCCACGGGTACCAGCAAAATGTCATAGCCTGCCATTCGCAGGCGCCAGCCCAGATCCAAATCCTCATGATACATAAAAAAGTCAGGATCGAATAATCCGACTTTCTCCAAAGTTGATTTACGATACAAGACTGCGGCGCCGCTGGCATAGGCTATTTTTCTGGGCTGTAAATTGTTATCAAACTGCTGATAGCCGCCGGCTGAAAATCCAAAGCCCAGATAATGGATAGCATTGCCCAGTGAATTAACCTTATCCTTTTCCGGATAGAGCATAAGCCTGGGCTGGACAGCGCCGATTTGATGATCAGCTTCAATAACAGCCAGCAATTTTTTTAAAAAATCAGGTTCACATATCGTATCCTGATTTAATAAAAAAAGATATTCAAAATTTTCAGACATTGCCTGTTTAATTCCGATATTATTACCTAGAGCAAAACCGGTATTTTCCTGATTTTTAATAATGGCAATGTCAGGATAATTACTTTGCACAAAATTAAGAGAATCATCAGTTGAGGCATTATCCACAAAAAAAATCTTAAAATTTTCCGGGGGATAATCCAGCTTCGCCAAACTAGCCAAACAATCAGGCAAATATACCAGGCCATTATAATTGACAATAATGATTGCGACCTTATTCATAGGCTAAGCTGAAAATCTCCCCCGTTTTTTGGGAGAGACTTTGAGTTATTAATCTTGTATTGATTGAACATTATTCCAGTCGATCATCACACTGTGAGCTTTGCCATAAAGCACTGTTTCTTCCAGACCCTGCTCCAGAGTAACAATCGGAAACCACTGGAGTTTATCTTTTGCTAAACTAATATCCGGCATCCCCAAGCGTGACATGAAAAGCAGTGGTTCGGCATATTGTATTTCCGATTTGGAATTGGTCATTTGAATAATCATCTTGGCAATATCCGAAATCTTATGCTGCTGAGGACTGCCGATATTAAGCGGACCAAATTCAGTAGAAGCCATCATTTTCAAAACCGCGTCAATCACATCTGAAATATAGCATAAAGTAGTGGTAAAATTTTGATCGCCGTAAATCATCAGGGGCTTATTATCCAAAGCAGATACAATAAAATCAGGAATCATGTGTCCGACAAAAAGAGGCATGCGCGGACCGTAAGAAGTAAAAATTCTTAAAATCTTGCTATCAATATTAAAATACTGGCGATAAGTATAAACTAATGTTTCGGCAAAACGCTTACCCTCATCATAGCAGGCTCTGGGAGTTAAGGGTGAAGAAGGAAAAAACATATTTTCTTTCATGTCCGGAGTATCATTGACAGCTGAGCCGTAGACGACAGAAGAAGAAAAATGTAAAATTTTTGCCTTATATTTGACGGCCAAATCAAGGGCGCGGATTACCCCGACAGAATTTGTCCAGGCGGTCAGAATCGTATTTTTGGTAAAATCTTTAGGATCGGTAGGACAAGCCAGATTGTAAATTTCCTGAATTCCTCTCACCCCGAGTTGGAACCTGTCTAAATCACTGAAATTTTCCAGGCTGACCAGATTATTCACATCTTCATTTAAGAAAATAAAATTTTCATTCTGCAAAAGATGCTCAATGTTTTCCCTGCGTCCGGAAATAAAATTATCAACACAGATAACATTGCTGTCTGCGACCAGCCGGTCGCAGAGATGAGAGCCCACAAATCCGGCTCCGCCCAAAACTAAAATATTTTTTTTATCTAAAACCCCCATAAAAAAATTTTATTATTTAATTGAGCGTTATACGCTCCTGTAATTATTTTAACAAATAATTATAAAAAAAGAAAGTACTTATTTTTTCGCTAACTTTAAAATAAAAACGCCAAAAATTATACCCGAAAAGTCCAATATTTATTTGCCCCGAAATTCCAAAATAAACCGATAACTGTAGCTGCGGCTTTTACCCACAAATCAGGCCAGCCAAAATAGTTAACGCCGATGAATATCAAACCATTATTCAGAATAAAATAAACCAAATTTACCAACGCAAACTTAAAATATTGAGTTTTTACCTGTTTATCATTATTTTTAAAAGTCCATTTCTTATTAAGAAAAAAACTAGCAGTCATGGCCAGAAAAACAGAAATCAAGTTGGCAAATAAATAGTATACGCCCAGCGCCCGGGTAAGAAAATAATAAACCACAAAATCAAAAGCAGTATTGAATACTCCGACCAGACAAAATTTTAGAAACTGTTTAGCCATGATTTTTCGCAAAAGGCTTATTTTAAAGACATTGTAGATTCAATTGTCGGCGCGTTAAGCTGCTCGGCAAAAGGATCAAAATTATAAACGGTTTCTAAGGGCTCTCCGACGCTATAGCTGATAAAAAATGATTCCGAAATATCATTTACCTGAGTTTGCCAATATGGACCGTAATACCTGGTTAAAAAGTTCACATCTTTGATCCAGCGCAGTTTTGCGCCAATGGCGACGACATAGACGCGCGGATCTGACTGGATTTTCAGCAGGCTGCCGGGACGATAAGTAACGAGGCCGGCCAGGGGCAATGAAGCCAAAACACTATCATCAACTATTTTAATGTCTTTAAAAGTGCCAAACCAGTTGACATAGACTTTTTCATCAGGGAAAACATAGCGTTTGCCGTTATCCGCCAGATAATAAACAGTCGAACTAGCTCCTTTTATTAATTGATTGCTGGCTGATAAACTCTTAATCACATTAAAAATTTTTAGCGGATCAATCATGCCTTTGCCGATTTTTCCTTTCATGGTTAAATTCTGGCTGTCGATATTCCTGGTATTTTTCAAAATAAAATCACGGATTTCAATATTGGTAAGTTCGGGATAAGTTGACTTGATCAGGGCAGCAATGCCGGAAACAACCGGTGCAGCCAAAGAAGTGCCTGAATAATCTCCTCCATAAAACTCTGACAAGCCCGGAACGGCGGGATTAACTACCTGCAAACCATAAAAATTGGATCCGGGCGCAACAATGTCCAGACAAGACGAACCGTAATTAGAATAATAAGCTAATTTATCATCTTCATCAGTTGCACCGACTCCAATTACCATATTGGCGCCTGTATTTCCATCGTAACAAACCGGATACCTTTTTTCCAGATCTAAATTTATAGGATAAGCAATTTGAACCACATCATGCTGCTTTTCTCTGATTTCCCAAATGAACTCCTCATTACCGGCGGAAGCAACGATAATCAGTCCGGCATTATAAGCGCGATTAATGGCATTGGCAAAATCACCATCATACGGGATACTGACAAAACTCATATTTAAAATATCGGCTTTTTTATCAATTGCGTAATTAATAGCCTCAACCACATCGGGAATCGTGCCAGTGCCATACTCGTCCAATACCCGCAAGGGCATGATTTTTGTACTTTGCCAGGCAATACCGGCAATACCAATAGTATTATTGCCAATTGCTGCGGCGACACCGGCAACCAGGGTGCCATGGTAAATTGCCTCTTTTTCACAAGAATTAGTTTCCAGGCAATCCAGAGCATAATCAGGAGCCGGATTATTATCATCGGCAATAAAATCCCAGCCATTAATATCATCAATGTAGCCGTTCTTATCATTATCAATGCCGTCACCATCGATTTCAGCCTGATTAACCCAGACATTATCATGTAAATCAGGATGGGAAATATCAATACCCGAATCAATTACCGCAATAATAGTGTTTTTATGCTTTAAATTCTGTACCCAGATATCCGGCATATTCAAACGGCTCAGATACCATTGCCTGTAATAAAAAGGGTCATTGGGAGTAAGGCCCTGGGCAAAACAAAAATTAGCCAAAATAAATTGGGCTACTAAAATGACCATAATTACTCGACTTAACCTCATAATCAATCCGCTAAAACATTAATTTTAAAAACCGAATGATCCCCTAACTCATAGTTTCGCCATGAACAATATCTAAAAAGAGAAATATCAGATACTAAACCATGACTAATTGGGTTATCATGAATATATTTTAATTTTTCTTCAAATTTCTTATGGGAATAAATATTAAAATCGAAAAATCGATGTTTCCATAAAGCTCCGCTACGTTGCAAATATTTATTGATCTTTCTAGCAGTAACCCCTTTTATTTTTTTGCCTATATAAGAGATACCAAACTCGTTAAGCGAAGATTCCGGGGTATCACCGAATTTATTCGGTGATCCGTAGGCAAACACTTGACCAATTAATAAATGAACATGATCGGGTACGATAACGAATCCATAAATATCAAAACTTAATTCCGTTCTCAATCTATCTAATTCCTCTAAAAATATATCACAGCACTTATCATCTTTAAAAAACGGCACGTTATTTGCAGTTTTAAAAGTGACAAAGTGTATATGACCGGGGTCATCAAACTTTTCCATTTAAAAATAACATTATTTTTCTCATAAGCCTCATCGGGTATCACCGAATTTATTCGGTGATCCGTGCTCGCCCATACAACCCCGAATGAATTCAGGGTTACCCTGCGGAAGTTGTTCCAATCAAACGCGCAGTCTCGGGGTATCACCGAATTTATTCGGTGATCAGTCCGCGCCCATACAACCCCGAATGAATTCGGGGTTACCCTGTACAAATTGTTCAGGCAGAACTTTCGGATTGGGGGTATCACCGAATTTATTCGGTGATACGTCCGCGCCCATACAACCCCGAATGAATTCGGGGTTACCCCGTGAATCCGTACGTGTCCATATAACTAAACTTACTAAAGTCCTTTATCAACATTAATCGACGTGGCTGCATTTTGTACTGTTATAGGCGAAAAGTCGCTGGTACTGCTAATAGGTAAGCCCACTGTATAATTCACGAAAAACGGATCAGGCACATCTTCCACCAGACTGCCCCAATTTGCGCCATAAAGGGCCACTGCAATGGCTTCCGTGGTAACCCAGCGCAAAGTACCCTTTGGGCCGACAGCGTAAACCTTGGGGTCAGTAGTGATTTTGACCAATTTAACTCCGGGCTTATAAGTAACATTCCCGCCAATAGTAATAGTACCCAAATCCAAATCTGCGATAGTTACTATATTCAAAAAGTCAGGATACCAGGTTTTATAAGTATTTAAATTCGGAAAAACATAACGCTTACCGTCATTGCCAAAATAATAAAGCGCCGCGCCAGATGCCTTAATCAAATCCCCTGCTTTATAGGCATTTACCGGTGTTGTGGGCGGAACTACAGGAGGAACTGCGATAGCGACATTAACAGTAATTTCTTCGCTTTGGCCTGGGTTACTACCCTGGTCAGAAGAAGTAACTTTAATCTTATGCTCGCCAGTGGCAATATTTTGCCAGACATATTGCCAGGTATAAGTCGTGTCATCAAAAATTGAAATTACATTTTTCTGCCCGTCAATATAAATAAAACGGTCTTTAATAGAAGTAGCGCCCTGATCACGAATCATGCCTTTAATCACAAACGAGTCGCTCTCAATTGTCTGGCCAGCCTGTAAATTTGTAAAGTTTACTTTTGGTCCCAGACTATCAACCGTAGTCAGCCCCACTACCTGCACATTATCATTAACAATATTTGCATTAGTCGGGCCATTATTGCCTGAATCCATAAAAATACCCATATCACCCAAATCAAAACTTCCATTAGCATTAGTATCAATTAGTTTGGGAATCTGCATTTGGACAGAGCCTGTTTTAGTTATATAGGAAGAAATTTCCGCACTGACAAAATATCTCTGGCTGTCAGCAATATTTTCGCTCAAATTATTCAGATACCAGTTTTGCAGAGTGCTAAAGTAAATTAAATTCCCAATTTTACGGTCAATGCCCATGCCCTGAAAACCGACAGGTCCGTCATCAGCCCACAATGTCAGGTAATCAAGCTGGTACGCGTCAGTTAAAGTTCCCAAATTCTGCAGGCTTAGAGCTTTTAAAGTATCAGGCCTGGCTGTAACCAAAGTAAAATCAAAAACCAGGTTATCAAATGTACCCCGAAAAAAAGTATCATAAGGAACTTCAGTCTTAACTATTGATTGCGTGTCAAAAGCCAGGCTAAAATTTACGCTAAATAATACGCCCAAAATCACCAGAAAAAAAGTAAATTTTTTCATAAAAAACAAGGTTAATTGAATTAATATATCCTGTCTATATTTTACCAAAATTAACCTGTTTCAACAACTAATCCAAAACCTTTATTCGGTCATTACCAACCCCGGGGGCTTGGGGGATGAGAACGAAGCTCTTTTGTTCGCTTCAAACTCACACGTCCACTACTTCGATTTATTCAAATTTTTCTGATTAAATCGCTTTCCCTTCACCCGGGGTCTGGGGGCCGAACTAAGCGCCGTTATCAATGCTACGAACTTTCCATTTGCACTAGCGCATTGAGGCCCCCAGCAGTTTTGGCGGTACTTTTTGCTGTCAAAAAGTACCAAATATTCAGGAGATACAATTATTTTGAATTATAAATATTTTTTGCTTTGCACAAATCAATTTTACCATATAATTTATTGTTTGAAGTTATATTTTAAGTTGTATTATTAACAATTAAGTTTTTACTTCAAACTCACCTGGCTCATTACAGTGGCGTTTTTTCAAATAACACAAAACCTCCCCTCCCGCAAAAGCGGAAGAGGAGGCTTGGACAGTTTTAAGCTGCTGACAAACTTTGAAGGAGTACTATTATGGCTTGATCAAAGCTCCACCATATTGAGTGCCTCGGAAGATAATTGTACCTCTTTGGTAATCAGCAGGTGTTTGTTCAATGACACGCCATTTGATATTTCCGTCAGCGCCATCAGATAATGACATTTGGACTGAATCACCAGCAGTTGTAAGATCAGCACCAGTAGCTAATGAAGTATCCATGTAAACATAAACTGTCTTGGATAGGCCTGCCGGAATATTATAACTTCCAGCAACAATGGAGCCGAAATCCAATACAACGTCATCAGTATTTGCTGCTAAAGTAGTATCGGTACCTAGAGTTATGCTTCCATCTTTAAATGTAACAAGTCCAGCAGCACCCGCACCAGCCATATCCAAATGAACGATTACGCAACCTTCATTAGCAACAGCGCAAGCGCCATTATTATTACCCTTAGTGAATACCAAGTCATCATTAGCACCAGCAGTAATAGTAAAGCTGCCGATTAGAGTACTTGCACCTGGGACTAAGTTTCCAGAAGGAGTAGCTGAAGTAGCGACAACCGGGAAATTCTTATAAGTGTAAGCATTTTGGATAGAAGTATTGTTCAATTTGCTAATACCGGTTACGCCAGTATCAGTTAGACCAAGTAATTTCTTGTTTGAAGAAACACCCAAGACAATGAAATCATTAGTCATAATTTGTTCAGCTGCATTCCAGGTATCAGCAGTGATAAGACCTAATCTTACAGCGGCATCATTAATAGCGCCGGCTGCATAAGAGTTAAGGTCAGCACTGATTGTCATTACAGCACTGCTATTGACCGGAACATACATATCCAATTGGCCGTCAAGAAAAGTTACTGAGCTGACAACGCCAGTTGTTGATATGTCGCCAAGCTTAGTTTCGGTAGTACCGCTGGCATTCTTATAAGAAACTTTAACCTTAGCGAGATTTATTTCATTAGCAGCTGTTTGTAGTTCGATCTTAGCGCCTTTTACTGTAAATGCTTCGTCAACAGCAGATACTTTGTATTTTGACAATACAACATCGCTATTGCCTAAAGTTGCCAAGGAAGCTAATGGAGTGCCGCTATCAACAGCAACCACTACATTACCACTGGTCTTTATGGTCTGCATTACAGTAGGAGTTCCGGCTAGTCCGTCAAAGTTGAAATTAGTAGCTGACAAAGTAGTTAATAAACTGCCAGTGCTATTTTCAACTTCCAAATCTTCTGAAGGTTTGATACTAACAGCAGTATATTTAGGACCGACTATTGTATTACGATAAGCTAATCTGACTGTTAATTTCTTTTGAGCGCCTGCTGGAATAGCATAAGCTAAATTAGTGAAATCAGCTCTATAATATTCACCAACCTGCCAAACGCCATCGCCACCTCCAATTTCTATCAGAGTTAAATTGACAGGACCCTTAACTAAAGTAGAGCCATCATATA
The DNA here is from genome assembly GCA_026395685.1 of Candidatus Parcubacteria bacterium. GTDB lineage: Bacteria > Patescibacteriota > Patescibacteriia > CAIXNZ01 > CAIXNZ01 > JAPLYC01. The sequence continues at coordinate 86,744 of JAPLYG010000016.1, forward strand.
AACTAGCTGTTTCAACAAGCAATTTAGCATCTTCATTACCAGTATAAATAACACCAACTCCGCCGCCATCAGTGTCAAAATCAGCATTATCATCACCATAAACTCTAGCCTGTAAGCGATTCAATTTTAAGGAATCAGCAATACCGGCAGAAAGGTTAATGCCTAATGCATCACCAGCTTGAGTGCCTCTGACAAAAGCAGCTGAGGTTGGAATACCAGCCAAAGTAACTGTTAAGCCAGAAGTTGTAACTGTCTGACTAACACCAGCAACTGAAGATGGGACAATATTGGTATTTAAGACATATTCAGAAGAATCATTGTCATAAACAAAGCTTGCAGTGCTTAAATCAAAGGTAGCAGCAAGAACAGTGCTATTAGGGGTCAAAGAGTCAAAATCAGCCTTGATTGCTAAATGTCTGGTTGTGCCAGCAGTTAAATCATAGGTGTCAGATGACCTTAACCAGCAGCCTGCATTCAAGTGAGCAGCAGTTGTACAAGCCGTTGCACCGCCTTGAGTTGTCTTAAAGCCGCCTAAATCAGCAGCATAAATCAAAGTTGTACCGCTGTCCAAGTCAACTAATTTGACATTCTTAATGTATGTTTCCAAATCATCATTAGCAGCGCCGGTTGTCTGTACTTTAAGATCTGTCTTTCTGACTGTTGCATTTCTTTCAGAAGAAACATTTACTTTCAAGATAGCATTGCCGTTTGTGTTTGCTGAGAAAGTAGTAGCTGCCGGGCCTGCGTTTCCTAAAGTAATTTGACCGCCTTGCATAGTAACAGTCTGGTCACCAGCTGCATCATATGAAGGGTCAATAATGATATTAGCACCAACGCCATATAGAGCATCCTGGATATTTAAATCAGTTCTTTGGTCAACATAGAATTGAACAGTATCGTTGGTTCTGCCGCCTGTAATATCAGCAAAAACAGAGAAATTCTTAACCTGGCCTTTGGCAACTGTAAATGGAGCGCCCAAGACAAAAATTGCCTTATCGCTAGACATTGCAGCAACTGAAGCCAATTCATAAGAACCCTGCTTTAATTTCAAGTTGGCAATATTGGTGTTTGTCAATTTGCCGCCTTGTCTTAAAGTAATAGCATAAACAGTTGCATCATTAAGACCAGCGGTAATAGAGAATTTAGCTAATTCTGCACCAGCTGTTCCCAAAGTAACATTCCAGTTAGCTGAGGTACCTCTGATAGTAACATCAGAAGCTGCAGCATTACCAATAGTCATCAAATTGCCCATTACACCGGCAACAGCATTGCCGTTGATTGACTGAATAGACAAAGCATTTTGATCGGTTGCTCTAGCAGCATTATCAGTGACATCAACTTTTGCAGTCAAAGTGACAGAGCCACTGATTGCTAAATTGATGTTGGTGAAAGTAACTGTATTGGTATCAGAAGAAATGCTTCTGCCAGATGTTAATCTGGTATTGCCATTGTATAGGTAAACAGAGACATAGTCGCTTGCGTTACCTAAACCAGTTCTCTTTAAGATAACTTCATTTAAAGTTCCGCTACCAGAAAGAGTGAATTTCAAGACTGGAACGCCAGTAGCTTTTTGAGCCAAGGTTGCAGCTGCTGGATTATCAGATGCCAATGAAGCATTGAAAGCAGCCTGGTTGCCGCCGGATAAGCCTTTATCAACATTGATAGAGACAGCGGTAGAAGTAGCAGTTGCAGGTACAAAATCAGCACATGCATTGATCGGAGCGCCGATTGTGTAATTTACAAAAAATGCGTCTGAAATATCATCAACCTTTGTTCCCCAAGTTGCGCCATATAAGCATTCAGCAATGGCAGCTGTGGTTACCCACCTTAATGTGCCGTTAGCTGCAATAGCGTAGACTTTAGGATCAGTGGTAATTTTACCTAATTTTACGCCCGGTCTCATGGTTACATTACCGCCAATTGGAATAGCAGCCAGTTCAGCGTCGGTAATTGTTTTAACAGTTGAAAAATCAGGATACCAGGTCTTGTATGTTTTCTCATTTGGGAAAACATATCTTTTTCCGTCAGCTGCGTAGTAATAAACAGCAGCGCCGGAAGCCTTGATCAAGTCGCCAGAAGTAACTGCTGCTTGAGCGACTGGAACAAATGCTGCTAAGCCGACAGCCCAAAAAATTGTAAGGACTACGACACTAACAGTAAAAATCCTTTTAATCATATTAATTTTATCCTTTCTTAACTCCTGAACAAATTTACGGATAAGAATATAAATTTTACCAAGCCCGAAGGCTCGACGGGGAAAATCCCCTGCCCATAAACTTTCAAAAGCCGACCGGATAAATCCGACGTCGACCTTTACTTTTGAATGTTTAGGAACTTATATCCTTATTTAACCCGCGAAATCCATTCAAGAGGGTTAGTTAGCTACCCGAAACCCGGATTTAATATCCAGGAGGGTAATTCCTATATACCCCCAAGGCATTTAGGAATCTGCACCAAAGGTGCAAACCCTGACTTTTCACTAAACTTAGTCAAAAGGCAAGGCCTGAACCGCACAAATAAATTTTAAATATCAAATTTTAAATTTAAATTGTAGGTGGATTGTGTTTAATTTTAAATTTTTAATTTTAAATTTTAATTTTTGGAGTTTGTATTTTAATTTACAATAAATCATTTTCCAATATTTAAAACTTATAATTTAAAATTTATAATTTTTCAAGATTCTTTTTATTCTCAATGGTAATTACGATTTTTGAAAATATCAGGATCAATTCATGAATTTCCTGCATTAATGGCTTGCCTTCAGTCTCTAACCCAGAGTTTGCCATAATAACCAATCTTAACCAATATTTCGTTTCTTTTGCTTCTTTTTTACAGATACAAATTTTATTTTTAAAATCTTTCTCAGAACTTGCGCCATTTGCTTCATGATAATTCGCTCCCACTTGTTCCTGACCTTACTATTTGTCTAATTATGGGTAAATTTACAGCGGTTTTGGGAATTTTTTTAGCAAATTTTATAATATTTTCGGCAAATACAATTGTTCTTTCTTCCAAATCAAATTTAAATTCTTTTTCCGACATTTATAATTTAAAATTTATAATTTAAAATTTTCAACTCATTATATTTACTTGCTATTTGGGATTTGTCTTTTGGTACTTCAATCAATTATTTCTTTTCGGGAACAGTATTTACATTTGCCGGTTCTGGAATAGTTGCAGGCGCAGGTGTTTCAGCCGCTTGTGGCTTTGGCGCTTCCAGATATTCTTTATTTGCCTCAATAACGTCTTCAGCTAATTCAATGATATCATTGGCATCTTTTAATTTGGAGTATGACCATAAAACTTCTTTAGTTATCAAATAGCCCTTGGATTCAAGTAATAATTTCTGAGCATCTGCTAATTTCACCTTAATTTCAGCTGGTGATGGTAAAACCACTTCAGGCGCCTTTACTTCAATTGGCGTTACATCAGTAGGCGGATTTAAATTAATATTTTCGATAGTTTCAACTAATGCTTCAACAGGTGTTTCTGCTGGCTTAACTTCGGTTGTAGCAGCAGGGGTTTCAGTCCCTGTCTCAATCGCAGTTGCCGCAGCTGCAGCGGCTGCTTTTTCTGCTTCAGCCTTGGCTTTGGCTTCTTCCGCTGCCTTAGCTTTAGCCAAATCATCAGCTATTTTTTTATTGACAATAATCTTATCTAAATCTTCATTATCTCTTCCTAAGCGATAATTTAAATCAGCCATTTTCTTTTCCAGACTTTGAATCACGGTATCCAGGGTCACTTCCTTACTGCCTGCCTTATATTCATTAATAATCATATCCAAAGCTTTTTCTGCCATGGCCTTAGAGGAGGTAATCGCTTCAAGAGTAGCTTCGGTCTTTTTCAAATCAGGATTTTTATCTTTTTGTTGGGTTAAAATCTCAACATAATTTTTAGTCTTTTCATCCACTAATTTGGCAACTTTGACAGCGACATTACTGTCTGTTTTTTCCAGTTTAGCCAGACTGGTTTTCATATTATTGATGCTTTCCTGAAATTTCTGCAAAGAAACCTGGACATTTTCCTTTTGCTTGTCATCATTGACCGGCTGATCAGTGATTTTCTGCAGTTCCTCAAGCCTGCGTTCAGCAAAGGCTATTTCTAAATTAGCCTTTTTTTCATCATTATTGGCCAGATTGATTTTCATTCTTTCAGAAGTGATTTTAATAGGATACAAAAAATCGCCGGGCAAACTATTTTTTGTTGCGCCGACGGTCATAACATAACTGCCTAAAACTATGCCAAAAACTAATATAAAACCAGCTACCGGCTTATATAAAGAAACTGTTAATCGTTTAAAAAACAAGGAGGACCAATTGATTTTATTCTGAACAGTGTCACTGGTCTGCGCCTTGATTTGAGACAGCAAAATATCCCGATTGAGCTGTTTCCAGGCTGCATCAGGTTTAACTTCATTTTTCAGATTATTCAATTGTTTTAAGAAGTCACGCTTGCGCATGTATTTAATTGAGTTTAAAGTTGAAAGTCAAAAGTTATAAAGTTGGGAGTTGATTATATTTTGGAATATTTTAACCACAGATTAAATTCACAGATAGCACTGAATTTCGAATTCATCACTCATCTATATAATCTGCATCTGCAAGAAAAAATCAGTGTTTATTTTTCGCCCATTAGCTCCCGCAAGGCATTTGTTGCCCGATAAAGAATGACTCTGACAGCTCCATTTTTCTTTTCCACTATCTCAGCGATCTCTCCAATTGATAATCCGTCAACATATCGTAAAATAATAATTTCCCGATAATCATCTTTTAAACCCTGGAGCTTATCCTGTATTTTTTCCAGCTGAATCTTACTATCAAGTTCATCCTGGCCTTGAGTAATCATTATATTATCAACCCGCAGATTTTCTCCCCCGCTGTCCAGAGCATCCAAAGAAACTCCTTTATGCGCTGCTTTACGATAATAATCAATTACCAAGTTACGGGCTACTTTATATAAGTAAGCATTTAGGTTGGAAATCTCTTTGCCGCTGATAATATATTCCCAGGTCTTCAAAAACACCTCCGAGGTTAAATCTTGGGCTTCTTCCTTACTATTTATCTTAAAAAAAACAAAGCGATAAATCTTATCCACATAGAGGTCGTAAATCTTACTGTAGGCCTCGGGATCTTTATTTCTCGCTTTAAATAGTAAATATTTTTCTGTAATTATATTAGCTGTCATTTTATAAGACGTGTGAATTAAAAAAATGTTACAACCATTATAACATCTTTTAACGTGTTTTTATTATAACATGGAAACAAATATTGTTCAATGGCTTTTACTCCTTGCCAATAGCCAAATTTTGGGACAAATTGTGCATATCCTGTAACCTTGCTTTATTGAGTAAAAACCCTAAAAATAAAGGATTATGTTCTAATAATAGACACCTGCTAAGAAATAAGCTTTTCCAGCAAATCCTAGCTTTTGCTGTAATATTTTGGAGATAACGAATACCTCTTGTCAACCTTATCACTTTCTTGCTATATTACCATTGAACCTTAATTTTGTCCACACTAATCTAGACAAAGTAAATAGGCTGAGGGTTAAGGTAATGATGCTGGTAAGTGAATTAGGCAAAGTGAATAGTAAAAATTACCAATTACCTAACCCTTACATTTACCAGCATCCTAACACTAACACCATTCACCAACTTATATATGCCTGATATCAATCAAATAAGAGTCTCAATCTCAGAAGCTGCACGACTTTTTGGCGTAGATGCCAAAACAATCCGCCGGGCAATCAAGACCCAGGAGATCCGCTATGTGGTTGTGCGTGGCCGCTATAAGCTTAACTTTGAAAGCCTGATCAAGTGGTCACAGCGCAAAACAACCGTACGCAATAAAAGCAATAATCAGGGCATTGGCCAGTATGTTGGCCAGTGGAAGATCAGTAATAAGCTTTACTCACCCAATCCGCCTAAGGATACTGAATTAGAAAATAAAAAATAATTGAAATAAATAATCAATACTCAATCATCAAACAATATCAAATATCTAATAACAAAATTCTAAACTTGTTTGGTAATTTGATATTATAGTTTAGTAATTGTTTGATTATCCCGAAGGGATCCCTTTGGGATTGATGATTGATGTTTGATGATTAAAAAATAACAAAACCCCGCGTCCTTTCGGAACACGGGGTCTTGTTTTGTATCTAATTAGTTATGCACTTTTAATTTCCATCTGGGTAACAGTTTTCTGATTCTTAGAGCTTAAAACTGAATTATAGGCATCAATTGTCTTTTTAACAATGTTCTCCCAATTATATTCAATTTCAGATCGATACTGTAATTTTTCACCCATTTCCTGAACAACTTCAGGATGGTTCAATAAATACTGCAATTTCTGGCTTAAATCCGTAATGCTTTTACTGATAAAAGTTAAGCCGATTTCAGAAACCGCTTCCCTGTTAGGCGCGATATCACTGACTAATACTCCTTTGCCATAGCTCATTGCTTCCAATAAAGCGATTGATAAGCCTTCAGCTTCTGAAGGCTGCACAAATAAATAGGCATTAGAATATAATTCAGCTAAAGCTGTACCGGTTTGGTTGCCGGTAAAAATGATATTAGGATTGTCACCAGCCAAAGATTTCAAATACTGCACATAATCTTCAGTAAAATTGGCATCGCCAACAATTACTAATTTTTTGTCAGTATTTTTCAAGATGGAATAAGCTCTGATTAAATAATGCAAGCCTTTATGGCGAATCAGCCTGGAAACGGCCAAAATATAGTCATTACCGACTAATCCCCATTTAGCAGTGATTATTTGAGGTTTAATAGCAGCTGGTTGGTTTACACCATTAGGAATATAATCCAATTCGCCATTGAATTCCTGGCTATGAACCTGGGACTGATATTGAGAAACAGCAATGCACTTATCAGACCATTTAACAGAAATGTAAGCGCCTAAGCCTAAAAATTTTCTAGCCCAAACACCCCACTTTTTATGTTTCCTGTCGTCAGAGTGAAAAGTAGAAATGACTTTGGCAGATCTTTTAAATAATTTAGGAATCCATAACAAACTGGAAGGTCCGATTGCATGATAATGAATAATATCAGCATCACGTCTTAAGACATCCAAGCTGGCTAACAAAGTATGAGAGATTGCATCCAAATGCTTAGTTTTAATGCTGGGCAAATGGATTAATTTTACGCCCTTATATTCAGTTAAACCTTTAGGAGTAAAATAATTTCTGCAATACACAAAAACTTCGTGACCTTCTTTCACTAATCTGGTAGCTAATTCCTCAACGTGGCGTTCAACGCCACCGGAAATAGCCGGTATTCCTTTTTGTCCGATAAAATAAATCTTCATATTTTTATACAATATTAGATGAATTAATCCCCAAAGTACTAGGAAATTAAGACATTGGGGATTTAATATTTAATATTGTATATTAGCATAAATTTGCTTCTTTGTCAACTATTTATTCTTAATTTAAGTAGCAAATGGCTAATTTTAGCCTTTTAAATCAATAAATAAGGCAAAAATCACCTCTTGGGATTAATTACCTTACTATAATCTTTCTCCTATTGTCAAGTTTATTTTTTATTATATTTTGGGCTATATAGGCGCGGACTAATCACCGAATGAATTCGGTAATACCCGAACAATCACCTGCGGGGTAACCCCGAATTTATTCGGGGTTGTATGGGCGCGGACTGATCACCGAATGAATTCGGTGATACCCGGAGACTGCGCGTTTGCATGGAACAACTTCCGTGGGGTAACCCCGAATTTATTCGGGGTTGTATGGGCAAGGACGAATCACCGAATGAATTCGGTGATACCCCAAAAATTCCCGCGGGGTTACCCCGAAAAAAAGCGTTTTAATTGTTAATATTTTATTTTGAAAACATTTACAAATAGCGTATAATTAAACCATGAAAACTTTACAAAAAATCTGCCTGGCCATTGTAAAAATAAAAATTTCCATTTGCTGGCAAATTGGGTGTTTTTTTATTAAACCCAAGGCTGCTGATTTACAAAAATTATCAGCTGACGGTCAGTTTAAAAATATTCTGGTTTGCGAATTGAATTTTATCGGCGATGCTTTATTGATCACCCCCTGCCTGCGGCAGATCAAACAAAATTATCCGCAAAGTAAAATTACTGTTCTAACCGGATTAAAAGCCAGCCAACAACTTTTAACCAATAATCCCAACATTGACCATCTGCTAACAGCAAAAAATCATTGGCAGATTTTTATCTTCAGCCTTAAGAATAGAAACAAATTTGATATTTTGCTTGATTTTAGCGCCAACTTTTATAAGGCCTTTTTGCTTACTTTATCCAATATCCCCTATCGCATCGGAACCAAACCAAAACAAAAAATCCTCCTTAAAAATCGCGACGGCTTTGGCTGGCTTTATACCCATACAAAAAACTTTAGCAGCCAGACACACATTGCTGATTATTTTCTAAGCTTGCTTGAATTTTTAGGCAACAATATTCTGGATAATCATCTGGAGATTTATCTGGATGATAAAGAAAAAAAAGACAGCTTTAAGCTGCTGACAAAATATAATCTAAACGAGAATCAGTTTTTAGTCTTGCATCCCGGGGTAAATGACCAGGGCAAAGCCTGGAATATTAAAGCCTGGCAGGAACTGGCGCAAAAATTAGTCAGCCAATATAAACTTGTGTTTACCGGCTCAACCGAAGACCAAGATTTGATTGCTGAAATTTGTCAAGATTTAAAACCCGGACAAGCTCTTAATCTGGCGGGAAAATTAGAAATCAGGCAAACAGCCACCCTGATTTTCCGAGCGCAGGCTTTTATTGGCGTTGATACAGGGCCATTACATATTGCAGTCAGCTTTAATAAACCGATTGTTGCTATTTTTAATACCACTCACCCGCAAAACTATTTGCCCAGCCGCAATAATATTGAAATTCTGAATACCCCGGAAAAATGCAAACAGCATTTTACTTTAAATTACATCAAAACCAAAAGACAGTATAAACAAAATGAATGTTCTCAAATAATCAAGCCGCAGCAAGTACTTGAGGCTTTGGAAAAGCTGGAAAAATAAATGATCTCTTATAATAGGATACCTACGGCAAAATAGCTGGCGGTATTTATGTTACAGGCTACGACCGCGATAGCGGTTAATTAAAACTAACGAACCTAAACGTTTTTATCCCTCCCTGGGGGCTTGGGGGTGCGAACTAAGCGTCAAGTTCAAAGTTACGAACAAACCATCTGCACTAGCGCATTGAGCACCCCCAAAACTTTTTTGATTACTTTTTTAGTTATAAAAAAGTAAGATGCCGACCTACGTCGGCCGAAGCCGACTTCGGTCGGCGCAGGCCGGAGGCAGAATTTATTAGATTTTCGTCTAAAGCTACTTTTTTTTCCTAAACTTTTTTATATATTTAATGTATTATAACTTGCTGATCCACAAGCTTCATTCTAAACACACACGCCTGCTACGCAGGAGAATTTTCAAGTAAAAACAAAGGCAACACAATCTTGTGCCGCCTATATTGTTATTTCATGTATCTTTTTATTTAAGTAATTGTTTATATATTTTAATAATCTCAGCAAGATGCTTTTGCGGATCGCAGTTTGTTTCCACCCAACGGCGGCAATTTTCGCCAATTACTTTAAGTTCAGCATCATTATTATAAAGACTTTTAATTTTATCGGCTAAATCATAATCATCCCCGGGAACAAAAACCAATCCGGTTTTATTGTCTTTAACCAGCTCGGGAATGCCTCCCAAATCAGAACCGATCACCGGCTTACCAAGAGCAAAAGCCTCTAATATCGCCAGCGGATTATTTTCATACCAAAGCGAAGGGGCAATTACAATTTTTGACTGGCTGATCAAATCCATTAATTCCTGCCCTGATTTATAACCAATCATTTTTATATTTTCCAGATTATGGTCTTTAAGATACTGCCTAATTTCAGCCTCAATCGGCCCAGTGCCTATAATGGTCAATTTTATCTCCGGCAAGCTTTTACAGGCCTCTAAAAGCGTAAAAATGCCCTTTTCCGGGCTCAAACGCCCGATATAGCATATTCCCTCCCCCAATTTATTCTGGGGCTTAAATCGCGTCAAATCAAAGGAATAATAAAGCTGCTTTATTTTTTGTTCTGGCAAATGCCAGTCTTTGATTTTTTGGGCTAAAAATTTGCTGGGAGCAATAAATATCTTGACCTGGTTATAACTTTTTAAAATTATTTTGTGTCCGTACATTTCCAGCATTGCCAAAAAGCTTAAACTGCCTGAATTTTTTAAACACCTGTATTTCCAGCAATTATAATATTTATGGACCTTGCATCGTTCACAAACTTCGCCCTGAGTAAAAAGCTGATAATTAGGACAAATCGCCTTATAATCATGCAGTGTCCAGACAACCGGAATTTTATGCTTTTTTAAAACTCCTAAAATTGAGGGGGTGAGCTGAAAATTAAAATTATGCAGATGAGCAATGTCAGGCTTTTCTTCCCTGATTAATTTGCCCAGTTTCTTTTTGGCTTCACAAGAATAAAGCAAATGCAGAGCTTTTTTCAGATCCTTAAACCAGCCTTCGCGTTTATCAAAATTTATATTTTTTATAAAATACCGGCTGTATTTGGAATTCCTGTTTTTTTCATCCTGCATGGAAAATTCAATAACTTCATGTCCAGCTTTTTTCAATAACTCGGACAAGGCAAAAAAATAGGTTTCGCTTCCGCCCTTGGGATAAAAAAATTTATTAATCTGGAGAATCTTCATATTTAAAAATTCAAATTAACTTTAAATTAATCTTTTGTGCCAATAGCAAAAATCATCTCATCCACTATTTTTGGCACTGGCGTAAAATTCACCCAAAAACGAAATTTCCAACAGGCATTAGATATTTTTTGCAGTAAAAAGCGCAGTATACGAGAAAGAGTATTTAAAGGCATAGCAAACGGCTTAATTTCAACTTCACTAAAACCTGAGACCGTTAAAACTTGATTAAGGCTGAATTCTGTAAAACCGACTTCATGGGTAAAATCAGAATAACGCATCCGCGCCCCGGTAATTGACGCCAAGTTATTGGTTTTAATAAGCAAACGGCCGCCCTTTTTTAAAGCCGCATAAATTATCTCCAAATCCGTAATTATTTCATTTTTAGGCAAATGCTCGATAACATCATTTAAAACAACTAAATCGTAGATATTATTTTTATTGCGTAAAAATTCCGCCAAAGAACTGATTTCCTCCACTTTGTCAGTCACATTCTGTTTGCAAATATTTAGCATTTGCTCGCTGATATCAATTCCTAAAAAATTTTTATAGCCCTTTTCTTTAAGCCATGATAAAAACTGCCCCAGGCCGCAGCCAATATCTAAAATGGCGACTTTTTTATCTTCAGGCAAAAAATTTTTATAATTCCATTCATAAGTTTGCGCCATATTCCGCAGATTAGCTTCAAAAGAGCCGAACTCTTTAACCGAGGTCATGCCGCTGGAATGAAATTGATTGAATATTTTTTCATTTTTATTAGCCATATATTTAAATAACATTTAGTAAATTAGCTCAAATATCTGACTTTATATAATTTTAAAGTAGCCAAGGCCAAGCCAACCGGCAGCCAGGTTTTTACAATATAATAGCTGGTGCCGAATAATTGAAAAATAAAAACTCCGATAACAGCCAGAAAAAATCCCAAGATGACCCAGGAATATTCGGCCTTGGCATTTTGCTGGTAAGCTTTATAAATAATATAAATAAAGTAAAAGATCAAAAAGCAAAAGCAGGCAGTGCCTACAAAACCAGTTTCTGCCAAATTTTTAAAAATAAAACCGTGAGAATCCAAGGCTGAGCCGTATTCAATGATATACCATTTAACCTGGGACATTATTTGGGTAAAGATACCAACACCGCTGCCAAATAAAGGATATTTTCTAAAGAGCATAAACGACACTTCAATCAGTTTTAAACGATTTAAAGTCGCGCTTTCCGTAATACCGGCCTGCGTTAATTTATACATTAAAAATATGGCCGGGATCAATACAATTGCTAAAAGATATAAAGCAGCCGGACTTAATATTTTCTTCATCTGCTGGCGATATTTGAGCCAGACCAAAATCGCCAGTTGCACACCCAATGCTATCCAACCGGAACGAGATAAAGTCAGTAAATTTATGCCTGCCATCAGTATTGCGCCGCTCAGATAAATATTTTTCCAAAATATATTTTTCTCCTGCCAGAATAAAATCAAAGCCATGGGAATCAGGAAAATAAACACTTCTGATAAAAGATTATGATTTTGCCCCAGAGGATAAACGCCTAAAATCGAAATCGGCAAAACGCGCCTGGCGCCGACTACGGGCGGGAAAAGAAGCGACCAGACACCGGTAAATGCCAGGGTGACCCCCAAAACAAATAAAATCTGCAAAACATTTTTCAGCTTTTTCAAAGTATCAACCAGATTAAAAGGCAAAACAACAAACATCAGATAGAAAAAAATTATCGGCCGCAATAAATATTTCAGACAAAAACTAAAATATTCATGTTCAACATTCAATAAAGACAAAAAGCAGGCAATCACATAAAGTGCCATAAAAAACAGACCCGGAAACATTTTCAGGGTGAGAGGCTCTCTTTTCTCCATAAATGACTGGCGAATCATCCAGGCGATAAAAAGCATTAAGGCAACAAGGTCAACATAGGGTACATTTAAATCACCATAGACAAATTCTAAATAGGTAAAAGGAAACAATAAGGCAATCAGATAAATCCCGACCTGCGGGTAGCGTACCAATAAAGTAACCGCTAAGATAAGGGCGATAAAAACCAAAATATAATATAAAGGCAAATCAGCCTGAGAAAACCCCATGCTAATAAATCCTGACAGCAACAATAAGCCAATTAGTATTTTTTTTATTCCAGACATAATTATAAGTTAACGCCAAAAATCTTAGCTTTAATAATCCAGCCAATGACCCGGGGCGCGTGTCTTTCCATTGCATAACGCGCCGTGCACATCATCCAGTTCTGATTTATTTTTTCCAAAGAAATCGCCTCTTGGGAGACTTTACTGTAATATAAGTCGCTAAAATTATTAAATTCTTTTAAATTACCCATAATATGGCCAGAAACATCAGCAGGATAGACATTGCCCAGCGGATCAATAAAAATATTATCCTGGCCCGAATAATTAGGCAGTAAACGCTTGCCCGTAGCTAAAAACTTGTATAAAGCATAGGCAAAATAAGCACGCAGCCAGCGCTTTACATTCCAGGTGTTCAATTCTTCCTTAATCAGCAGGCCAAACTCCTGCCTGAATTCTTCCAGCTTAGTTATCTTATTGTCTGTGGTATTAAAATAATTTTCCGCATTATGTATGGCTGCCAAAGTAAATTCAGTGCCTAATTCTTGGGATAACTGATAAACCTTATATAACTGGTCAATATTATAATCCCCTGCCGTATAGGCTAAGCGGATATTTTTCACGCCCAAAGCTTTTAATTCTTTGATTGTTGCCAAGACTTTTTGAAAACCGCCCGGTATGCCGCGAATTTGGTCATGGATTTCGCCAATCCCGTCAACTGAAATACCAATGCCAATCTCCGGCTTAATTTTTAAAATCTCCTGCATTTTTGCCTTGATTAATTCTGTAGCAAAGCCATTACTGGAAATAACTATTCTGGCTTGCGGATTTTTGGCTACCAATAACTTAATCAGATCCACCAGATCAGGCCGTAAAAACGGCTCGCCTCCGCTGATATTTATATCTTTAAAGCTAGCCGGTAATTTTTCATATTCTGACAATGCTAAAACAGGCAAAGGTTCACTTTTCCAGATATTGCACATCCGACATTTGGAATTGCAATTGTATGTGACTGCGAGAACTAAATCTCGGGGTAATTTGGACATAGTTTATTAGTCGTTCGTTATACAATTACGATAAATCGTTACGTTTTTCGTCCTACGATGGGCGTTACATTAAACGTTAAACGTCTGACGTAACGAACTTCGATGCCATTAAACGATTAAATTAATTATATCATATTTTCGCTAAATCTTCATTCAAAGATTCAATAGAAACAAATCATCCCGAACCTACAAGGTACGGGACGATATATTAATTGATGGCATAGTATTTAGGTAAAGAAATTAACGGATTCAAGTGCCAGTGCAATGTATTACTTTGCACTAGCTAGCATCCTAATCTTAACCCAGCCACTTTATTTCAAATGATCATGCATAGTTATAATTTTGGTGTTTTTTTGTTTGGCAGCATATTCAGCATCAAAACCAAAAGATTTGTCCTCAAGCAGGGTTGAATCCATATTATTCCCCTGCTGGTCATTTTGAGTATATACTTTGTGAGGATGATAAGCTGTTTGCTGATATCTTTGCATTCTGCGGGAAGCGCGTAAAATCACATAATAACTGCCGATTACCAAGCCGGCAATCAAAGCAACAATAAGATTTAAAGCAACATTGGGTCTGACCGGATATTTACTGATAAAAACATCATCAACTACTTTGATTTCCACATCAGTACCGCCGCCATGATAATCTGAACCTTTATTAACCAAAACATAAGCAATCGTTTTAACTAATTGAGACGCGAGACCGCGATCAACATCATAAACAGTAATTTCCAAAATACCTGATTCAGGGATAACATCAGCTTCTATATTTTTCTTCCAGGCCTTACGTCTTTCAGTTGGATCTGAAGGAAATTTAGAGGTAAGCTCGCTGTTTGTTTCCAAAACTTCATTATAAAAGACAGAAGTATAGATAATGCTTGCTAAATTCTTACCGATTCTTTCTGCTGATTTGGTGGCAGTATAAGCATCTAAATTTTGCTCCTGCTTTTGAATAATTAAAATTTTTGTAGAAGCAGAATACTGAAAAGGTGAAAATAAACTTACAACTAACGCAATAACAATCGCCAAGCCAGTAAACAAAGCGATTAATTCCCAATTCTTGCTTAATATCTTAAAATATTGAACATTCTCCATATAATTTGTTAGATAATAATATTAATTGGATAATATCATAATATTGGAAGTTTGTCAAGGTTGTGTCCTAATTATACTTATCTTTTATTTCCAAATCATTGCTCTTTTTAACAAAAATAAAATCCGCCCAAAGGAGGATTTTATTTAAAATTAGCAAATTTATTTCAACTTGATATTTACTTCTTCCTCTTTATCCTCGCGCCAATATTTTATGCGTACCTCCTGCCCTGTCTTATAACTTAATAATAAATCATTTAAATCAATATTAGCATCCAAATTATTATTTTCCAGGCTTAAAATAATATCGCCCTTTACCACCTTACCAGCCAAAGGGCTGTCCTCTTCCAGTGACCAGACATAAGCGCCCTTGGGAGAATTGGGATTAGCCAAAAATTCGCTGTTATAAGCCACTCTAAATAAATTTATGTAATTTAGTCCCAGATACGGCCTATTTATCTTTTCTCCTTTTAATATCTGGCTCATAATCTGCATAAAATAATTAGCCGGTATTACCCGACTGCCTGATGAACCAAGCTGCTGATCCCAAAACCCGATAATAGATCCTTCCAAATTAAAGACCGGGCTGCCTGCCAAATTAACGGGTAATTGCTTATTTATCAATACATATTTATTTATCTCTTCACTATTGATAATAAGAATATTTTTATCTGCAGTTGACCGGTATCCGCGATCAAGGATATTAGCCAAGTGGACTTGATTATTAAAATTATCAATTACAAAGACCTGCTGTCCCGGCACAATATTTTGGGCGTCCGCCAGCTTCACGACCGGTAAATTCTGGGCATTTATTTTAATAAAAACGCAATCCGTCGGCACATCTTTTACCAATTTTTCAATCTGATATACTTTATTATTATATAAAATTACCATATCCTCCTGAGCCCTGCTGGCGCTAGAAGTTGAGGTAATCAACCAACCATCGCTGGTCAGTACAAAAGCCTGACCCAACATATCATCAGCTAGAAAAACATTGTCTGTTATAGTTTTTCCCAATTTTTTATTTTTAAACAAACTAAGGACTGTCGGCTGAATTTCACTTACCAGTTGCTTAAGCCTTAAATCCTGTTCCACAACTACCTTTTTGGGGTCATTAATAATCAATTCCCTATCGCCCAAATCATTAGAGCCGCTAAAGTAAAAATCGCTGAAGATATCGAGTTTAGACAGGTATGCCCTGGTAAAAATTTCGCCAAAAATACCGGCGACAAAGCTTAATAAAATCAACAAACCCAACAAAAGCAGCTTATTTCTTAATAGTTTTGGCGCTGTAGATTGTTTTTGTTCCATATAATTAGATTAAACCCAATGTGAAGTTAATAAAATAACGATTATTAATAAAATGCTTATTATTATATAGCGCAATAATATCTTTTTGTCCAGCCCCTGTACTATTTTTGCCCGAAGCGTGCCTAAGACAAAATAGTAAATTATCGTTAAGATCATCGCAGCGACATAAAAATTAATGGGCAGAAAAGAAATAGCCCAAAAAAATTCCATCACCATAACCAAGATAACCAAAACATAAACCCAGCGGATCGGCTTATTTATTTTTAAAATCCAAAAAAGCTGAACGAGAATCAAAAAGGTAATAGCCAACAAAATCAAAATCAATAACCATAAATAATAATTCAATAAACTGTTGATGGCATTCAAATCTAAAACTATTAAGAAAAAAATCATCAGATTATAAAAAGAAGCGGTATTTTCCAGCGAATTTACCTGGTAGCTGCTGCGATTATAATAAAATAAGAATAAATTCTCAAAATAAGCATAGGTTATAAGCGCAAATAAGACTGCAACTAAATGGCGCAATATCCCGGGGCTCAAAATCAAAATAAAATTACAGACTGCCAAGTAAAGCAACAGCGGCAAAATTGCCAAGCCCCAAAAATTCTTTGTCCGTACTTTTTCTTTGATGATCACTTTCAAACTTATCAGCAAAACACAAAACAAGGCACCCAAAATACCGAAAACAAAGCGCGGATCGCGATAAAAATAATTCAAAGACTCAAAAGCTAAAAAAGACAATATCGGAGTAGTAATAATAATTATTCTTCTAAAAAATATCATTGAGGGTATTTATATTAAAAATTTTGATTTTTAAAGTAGCCTTTTTATCCGCTAAAACAAAGCCTTCGACCTGAAAAGCGCCTTGTGTGACTGCCAACGCTGAATTCAGGGAATTTGTCAGTACATTTTCCACTAAAATTGAACCGCAAAATTTTGGTAAAGAAAGATCTCCCAGTTTAAAGCTATCCACCTTTATGGCTAACTTATTTTGAATAATTTCCGGTATAAAATTCAGAGTAAAAATCCAATTTTCAGGGTCATTGGCGACCAAAAATAATTGCATATAATCAGGCGAAACAGCGATTTGCCACGATTTAACCTTCGAATCGACTACTTCATTGGACTTTTCCCAGGTATTTAATAAGGCAGTTAATTCCTGTTCGCTCAAATCCAGGCTAATCATAATATTTTCAGTGCTTTGCCTTTTAAGTGCTTCAGCCCTGGCCAATTGCGATATTCTATTGGCAAGTGCTTTTTCATCGAATGATATTTTGGCAACTTCATAAACCGGCTCAGGCTGGTGATAAAAATAAGCGCTGAAAACCGGAATCTGAGCAACGCCGCTTTTAGCCGCCAAATATCCGGCTAAAACAGCCAGACTTAAAACAACCAGCAACAAACCGAACAAGCATGTGCCGCAATTAACAAACTTTTTGCTTTGCTTTTTTTTCAGCTGTTTCTTTAAATGCTCAATCTCGCTCATCATTCCATCAAGCGCTTGCCCCTGATTATTTTCATTTTCGATTCTGGTCATATTATTTGGGTGAATTTAACCACTGATTTATACTCGCAGATTACTCTGATATCGATTCGTGTTATCGGTGAACAAAAATCCGCGGTTTCGAATTCCTTTATTCAAGTTTTATTTCCCGAGAATGTTTCTGATCCAAAAAATCCTGAAAAAAAACGCTTACAGCAGTTGCCAACGGTATCGCAATAATTACGCCGACGAATCCGCCTAAAGTAGCGCCGACTAAAAGCGAAACAATACTTAAGACAGGATTTAAGCCGACTGCCTTACGCATAATATTCGGCACCAAAATATTATTTTCAAAAACCTGAATCACTATATAACAAATTAAAACTAACAGCGCCTGAAGCGGAGAATGCATTAAAGTAATAGATACGGCTATAAAGCCTGAAAAAGTTGGTCCTAAATAAGGGATGAATTCTAACAAGCCGGCAATAATCGCAAAAATTAAAGCATACTTAACTCCCAATACTAAAAGCACCCCATAAACCAAAGTAAAAATACAAAAGCATAAAATTAACTGGCCGCGCAACCAAAGCCCCAGCTGCTTCTGGATGCGGTTAAACATTTGAAGCGCATAAGGTAAATAATCAGGGGGCATAAGAGAATGCAGGATCTTTTTGACTGCGTTTTCCTCAACCAGCAAATAGAAAGTGATTACTAAAACTACAAATCCGGCAAGAATATCACTGAAAAAATCTCCGATTTTTTCCAGCAAGTCAACAGAGTTCAGCTGAAAACTTTGGCTGATTGATAATAAAGATGACTTAAAAGTGTCGGCCAGACCGTAATTATTCAAAATCCTGGCAAAATCAGACAAGCCTTCAATAGCCTTATTCCAATAATTGGGAAAATTTACCTGCAATTGAGCAGCCTGATCAAAAATAGGCGGAGTCAACAAAATAATAATTAAAAGTAAAACCGCCAATAAAAAACAATAGACAATTAGCACTGCTAATAATTTCGGGACTTTTTTCCCTTTCAACCAATCAACCATTGGTTCTAAGATGGAAACTAAAATAAAAGCAAAAAACAAAATCACTATTACTCCCCTGATTAAATAAGCCAGGATAATCAAAGCGCATAGAAACAGGACTTTATATAATGTCTGAATAGAAATATCAATGCTGATTTTTTTGTTAATATTATCCATAAATAAGGAAAACCGCCTTCATAAATTAAAATAAATAAAAAGCGGTAACTGATAACAATTAAGATGTTTCATTGCTTATATTATATAAAATTAATGCCTTTTGGTCAATCAGCGTTTTAATCTTGACAAAATAAGATAAAAGTGATAATTTATTATATTGAACCTTAAATTAATACCCACAGGGCCTCTAATTAAAAAAAATCTATTACCCCTTTCTTTCTTAATTTTTTAGGCTCTATGGGTATTAACTTGCGGTTGAATGAGGAAGGCAAGTTGCCTTCTTTCTTTATTTACTTTAATTACAATGTTATTATTTAAGGTGTAAAGTGAATGGGTAAAGATGCTAGTAAGTGTTAAGTGCTTAGGTTATGTGTTTTTTAAGGACTTAACCCCAAACACCATTCACCTACCAGCCTCCTAACCTGAACACTATTCACTATCTAATTTATGCCCTCCCTAGCTATCAATAAAAAAGCCCGATTTGACTACGAAATACTGGAAACTCATGAAGCCGGTATTGTTTTGAGCGGACAAGAAGTCAAATCAGCTAAAGCCGGCCAAATAAGTTTAAACGGCGCTTATGTTGTAGTTGATAATAACCGCAATCTAAATTTACTGAATGCCTCTATAACGCCGTACAAAATGGCAGGCCCCTTGCCCAGCTATGATCCTGGCCGTACCCGCCGGCTGCTTTTGCACAAGAATGAAATCGATCATTTAGCAGGAAAAATCCAGCAGCAAGGGTTGACGCTGATACCCCTTTCATTGTATACTAAGCATAACAAAATTAAGGTTGAAATCGGACTTGGCCGGGGTAAAAAAAAGTATGATAAGCGCGAAACGATCCGCAAAAGAGAAGATGACCGCCAAATCAGCCGTCTTTTGAAAATGAAAAATCACCAATAACACAATCATCAATCATCAAGCAAATTCTAAACCCAAATGACTAAATAACTAATTTGGTAATTAGAATTTCGGTAATTAAGTATTGTTTGGATATTGTTTATTGATTATTGGTTATTAAACCATGGGGATGATCGGACTCGATAGATCGATCTTTATCTAAGGCTGCAAGCCGAGCTGCTATCATGCTCGATAAACTGTTAGCCACTTTATAAGTGCAAACAAATTTTTAAGCGGAGTTAAAGCAGCTTTTGCTTTTAACTTTGCTCCTGTTGCCGCTTAATCGCCGCAACCATCTGGACCTTTAACGCCTGATAAAAGGCTCCGGGTGTCAAAACATCAGGCTCGCCAAGTAAGGAGCGCCTTTGCCAGCTTGGCCAAAAAATTAAGGCATGATATAAGAATTTTGTCGGGATTAACATCTTATATTTAAATTTAACCCCGAACAAGCTTGTAGACGCCTGGCCGAAGACTTTCTAGACGCGGGTTCAATTCCCGCCATCTCCACATAAATTTTTACTTCGTAAAAATTTGGGTACTTAGTAGTTTGTACTTTGTATTTTGGGAAGAAGTAAAAATTTATCCTACACTACAAAATACACATACTCACACAAAAATAAAAAATATGTTTGACTTCGAAAAATTAGATGTATATAATAAAGAGCTTCTATCAGTATGGTAATAAATATTACTGAAGGTAGCGGAAAATTCTCTAAAGCTGACAAACGAAATTTCTATACTATAGCTCGTGCTTCAACTTATGAATGTGTATCATTACTAGAAATTATTCTCGAAGAAGATCAAATCAGCCGCGAAGAGTATAACGATTTTTATTCAAAATACGAAATTATTTCCAAAATGCTACTTGGCTTAATTAACAGCCAAAAATAACTTTAATAATTAATTTTAAAACATTGAAACGTATCAAATTCGCCAGAAAACAATGGCAAAGACTGGCTCCGCCTCCGGAAATTTATCCGGTTAATGAAAAAATAAGATTCCCCCAACTAAGGGTTATTGATGAAAATAGCCAGATGTTAGGCGTTCTGCCAACGGTTGAAGCTCTGCAACTTGCCAAAGAACGTGAACTGGACCTGGTTGTTGTTTCTCCTAAAGCAGAGCCTCCAGTCGCAAAATTTATTAATTACAGTAGTTTCAAATACCAGAAAGAAAAAGAGGCTAGAAAACAAAAAGCACAGCAAAAAATCGGAGAAATGAAAGAAATCCGCCTCTCGCCCAGAATTGGCAAGCATGATTTGGATATCCGGCTTAAGCAGGCTGAAAAATTTTTAAGACGCGGAGATAAAGTAACTGTTTCCATTTTCTTAAAAGGACGCGAAAAACAGCATGCTGACTTAGGACGGGAAATGCTGGAAACTTATATCAAGGAATTAAGCCAATTACTTGATATTAAGTTTGAACAGGAAATAAAACGAACCGGCGGCAGCTTTTCTGCCATTATTTTGGCAAATAAGCAATAACTCTTGACTTTTTATCAAGAAAAAGCTAAAATAACCTTAAATTAGCTTGACGGCTAATTTTAAGTTTAAAAATTCTCATAATCTAACATTAAAAACCTAAAATCTATATCAATATGCCAAAAATGAAAACTCATCAATCCATTGCCAAACGCTTTAAAATGACAAAAAAAGGCAAAATGTTAAAAAAGAAAGCAGGACAGAATCACTTCAACGCCCGCGAAAAAGGCAGTGTTACCAGGAATAAAAGACGCATACAGAATACCAACGAAAGAATTGCCTCTCCCTTGAAGCATCTTATCCCCTATTCTACTAAATATTAATTTAAAGGCTTTAAAGACTTTTGACTTTAAACTTTATAACTAAACAAAGATATGTCCAGAGTAAAACGAGGCGTCATTCATTTAAAAAAAAGACGCACTATCAGAAAAGCAACTAAAGGCTACATGTGGGGCCGTAAGAAGACCATCAGACTCGGCCATACTGCCATGCTCAAAGCCGGCAATTATGCCTTTGCTCACCGTCGCGATAAAAAAGGCGTTTTCCGCAAATTATGGAACACCAGAATCAATGCTGCGGTCAGAGAACAGGGTTTAAGCTATTCCAAATTCATTGATTTGCTCGCTAAGAAAAAAATTGAGCTTGACCGCAAAGTCCTCGCAGACCTTGCCATGAATTACCCTCTAGTTTTTGCTAAAATCATTGAAGCAGTCAAATAAAAAAAATTCTCCGTACCGCGGAGAATTTTTTTTATTAGTGTTTTCGTGTGTAGGTTAAGATGCTGGAAAGTGCTAGGTGTAAAGGGAAAGTGTCAAAATGACACATCACCTTGACCTTAACACCTACTAACATCCTTACCTATTCACTTTACCTTAACTATTTAATCAATCTTTATCAATTCAATACTATTAATAATAACGTCTTTTGTCGGATGGTCATTTTCATTCACCTTAACTGCTTCAATCTTATCAACCACATCCATGCCCTCAACTACTGTGCCAAAATTCGTATGCTTGCCGTCCAGCCAGCTCGTGGCAGCCGCTGTAACGATAAAAAACTGAGAGCCATTGGAATCTGGACCGGAATTGGCCATGGCCAGGCTGCGACGAACTAATTTATAGCTATTGATTTCGTCTTTAAATTTATAGCCCGGATCTCCTGTGCCGTCATTGCTCCAATCATCATCTTTACTATTGGGATCGCCACCCTGAATCATAAAATCAGGAATTACCCGATGGAACTTGGTATTATTATAGAATCCTTTTTTTGCCAAATTTAAAAAATTATTTACCGTTAAAGAAGCGTCTCCATTATAGAACTTAACTTTAATATCGCCAAAATTTGTTTTTAAAATTGCGCAGTTATACTGACTTAACAAATCTTCCAGACCCAATTCCTTATACGCCTGATTTAGTTCCTCCTGTTTTTTATCTGCCATATTATTGACATTAGCCTTAAAATTTTGATTTTGGGCTTGGCAGCCGGCTATTAGAACAGCTACAATTAAAATTAAAAAAATTCTTTTCATATATTTAAAAGTTGTTAGTATCTGGGTTAAGGTAAAGATGCTAGTAATTGCAAAGTATTAAGATCAAGTAAAAATACATTGCCCTAGCACCATCTACTTACCAGCTTCTCTACCCAAAGACTATTCACGATTATTTTAGATCCTCCCCCTTTACAAACGTATCCAGCCATTCCTGGTTCACAACATTAACAGCATCCCAGCTCCAGCCTTTGGCTTTAAATATTGTTTCACTAGGAATGTATTGCTGAATTAATTCGTGCAAATAATAGACCCTCGGACTATTAGCCAACTTTACCAGTTTGGGATAGGTAAAAATTGCCCGAGCCGGCCCATCAGCATGTTTGGTGACAAAACTATAATCATGAATGGCGTTCATCAGCAAATCATAACCATAGCGATGATTAGGGCCATCTTTGGTATCGCCGGAATCATTAGTGATAAATTCCTTTGTCGCATCATCGTAGCCGATGATAACCAACATGTGATAAGATGTTCCTCTGGGCGCCGGCACAAAAGGGATATTCTTATTTTGCAAATCAAACCCATACACAGGCACGATTACCGGCCGGTTCTGCTGCAATTCTTTTTTTATCTGAGAAATTGTCGGCTTTTCAATAATGGTCGCATTATAGATCGTGTTATCATTAATAAGCTTGGCTGTCCTGACAGCGTCAGAATTGGCATTGCCTCCCCATAATTTATTTTGCGCGTTAAATAACTCAGTCATCATTTTTTCCGCTTCCAGGACAGAAACAGTGCTTCTGCCATAATAATATTTATCAACCATAGTTATACACGCCTCTTCGCAGGCGTTTTTCCACGGACCAGTCCAGGAATTATCAGGTGATTCATTAATATAAGGAACAGACAAAAGCACCTTGCTGACATTCACAACAGGAGTCACTACTGGCTGATTAATATTTATCGGCTTATTTACATTAACATTCTGAGTTACCGCATTATTTACGGATTTTACTGTTGCCGCATTTGTTGAATTACCACTGGAATTAGCCTCCAAAGGCGCGTCGTCCAAAATTGCAGACAACAAAAAATAACCTCCCACCAAAACGACAAGCACAATTATAATAAATTTAAATATATTTTTCATATAATTAATAATAACATAAAAAAATGAAAATGGCAATTCTAAAATCTATTGGTAAGTGACAAAAAGTGCTATGCCGAGTTTAAAATTGCCTTCTGTTTTTGTGCTGATTTATTAGATATTAGTTTTATTTTAATTATAAATACAAATCTTAATTCATTTTTTTTAATTGTAACGAGGGACTAATGCTGTCTCCAAATACAAAAAGGCTCTGCCAAGCAGAGCCTTTTTCGCTTATCTTAAATTTTCAAACTTTTATTGAGCAAAGATGTACCCCCAAGCTCTGACAGTTGACCAGGCTAATGGGTTAACTGGAGAATGTCCAAACATTTCACGGAATTTAAGAATACCTAATCTTTCTTTAACCAAATCACGGGCAAAACGGATACGATACATCATAGTATTCCAAGCCAGATCATCCTTGGCATCCTTGAAATTCGGAGCATGGCCAAACATGGTTTTGAAAGTCGCTAACACTCTGCCGACCTGAGCCTGTTCTTTGGCCAGATTCCTGTAAATCGGTTTGTGGCCGGTTGCCATAAGTTCAATATCAGACCAGACAACATCAGCGCGCACAACTGTTTCAAAATAATCCCTGATAATCGCCCTTCGTTCACCTGAGCCGAATTTAATCGTTGCTGTAGAATTACCGTAAACAATAAAATTCACAATGGCATCCAGTTGAGCTTCGGTTAAGGTTAAGCCAAATTCCTTGGCATCAGCCAGTACTAATATCCGGTATCTAGCTTCTTCAGACTGATTTTCAATTAAGCCATAAGTAGCCAATAGAGAAGTTAAATTTGAAGGATCAATTATAGTTACTGCCGGAGTTTCAGTCACTACCGGCTCTTCAGTAACAACTGCAACATAATTAATCGTATCGGAAAGTGCAGCAGAGACAGATCCTGTGGAATTTTTAAATTTGGCATAGACTGTCTTAGAACCATAATTATCACTTAAGGTCCATGTTTTGGAAGTGGCATAAGTTTCCCAAATACCTCCTGAAAAATCAGCGTTATTGGAAATTGCCATCTGAACTGCATTGGTAGCGGCTATAGCCAAACTGACAGATTGAGAACTTGTTTGTGTTGCTCCGCCGGCAATAACCAAAGAAGTTCCGACCGGTAAAGTAGCATCAACAGGAGGTGTGGTGTATCCTCCGCC
Source organism: Candidatus Parcubacteria bacterium (assembly GCA_026395685.1). Classification (GTDB taxonomy): domain Bacteria; phylum Patescibacteriota; class Patescibacteriia; order CAIXNZ01; family CAIXNZ01; genus JAPLYC01. The sequence goes on from JAPLYG010000016.1 coordinate 111,887, forward strand.
TCCGCCTCCGCCACTTAACGTTGCTGTAGTAGTGAATGTAGCGCTTAGGGGAGCAGCCAGAGAATTACCAACTAAATCATCAGCAACAGTAACACTTATTGTATGGGTACTGTTATAAGCATAAGCAGTATGAGTAATTGTAGCAATTGTATCGGTCGGATCCCAAGATATTCCGGTAGAATTATCTAAGGTGTAAGCAAAAGTGCCGGTATTAACTGGCTCATCAAAAGTAATGACAACATTTGCTGACAAAGCAACTCCGGTTGCGCCGTTTGCCGGGCTGAATAAAGCGGTCGGAGCAGTATTATCAGCTCCAAAATCACTGAATCCATCAGTGTCAAAAGTCAAATGAGTACCATCCCAAGCATAATTATCCAAAATATGGGTGCCATCATTTATGCCATCACCAGAAGCAGTATTTGACACATAGCCACTTATATTTCCTAAATTATCATAAACAACTAAACCTGGCTGGACTCCGCCCGGAACCATGATAGAGATTGATGCCGCGAAATCCAAATCAGCGAGCGCTGCGCTATTAATTCCGACATTAGCCGTTCCAGAACCGTCGCTAGCATTGATTGTAATATTGTCTCCAAAATCTATCAAGGCAGTAATCGTCGCAGAATCGGTTAAATTAACATTATTAATGAAGGTAATGCTTGCCAAATCATTTACTCCGTCATTGGCATTGAAGGTTAAGCTTGGCACATCAGTAAAGTCAGTAATCAATGACCAATCCGTGGTATTGCTGGGAGGATTTGCCAATAATGGATCCAAATCAACTGGATTAATGCCGAATACTGCGCCAAAAGAATCTGTGCTACCCGTGCTAAAAGCAACATTTCCTGATTCATCAACCAAATAAAGATTCATTGCATATCCGCCCGGTAATGTCGGGATACCGAAAGTTGCCACCGGAAGGATAAACTCATATTCATTAGCCCCTAAATCATTTGTAAAATTTATATAATCAGTACCTGGAACTCCGGTTTCAAAATCATTCGGTCCAACAACTGAACACAAATCAGTCCTGTCATCATTAGCCAAAGATTGAGTGCAAGCCTTAAGCGCAGAAAGAGGCTGATCAGAAGTTACGCTAAATCTAATGCTTTGGCCGGCATAGTAATACCAATTGTTAGTTACGCCAACTGGATTGCCTCCGGCTTGTAGCAAGGCCTTGATTTGAGTAATTGCAGGAGCCGTCGTATCAACTGTGACTGAAGATCCTAAAGTACCAGAGGCAATAGAAGCGGGATTAAGTGCTGAATCAGTCATATCAATGGTGAAATCAGCCAATGCGGCATCAGTATCAGGAGGCGTGCCCGTAACTGGAGCACAAGCGGTCCAGATAAGATCCCCTGAAACTGCATCACAGCCTGTTCCATCATCAACCGCTCCAACAACTCCGGCAGCCGGATTGTTGAAATTCACTGTCTGACTCAACAATGTTTCACTGGGCGTAAATTCAACTATGACTAGCTTCCCGACGCCAGCTAAGGTAGTATCAAAAGCATTGTCAGAATATACACTATCAAAAGTCAAAATCGGCTCTACATTATCTACAGGCGCCGTATCTGTTGAAGTAATGGGACCGGTTGAATTAGGAACGAGAGCATTATCAGTTACAGTCACATCAAAGGTATTTGTACCCTCATCATCATCTGCTGCTACAAGTAAATCATATGTCCAAAGACCATCACTCGTCGTAACATCGCCATTAGTGCCGTCATCATACATTACTTGAGCTGGATTACCACCAAATGGGCTTAAATCTGCAATAACAGAAGCAATGTCTCCATTATAACCGGTTGGATTATCACCGGCGCTGGTATTATCCCAAGTAAAAAGAATATGATCGCCTAATCTGCAGACACCAGCTCCAGTGCAGGTTGATTCATCAGCCATCAAACTTCCGGCATTGACTGTCGGTGCTGTTGTATCTGCTGTATATCCTGTGAGCTGACCACCCGCACCATCAACTATGGCCGCCATGGGATTTCCAGCCACATCAGTAATGTTGGATAATGTTCCATCTGTAATTGTGACAAAAGAATCAGCAAGCGAAGTATAAAGCCCACCATTAGCTTTTAAGGCATTTAAATCAGCGTCGGATAATGTAAAAACCAGTGTAGCTGGCCCTGTATAAGCAGCAGTTGAAGTTGCTAACGTTATTGAGGTACCTGCAGTCGCAGCATCCTGTAAAGTAAGCTGGGTTGCATCTACCACCTGCGTTGTATCCATGTTTTCAATAAATACTACGGTGAGTGTATGCACATTATCATTCATATCAATAACGGCGCTGATTGCCACCGGCGCCACATTATCAATATTGGCAAAATCGGGAACAGTGGCTGTCGGAGCGCCTGATTGGGTATTGCCAGCATCGTCAGTTACTGTTTCATTGGCTGAAAAAGCTACATTATCATCATCGTCTGCAATAATTAAAACTGCACCCGGAGCTTGAGTAGCTGATAAGCCATAAGCTAACAAGTCCACTGTCCAGCTAGCTCCGTCTCCAATTGTTTCTGTACCTATCACATATGTAATAGTATCGCCAATTGAAGCTATGCCATCACCACCCACATCAGTCAAGTTTATTGTGCCGGGAACTGTGACAATAGGTATTATATTATCCAATGAAATAGTTGTAGCATCAATAACATTAGTTGCTGTTGTAACCGCATTACCAGCATCATCAGTGTCTGTAACATTAAAAGCATAAGCTGCGTTATCAACCGCGCCAGGGGCAACTGTAACTGCCACAGTATTGGCTTGAGTTGCTGAAGCGCCTCCGCCCAAAGGACTTGCATCCCAGGTAATGACATCGGTATCCCCGACAGCACTTGTGGCATTAACATCGACCGCATCAGCTGCGACTATTCCGCCGTTTACTGCGGCTACACCGCCTACGCCATTATCGGTTGATATTGTTAAGCCTGATGTTGCCAAGATAGGCATTATATTATCCAATGAAATAGTTGTAGCATCAATAACATTAGTTGCTGTTGTAACCGCATTGCCTGCATTATCAGTGGCCGTAACATTAAAAGCATAAGCTGCGTTATCAACCGCGCCAGGGGCAACTGTAACTGCCACATTATTGGCTTGAGTTGCTGAAGCGCCACCGCCCAAAGGACTTGCATTCCAGGTAATGATATCTGTATCCCCTACGGTAACCGTAGCATTAACTTTTACCGCATCAGCTGCGACTATTCCGCCGTTTACTGCGGCTACGGCGGGAACGCCGTTATCGGTTGATATTGTTAAGCCTGATGTTGCCAAGATAGGAGCGATGGTATCTACAGCACTTGCCATTGAATTTGAATTTGCATTTGGACCTGGTATATCATCTGCATCAGCAGTAACCACATTAACCTGAGAAAGCGCGTTAGCCGCACCAACATCAATACCAGCACCACCAGCATTTGCAACTGGAAAATCAAGTCTCATTATGTCATGTAACCCTGCATTATCAGTAAGGCAAGACAAAGCAACGGCAGCACCGCCTCCATAGGCTGTTAAATTTGCGGTAGCAGTTGTTACCGCAGTACAACCGCCATCTGCATTGCTTACATCCAAGTCCACTCTGATCGTATCGCCAATATTAGTAATGCCGTTTACAGGAGAATCTGTTTGAAGAGTAAGCGTCACGCTAGTGATTGTAATACTTAAAGCTGCTGCTTCAACCTGTTCTTGCGGCAAATTCGTCCAAAAACCGACAGCTAAGCCCAGCATCATCAACCCCGCCACCGACAATGGCAGGATCCTGAATAATTGTTTTTTAACTTTTTGAGCCATACATTTGAATTTAAGGTCTAATTTTTAATTATTAGTTTTTAATTTTATATTTAATATATTAATAATTGATAAGGAAATAAAAAAATAGTGCCAACCCAAAACACTATTTCCTAAATAAAACATAAAGGAATTTATTATAACTCCAATTATTCTTTCTAAATCTCTCCATTTCGCAAAAATTTTAATTTCTTACTTCTATTATAGCACAAAAATAGTTTGTACGGTACTTTTTTCCACAAGCAGAAGTAGCCATAATTTTTCATCTCCCAGGGAATCTTTAGTAAATATTTCGATTGACCTAATCCAGCACATATGCTAAATTTTATTTAAACCAAAGAATATAGGGGGACTTAAAAATGGTACAAATTCTTGGTCTGAGGCATGGGGAAAAAGACGGCGATAAACTCACCATTAGCGGTGAAAATCAGGTCCTGGCAGCTGGCCATCGTTTATTATCTCAGGGATTTTGTTTTGACCGGCTTATTCATTCCGGAGCCAACCGCACCAGGCGATCATTAGAAATTCTGATTACTGCCATGAAGATCTTTCATTTGCCTTTGGAAGAAAATGAAAATTTCAGTTATAACGTTGGCAAAAATTTTCATGCCAGCCGTGAAGAATTCGCAGCTGAAATGGAAAAAATCCAGCAAGCCGGCGGTACCTTGGATATAGCGCTTAGGCTGAGCAAATATGCTCAGGAAGTACGCAGATATATTTATGGGTCAATCATTGACCTGGGCCGGGAGATGGAAAGTAAAAGCCAAAAAAGCGCTCTGGTCTTTTCCCACTCCCCGTTGATTGTGACTGCCGCTCCTGTTCCCGAAGAAACTCCCTATGGACTGTATGAATGCGACGGAATTCTCTACACTTATGAGCGCGGTAAAATCAAAAAATCGGAAATCATCAGAGCGCCGATACGAGGTAAAACTCTCTGGTAAACCACTCAAGGCCGCCCGCTTCTCGGGAGGCCTTTTTTATTTCTCAGGCAAAAACGCCCTCCGAAGCCTTTGCGAAGGAGGGGCGTTTTTGCCCAGGACTCCCCTTGCCAAGGTAATAAAATATTGCTATAATATTCTCACAAGGTCTAAAAACCTTATTTTTAATTTATAAATATTCCTAAGTTTTAACTTTTGAATTAATTTGGAGTGGTAGCTCAGTTTGGTTAGAGCGCCGCCCTGTCACGGCGGAGGTCGCGGGTTCGAGCCCCGTCCACTCCGAACCAGAAGCACGCAATATCATTTTATTGCGTGTTTTCGTTTACCCCGTACCGAGCTTCGCTCTGGTACGGGGTTTGGTGAGGCTTCGGTTCGGAGTAGGCCAGTGCCGAACGAACTAGGATATTAAATTTAAAAATAAACGCCACTCCGAACCAGAAGCACGCAATATCATTTTATTGCGTGTTTTCGTTTACCCCGTACCGAGCTTCGCTCTGGTACGGGGTTTGGTGAGGCTTCGGTTCGGAGTAGGCCAGTGCCGAACGAACATAGTGAGTTCTGGTTCTGGCCACTCCGTTATTCTTTATCTCTGAGCTCCCTGCTATAATATGTATATAATAATTATTATTATAAAATTTATGTACTTTGTTTATTACTTACAAAGCAAAATAAGGCCAACCCAATTTTACGTTGGCTATACAACAAAGTTAGATATAAGGATTAGCGACCATAATAAGGGTTTATCCGCTTCAACAAAACCTTATCGACCTTGGGACTTAATTTTTTACGAAGCATATAAAGATAAAAAAGATGCCAAAAGGCGTGAAAAGTACTTAAAGACGACCAAAGGACGTAAAGGCTTAAAGTTAATGTTGAGATATTCAATTCCAAAGTAAACGCCAATCCGAACCAGAAGCACGCAATATCATTTTATTGCGTGTTTTCGTTTACCCCGTACCGAGCTTCGCTCTGGTACGGGGTTTGGCGAGGCTAATGTTGAAATATTCAATAATAAAATAAGTCCACTCTGCTCCAACAAAAAGACAATCATTATCGGGTGTTTTCTTGTCTACAACAATTTAAAAAACCCCATTGATGTTATATCTCCGGGGTTGGTTGTGTCGGGGGATTAGATCCCAAATCGGAGGTCTGAACCCATCTCCTCCAGCTCCTTATTTAAGCTGGGGATGTCGGTCTGCTTCCTCCATTTTTTCCAGTACGCTCGCTGCTCTTTTTCGGACATCATAAAGAAGTCTGATGGTTTGAGGCAGAAATTTTCTTCCCGCTCTTTGCGTTCCGCGGCTGCCGCTCGCCTCACATAGTGTTCGATCAACCGAAGCAAGGACACCACGCCCACTGCCTTTAAATAGACCTTTTGCTGGGCAAGTGTCATCTTACTGAACTCAAAAATTTTCAGAAACGATCCCTTCGCCATGGTATCCTCCTTTTTGAAGTGAGAGTAATTACTTTAGTATAAATACTAAAGCAATATTACATTATAGAATAATTATTTAATTTTGTCAAGCCAATACCGGACTAACAAAAAAAGCCCACTGCGATGCAGGGGCTTGGAATCTCATTTTCTTTAAATCTTATTTTGTGATCACGAATTTTTCTCGGCTTTGGGGCCAATCCTCAATAAAGGCAAAGAATTCTGACAACCGCAGATTAAAGATCTGCGCAAAGACAATCAGCTCGCTGATCTGCTGGGGCGAACCATACAGCTCCAGCATATAGATATCGTGCTCAGTCTTCTTCAGCTTTTCTGCCAGTTCAGCCATTGACCAGTTCTGCTGTTTCCTGAGGAATTTGATGACCTGACGGACTTTCTTATTGTATTCGCAGAGCTCCATCGCTGTCTCCCTTCTTTCATTGAAACTTTGATACCAGCCTTTTAAATTATCACATTATGTTTAAAATGTCAATTGCCGCAAAAAGCACCCGATCTCTCAGGTGCCACCCTATTAATCACCAAGCTTCAATAACCAATATTCAAACAAATTTTAAATTCTAATACCAAATTACTAAAAAAAATTAGGGTTTTGGAATTAGTTATTTATTATTGTTTGATGCTTGATTCTTGGTTATTGATTATTCATTCAGCATCTTAATCATCAGATTCTTGGAATCTTCCACCCCTGGCTGATTAAAAACATCAATGCCTAAAAGTTCTCCCAGATATACCGTGGCCAGTTCAAAAAACTGAAATAACTGTCCCAAATAATATTCATTCATTTCCGGTAAAATCAAAGTCGCATTTGCCCGATGATTTTTCATTAAAGAATTAGCCACTGCCAGCTGTTCAATTTTTAAAAGCTGGTCAAAACTTTTTCCAGCCAGAAATTCCAAACCAAAATTCTTATATAACGGCAGTTTGAAATCAACTACCGGCTTTTCCGCGCGGATAAAAGTAAAAATCTTATCATTGGCGCCTTCATTATATAACTGCAGCTGAGAATGCTGATCCTTGGGTCCGGCTGAGGCAATAGGAGTAATACCAATGGAAACCAACTTCCCTTTTAAATCATACTTTTTACCCAAACTCTCAGCCAAAAGCTGGCGATACCAGAAAGAAAACGAATTCAAAGCTTCCAAATAAGGCATTAAAACCGCAATATTTTGTTTTCTCTTTTTATAGCCTAAATAGTGCAGAGCAGCATAAATAAACGGTAAATTTTCCCGCCAATTATCATTCTTTGCCATTTTATCCATTTCTCGCGCGCCACTTAATAACTTTTTAATATCTAAGCCAAGCCACGCTGCCGGCAATAAACCATTGACTGATAAGACTGAAAATCTACCGCCGCCGGGATAATGAGCCAGCAAAGCATATCCTTCTTTTTTGCATATTTCCAACAGTTTCCCGCTTTTTTCATTAGTTGTGATTATAAAATGATCTTTATGTCTATTTAAACCAACTGCCTTTATGACCTTATCACGCAAATAAATAAAATTTGCCAGAGTTTCCAAGGTCTCCCCTGACTTTGAGACCACATAAAATAATGTTTTTTTAAGGGATATTTTTGCCAGTAGATTATTCAAAGAATTGGGATCAGTAGTATCTCCAATAAAAAATAAACGGTTATTGGGCATAACTAAGGCCCGGGCTAAAGCTTTGGCTCCCAAGTCTGAACCGCCGATACCGACTACTACCAAAGCATCGAATTTACCCTGCAGATTCTTCGCTATTTTTTCAATTATATCCGCACTAATCAAATCATAGGGCAATTTTCTGAAACTAATTTCAGGTTCAGCTTCCTTCTTTGCCAACTTAGCATTAATCTTTTTCAAATTCTTGCCTAAAGCAACCAGTTCAGCCTGTTTAAATCCAAAACTAGCGACCTTAGCAGCGGACATGTTTGTGTAATTATATTTTATATTTTGTGACATAGAAATATTAGTTAAAGGTGTTTAGGTTAGGAGGCTGGTAAATTATGGTGTATAGTGCTTAGGTTAAGAGACTGCTAAGTGCCTAGTGTTGAGATAAAGTGCTTTATCTTACCTTACCAAACCACCCTTCACTTACAGCGCCTTTGCCCATTTACTATTCACTGCGTGACTAAATTATACCATATTCCCCTTACCAATTAAACTCTGGTCAAAAAAATGTTATAATAAGGACAGCAAAACTAACCTTAAAACTATGAGAAATTTTATTATCTTTCTTCTCGTTTTCTTAGCGGCCTTCTTTTTAATGCTGTTTTTATTGCCTGATAAATTTTTTATTTTTATTGTAATTTATCTGGCTTTAATCATTTCTGCAATCTGCCTTTTATACTATCTGGGACTTGCGCGCGGCCTTTTCGTCCTGTTTGCCATTATTGCCCTGCCCTTTATAATTGAATACGCACTTTCATTTCTGCCCTATAGTTTTTTAAAAGGCAATGTTATTAATTATTTATCCTGGCAAAAAATAGATTTTGCCATCAACTTGAATAATCTGTTTGCCGGCTTCAATATCCCGACGATTTTTATCTGTTCCCTGATTTTCAGCCAAAAAATTGTAGTTTACTCTTTTATTAAAAGCGGCCATAAATTGCTGCAAAATATTATTGCTTCCCTGCTTATCGCCTTCACTTTTTTATATATTGATCCGCAAAAAATCGAATACGCTTCTGCCCTCAAATGGCTGATTATTGCCCTTATTGCCAATTACCTGATTCTCAAACTGATTAAATTTAAAACCGGCACTCCTGAAATATACAAAGAAATGCCGATTATTATTTATCTTATTATTTATTTATCCAATTATACCATTACCAACAATTACTATTATCTGATTTTTACCGGCCTGCTGCTGATCTATTATTTAATAACTCTCTGGAATGAACACAAAATAAAAATGGCTAACCAGTCTTTTTCTGCTTAATTTTTATTTTAAAATATTGGATTAATTTATAGCCGAAAATTATTAAACAGGCAATAATTATCATCCCACTCATAATCTGCGCCCAGCGAATACCCAGAACATACGGGCTGTAATCTGTGCGTAAAAATTCAGTCATAAACCGGCCAACCGAATAAAGGAAAAAATAAGCTAAGGTGATATTGCCCAAGCCCTGAACTTTTTCAGGGTTTTTGTATTTTTTCAGGCGTAAAATGTGCCAGCAGAATAAGCTGATAAAAATTCCCAGATTATACAGACTTTCATATATAAATGTGGGGTGAAAATAAGCAGCTGTGATATAATTAGCCGGCCGAAATTCCGGCTGAATCGGGATTCCCCACGGTAAATTTGTGGGCAGGCCAAACAGTTCCTGATTAAAATAGTTGCCCCAGCGGCCAATTGCCATAGCTAAAGCCAAACTGACAACCACTAAATCCAAAAGCAGCCAAAAAGATATTTTGTGCCGTTTCCCATAAATTATTAATACTATGATTCCGGCAATCATCGCGCCATGGATGGCCAATCCCCCTTCCCAAATTTTAAAAATATCCCACAAATTTTGAGAATAGTTTTGCCAGGCGTAAATGACATAATATAAACGATCGCCAATCAAGCCGAAAACAATCACATAAAAAGCCAGGTTATAGATATCGTCTTTTTTTAGTCCGTATCTTTTAGCTAAGTAATACAAAGTTAAAAATCCCAGCAAAGCGCCGAGTGCGATTAACAAGCCATACCAGTGGATTTCCAAAAAACTAAACTTAAATAAAGTCGATTGAGGATTGAAGGTGTGCAAGAAATTAAGCATAAATATTGATTATTAAAATGTAAGAACTTCAATTTAAATTATACGCGATTTTTTTAGTAAAAAAAAGAGAGGACCCATAAAGAGTCCCTCAGTTAGGTGGGCAAAGCACGATGGCTATAGCCCAAAGTTTGTTTAATTGTCGCTTTTACGCGCATGTCTGAAGCTGTTGATACCCGACAGTGTCATCAGGCTCAGGCTGAGCCAGAAGGCCCATTTGGGCAAAATTGTCGGGATCATAGCATCCACGGACGGCGGAACCATCTGGTTAACCGCCAGAAACGCGCAGATGGCTGCGAAAATGAAAGTAATACCACCCCACAGATCACCCTTTTCAGCATGAGATAAATTCTGCATCAGCTTTCCCCCTTTTGAGCGTGGTTAAATGCGAAACTCTTTTCCAGCCTAATGACATTATAGCATATCTAAACGAAAAAGTCAAGAGATTTATCGGCTAATTTTAGCCCCGAGAAAGTATTTTTACAATATAAAAAGGGACGAGAATCGCCCCTAAAATATTCAAGATATCACTGTACGATGATCACGGGATACTTGATGAAACAAATGATGGCTGAACCATCGTGAGGATCTGCCAGACAATGCACTAGGATCTGTTTTTTACAGTTGGGGCAATCAAGCAGCCCTTCAGGGGTTTCACTGATCGGCGTGTTTATCTTGATTTCCGCCAAAACTTTTTCCTGGCAATGCGGGCATTGTTTTGAGACATAGGTATGAACGATTGCTCCAGAACCTTTGACGCCTTCCTTTGCCATTTTTCCTCCTTCTCTTAAGGACCCTAAGACTTTCTCGCAAAAACGGAAAACCGCCTTGCTTCGGCCTGCCTGCCGTAGCTTCAGCGAAGGCAGGACTTCTAAGATTATCACCTCTTCCGATTTAAGTCAATGGTAGTCTTTATAACCGTATCGGGATTTAATGACAGGCTATCAATCCCCTCGTCTCTTAAGAATTTAGCATATTCAGGAAAATCGCTGGGCGCCTGTCCGCAAATGCCGATTTTTATTTTCTTTTGTTTGGCTATTTTAATTGCCTGCTTAAGCAAAAGTTTCACAGCCTCATTGCGTTCATCAGCAATTTGAGAAATTAATTCTGAGTCGCGGTCCAAACCTAAAGTCAGCTGGGTCAAATCATTTGACCCGATTGAAAAACCGTCAAAAATATCAGCAAATTTATCAGCTAGAATAACATTGCTGGGAATTTCTACCATGACATAGACTTCCAGGCCGTTTTTACCCTGAGTCAATCCGTTTTGCCTTAAAATTTTAATTACCTTTTTACCCTCATCAATCGTGCGGCAAAACGGGATCATAACCTTAACATTGGTTAAGCCCATTTCATCCCTGACTTTTTTAATGGCTTTACATTCCAAATCAAAAGCCGGCTTAAATTTAGGATCATAATAGCGTGAAGCCCCGCGCCAGCCAATCATGGGATTGGCTTCTTTGGGTTCATATAATTCTCCGCCAATAAGATTGGCATATTCATTGGTTTTAAAATCTGAAAAACGCACAATCACATCTTTGGGATAAAAAGCAGCCGCAATCTGAGCAATGCCATAAGCTAATTGGTCGACATAAAATTGCGTTTTATTTTGATACGCCGAAGTTAATTCCTCAATTTCACTTTTTAAATTCGTCGATAATCCGTGATAATTCGTAAGCGCTAGCGGATGAATTTTAATATATGAAGTAATAATAAATTCCAAACGGGCCAGGCCAACTCCGCTATTTGGCAAAAAAGAATATTTAAATCCCTGAGTCGGATCACCCAAGTTCATCATTATATTAACTTTTGGCTTTCTAATTTTTTTCAAATTGGTTGTCTTGACCTTAAAAGGCAATGTTCCCTGATAAACCTTGCCAATTTCGCCTTCAGCGCAGCTGACTGTCACCGGCTGTCCGTCTTTCAATATTTTCCTGGCATTTTTTGTACCTACAATCGCCGGTACGCCCAATTCGCGGGAAACAATGGCTGCATGGCAGGTGCGACCGCCGGAATCCGTTATAATAGCAGCGGCTTTTTTCATGACCGGCTCCCAATCGGGATCTGTCATTTCTGTAACCAAAACTTCTCCGGGCTGAAACTGATTTAATTCCTTAACATGTTTTATTACCCGCACTTTACCGCTTGCTATTTTCTGTCCGATACTTTCGCCGGTAATCAAAATTTTACTTTTTTGACTTAATAAAAATTGTTCTAAAATATTGGGATTAACGCCGAATTTAACTGTTTCCGGCCGAGCCTGAACAATATATAATTTCTTTTCCCTGCCGTCTTTAGCCCATTCAATATCCATGGGGCGTTTATAATATTTTTCAATCAGCAATGCCCATTTGGCTAATTGTAAAATTTCCTTATCAGACAAAGAAAACTGCTTGCGCTCTTTCCTGGAAACCAAAATATTTTTAGTCGAAATTGCTAAATTTTGAGTGTAAATTAATTTTTGTTTTTTGGTGCCTAATTCCTTTTTAATAATTGCCATCTTTGGCTTATAGACAAAAAATTCATCGGGAGTTACCCGCCCTTTTACCACATTTTCTCCCAAGCCATAAGCTGAATTAATTATTACTAAATCCTTAAAACCGGATTCAGTATCAATAGTAAATATTACCCCGGCTGTTGCCAAATCAGACCTTATCATTTTCTGAATGCCGACTGAAAGATAGACTTTGTCATGCCTGAACTTCTGATCAATACGGTATGAAATTGCCCGGTCAGTATAAAGGGAAGCAAAACATTTTCTAACGGCCAAAAGTAATTCTTTAGAACCTCTAATATTCAGATAAGACTCCTGCTGGCCGGCAAACGATGCTGTAGGCAGATCCTCAGCCGTGGCAGATGAACGCACAGCCACGTCAACATTAACTGCGCGATATTGCTTAGATAAATTCTGGTAATCTTTAATAATCTGAGTTTCCAAATCAGCGGGGAATTTACCGCGTAAAACCATTTGCCTGATTTTTTGTCCGGCTATTTCCAGCTCCTTGCCCTTATTTTTGCCCAATTTTTGCAGAATTTTATTTATTTCTCTGCGTAAATTATTGTACTCTAAAAAGTACTTGAAAGCTTCAGCAGTAGTACAGAATCCGTCAGGAATAATAATGCCTTTAGGTTTTAATTTCCTCAGCATTTCGCCCAAAGAGGCATTTTTTCCGCCGACTTTGCCGACGTCCTTAATTGTGACTTGGGAAAATTTTAAAATGTAATTTTTCATAATTTTATTCATAATAATCAAACATCAATAATCAATATACAAACAAACACTAAATTATAATTGCCAAATAACTAAACAGATTTAAAATTATACATTTAGTTATTAGATATTGTTTGATTATTGGTGATTATTTAATACAAGAATTAAAAGCTAGCCACGATTGTAATAATAACCGTCTGGCTATAACTTCCCGGCAATGTCGCTCCGCTGATCGAAGCGCTATGGCATAATGTAATCGAATCGTCTCCTGTTCCAAAGGCTATGGCAAAGGACTTGTCTGTTGTAGCCAGCGCCGTAGCATTGGATTCCGTAATTCCCTGATTATTTAATTGAGTGCAAGATAAGCCATTATTTATTTTAACAATATCAACGCTATCGCTCTCACTGGTAGAAAGACCATACTCTTCATAATTTGCAGTCACATACCCGTCACTGACATTTGTAAAATTATTACTGCCGTAACTAAAATTGCCAATTGTCCGGATATAGGCGACATATCCATTAGAAGCATTGGTGCTGATATCAATATCATAACTGCAAGTGCTAATTTCCGAAGCAATGAAATTGCCAAACTCGCAATAACTCTTCGACAATGAAATTGTCATTTCTGGTTCAATGGAAACATCAATATTCATCTCCAAGATTTCAGCTCCCAGCACATTTAATTTTCCGACTAACTGATATCCAACATTTCCAAGCGTATCCGCACCCTTAACGCATAAATAATCAGTATACGTAGTGCTAATAGTAAAGTCAGTACTATTGGTAAATGAATTGCCGTAAGTATCAGAGCCATTACAGGTGCTGTCGGCGCTAAAGCCGTATTGCACTGAAGAAGCATTTAAATTCGCATCCGCTGCCGTAACATTAATGGTATCTGTGGCCACCGGACCGGCCTCTGTCCCCTCATTAACAACAAAAGTAGGCACCAGATTATCAACTTCAAAATTTGCTGAAGACTGGGGAGTGCCGTCATCAGTAAAATCATTAGGCGTTACCCTGACCTTGATATCACTTTGATCTCCGGTTAAAGTGCCGTTACCGTTAGAAGCTGATTTGGTATCCCAGACTATAGTTAAAGTGACACTGGCAAAATCATCAGTATCAATGCCGTTTACTGTACCCACCTGATAAGTCTGAACGTCATCTAAATCAATTGCCCCATTATTTGGCGCGGCTGAAACTAAATCAGGATCGTACCAATTTGTACCGCCGTCATCGGAATATTCAACTTTTAACTTTGTTTCAGAAGAATCTCCGTCAGCAATCGTAGTCTGAAAACTTATATAACCTGAAGCGTCTGCATATTGGCTGATAGTTCCCGGCGTAGTCGCTGTCGGCTCTGTATTACCTAGTTCACCTAATTGAAAATCACTAAAGCTGGTTAAACCTGTTGTCTGGGTGCTGGTAGATGTTTTTGTTCCAACCGTAGGGTATGACCAGGCAGAGCCTGACCATTTTCCCACTAACAAATTTGAAGTATTTGTCCCGCCGTCCAAATCACCTGGATTAATAAAATTAAATATTGCGCTGTAATTATTGAAAACAATTCCCGAATTGGTGGCTGTCCAGTATCTGTTTACACTTTTACTGGGATTTAAATTAGCGCTAGAAATATTGGGATGGTCGCCTGCTGTTGTTGATATGGTCAGATCACCGGGGGTTGTAATAGAGCCAAAGGCAATATCAGCCGGCGTATAATTTGATGAATCACCGATTTCAAAGGTTTTACTGAGAGCGCCTCCGCTAAAATATTTCTTTAAATTGCCGATAATATAACCGGAATTGCGGGAAACACTCCCTGTTACATTAATATAAAGGCTATTTGATCCTGTTACGATATTGCCGGAAGTAAGAGTTAAAACCAAAGCAACTGTGGCATCGCCGCCTAGCGTAGCAGAACCGCTTGCCTGATTAATTGTCAAATTCCTATAATAAATCCCTCTGATTGTCTGAGATGAGCCGTTATAAATCACGGTATTACCGGGATTAGTAGCAGTAAAATTCGCAATATCGCAAGTACCGCCAATATATATTTTTGTATTAATATTCTGGTTAAATGTACCGGTTCCGCTTAAAGAATGAGTAACAATCAAATTAGTACTGCCATTCTGTACAGTTACTCCGTTAACAACCATATCATAGATTGTAACATTGCCGCTAATAACGGGGGCATTGGCATCAAAAGTGATTGTCCCGGTGCCTAATGAAAGGGTGCCGTTATTAGTTAAATTACCTTGGAAGGTAATATTGGAATTATCAGGATTAGTAAAGCTGCTGTTGGTGACACTGCCCCTGTATATTTTTACGCCAGTGCCTGAATTTATCATGGTACCACTGCCTGTAAGAGTGCCTGTGACATCAAAAGTATAATTTGAGCCTATAGACAATGAACAGCCTGTCCCTAAAAGTAAAGCGCCGCCTACTGTCAGATTAGCGCCTGTAATACCCGTGGCGCTATTCCAAAGGGTAAGATTATTATCAATCGTTGTTACATCAGTTAAAGTCTTTAAGCCGGTTTGATATAATTCCAAATTATAATATTCAACGGCTTTAACGGTTTGAGCTGAACCACCATATCTCACATAATTGCCGCTTGCTGTTGCTGTCAGAGTAGTAATAGTGGAGGTGCCGGTAATGGTTAATCTGGCATTAGTGCCCTGGGTCACTCCGCCTGTCCCGTCTAAAGCAGTACTGACAGTTAAGGCCGAGGTGCAATTATTAGTTAGAGTAACGCCGTTAACCGTAAGTTTAGCAATAGTTTGGGCAGAGTCACAGTTGAAAATAGGACTATTGGCGTCAAATGTCATGATACCGCTTCCGACATCCAGCACGCCATTTGCTGTAAGATCATTCTTAAATGTAATATTGGAATTATTTGCATTTCTAAAAGCGCCGGTGTTATTTATAGTGACATCACCATAATATGTTTTAACGGCAGTGCCTGAATTTGCCAAGGTGCCGGTGACTGTAGTATTGCCGGTAACAGCTAAAGTATAATTGCTACCGGTAGTGAATGTAGAGAAGGAACCGACTGTAAAATCTCCGCCGATGGTCATATTGGCTGCTGTAGTCGCAGTTAATACTGCTGTGCCGGAAGTGGTAAGGTTGCCGTTGATTGTCGTTACTCCGGTTAAAGTTTTGACGCCGCTGGTGCTTAAAGATAAATTGGCATAAGTAACCGGCTTTACTGTCTGCGCTGTGCCGTTGTAATTGACTGTATTGCCGGCATTGCTGGAAGCATCTAACCCTGTGATGGTTAAATTTGCTGCCGTGGCTCCAATATTTAAAGTAGCGCTAGCGCCATTGGTCAAAGTACTGGACCCGGCTAATTTCGTGCTTACAGTCAAAATGCCGTTATTTGTGACTGTATTATTAACTGTTAAAAATGGTATTGCTCCGGTGCCGGAAATAGTAGTGCTGGCTCCGGTCATGGTAATGCTTACTGTTGTGCTGGCTATACTGGTACTGTTGGCAATTAAACTGCCTGAAGTAGTTATAATGGCTGCGGCTGATCCGGTTATATTGCCCCCGCTATTTACAGCTACTCCGCCGGAACCGACTGTCAAAGTATAGGTAGTTGCGCCAAAAGCCAAAGTGCCGGTAATACTTAAACTCTGAGCAACTGCACCGCTTGATAAATCCATAGTAACTATCGCTCCGGTGGCAATCGTCACATCATCACTGGCTGTCGGCACATTGCCACAGCTCCAGGTGCCTGGAGTATTCCAATTACCGCTACTCGCGGCATTACAGCCAGCTGCTTTTACCTTATGAAAACCTAAAAAGTAAATGACAAAAATACTCACCGCTAATAAAAACACGGAAAGCACTATTTTTTTTGCTCCCAAGCCCCCTGAAACTCGTTTTTTTACTTTAATGGGCTCTTTTTTCTTCAATTTTGTTTTCTTAGAATTAGCCACATTTATTAAAATAATCAAACCTCAATAATCAATCAACAAACAAATACTAAATTCTAACCTTCAAAAAACTTAAAGTTTTGTGCCTTGATATTGTCTGGTGATTGTAGTTTGATCATTGATGATTAACTATATTATATCATATTTTATGCATTTATTCGCCCGACAATGTGATTGATATCACTTAATTTACTCGGTGATTCGTCCTTACCCATACAAACCCGAATGAATTCGGGGTTACCCCATAGGAAGCTGTTTGGGTATCACCGAATTTATTCGGTGATTCGTCCTTACCCATACAAACCCGAATGAATTCGGGGTTACCCCATGGGAAGCTGATTGGGTATCACCGAATTTATTCGGTGATTCGTCCTTGCCCATACAAACCCGAATGAATTCGGGGTTACCCCATGGGAAGCTGTTTGGGTATCAGCGAATTTATTTGGTAATTCGTCCTTACCCATACAAACCCGAATGAATTCGGGGTTACCCTTTTGCATACATAATCAAAAAACCCCGCATCTTGCGATACAGGGTTTTTAAAATATCTTCCTACATTTAGAATTTAAAATTTAGCCTTTAGCCTTATTTAATATCCCTTTTTACCTCTTCAATCAAGTCCTTGGCTGCTTCACGTCCGCCTAGACCAAAAGCCAAACCGAATGACAAAGCCAGCATAAAGATAATGCCGGTAAATAACAATTCAATCATCTGAGCAGCTACATTCAGCTGAAGCAATGCTGCCAAGACAGTAAAAACAATAATTGACCATTTGGCTACTGCGCCGACCAAATTGCCCAATTTTTCCCGAGTGCTCTTTAATAATTTTACAATCAAATCATCAACAAAATAACCCAGGACAAAACCGACAACCAGGATTAAGACTGCGATAATAACGTTTGGCAAATACATCGCAATGTCTTTTAAAAAGACAGTGAATTGGCCGAGTTTCAAAATTTCAGAAACCGCAATCAAAAGCACAACATACAAAAACCATTTTACCAGCCAGGCAAAAATCTGAGAAAAAACGACTTTTGTTCCCCCTTCTTCAATCTTTTTAACAATGTTAATTTTAGCGATTAATTCGTCGACTTTAGCTGCCTTGATCAATTTTTCTACCAATTTTTCAATTGCTTTAGCCAGAAAAATGCCGATGATTAAAATGATAATGCCGGCAATCAAACTGGGCAAATAAACTACTAAGCCTTCCCATAGGGAAATCATGGCTTCCAAAATCGCTTCACCGATGGAATTGATAAACGCCATAAGGTTGTTTGTTAATTTTTAATTATAAATTTTAAATTTTTAATCAATGACTAATTGATTAAATATTAAATATAAATAGAATTGGCTAATATTTATTAAGTTCTTCTCTGGTTAAAGGGCCGACAGATCCTGTCTGGGCTAAACCCTTGGCAGCTTGAAACTTTTTAACCGCGGCTTCTGTAGCTGAGCTAAATTTTCCGTTTGGTGTAATATCGGATGGAAAATAATTCAAACATTGCAGTAATTTTTGTAATTCTTTAGTTTCATTACTATCATTACCTAATTTCAAAGAAGATGTAAAGACGATACCAGCTTTACAGGCGCCAGATTGAATAGTTGCAGAAGGCCGATCAGTAAAAGCAATTTCAGGGGTATAAGTTATTTTCGGCAACATGGCAATTTCAACTTTAATTAAATCTTTATCAACATCAATGCTGGTCGCTAAAGCAGTCGCTTGAGTGGGATTAAAATCAGCCGCGCTATTAATATCAGCTCCTATCTTATAATCAACAAAGAATGCATCGCTGATATCAGCCACTAAATCTGTCCATTTCGGTCCGTATAACGCAACTGCCACTTCTTCATTAACAATCCAGCGCAAAGTACCATTAGCATCAACTGCATAAACTTTAGGATCAGTTGCCAATTTAATCATTTTCACGCCCGGTTTAAAGGTTACATTAGCGCCGAGCGGAAGCTTTTGCAGCTGTTCTGTGGGAAGAAACTTTACCAAACTAAAGTCAGCATACCAGGTATTAAAAGTGCTTCTGGTCGGGAAAGTATGGCGTTTGCCGTCCCAGCCATAATAATATATAGTTTCATCAAAATTCTTCAACAAATCCCCGGGCCTGATTGTTTGGACTTCGCCGGCTGAAAATTTTACGGAGGAGGTTTCTTGAGATTGAATCAGATTATTACTCAAATCCGGATCATCAGCTGTAAAGACCTCGGCTCTGCCACCATAATTTATATGCTGGAATAAAGTGGCAATTGCTCCGCCAAATACTCTAATTGATGCCGCCACATCCTGGCCAAAACTGGTATTCCTCAAATCAGGATTATCCTGAGTAATTGTTACAGAATTACCCTGATAATTAATCTGGTCAAACAGCATAATTAAGGGATTGATAGCCTGGATAATATTGCCGGGAATAACCGGCTGTTTTTCAGGAGGAACCGGAGGTATCACTTCAGGCAACACTATTTCACAACCCCCTGATTTAACTTCTATTGAAGCGCTGACAAGTTGCGAAACCCTGCCCGTAGATGATATATACTTCACATATACTGTCTTAATGCCATCACCAGACTCTAAGGTCCAATTTTTAGTGGTAAAATCGAAAACCTGCCAACTGGCACCGCTAAAATCAGGGTTATTACTGATCATAACTTGAGTGGCATTTTCACAGGCTAAATTCAAACTGACATTATTGGAAAGATAGCAACTAGCGCTATTTATATTTACTGAATAATTTGTTGGGAAAACATCAACCATGCCGCCTGATGGAGGTGGAGGCGCGGCTATAGCTACGGCAATCGTATTGTCTGTTGAAGTTGAGGCATTATTGGTATTTCCAGCCAAGTCAGCCACATTGCCTGCCAAAATATCGGCGATAACAGTGCCGTCAGCAGTAACTACGACCGAAATATCAAATGTGGTTCCGTCATTTGGGGCGACTTCGGTAATCGTGACTAAGCCAGTAGTGGCAGTCCCTGTAATAGCCACATCAACATTAGTAAATGTTCCCGTATTTATCGGCTCGCTGAATATTGCTGTAAATAATACCGGCGAAGCGCTGCTAGGATCTAGCTGGCCTGCTTTTTGATCGATCGTTACATCCGGCTTGGTCGCATCAATAGTGTAATTTAAAGTAAATGAAGAGGTAGCCTCATTATCGGCATTATCTTTACAGCGCAGATAAACTGTCTTGGCTGTTTCTCCGGATAGGTCCAAGGTGCAGGTGGTAGCGCTGGCGCAGCTATAACTCATTGAGCCATAATCCGTATCAATTATATCCCAGTTGCAGTTGGCTGTATCAGCGCTGGAAGTAAAGACAATTATTGTTGAGCTGTCATCTGTAGCGTCATAGTATGGCGCGCTTGTATCGCCAGCCACGCTGGTTATACTGCCGATTGTCGGCGGCAGATAATTAGTATTAACCGTATTATCAGTTGAAGTTGAAACATTATTGGTATTGCCGGCCACATCAGAGACATTCCCTACTCCGATATCAGCTATCACTGTTCCATCGTCAGTAACCACGACTGAAACTTCAAAAGTGGTTTTGTCATTGGGCGCGACTTCGGTAATCGTGACTAAGCCGGTGGTAGCTGTTCCGGTAATGGCCACATCACTGCCGGTAAAGGTTCCCGTATTTATCGGCTCGCTAAATACTGCCGTAAATAGTACCGGCGAGACATTGGTTGGATCAGATTGAGCTACTGCCTGATCAATTGTTACATCCGGCTTGGTGGCATCAAAAGTAATACCGGTATTGGTAATAGTGCCAGCATTATTGCCGGCCAGATCTGTGGCATCAAAATCAAAGGTATAGACAGAACTGTCCACCAGGGATTGAGCTGAAGTACATCCATTAACTGTATCCGACATATCCAAAGCCGTATGTGCTCCAGAATTTAAAGCTGTTCCTGCTAATGTACAGGTATGCACATTGCCAATATCAGGGCCGCTTGTCCCTGTCATGGTAATAGCGCCGCTCAAAAGATCCTCATCAATCGTATAATTAACTGCTGATGAGGTAGTAATGTTATTAATATAGGCATTGATGGCAGGCGCGACAGCGGATATGACAGGGTCTGTGGTATCAACTGCGATATTCTTATTATCCCCGAGAGAACCCGGATCTCCGGGCGTGAATAAAAACAAGCTGGCATTTTTTAGTCCGGTAGCCGTATCCTTGATTGTCGCTCCATTTAAAGCCAAAGCATTGATTGAATTATAATCTAAATCAGTTGAATTTTCTCCGGCTCCGATATTATAATCAAAAGTTAAAGTCGCTGAAGGCGAGCCGCTTGAATAATTAACAACCGCGTCACTAGCGCCTGTTTCCAGGGTTAATTGCGGAGTGCCGACTGCCACGGTCACGCTTTCACTGAATACTACCTGGATTGAAATTACATCACCGGCATTATAATGGCCATCGCCTGTTGAAGAAGTGACATTGGTCACATACGGCGCTGTGGTATCGGTATAGGCTGCTTTTGTTGCTTCATTTGTCGGATTTGCATTGGTGGCTAAATTAGTCGCAACATCTTGTCCTGTGATGCTTAGGTCTTCCAAAACCGCGCCGATGGCAGCCGCATCATAGACGATTGTTCTGGTATATTTGTAATCATTGCCTGACACAAAAGTCGTGGCCGCGTTTGTCGCATCATTATTTGTGCCTTCGGCAGCTATGCTTATGGTCGGCGCTGCGGACAAGGCTTCATCAGCTGAAATTTTAATATAATATGTTCCCACTACTAAAATAGGATTATTGCCCATTGAAGTAGTAAGGCCAACATCGGAATAATATTGGATCGTAAAAGTCGGCGCGGTCGTATCAGTATACATTGCTTTCAAGCCCTCATTAGTCGGATTATCATCAGTCGCGGTATTTGTGGCAATGTCTGTTCCCGTAACAGACCAGTCTTCAAGCGTGGTGCCGACAGCTGATCCATCCGAGATTATGGTTCTGGTGTATTTGTAATCATTGCCTGATACCGAAGTTGTTGCCCCATTGGTCACATCATTATTTGTGCCTTCGGCAGCAATTGAAACGGTCGGCGTTGCTGACAAGGCCTCATTGGCTGATATTTTTACATAATATGTCCCGGCTTTTAATTTTGAGTTGTCAGCTATGAGAGTAGTTAAGCCCGAATCTGAATAATATTGCATGGTAAAGGTCGGTGCCAGATTATCTACTGTCAAAGTAGCGGCTGATTCCGCTGAAATATTGCCTGCGGCATCAATGACAAATAATTTATAGCTGCCGCCGTTAGCCGGCGCCAGTATGGTAACGGCTGTGCCGCTGGCTGCTTTGGTCATAGTTGCTCCAGCGATAAAAATAGTGGTGCCGGACGGAGCAAACCAGACTTCATTGGTCGCATCGCCTGAAGAAACTATGGTTACGCTTGCTCCTCCCTGTTTAGTGGCTGATGGGGTAAAGACAGTGTCTTGATTAGTCGGCGCAACTGTATCGGTATACATTGTTTTCAAACCTTCATTGGTCGGATTAGCATTGGTTGCGGTGTTTCCGAATGAATCTGTGCCCGTGGCTGACCAGTCTTCAAGCGTGATGCCGACCGCTGATCCGTCCGAGACTATTATTCTGGTGTATTTATAATCATTGCCTGCTACAGATATGGTTGCCCCATTAGTCACATCATTATTGGTGCCTTCGGCATCAATTGAGACTGTCGGCGTTGCGGACAATGCTTCGTTAGATGATATTTTTACATAATATGTTCCGGCTTTTAATTTTGAATTGTCAGCTATGGGAGTAGTTAAGCCTGAATCGGAATAATATTGCATGGTAAAGGCTGCAGCCAGATTGTCTACATCAAATCCCAAAGGAGAAACTCCCTCACTGGAATCCAAGGCGCCGTCATTAACCTTAAATTTTACCTGGACATCGACGCTGACAGCATTATCAATATATTCTTTGGAATTATCCCAGGTAAGCGTATGCAGGGCGCCGGTATAATCCGCGGCTGATGACAGGCCGGTTTTTGTGCCGGTAACATCAGCGTCAGCAATTGCATTCCATCCCCCGCCATTCACCTGATAGTAAAAACTGCCGTTAACTGCCGAGACTGAATCCAAATCTGCATCTTTGACTCTGAAAGTTATTGTCACCTTGCCCGAACCGTCAATTGCCTGGGAAAGAGCTGGCAGAACATCGGGGCTTGCCCCATCATTCAAAATCGGTGCTGCATTAACATTTCCTAATTGGAAATCGCTAAAAGTGGTTTCTCCGGTTATTTGAGTATTTAAAGGATTTTGCGTGCCAACTGTCGGATAAGTCCAACCAGCATTATATTTACCCACAATAAAATTACTAGGATCAGCTGTACCATCCAGATCCCCGGCCACAAAATTAAAAGTAGAATCGTAAGTAGCTAAAACAATACCTGAATTAGTGGTAGTCCAGCACCTATTGGCAGTTCTACTGGGTTTAATTGTAGAAGTATTGATATTTGTACAATCCGCGTCAGCTGTACTTAGAGTTAAATCGCCAGCCGTGGAAACAGCGTTAAAATCAATAGCTACCGGAGTGTAATTTGAGGCATCGCCAATTTCAAAAGTTTTGCTGGGACTTCCGGTTGGAATCTGCTTTCTTAAGTTTCCGATAATATGACTGCCAGTACTACCGCCTGAAACACTGCCTGTTGAATTAATATATATGTTATTAGCGCCGGTTGTCATATTGCCTGAAGTCAAAGTCAGCGCACCGGCAACTGTCTGACCTGCGCTGTTAAGTGTAACTCCGGCTGAATTATTTATCGTTAAATTATTAAATGTTATTGCATTTGTCCCGCCAATAGCCTGAGCCAGCGTGCCGTCAAATGTAATGGCGCTACCCGTTGCCGTAAAAGTGTTATCGTTTGTGAAATCTCCAGCGATCGACATAGTACTTCCGGTAGCAGTAAAAGTGTTATCGCTGGTGAAATTTCCGCCGATATCAATGGTGGCTCCTGTGGCTGTAAAAGTGCCATGGTTGGCCAAATTACCGCCGATTGTATCTGAATAAGCTCCCATAGTAAAGGTATTGCCAGCCCCAACAGTAAGGTTGCCGGTCGTATTTATAACACCAGCCGCAGTCGCAGAAGCAGATCCTGACATGGTAAAATCTCCCAGGATGCTCAATGTTGTTGCCGGCATGGTTTTGCCGCCTGTGCCGCTCAAGATAAGGTTATCATAGCCCGGAGTCAATCCGTTTGGATTCAATACTGTCTGACCTGCCCCATTATATTCAACTGTGGTACCAGATAGCTGCGCAGCGCGCCAGGTTCCGTTATTTGTCATGGTCCCGCCAATACGCATTGTGCCACCGCTTCCCATGGTCACCGCTGCACCAGGATCAATCATCACATTGTAGAACTCCGTTACACCAGATATTGTAGCCCCTGCATTAGTAAAAATAATTGTACTGCCTGTAGCGCCTGTACCAGCATTAAATGTACCCCCATTGTCACTCCATGCGCCGCTACCGCCAGAAATAGTAACAGTAGAGGCATAGCCGACTGCTGTGTTTAAAATAGCGCCACTATTAAGTGTCAATCTGCCGACAGCGAGAACTGGGTTTAATATCGGGGCATTGGGTGTTGTTGAAGCATCTGGAATTTCGACATCTGCCAAGTCTGAGGGAACACCATCAGGATTCCAGTTAGTCGGTTCCCACCAGGCTGTGCTAGTTGATCCATCCCAAACAGAGGTACTAATAGCAGAAAGTCCAAATGTCGAAATCGCTTGGTCAAAGCTTGTGGGCAAAATTGATATATCGCCTCCAGCGATTCCAACCCAGTTATTTGTTACGTCATAATTCGTCCTACCGAATTCAAGTGCCGTCCCCGGCGTAAAAGGTGTGAAGGCTGTCCAAACAACCAAATGATTTTCAGGAGTATTGCTATTGAGCTCACTATCAAGGTAGTGAGCATTTATAGTCGCATGGCCGCTTCCTCCTGTATGAATAATATCGTAAGTTCTTTGTACACCATCTAATTTCCAGGCTGGTGCTGAGCCTATAGTGATTTTATAGCTAACATCGGTCGGTAATGTTCCCCCGGACTGAAAGTTAAATGTCGTGTACTGATTGCCAAAAGTATATGTGGTACCGGCAATAAAACTTGTTCGTTTCACAATGCCGGTTACATCTCCTGCCCCAACTGTTGTTGCGCTAGCGCCCATGGTCAGGGTATTTGCACCCATGACAAGATTGCCTACTGTCGCAGAGGCATTTGTGTTTAGGGTCAAAACACCTTCAACTGTAAAATCATTATTACCTGTCACTGATCCGGCGGCAATAGTTAAATCATGAATTGAAAGTGTGCCAGTATTACTGATTGATGATCCATTGGCCATGGTAATTCCGCTAAGATTACTAGCAACCAAACTACCACTAACGGAAAGTGAAGTCGCCACCGTAAAACTGTTTGTCGTGGTCACTGCTGAACCGCTAATTACTAAATTGCCATAAGCTTGAGAACTATTTGGCGTAGCCACAGTTGTTGCGGTTCCCCCATATTCTACTGTACTGGTTGCACCAAATGAATGAGTAGAATAATTTGACGGCAAGGTATTTGAATCACCGATCTTTAATGTTCCGCCATTTGCAATAGTCAATATTCCGCCTGGCGCAGATCTATTGATGGTGAAAGCTGCCAGATCCAGAGTGCCGGAACTGATTGTAAGATCGCCCACAATAGATGTGTTTTTGCCCAGAGTTGCTGTACCTGATTTATTTATTACTAAATTATTAAAGGAAATAGCGGATGATCCGTTGATTGCCTGAGCGCCAGTGCCATTGAGGGTTACGGAACTTGTGCTAATAGTAAAGGTGCCATTATTAGTCCAGTCGCCGCTAACGATATATGTACTATTTCCGCCGGAAGTTAATGTTCCGGTTATAGTTAAATGAACTGTATTCAATGTTTCTGTTCCACCAATAGTCAAAGTGTCTCCGATAAGTATATTTATTTTTTCATCCGTATAAACGCCGTTGGCGTCAACATTAAGAACCGAAGCATTGGCAGAATGCATAATATTGTTATCCTGATCATTATCATATAATCCCAAATCTGATAAAGTTAAACTTTCATTGGTAGAACTGCCCAGAGAAAGAACATGACGGTTTAAAACCATGCCCGTGATATTGCCGTCTACGCCAGCTTGTTTAGTCACAGCCGTAGTTTCATCAGCAGTTCCCGCGCCATCATTCCA
Source organism: Candidatus Parcubacteria bacterium (assembly GCA_026395685.1). Lineage (GTDB taxonomy): Bacteria > Patescibacteriota > Patescibacteriia > CAIXNZ01 > CAIXNZ01 > JAPLYC01. The sequence continues at coordinate 138,175 of JAPLYG010000016.1, forward strand.
AACCGTCACAATATCACTGGCCACAATTGGTACGCCGACGATGGTCCAGGTGCCTAAAGAAACCGTACCAGTATATCCTGTTTGTACTACCCCATTCAGGGCAACAGCAATGGTACCGCCATCTCCCAGATCCGTAGTTCCGGAAATATTGTATGGAACAGCATAAGACACCTGGTTATCTCCTGAAGTTGAGGCGGTATTGGAGTTTCCGGCCGCATCAGTAGCCTTTGCGACACCAATTGAGGCAATAACAGTGCCTGAACTGGACATGCCTGTAACAGCAACATTATAAGTAGTCCCGTCGTTTGGAACTATTTCAGTTACTGTCCCAGTTGTGGGAGAGGCAGTGCCGCCCAGGGTTACATCGCCGGTAATAAAGTTTGCAGTAGGTTCGCTAAATACCGCGGTAAAATTAATTGGCGAAGAAGTTGTCGGATCTGCCTGGCCAGCTGCCTGGTTGATTGTGACACTCAAAGCGATCTGATCAACATCAAGAGAAGTGACGCTGGCGCTGCTGAGGGTTGAATTGCCGGCCAAATCGGTTATGATTGCTTTAAATGTAATATTATCCCCTTCTGAAAATCCAGTGATTCCTTCCAGCGCGGCAGCGGAAATTGAAAGTGTTTTGCTCGTTCCCAAATCGCCTATTAAAATAGTATAGGCGCTGCCGATATTCTCAAATGATCCGTCTGCTTCAGCCTGTATCTGAAGTGTGCCGCCGGTTAAAGTGGCATCGTTGGCTATTGGCGTAGTCACATCTACTCCGGTATTGGTTGAATTCCATTTGCTCGCTACAACTGTGCCACCCGTGGTAATTACTGATCCCACGGTAAAGCCAGCCGGAGGTGTCTGATCAACATCAAGAGAAGTGACGCTGGCGCTGCTGAGGGTTGAATTGCCGGCCAAATCGGTTATGATTGCTTTAAATGTAATATTATCGCCTTCTGAAAATCCAGAGATTCCTTCCAGCGCGGCAGCCGAGATTGAAAGTGTTTTACTTGTACCTAGGTCGCCGACTAAAATTGTATAGGCGCTGCCGATATTCTCAAATGATCCGTCTGCTTCAGCCTGTATCTGAAGTGTGCCCCCTGTTAATGAGGCATCGTTGGCAATTGGCGTGGTTACATCGACTCCGGTATTGGTTGCGTTCCATTTGCTCGCTACAACTGTGCCGCCCGTGGTAATTACTGATCCCACGGTAAAGGCGCCCGGGTCCAAGTTGTCTATACTGAATCCCAGAGGAGAAATCCCCTCGTTTGAATCCGAAGTGCCGTCATTCACCTTGAATTTTACCTGAACATTGGTGCTCGCCGCATCATCAATATATTCTTTGGAATTGTCCCAGGTAAGCGTATGCAAAGCGCCGGTATAATCCGTGGCAGATGACAAACCGGTTTTTGTGCCGGTAATATCAGCATCTAAAATTGCACTCCAGCCCCCGCCATTAACCTGATAATAAAAACTGCCATTAACCGCTGAAACAGAATCTGTTTCAGCGTCTTTAACTCTAAATGTTATGGTAATTTTGCCTGAACCGTCAGTTACCTGCGAAAGAGCCGGCAGAACATTATCAGTTGTACCATTATTCAAAATTGGCCCTGCATTGCCCCCCTCACCCAAGGCAAAATCGCTAAAACTGGACAGCCCGGTTGCTTTGGTGCTGGTTGATGTTTTGGTGCCGACTGCGGGATAAGACCAGCTGCCGGAATATTTACCCACAATAAAATTATTAAAATCGGCTCCGCCGATGATATCGCCTGTGACAAAATTAAAAGTTGAGTCATAAGTCATGGCCAGACTGCCGCCTGCCGTAAAAGACCAGTAGCGGTTGACATTTTTGGTCCCGCTTATACTTGAAGTGCCGAGATTGGGATGCTGACCTGTTGTTGTTTTTACCGTAAGATCATCAGCCGTACCGACAGTCGCACCAGTAATATTCACGGGGGCATAATTAGTACCGTCACCAATTTCAAAAGTCTTACTGGTAACTCCCAAACCAATCCATTTTCTCAAATTGCCAAAGACATGACTAGCGGTGCTGCCGCCCGAGACAGAACCCGTTGAACCGATATAAACATTATTGGCGCCGGTTGTAATAATTCCAGATGTCAGGGTCAGCGTACCACCGACATTTACCACTCCGCCAAGCGTTGATCCGCTCGAGCCGCTTTGAATTAAATTATTATAAGTGCCGGCGACCATGGTTTGGGCTCCGCCAGAACTTGCATATTCAAAAGTACCTCCCCAGTTTTTGCCGCTGGTTATTGGCGAACCGCTGGTATTGGATGTTTTTATCGTACCATTATTTGTAATGGTCCCCAGTATCCCGCCTAATGTAAAGGTGCTCAGATCTAAAGTTCCGCCAGCTGTTGTGGTCAATGTGCCGTTAACAACTAAATTCGCCGCTGTCGTACTGGTACCGCTGGTATTGCCTAATGTTAAATTATTATAGGAAGTAGCGCTTACAACCGTCTGGCTGCCACTAGCAGCATCATAGGTAATTGTGCCGCCCCAGGCAAATCCGGTTGGCAATGGCGTGCCTGATGTATTTTGCGTCCTGATTGTGCCGGTATTGTTTACTGTCGTAGCTGTTAATGCGTAAGTAACTAAATTTAAAATATCAGCCGAATTGGTATTATTATTCAAGGTTGTTGTTGCCAAGGCGCCGCTGGCTGTTTGCGTACCGCTGGTATTGCCCATGGTTAAGGTTGAATATGTACCGGCCATCACTGTTTGGCCGCCTGTTGCCGCATCGTAATTTACTGTGCCGCCCCAGGTTAGTCCGGTTGGCAGTGGCGTGCCTGAAGTATTTTGTGTTCTGATTGTACCCGTATTGTTTACTGTCGTAGCAGTCAAAGCAAAAGTAGACATGTTAAAGATGTCGGCCGAATTAGTATTATTGTTCAATGTTGTGACTGCCAAGGCTCCATCTGCAGTCTGAGTCCCGCTTGTATTCCCCATAGTTAAAGTTGAATATGTGCCAGCCCTTACTGTCTGAGCGCCAGTGGCTGCATCATAATTTACTGTTCCTCCCCAGGTTAATCCTGTTGGCAATGGCGTAGCCGTTGTATTTTGCGTTCTGATTGTACCCGTATTATTTACTGTCGTAGCTGTTAATGCGTAAGTAACTAAATTTAAAATATCAGCCGAATTGGTATTGTTATTCAAGGTTGTTGTTGCCAAGGCACCGCTCGCTGTTTGCGTACCACTGGTATTGCCCATGGTTAAGGTTGAATATGTTCCGGCCATTATTGTTTGTCCGCCGGTTGCCGCGTCATAATTAACTGTCCCGCCCCAGATCTTGCCTGTTGGAATCGGGGTGCCAGATGTATTTTGCGTTCTGATTGTGCCTCCGTTAGTGATTGTCCCTAAAGTGCCGCCCAGCGTAAAAGTGCTCAAATTCAAAGTTCCGCTAGCTGTTGTGGTCAATGTGCCATTCACAACTAAATTAGCTGCCGTCGCGCTAGTGCCGCTGGTATTGCCCAATGTTAAATTATTATATGAAGTAGCGCTTACTACTGTCTGGCTGCCGCTAGCAGCATCATAGGTAATTGTGCCGCCCCAGGCAAATCCGGTTGGCAATGGCGTGCCTGATGTATTTTGCGTCCTGATTGTGCCGGTATTGTTTACTGTCGTAGCTGTTAATGCATAAGTAACTAAATTTAAAACATCAGCTGAATTAGTATTATTATTCAAGGTTGTCACGGCCAAGACGCCGCTGGCTGTTTGCGTGCCGCTGGTATTGCCCATGGTTAATGTTGAATATGTACCGGCCATCACTGTTTGGCCGCCTGTTGCCGCATCGTAATTTACTGTGCCGCCCCAGGTTAGTCCGGTTGGCAGTGGCGTGCCTGAAGTATTTTGTGTTCTGATTGTGCCGGTATTGTTTACTGTCGTAGCAGTCAAAGCAAAGGTTGACATGTTTAAGATGTCAGCGCTATTAGTATTGTTATTCAATGTTGTGACTGCCAAGGCGCCGCTCGCTGTTTGCGTGCCGCTGGAATTGCCCATGGTTAAGGTTGAGTATGTACCGGCCATGACTGTTTGTCCGCCTGTTGTTGCGTCATAATTAACTGTGCCACCCCAGATCTTTCCCGTTGGGATCGGAGTACCGCTGGTATTTTGCGTTCTGATAGTTCCAGCATTCGTGATTGTACCCAAAGTACCTCCAAGGGTAAAAGTGCTTAAATTCAAAGTATCTCCACTTGCACTTACGGTTAAGGTCCCATTCACAGTCAGATTAGCTCCAGCGGTTTTTGTGGCTGCTCCGGAGATTTTTAAATTTTGATAAGTTGGCGTGCCTGAAACAGTTTGGGAAACGCCTGCTGCATATTCTACGGTTGTCCCGGAAGAAATATTATTTGTCCCAAATGTTGGCCAAGTCGTCGCTGTACCTGCTATACCTAATTTGAAAGTGCCTGAAGTAAGATTTAAAATTCCAGTTGATGTTAATTGGAAACCGCCGTCATTAAAAACACTATTAGCAATCGTACCGCCTATAGTTAAAGGATTAGCGCCAATTGATCTTGCTGCTCCAAGAGTAACTCCGGTTCCATTGGCGTTTTCTATTTTTACACCACCAGATCCAGGCCAGGGCGTTTTAAACTCGCCACCTGTTGTCTGGGCTACCGATCCTTTGTATTGAAGAGTGGAGGCCGCGCCGGGCGTTAAGGTTCCCGTTACCGTCGCAGTTGCCTGGCCTTCCATGGAAAGGATACCGCTGACAGTAGTTGTACCGGCCGGAAATGTCTTAGCGCCACTGCTACTTCCACTCAATGTAAGGTTAGCATAAGCATATGGCCCAATGCTTGTTTGAGCTCCAGCGCGATTATAATTAACCGTACTGGTCAATGCTGTAAATGTTCCCCCGGTACCCATACCAGTAGAACCACCAATATTTAATTTGCCTGCACCGGTAAAAGTTAGTTGTGCAGCAGCTACAGTTCCACCGAAAGCAATATCTCCGCCAACAGTAAGTGTACCCGTAGATATACTTACAAGCGCAATCTTGTTAGCATTACCACCACCTGTAATAGTAAGTCCGTTTGTGAGTGTAAGCGTATTAGCCCCAAGACTAAGAGTAGTAGTTGCGACAGAAGCTGGAC